>JAZOWW010000015.1:0-176833 GCA_045659425.1 Alistipes sp. | reverse complement strand
GCCTTGGTAAGCCGTTACCTTACCAACTAGCTAATACAACGCATGCCCATCCATAACCGCCGGAACTTTCAACCAAAAAAGATGCCTCTTCTGATGTTACGGGGTATTAGTACCAATTTCTCAGTGTTATCCCCCTGTTATGGGTAGGTTGCATACGCGTTACGCACCCGTGCGCCGGTCGCCATCAAACATTGCAAGCAATGTTTATGCTGCCCCTCGACTTGCATGTGTTAAGCCTGCCGCTAGCGTTCATCCTGAGCCAGGATCAAACTCTCCATTGTAAAAAAAGAATTAATTAAATCTTAGCTCTTATCTCAAAGGTATTGTTTTGAAATATCTCTCTAAACGAGAGAAGATAAAACCTATTTTAGCTGCTCAAATACCTCAAAGAACGTGTTTATATCTTCTGGCCGAAGCCTTCTGATGTTCAATCTATGTTTCCGATTTTTTGAAGCGGAAATCGGGTGCAAAAATAAACACTCTTTTTCTAACTTCCAAATTTTTCTGAAAAAACTTTCAAAATATTTTTTGAGAAACCTAACCGGATGCTTATGCATTTTTAAGACGCAAAAGCGAGTGCAAAGGTAAGGCAAGTTTTTTTAATCTCCAAATCTTTTCGCAAAAATCGAAAAAATATTTTTATGAACCTTTTTCGCATCGAAACGCTGTTCTAATTGCGAAATCGGGTGCAAAGAAACGGCAAGATTTTGACATCTGCAAATTTTTCGAGCATTATTTTTCAGCCTTTTTATTGCTTAAATATATACCCCGTTAGTTATCAGCATTTTAGATTCAAAAGTTTTTTTTGCACGTTTTCCCTCCGCCATTTTCTTATGTTATATATATAAATATAGGTATAACATTACAGTCTATTTCCAAGCGATACAACTACCCCGACAGAAAGAGAGTTGCCAACACCTAAAACGGCTGACAACTCTCAGCAACACACCCAAGAGTGTTAATATATCATCGATTTATTTTGTAAAGAGGTCGTTCATCACCTTTGCCAAACGCAGGCCTGCACGTTGAAGCAGGTCAAAGCCTCTGTCTCGATACTTGGTCAAATAATCCTTTCCAAGTTCGTCACCCTCTTCGACATCCCAAACCATATCCTTGGTGCGATTGATAATATCCTGACCCCAATCACGAATAGTTCCGGCCTGGATCTCTGCAATCTGCTGTTCATTTGCCCTATCGACCATATAAGCCATATCCATCACGCCACCGCAGATAGCCTCATTCATAAAGCCCGAATCCCAAATTTTATGCATCGTGGTCTTCTTCTTAAAGAAGGTTACTTCAAACTTTCCGATTCCCTTATCACGTCCATCGGCATAGATAACGTGTCCCGGACAGTGAACATCGCCCACAAGGTGAATTAGGCACTGCATCGCCGTCATACGTGTTGAGTCGTCAAGGTTTCGATAATCTTTGAGTTGCTCGATGCTCTGCTCAATGATATAAAGTCCTTCGTGATACTTCTGGTATCGAGGTTTCAAATCCTTCGTAACCTTAAACGTGTGCGGGATGGTACGCTCGCACTTGCCGGTATTCTTATACGGTTTATCGAGTTTCAGCATCATATCCTTCTTGTAGGTGTCAAGCCAAGATGCATAATAGACCATAGTGCGACCACCGAGAATCTCGTTCACGGTCGCCTTTGCCTCAGGAGTCAGGTGCTGCTCGGCAATATAGGCAATCGCAGCATGCTCACGACGACCCCACGCCTGTGCATCCAATGAAACACCGAGGAGCAAAAGCAGAGATAATAAAAGGTTAATCTTCTTCATAGTTTGTTTCATTTATCAAATTTCCAATAAGCAAATATAGGAATAATTTGCTCTATTTTCATCAGTGTAAAGATAAGAAATATAATTGAATTAAGAAAATGAATATACTCTATTTGAGTAATTATAATATAGATATAGGAGATAATATAATGACTTATAATGTTAATTATCAATGATTTATTAAAAGAAAAAGAGAGAAGAATAATTCTTCTCTCCTTTGAGCTGTTGACGAGGATTGAACTCGTGACCTCTTCCTTACCAAGGAAGTGCTCTACCACTGAGCTACAACAGCATTGTGCCTTAAAAGCGGTGCAAAGATAGGGATAAAATCCGACTTTGCAAATTTTTTCTCAAAAATAGCATTAAAAAATATCATATCCCTACACCTCGCTCGTCCAAGCACGAAGATTTCATTATCAAGGCTATTTCTTCAAACAAAGATTTGCTTTTTCTTTTACGTTAAATCATTTTTTTATATCTTTCGAAAAATTTCTATCATTAAATATGAAAAAGATTCTTATCGTCGGTGCCGGCGGTCAAATCGGCTCCGAATTGGTGCCTTACCTGCGCTCTATCTACGGAGCGAGCAATGTCGTAGCAACAGATGTTCGTGAGTGTAAATCTTTGGCAGATGATGGCCCTTTCGAGGTGCTTGATGCACTGAATCCAACCAACCTCGCATCGGTGGTTGCCCGTCACCACATCGACACAATCTTCAACCTCGTAGCATTGCTCTCTGCCGTAGGCGAACGCAACCCTCAAATGGCTTGGGGACTGAATATGGGCGCACTGCTCAACGCTTTGGAGGTGGCTCGACAGCACCACTGCGCCGTATTTACACCATCGTCTATCGGTGCCTTTGGCCCGACATCACCAAAGGATGGCACCCCACAGGATACCATCATGCAGCCGACAACCATCTACGGAATCTGCAAGGTTACAGGAGAGTTGCTTAGCAACTACTACTCGCAGAAATTCGGCATCGACACCCGCTCGATACGCTTCCCGGGCATCATCTCTAACAAGACTCTGCCGGGAGGAGGTACTACCGACTACGCAGTCGAGATCTTCTACGAAGCAATTCGCTCCGGGCACTACACCTGTGCCGTGCCATCGGACGTATATATGGATATGATCTATATGCCTGATGCTCTGCGCTCAATCGTCGAGTTGATGGAGGCCGACCCTGCAAAACTCGTTCATCGCAACAGTTTCAACGTTGCTTCGATGAGTTTCACACCGGAGATTCTTGCTGCCGAGATTCGCAAGCACATCCCAACATTCACGATGGACTACAACATCGACCCCGTTAAAGAGAACATTTCTCGCAGTTGGCCAAACTACTTGGATGACTCCTGCGCACGTGAGGAGTGGGGATGGAAACCGGAGTGGAATTTGGAGAGAATGACTGTCGATATGTTGGAGGCAATTCGACTGAAACTACAAGCCGAAAAATAGCAAAAAAAGGAGGAGAAAATCATTAAAAATCTTAGCATATTCACATAAATATGCAAATATACGATTTCTGAACTATTCAGAAACCAACCCGCCAGCAGCCTTGTAACTCTCTGTTACAGGGCTGCTTTTCATTTTTTATCAATAAAATATCGCATTTACACTATTATATTTCCGTATTATAAAAAAATAATTTATCTTTGCGAGCCTATATGGTATTACAAATTGATTTTTAAGTTTAATTTTATATATCAATTTTATGAAAAAGTTTTTTAGTTTTATCATCGTGCTCTGCTTTGCTTTCGCAGGAGTTTTGATGACCTCTTGCGTTGATCCTAACGGAGGTGTGGACGACGGTGAGCAGGAGCCTGTTTCCTTGATTGAAAGTGAGATGAGCGCAAAACTTATCAGCGGTTCAGAAGAGTATTCAAAGGCGGAACTCCAAGTTACCACCTCGAATATCGCTATGGTTGCTTATGCTCATGCAACTGACGACAGCAATCTCTCGAAGTTGTCTGTAAAGGAGATTTTCGAGGCTGCAAAGGAGAAGGGCAACACTTTCAAGGTAAAGGATGGAAAGAATACCATCAAGGTTGCCGGTTTGGAGGCAGATGCTACCTCTACAATCTATGTAGTTGGTGTTAAGATTGACAACTTCTATCACGAAGATGCTGTTAAGGTTAAAGTTACTACCAACGGTTTTGATGAGAGCGAGGAGTTGACCGTATTCGATGTTGATTACCGTTCTATCTCTCTCCACTTGAACTGGCCTGAGGATAAGATTGCTCCGGGCAATGTTCTCAAATGGGGTTATGCCGACTATGCTATGTACAACTACAATGGTGGAGATGGTTTAGTATGGGAGATGCTGAACTTGCATGACGGCGTTTACCACAACTACTTCGATTCGGACAAGAACTTCTATCTTAACGAGGATCACCGCTTCCTCTCATACACCAATGAGGAAGGCTATGTCGAGCCTATCGCTCTCCACGGTGCCGTTGTAGCAGGTCAGCCGGGATTCTTCTTATTGGGAGAGTTCGAGTACTCGCCGGTAGATTATGATTTGCGTGCAGGTTGGGGTCCAGGTTACTACATCCCTACCTTCTTCACACTCGGCAGTGGTTACCTCCGCAAGGAGTTCATCCAGTCTAAACAGCCTGAGGCTATGCGTGCTAAGCCACAGATTGAGTACAACCTTACGCCAAAGGGTACAGGTACCATTACTATTACTCCTACATCGGATATATATATGTATGCGTATGCACTCATTGAGGATTCGGTATATTATGGTGATATGATGACTGTTTTGGGCAACAAGACCGAGTACATCCAGTGGTTCATATCGTCTGAGACAGGTTTCTATCTGCTTAGCGGCAACGCTGCTTATGCTCCTACCACAATTATCGCAGAGGATATGTATTACCTGCGTCGTAATCAAACATACCACCTCTGTATTACATCATATAGCGATGAAGTTGGTAGCCGTCAGTCTTTCCACCACGAGACATTCCAATTGCCGGAGTCTTTGCTTCCGGATCCTGAGTGTTTGGTTACTCCTGCCGAGTTGCCTGCTGACACTCCTGAGGAGGAGAAGCCTTATTTGGTTGCCTTCAACATCAAGTGTCCTACCAAGGATGCAGATGAGGTTCGCTACATCGCTAACTACGAGCGTGATTGGGAGAGCCAGCGTCGTTCACTCAAAAAGCAGGGTTACACCACAGAGGAGGCAGATGCTTTTCTCGTAGAGACTTATGGCGGATCGTTTACCGCTTCTGAACTTGAAAAGATTAACTCTGACGAGGGTTACGTTATCACTATCCCTACTCGTGAGGATGCTGTTACATACTTGGGCGCAGTCTGCTACAACATCGATGGTTCACCAAGTGCTGTATCAGTTGCACAGGCACGCTCTATGAGAGAGCCTGCTCGCACTCCGACCACATCTCCTTTGTTTGAGTCTTTGAAGGGCGAGTGGCATGTTAAGGCTCCTGTTCAGGGCTCACGATATGTAGATAATGTTGCTACTCCGTTTAAGGTATATGCAGAGTTCGATGTTACTATCGGCGAGGTTGGTTATGAGGAGACTCTTCCTGAGTATGTTTACGACCTCTACTACAACGGCACAGACCTCCTTACCAAGGATGACGTAAATGCTGTATTTGAGCAGTTCAAGACCAGCGTTGATGATTTCAACTTGAAGACCAAGAATCAGAATCGTTTGCTTATTCAGGGCTTCGACCTTGCACAACCTATCGAGAGTTATGCATACAATTTCGACGGCGAAGAGACCTCTATCACTGCATTCCGCAACCCATATCAGCTCTTCATCAGCAAGGACTATTCGGGTTACAACTATGAGTCTCCTGTTTACGACTTCGGTCCTAAACTCTACTTGGAGTTCGACGCCGAGGGTAATATTACCGTTCCGTTCAACGTAAATTACTTCGCACCTGCAGCACAGTGGTTCGAGCATGTATTCCACCTCATCGGTAGCGATACCAAGGCTTCGTTGCCATACGTTACGACTAAATCAGAAGATGAGAATGGTAAAGAGACAACAGAATACGTTACAGGTCACTTCCCTGTTGAGGTATCTGAGGATGGCAACACCATCACCATCAAAGGTTTGGAGTACAACGGAAGCACTTACTACCCTACTTTGGGTGCTGAGACCTCTCAGCAGGGTGGATTCTCGGTACCTTGCTCGGTATTCAATAATATCACTATGACCCGCAAGAGCACTGCTACTGATACTACAACTCCTGCAACCCGCTCGGCATTCAATAAGGTTGACGAGGTAATTCCTGCTAATATCGTTAGCAAGTACACCACTAAGCCTCTTACATTCAAGAGCCGCACAGCTATACCTGCTGAGGTTAAGGCTCCACAGCGTGTGAAGATGAACATCGTTACAAGCGAGGAGTTCCACAAGCGTGCAGACGAGCGTTCTCGTCAACTCGGTTTCCGTCGATAAGCCGACAAAACCGATAATGTTATCCGTCAGAAACTCTCCGAGAGGGGAGTTTCTGTTCGGCTTTATAAAAAAGATGGTTTAATAAAGAGTTTAACCGACAGATTATGAAGAGATTATTTTGTTTGATGTGCGCATTTTTCGCTATTGCCACCGTATCTGCCCAGTCGCTTCCTGACGTTCGTATCGAGAACTTGGACGGCGAGGAGGTAAGCGTTCGTTCACTCGCAGGAAAGAAGCCGCTTATCATCTGCTACTGGTCTATCGCCTGCAAGCCTTGCATCCAGGAGTTGAACAGCATCAACGACCAGATTGAGGATTGGCGCAAGGAGGCAGATTTCGACGTTATTGCAGTTTCTGTTGATGACGTTCGTTTGAAGGCTACCGCCAAAGCGAAGGCCTCTTCGTTGGGCTGGGAGTTCATCTGCTTATTCGATGCTAACCAGACACTCAAACGTGCAATGAATGTATCGCTCACACCGCAGAGTTTCGTAGTGGATGCCGAGGGTAATATCGTATTCTCTCACTCAGGTTACTCGCCGGGCAGCGAGCAGTTGTTGCTTGACAAGGTAATTGAAATCTCTAAAAAATAACCGCCCCGATGAAACGTATAACACTGTTTATTGCAGGTTTGCTTTGTGTAGCGGCATCTCAGGCGCAGATTCGTTTGGGTGACGGCCAACTTACAGGTAGCGTCGAGAGTAACAGCATCGTCTATATCGAAGACAAGGGGCTCTCGTCTGCTGCTCCTGAGGATCGTTTCGGCTCGAACAACTACATCAAGGTCGATTACAACTACAAGCGACTCTCTGCCGGTGTTCAGGCCGAGGCATACCTTCCTGCATTGCAGGGCTACGAGATTGGCGAGCAGGATCCGGGCTACAAGTTCTACCTCTCGTCGAAGTATATTCAGTGGCAGGACAAGAACTTCTCTGTGCTTGTCGGTGACATCTTCGACCAGTATGGTAACGGTCTTATCTACCGCAGTTTTGAGGACAGACAACTCGGTTTCAACAACTCGATTGAGGGCATACGTGCCGGCTACAACTTCGGCAAGTATGTATCGTTGAAGGCTATGTACGGTCGTCCACGCCTCTATGGACACTATGCCGGTTCGTGGGTACGTGGTGGTGATGTCAGCATCTCGCTCGGCGACATTATCTTCTGCAAGAACAACCCTGCAAACGTGTTGCTCACACTCGAAGGTAGTTATGTAAACCGTTACGAGAGCCTCAACAAGGATGAAAATCTCATCTTTGCGGATAGAGGTCTGACCACTCCTAACTTGAACATGTACTCCGGCCGTATAAATCTCGACGTTGCAGGCGTGACCTTCCGAGGCGAGTATGTTCACAAGAGCAAAGACCTTATCTCTCCGGCAGCAAACGAGGCAACGAAGGGTCAGGCAATATACGCAGAGTTGGGTTACAGTTATAAGAATTTCAGTTTCTCGGCTATGGGTCGTGCGCTCGACAATATGGGTACTGCTATCTCGCTCTACGGCTCAGGCACAGGCAACTCGCTCAACTATCTGCCGGCACTCACTCGCCAATATACCTATATGTTGGCAAACCTCAACCCTTACCAGGTAAATAACGAGGGTGAGGTTGGTGCGCAGGCTGATGTTTACTACTCATACCGTAGCAAGAGCAACCGCTACCGTTATTGGAACTTCCACGTAAACTTCTCGACATACTACACTCTGCACCCTACACAGACACGTAGTGGTAAGAGCGAGTTGTTGTGGCGAGATATAAACTTCGACGTAGAGCGTCAGTGGGGCAAGAAACTCAAAACCTCGTTCCTCTACTCTATGCAGACCTGGAATCCATACCACGGTGTTGTTAACCAGACCTGCACATCCAACATTTTCGTTGTGGATGTACAATACAAGTTCGACCGCAAGAAGTCGTTGCGTGCCGAGGTGCAGTATCTGCTCGGAGGCAAGAAGGAGGGTTGGAGATATGGCCAGGATGAAGGTCACTGGATTGCAGGATTGGTTGAATTCAACCTTGCACCATCTTGGAGTTTCTACGTAAGCGATATGTACAACTTCGGACTCACGAAGAAAAACTACTACAATGCAGGTTTCAGTTATACACACAACCGTACACGAGTACAACTCAGTTATGGTCGCAACCGTGCAGGATATATCTGTTCGGGAGGTGTATGCCGCTACTCGCCTGAATACACAGGAGTAAACCTCGTTCTCACATCATCATTCTAAACGAAAAACTATTAAAAACGACAAATATGTTTAAGACAATCAAATTTTGGACTCTCTGCGCCGTGGCACTCTTGACCGCTTGCTGCTCTGGTGGCGATAACAACGGCGGAAACAGCGGTGTTCCACAACAGGGTTTCCATGTATCACTCTCAGTTGATACTATCTATGCTAACGGCACCGATGTAGCGACATTCGCTGCATATTATAACGGTGTTGCTTTGACCGCAAACGAGGTAAAGGTTTACGACTTTGTTGACGGTGTAAAGAGTGAGGAGGAAAGCACCTCAGTAAAGAATTTGCAATTAAAAACCACCATCCCTGGCGAGTATAACTTTGTACTTACCTACACTACCCAGGAGGAGGAGCATACATCGGAGGTATTTACCGTGTATGTAATTGCCGAGGCTAACGTTGAGACTATCCCGGGCGAGAGGGGTATGTCGGTACGTACAACATCTTCTCTTTTGAGCGTTGGCGAGAGCCTTACATTCGTTGTTCGCTACGATGGCGAAGTTCTCCCAAGCCTTAACGGTGTAACTTTGTGCGATGCAACTACCAGCAAGGTATTGACTACCGGAACAAAAGTTGTGAACTCAGAAGACGGCACTCCTTATACATTGCTTACCTACACCCCTACAAAGGCCGGTTCATACTCGGTATATGTAGATGGTGGTGCGCTCTGGGACAAGAGCTATGCAATATCGTTCAAGGTTGTTGATTACGAGATTCCTGCTCGTCCAGCCGACAGCAAGCCGATGAGTACGTCGTTCAAGCGTCGCTCGCTTATTATGCAGTTTACTGGCTTGAATTGCAGTAATTGTCCATACGTGCGTACCGCTATGGAGAGCGTATTTGCAGAGGATAAGTATAAGGATACCGCAGTACACACCGCTATCCATGGTGATGATTACTCACCAGATATGAGTTTTGTCGTTTGGCATACCGACAGACTCGACTTGGCGAGCGCTTTGGGCGTTTACTCATACCCTACATACTGGGTTGACTGGATTCACAAGAACTCTAACCAGGGTCTTAATGATAATATTACAAACATCAAGAAATATCTTGACATCCAGCAGGCATCTCCTGCAAAGGCGGGTATTGCTGCTCGTATGTTGTGGAAGCGTAACACCTTGGTTGTTCGTGTAAGCGTTAAGGCTGCAATGGATGGCGATTTCTATGTAGGTGCATGGTTGCTTGAAAACGGCCTTTACGGCGTTCAGGCCGGAGCGGTAGATCCTGCTCACGATTACCACAACAATGTAGTACGTATCGCCGACAGCCATATTGAGGGTGGTGGCAACTGGGATTACTATGGTCATCCACTCGGAACCCTCTCAAAGGGCGATGTTACCGACTACCTCTTCGAGATGGAGTTGAAGGATAATTGGGCAGCATCGAACTGCCACCTTGCTCTCTTTGTTTCATACTACGACAGCAAGAGCAAGAGCATAGAGGTTACCAACGCAGTCGAGACTAAGAACCTCTCTTCGGGCGTAAGTTTCCAGTACGTAGAGTAATCATTCTCTCATAAAAGAGATAGAGTCGAGAATTTTCATTCTCGGCTCTATTATTATATATATGTATCTACTCACTTGGAATCTCTTTTGAGCAGATGGGCACAAGCCATACGAAAAAATACCGAGGCGGAGCATAAAAAAGTCGGATGCCATTCCGGACATCCGACTTACTGTTTTTCTATTTTAAGGAGAGGACTTCAACGCTCTCGATAAGTATCGTGGAGGGAGCATACTTAGTTGTATGTGACCTTCACGATAGTTGAGAGGAAGGCCGAAATCGTCCCTTAAAATAAAAAACTACTTAATACGCTCGTAATACTCACGGGTACGTGTATCCACACGAATACGGTCACCGGTATTGATGAACAAAGGTACCTTGATAGTAGCACCTGTGTTTACAGTAGCAGGTTTGAGTGAGTTAGTAGAAGCGGTATCACCCTTAATACCAGGCTCGGTATAGGTAACCTCCATATCAACGATTGGCGGAAGTTCAGCAGAGAGAACTGTCTCCTTCTCGGTGTGGAACATAACCTCTACAATCTGGCCGTCAGCCATCAAGTCATAGTTGTTGATAAGGCTCTTCTCGATGTTAATCTCCTCGAAAGTCTCGCAGTGCATGAAGTGTGCGCCCAAGTCATCCTCATAGGTGAACTGGTATGGACGACGCTCTACACGTACCTGCTCGATCTTCTGACCAACAGAAGAGAAGGTGTTTTCAAGAACACGACCGTTCTCGAGGTTTTTGAGCTTCGAACGAACGAAAGCAGGGCCCTTGCCCGGCTTGCAGTGCTGGAAATCGACAACAAGGAAAGTCTTGCCATCCATCTCAATACACATACCGATTTTGATATCAGCAGCAGTAATTGTCATAGTTGTATTGTTTAAATTATTATGATTTCTTAAATACGGGTGCAAAAGTATAAAAAATTCTGCAAACTCCAAGTTTCCAGGCTATTTATATCTCCATCAATACGGTCACAGGAGCAATCTTCTCCAAGCGCTCACGTCCGTGAATCTCAGGAATACCCACCAAGAAGACAAACTCCTTGATGCGGACGCTGTAAGGTTTGCCCTCACGATAGATGGTCATCTGCTCCAACGAGCGAGCCACACCCTCGGCAGTACCACCCGTAGCCAGAACGTCGTCGAGTACCGTAATCTCGATAACATCGCCCGTAGGAACACCTGCGGCAATATCGCTCAAACGATAGAAGAGTTTATCAAATCCGTACTCCTTCTCAATCTGCACTTCGATAAGGTCGCCCTCGTGGAATGGCAGTTTGCCGCTCTTGCGAAGCGGAATGATATTTTCAACCACACTATCCTCCTTAGTAAGCAGCGGCGCAGCAAAGAGAAATGCACGAGCCTCGGGAGCCACCACGTTAGGGGCTGTCGTATATTTATTCAACGCCTCAATAACCTCCCCAAAAGCCTTTCGAGATTGGAGGAATGGGATAATATCGATAAAATTGATACCCTCTTTCGGGAAGTTCTTGTAGAATTTAAGTGTCTCAATCATAGTATTGGTTATTAACGATGTACAAAGATATGAATTTACTCCAAAATACGCATAATTTTTTGACGGTGTTTTTCAAACACCTTATCCACCTTGGCATTGAACGCCACAATATTCTTCGGCATCTGCGAAGGTGCGGCGACCTTGGTATTTATTTTCAGAGCCTGACGCACAAGCGGTTTATTCAGATAGGTATATTTACCCTGCTTCTCGTATGCCTTTGCCACAAACTCCGATGAGAGCGAGAACATTCCTCGGCCGGCAATGCATTTCGGAATATTCTTCTGCGCAGCAACCCACACCGGCACCGTAAATGTAGCAACGGGGTGTCCTACGGCAACCTCCATATGCGGATTCTTGCCGCACACGATGATTATACAGCCGACGCTTGACGGGCGTGGAACAACGTAGTTTGCCTCACGTGCAGGCTTATCATCAGCGAGAATATCGCCCTTATCTGCACTGAAAAACGAGCGTGAGTATCCGACAAAATCCTCGACCGAGAACGACTTCTTATTGCGCATCTGCGCCTCTACGGTGCGATAGCGACGCTCGCTCGAACCTCGTTCCTTCTCACGACCTGCGAAACTGAAATTGGTGCGTATATCGTACCCCTCCGTACGCTCTTCGATATCGTAACGACGATAGCCATCGCCCCAAATCTCGAAATATGCCGCTCCGCCCTGCGAATCGCCCACACCAATATTGCTCTGAAAATCGGCTCTACGAGGGTATCTCGCCAGCAACGCCTCAAACTCATCGACCGTAGCACACTCTCGCAACGCCGTGCCGCTAAGACCATAATTCGAGGTTGCCTTCTCAACCTTTGTACCATTACCCTGCTTCAAGTTCTTGGTAGCGGTACTTATTATTCCGAATCCTGCTGAGTTCAGACCTCCATAGACCGTTGACAACGAATGATATGAATTAACCAAAGCCGTAAAGGAGTACTTACCGTCATCGAAGTAGGCCACTCGGGTATCTTTGGTTTTGGTCTGGTCACGATGTTTCCACAGAATCACACCACCCTCCTTCGACGCACGTGACGAAACGATGGCCGAAGAGCAGGCCTCAGCCCTGCCCCAGCAGAGCACGAGTGCAAGTATGCAGATTACAATTTTCACAACTCCTCCTGTAACATTTTTATAGCGTAGGCCGTGGCACGTTGTATGATTTGACCTCGGTCTGTTCCGCAATCACGACATACGGCAAAGGTTTTTGTCGGTGTAGATACTCCAATCCACACCGTTCCGACAGGTTTCTCGGCACTTCCTCCCGTAGGTCCGGCAATACCCGTTGTGGAGACTCCGTAGGTAGCGCCACTGATACGACGCACACCCTCTGCCATCTGGCAAGCCACCGCCTCCGATACAGCACCATAACTCTTTATGGCCTCGGCATCAACACCAAGCACATTGCACTTGGATTCGTTACTGTAAGAGACCACGCCGCATAAGAAGTACTGCGAGGCTCCTGCCTGCGCCGTAAACTTCGAGGCGATACCTCCTCCCGTACAACTCTCGGCTACGGACAACGTCTCGCCACGCTCGATGAGTCGCTGATGAACAATCTGCTCAACCGACGCTTGCTCGAAACCAACAATCGCCTCCGGAATTATATCGTACAACTTCGAAAACTCTCTATCAATCACTCCTCGCACACTCTCGCCATCGACCTCGTATGCCGACAGGCGCAACCTCACGATATTTGGGGCGGGCAGATAGGCCAACTTCAAATATGACGGCAGAGCATCCTCCCACGCCGAGATACGCTCGGCAAGTATCGACTCGGCAATGCCGGCGGTTATCATCGTGCGATGCACAATCTCTCGCAAAGCAAAACGCTCCTTCAAGCGAGGCAGTACCTCATCCTCCATCAGGTGCTTCATCTCAAACGGCACTCCTGGCAGACTGATGACCACCTTGCCATCCTTATCGAACCACATACCAGGTGCTGTTCCGTGACTGTTATGCAACACCGTACAGCACTGCGGCACCATTGCCTGACTGCGATTCAGTTCGTTAAAAGCAATTCCTCGACGTTCGAGCATCGTGCGCACATGGTTGGCAACACCCTCATCGTAACGAAGCGACGAGTCGAAGTATCGGGTAAGTGTATGTTTGGTAATATCGTCTTTCGTCGGGCCAAGACCACCCGTGATGATGACAATATCCGTCACTCCAAGCGCCCTATCGAGCGTCGAGACAATCTGCGAAGCATCGTCACCGATAGATGTGCGCTCCACAACGACAACTCCCAAAGCATTAAGGCTCTGCGAGATGTATTGAGAATTGGTATCGAGAATCTGTCCTATGATAATCTCGTCACCGATGGTTACAATAGTTGATTTCATACGCTATTTTTCAGCAGGGAGATCCTGATTTTCCGGCACGATAAGCGAACGGCATATATCGCTCACAAGTTGCGGACCTTCATAGACAAAGCCCGTATATACTTGCACCAATGTCGCTCCTGCGGCAAGCATCTGATGAACATCCTCAGGAGTCATCAGACCTCCCACACCGATAATCGGATATGTACCATTCGAGCGCTCATATATACGGCGCACAACCTCAACAGAGCGATGGGTAAGCGGACGTCCGCTGATTGTACCAATACCGAGCGACTTCAACTTCTGCTGCGGCGTAGCGAGTCCCTGCATATGCGTTGTAGAGTTGGTCGCTACGATACCGTCCAACGGAGTATCAATCATAATATCGGTCATCATATCAATATCCTCATTCGAGAGGTCGGGCGATATTTTGAGTAATATCGGACGGTACTGATTCTGTCCTCGACGGAAATCGAAAAGCGGTTCCAAGATAGCCATAATACTCTCACGAGTACGAGGAACATACTGTTTGAATGTAGTGTTATAACTCACATTTACAGTGAAGTAATCGACGTATTGGTATAGATTGCGAAATACCTTCAAATAGTCGGCCGGAGCATTTTCGGGAGGAGTAATAGTATTCTTGCCGATGTTACATCCCACAACCACATCCTTATTGCCGCTACGCAGATTGGAGATAACCCTCTCCAAGCCCTTACTCGACAGACCTATACGATTGAGAATTGCCTTATCGTCATCCAAGCGAAAGACACGTGGTTTGGGGTTGCCGGGCTGATGCACGGGGGTCACCGTACCAATCTCGACAAATCCAAATCCCAATGCTCCAAGTTCACGAAAGATCTCTCCGTTGCGGTCATAACCTGCGGCAATACCCACAGGATTTTTGAACTTCAAACCAAATACCTCTCGCTCCAACGAGGGATGATGCACTGCATATATCTTACTCATCAGCCACTTTGCACCCGGCAGTTTACCGATACAATGTAGCAACGTAACTACCCAATCGTGAGCACGTTCTGCACCGAGCAAAGGAACCAATATATGAAGCAATTTGAACATATTCTCACCCAATTATAGTACAAAGGTAATAATTTTTTAGAAAAATTCTCCTCTATAAGCATACGTATTGCGGATTGTCTCGAAATCGGAGACTCCGTTTTTGAGCAGAGCGCTCTCCTTCTCGATATCGCAGAACTCCCCTATCTCACTACACATCTGCTCCCATGAAATCTCCTTTGGAGCACTCTGCAGCACACCTTCGGGATACCAACTCATAAGCGGCATACCGAGGAACGAAGCCACGGCACGCACAGACATTGCCGAGGCATTCGCCTTACCTTGAAGCGAATAGCCCGCAATATGCGGCGTTGCCACAAATGCCTTTTCGAGCAGTCGTGCATCAATATCAGGCTCATTCTCCCAAACATCCACTGCACAGTGCAAATCCTCCCGCAGAAGCGCCTGCGTAGCAACAACCTCGCCACGTGAGGCGTTGATTACGGTCGCACCACGACGTAGGGTTGCAATGCTCTTCGAGTTTATCATATGGCGGGTTTTAGGATTCAGAGGCACGTGCAGTGTCAATATATCAGACTGTGCAACAACCTCTTCAAGTGGCAGAAATCCCAAATGTTCACGAGCCTCTCGTGGAGGATCGCAACATAGCACCTTGAAGCCCCAGGCCTCGGCGTACTCCTTGACTAAACGGCCAACATTGCCGACCCCGACAATGCCGAGCGTGCGCTCCGCTGGCAAAAATCCCTCCTGCCGAGCCATAAGTGCAAGTGTTGCTGCCACCCACTGCAACACACCTCGTGCGTTGCATCCTGCGGCTGTTGTCACAATGATACCGTGCGTACGACACCAATTCATATCTATATGGTCGAAACCGATGGTCGCCGTAGCAATTAGACGTACACGTGAGCCTTCAAGCAACGAGGCATCACAACGAGTACGAGTACGCACGATAAGAGCCTCTGCATCACGCACATCGGAGGCCGAAATCGCACGACCCTCACGGTACAAAACCTCCGCATAAGGCTCGAATACACCTTCAAGAAACGGGATGGCTTTATCGATAACAATCTTCATAACCCACGTAAAATTATACAAATGTAATTATTTTGTTAGAATTTTGCTATTTTTGTGGCAAATTATGAAAACTCTTTGTTTATGAAAAGAATGATTGCATACATATTGGTAGCCATTCTCTTTGCAGGCATGATTCCGGGATGCAACAAAAGCACCAATCAAATCGCAAATGAGGCCGACTCGCTCTCGTATGTCATAGGTTTGAACGTAGGACAAAATCTGATAAAGATGGACTCGACACTCAACGTTGAGGCGGTATGCGCCGCAATTCGTGACGTGTACAACGGAACAACAAAGATGACAATGGATGATGCTCGTGACTACTATTTGGGGCAAAAAACCTACTTTGTACACGAAAAGGCAATCGCATATCAGGAGCAATTTATGTCCGATTTAAGCAAGAAGGACCGCACCTATGTACGTCTTCGCAATGGCGTGACTTACAAGATTTTGGAGTTGGGCGACCAGAACATCCAATCAATCGGTTCTCGTGACACGGTTCGCATCGCCTACACCATCCGAAATGAGAAGGGCGAGGTCATTGCCGAGAAGGATACCGTTCGCACCTCGTTCAGAGAGTTACTCTCCGGTATGCGTGAACTCATTCGTATCACAGGAACCGGAGGTGTGGTTGACGCTTGGATTCCGTCGGAGGAGGCCTACGGCTCCGAGGGCAATAACGAAAAAGGTATCAAACCTGACCAGTTGCTCAATTTCGAGATTAGCATTCTAAACATCGAGTTGCGTAATAGAAAATAACCGAGAGGAGGGGTAAGTTGACACAATATGCAAATATTGCATAAAAAAATTTCTGCTTCGGATAATTTTATTACCTTTGCCTCGCAAATTGTAAATAATTAACACAATAACTAATACTAAAAGTGATGAAAAAGACTATTTTGACCGTTGCAACAATCGCTTGCGTTGCGGTTTTGGCCCTCTGCGGTTGCAAGCAGGGTACTGTTACCAAGGGTAGCTCTATCTTTGGTGTAGATTCTCTCTCATACTGCCTTGGCGCAAATATCGGCTATGGCGTAAGCGCTGAGATGGTAGATGTTCCTTTCGACTACAATAAGGTAGAGAAGGGCTTGAAGGCTGGCGCACTCGAAACTGCAAAGCAGACTCAGGAGGAGGCTATCGACATCCTTCGTGACTACTTCGTAAACAAACTCCGTGAGCGTCGTGAGCATAACGATGAACTTGCAGCCGACTCTTTGGCAGTAGGCGAGCCATTGCCATTGTTCGAGAATGAGGAGGAGTGCAGCAGCGTATCTTACGCTTTCGGTAACGACATCGGTTGCAATCTCCGTGCAAGCGGTCTTCCACTCCAAATTGCATCGTTGGTTAAGGGTTTCAGAGAGGCTCGTCTTGGCGAGGCTTCTTTGGATGAGACTGCCGTTCGTGAGTACATCCAGAACTACTTCACAGTAGTTCGTCCTGCACAGGAGGCTGAGAAGTCTGCAAAGTGGTTGGAGAAGATGGAGAAGAAGGCTGGTGTTCAGAAGACCGAGAGCGGCTTGCTCTACAAGGTTATCAACGCCGGAGATATGGAGAAGGCTGCCAAGAGCGATGACGATGTAGTAAAGGTACACTACATTGGTCGTACAACCGAGGGTAAGGTATTTGACACCTCACTCTTCGAGATGCGTCCAAAGGAGCAGCAGGAGATGATGCGTGAGCGTCGTCCTGACCTCTTCGACGAGGAGGGTAACATCAAGGAGAACGAGCCTATCGAATTCCCACTCAACCGTGTTATCAGCGGTTGGACTGAGGGTATGAAACTCGTTGGCCCTGGTGGTAAGATTATTCTCTACATCCCTTCAGCTTTGGCTTATGGTCAGCGTGGTGCAGGTCGTGACATCGGCCCTAACGCTGCTCTTGAATTCGAGGTTGAACTTTTGGAGGTTACCCCTGCTGAGGTTGAGGCTGAGACTGTTCCAGCAGAGTAATGTGTTTCCAATAGGCACACAATAAAAGAGGTTGTCCGCAGGACAACCTCTTTTGTTATATACTCATCTATTTAAGCAGATTATCCAATCGCTCGTAGATACTTGTACGAAGTCGACGCAACCCTCTGATTATAGGGCGATTCTTGCGCCTTACGAAGATACATGTACCGATAAACTTCCAGAATAGTCTAAGATAGTTCCACGCCAAGACAAACATAAATGGAAAGGCTACAAGATAAGCCAAACCCCACCATAGACCAAGCAGCGCCCACAAAAGCACCACGGGCAGAATTAGGCATAGCGGTATCGACACAAATACGCTCACCGCTACATTAAACGAAGAGTCAAACATATGGTCCTTAATCATCCTTTTAAGGAATATCTTCGGGATGATAAATAGCAAACCCGTAGGGATGATCGAGATGATAAATAGCGGCAAGAGAGCCACCAATCCCACAGCACGCAGAAGTGCTGCCGGCCACCTCGGATTACGAATGAACAGCCAATCTCTAATCTTTAAGTCGCTTAATCCCTTCGACAATTCGGCTGTATCCTTGTATATCTCCTCCATCTCCTCAGGATGCTCTTCGTAGGCCTTTTGAAGGGCTAAAACAAGTTTTTGATCAGATAGCAGACGTGACGGCAAGTAATTATATTTAAAGCCATTTTCAATGGCATATTTGCGGCCATATCCCGACTCTCTAAGAAAATCAATTTGGTCATAATGCTCCAAATCATCGATACAGAGCATCAACTCTTTAATTCTGTTGCGTACAATCTCGTTAATCTCCAACATTGTAGCACGAGGCTCCTCTTTATATCTCTCGTAATAAGGTTTGAGCGATATAGGCTCCCCGAAGCGAATAAGCATATCGGTACGTGCGTGGAAATAGTTGGAGTAATGGTTTGCCGATGGAAGAACCATAACATCACGCTCGAAGCCAAGTTTTTCAGCAGCATCGAAGGCTATTTTCAAATATGCAATTTTGAACGTACCAAGCCAGCGTTTATCCTGATGTCCAGCCTCGGGATAGAGCATCAGCGTCTCACCACTGCATAACGACAGACTCGATGCATCCATCGTCTCCCTATTCTTTGCCACCGAGGAGTATCCGTCGTAACTCATACGATAGGCAGGCAACATACCTATTTTACGCAGAAAGGCTCCCGCTATTGGGTTTTTGAAGACATTGCCTCGTGCAATGAAGTTCATACGTCGATCGGTGATATTTAGCACCACGCTTAGAGGATCATTCAAACAGTTTTGGTGATTCGAGACAACCACGCAAGGGGTGCCATTTATCGGAATATACTCAACACCCACCATATGCTCTTTTCGGAAATATAGTCCAGAGTTTACAAACTGCAAATAGAAACGAAATGCTTCGAGTAAGAGGCCGTGTTCTCTCGGTTTAAGTTGCTTCTTTTTCATACTTTCTGTATTAGATTTCGTCCACGAATATAGAGAGAAATATTCTATCCGGCAACCAAAATAGTCAAATTAGGTATTTATACCGATAACCATAATTTGACCATTTTACAACAAAAAACCACCCCAAAATGGGGCGGTAGCAAACATACGTAATAGGGAGAAGATAACTAACAATACATCTGGATATCTTGTATAGTTATTCTGTTACCACTCAGTATTATAAGACGTTCGACAACATTGCGGAGTTCTCGAATATTACCACTCCAACGCAACTTCGAGAGAGCCTCTACGGCCTCCGCCTCAATAGGTTTGCGTGCAATATTGTACTCCTCACAGATGCGTCCTATAAAATAGTCGATAAGCATCGGCACATCACCTCGACGTGAACGCAACGGCGGCACACTTATCAATATGACGCTGATACGATGAAACAAATCCTCACGGAAGTTACCTTTGGCAATCTCCTCCCGCAAGTTCTTATTCGTTGCAGCAACCACCCTCACATCAACATCTATATCTCGGTCACTTCCTACACGTGAAATCTTTCTCTCCTGCAAGGCTCTCAACACCTTTGCCTGTGCCGAAAGCGACATGTCGCCAATCTCATCCATAAAGAGTGTTCCTCCATCAGCCTGTTCAAACTTTCCTTTGCGTTGCTTAACAGCCGAAGTAAAGGCTCCTCGTTCATGACCGAAGAGTTCACTCTCAATTAATTCCGAAGGTATCGCCGCACAGTTTACCTCAACAAACGGAGCCGTTGAACGTGGACTTTTGGCATGTAACCAACGAGCAACAAGTTCCTTGCCCGTACCATTCTCGCCCGTAATCAACACTCTTGCCTCGGAGGGGGCTACCTTATCTATAAGTTCACGCACGTGCGTAATCTCCTCGGAACTGCCTACTATGGGGCTGATTGTTGAGACCATGGTTGCCACTGCACGTTTAGTGCGAGGTGTTACCCTTCGCACGGGCGACACTGCTACATCTGCTCCTTCATCCTCGGGTAGCACCTTTCGCATAGAGGAGAGCAGCCTATTCATATCTATCGGCTTGGTCAGAAAGTCTGCGGCGCCTCGGCGTAAAGCCTCTACTGCTGACTCAATAGAGGCTGTTGATGAGAGGACTATAAATGGAGTATCGGTTTGAGGCACAGCCGAAGCATCATCTGCCAATATAACATCAAAGGGAATACGCTCACACATGGTCGCAGCACTGTCTGCATTTTCTGCGACTTCGGTTGAATAACCCTCAAATTCCAAACGCTCTCTCAGATTGTTTCGCACACTTTTTGATTGTTCCAGAACTAAAACTTTTGCCATAATTGCTTAAAGTGAAAAAAATTGTTACTTTTGCATCAAAGTTAATATCTTACTCTCGTAAAAACCTACTGAATCAACAACTGTTCCCGAGGGTATAGAGACGTATAAAACCACTCCAAAAGAGGTATTGCCGAAGTCCGAAAATATCGTCATCCTATCCAAACTGACGATTGACTTGTGACAAACGAGCCCCTATAAACGTATGAGAAAGAACTATAATTACACACGTCGCAAACTACTTTTGCCTGAGTATGGTCGTCATATTCAGAAGATGGTAGACTCACTTTTCGAGATTGAAGACCGAGCCGAGCGTACTCGTCAGGCAAAGGCCGTAATTGCCGTAATGGGCAATCTTAATCCTCTGCTACGAGATACGGCAGATTTTGCCCATAAGTTATGGGACCACCTATTCATAATGTCTGACTTTCAGTTGGATGTAGATAGTCCATATCCTCTGCCGTCACGTGAGGATTTAACGATTAAGCCACAGCGTCTGCCCTATCCGCAGAGTTACATCCCCTACAAACACTACGGCAAGTATGTCGGTCGATTCATAAAGCAACTCGCCGAGAAAAAGGACGAGGAGGTAATCGACGGCGAACTCCACAAGGTAGCCGTATTTATGCGCTACAAGAGTTTTGAGTACAACCAAGAGCACCCGAGCAACGAGATTGTTACAAAAGATATAAAGAGAATGTCCGATTATTCTATCGACATTGATGAAGATGTTCTAAACAATGCCCGTCCGGAGTACAAATTATTCCATACTCCGTATCAGCGTCAGGGCAAAAACGCTGCTCGTCAGGGCCAAAAGGGCAAGAACGGACACCAGCAACAAAAGCGTAACAAAAACAATTCACGACACAATAGTCAGAAATAAAATGCGTTTTTAATATAAAATTGCTATCTTTACGTAATATTTGATTGTGACCCGTATGAAGAAAACCATATTTTTACTGCTTGGCGTAGCCTCTGCGCTATGCAGTTGCACCTCATCAAAGGTGGAGATCTCAGGCAAGTTGCTTGGTCTAAGTCCTAAGACTGTCTATCTCGAACAAAACTCGGCTTCGGGCAAGGTGCTGATTGACTCTATCACTCTCGCTCCCGACGGCTCGTATCGTTTTGAGTTGTCGAACGCACCTGCCACACCGGCGATGTACAACCTTATATATTGTAGCGAGCGTGTGCCGTTGTTACTCTGCAAGGGCGACAAGGTTACCGTAAACTCGCTCGGCTCACTTCTGGCCAACTACACCGTAAGCGGCTCGAAAGAGTCTGAATTATTACGCCAATTTACCGCCAACTATGTAAGCGGGGCTATGGCTCTAACCAAGAAGATGGGCAGTTATGCCCAGGCCGAAGATGAACAGGAGCGCCGCACCATCGCACAAGAGTACACGGCAAAGTATCGAGAAATTAAACGCAAGCAGATTTCGTTCATTGTATCCAATAAGAGTAATCTTGCTGCCGTATATGCTCTCTACCAACGCCTGCCTGGCGAGCAATATCTCGTAGGTGCCGACTCCGACATTATCTACTTCCGCACTGTTGCAGATGCCATCTCGAATAGTTATCCTACATCTCCATTCCTGCTCTCGTTGCGTAACGATGTGGCACGCATGGAGGCGCAGATTTCTCTCATGAAGAGCATCGAGCAGCGCAACTATCCGGAGTTGGAGGCCTTCGACATGTATGGCAACAGCATTAAACTCTCATCGTTGGACGGCAATGTAATCCTGGTTGATTTCTGGTCGGCCGAGCGTGGCAGCAACAACCACATAAATGCCGACCTCAAAGAGGTTTACAACAAGTACGAGGAGCGAGGCTTCCGTGTATATCAGGTATCGGTTGACACCTCGAAGGCCACGTGGATTAACGCCGTGCAGGCCCAGCGTCTGCCGTGGGTATCAGTCTGCGACTTTAAGGGTCAGGCTTCGCCGCTGCTTGGACTCTACAACGTACACAAACTTCCTGCAAACTACCTCATAGGTCGTGATGGCCAGATTCTCGGCAAGGACCTCTACGGCGAGGACCTGACTAAGAAATTGGAGGAGGTTTTATAATAGACCATATACCTAAAATCATATGTACTACTTCGCCTCCGACATACACCTCGGCTCCGGGGATAAGGCAACGGCTCGACGCACCGAACAGCGCTTTGTACAGTGGCTTACGGAGATTGAGAACGATGCCGAGGCGCTATTCCTTTTAGGAGACGTATTCGACTTCTGGTTTGAATACGGCAAGGTTGTACCGAAGGGCTTTGTCCGAACTCTCGGGCAGTTGGCTCGAATGACCGACAAGGGCATCCGTGTAGTGATGCTGACCGGCAACCACGACATGTGGGTACGAGACTACCTGCAAAAGGAGTGCGGAGTGGAGGTATATACCAAACCGCAGGTGGTAACTCTTGCAGGCAAGCGCCTGATGTTGGCCCACGGCGACAATATGAACATCAAAGGAGCGCCAATGTTGTGCCTGATGAATAGCATATTCCGCTCACGTACACTGCGAGTACTCGCCTCGTGGCTGATACATCCCGACCTCTTCATCCGTTTCGGATGCTGGTGGAGTGGCTCATCCCGCAAATCGCACGGCGAGGAGCGTGATCCTCGCTTCTTGGAACCTCTGATTGAATATGCAGCACAACATGAGACCGAGGCCGACTGCTTCATCTTCGGACACATGCACATAACTGCCGAAGTGAAGGAGCCTCAGCATATCCTCTTCATGGGAGACTGGATATATGCCCCAAATTGCCTTGCAATGGATGGCGAAGGCAACATAATACAGAAAATATTAGAATAGTATGCAACAATATCTTGATTTACTGCGTCGTATCGACACCGAGGGTGTTGTCAAGAGTGACCGCACCGGAACCGGAACAAAGAGCGTATTCGGCCACCAGATGCGCTTTGACCTCTCGGAGGGATTCCCTTTGCTGACCACCAAAAAAGTCTTCTTGAAGGGTATTATCCACGAGTTGTTATGGTTTCTCAACGGAGATACCAACATAAAATATCTGGTCGATAACGGCGTTCATATTTGGGATAACGATGCGTACAGATACTACAACGAGTTGTGCGCACGTCACGGCGTTCTGCCCGTAGATATGGAGACCTTCCTCAGCGCTTCGCAGCAGAGCATCGACTCCCCTATCGAGGGCTACCGCTTCGGCGATTTGAACCACGTGTATGGCTACCAGTGGCGCTCGTGGGGTCGCCCTAACGGAGAGAGCATCGACCAAATTCAGCAGGTGGTGGATACCATTCGTCGCAATCCCGACTCTCGCCGCATGATTGTATCGGCGTGGAATGTTGCCGATGTTGACGAGATGGCCCTGCCTCCGTGCCACGTTCTCTTCCAATTCTATGTCGCAAATGGTCGTCTCTCGTGCCAACTATACCAGCGCAGCGCCGACACCTTCCTCGGCGTTCCGTTCAACATCGCATCGTATGCACTGCTTACGATGATGATTGCGCAGGTTTGCGGTTTGGAGCCCGGCGAATTCGTTCACACAACAGGAGATACACACCTCTACCTGAATCACTTGGAGCAGGCCCACGAGCAGATGGCACGTACCCCTCGCAAATTGCCTCGCATGCGTCTAAATCCGGATGTTAAGTCTGTATTCGACTTCCGATACGAGGACTTCACATTGGAGGATTACGACCCATACCCAACAATCAAAGCCCCAATGTCATTCTAATATGGTAAGCATTATCGTAGCAATAGCCGAGAATGGAGTAATCGGCGACAAGAATACCCTGCTGTGGCATATCAGGGAGGATATGGTGCGCTTCCGCACCACCACCTCCGGTCATCCTGTAATTATGGGTCGCAAGACCTATGATTCGATAGGACGTCCTCTGCCAAAACGCACCAATGTTGTTATCACTCGTGACACCGGCCTTCAAATCGAGGGTTGCACAATGGCACACTCCTTACAGGAGGCAATCGACCTCTTCCCGACCGAGGAGGAGATATTTATCATAGGTGGCACGCAGATATACACACAAGCAATGGAACTTGCTGACCGTCTGTACCTTACAATCGTACATCGTGCATACGAGGGCGACGCATCATTCCCCGAAATCAACTACTCGCAGTGGCGTGAGGTTGCCCGCACAGAGTACACTTCTGGCGAGAATTTCGACTCTCCGTTTACCTTCCTCGACTTGGAACGTATCCGTTAAACGAAGCATGACTTAATGGTCAAAACATACTAAACAAAAGAGAGGCTGTCGCAAAAACGACAGCCTCTTCTATTTTAAGAGATGAGGATTATAACCCACCATCCACACGGGCAAAATCACTTTTAAGTGATGATTTACAACGCTCGCTGATGGGCGAAGCGATGGGCTGTAATCTACGATTACATCCTTTTTCATATTGACATTCCCTCCAAACCTCCCTTTGAAAAAGGGAGGCTTAATCCTGCCACGCAGTTTTTCCTCCTTCGCACCTCGGCATAGAGTCCAAGCACTCTCTGCCCTCGGTTTGGCGTCGGTTGCAAAAAGGGGGACTTGGTCGCTTGCGCTCCGAATCCCCCTCGTACGGGCAAAAAATCACTTTTAAGTGATGATTTACAACGCTCGCTGATGGGTGAAGCGATGGGACATACTAAACGTATTTCCCATTGCTGAGCACGAAGTAGCGGCAGTAAATCGCTCTTAAAATGATTTTTTACAAACGAGCCTTAATAGCCTTAGTCTCCTCCTCATAACCCGGCTTTTCGAGGAGAGCAAACATATTCTTCTTATAAGCCTCAACTCCCGGCTGGTCGAACGGATTAACGCCGAGCATATAACCGCTGATACCGCAAGCCTTCTCGAAGAAGTAAATCAAAGCACCCAGAGCACGCTCGTCAATTGTCGGAATCTCAACACGGAGGTTAGGAACACCGCCATCAACGTGTGCAATCTGAACGCCTAACTCCGCCATACGGTTGATATCGTGGAGACGACGACCTGCCAAGTAGTTCAAACCATCGAGGTTCTCTGCGTCCGAACATACACGCACGTCATACTTAGGAGCGCCAACCGAGATGATGGTCTCGAAGAGGGTACGCTCTCCATCCTGAATATACTGACCCATAGAGTGCAAGTCGGCAGTAAGAGTTACAGATGCAGGATAGATACCCTTGCCATCCTTACCCTCGCTCTCGCCATACAACTGCTTCCACCACTCGTTGATATTCATCAACTTAGGCTCATATGAACCCAAAATCTCAATTTTCTTGCCGGCACGATACAAAGCGTTACGAACGGCAGCATACTGAGCCGAAACGTTATCCTCGTAAGCCACACCCGGACGAGTTGCCTCCTCCACAGCACGTGCGCCCTCAACCAAAGCGCAGATATCAACACCACCTGCTGCCAATGGGAGCAAACCTACCGGAGATAGTACCGAAAAACGACCACCTACGTTATCAGGAATTACGAATGTAGGATAACCCTCCTGTGTAGCGAGAGTTTTGAGTGCGCCACGAGCCTTGTCCGTAATAGCCACGATACGATTCTTGGCATCCTCCTTACCATAGCGACGCTCAATCTCCTCTTTCAGGATACGGAAAGCGATAGCAGGCTCGGTAGTGGTACCCGACTTCGATGCTACAATAGTTGCAATCGAGTAATCCTTCAATGCTTCGAGCATCTCACCCAAGTAGTCCTCCGAGATATTCTGACCAGCAAAAAGAACGATAGGGTTTTTATGCTCCTTGTGTAACAACTCGAACGAGTTGGTCATAGCATCGATAACTGCCTTTGCTCCGAGGTATGAGCCACCGATACCGATACAGATAATCACATCAGCCTTAGCCTTCAAAGCCGCAGCCTGAGCGTTGATCGCCTCCAAATGAGCAGCATCAATGTCAGATGGCAAGGTAATCCAACCCAAGAAGTCGCTACCCTTACCTTTTCCGGCGTGCAACAATTCGTTTGCTGCCAATGCCTCATTCTTCAACTCTTCCGAAATTTCGATTCCGCACTTGCGGGTGTCGAGTTTAATCAGTTCCATAATCTTAGATTTGTATTGTTTTGTTGGTATATATTTTCTCTTTGCATCCAAAGTCGGCGGGACAAATACCCATCTTCTTCCAAACATCAAAGATATAAAAATTTTTTCGTAAAAAAATAATAAATTTTGTCAATCTTTTGTTTACCTTTGCAAAAAGGTATAGCAACTACGTTGCTGACCGCAAAAAACATTGTATTTACAAAAAAACAAAATAACATTTATGGGACTTTTTTCATTCACACAAGACTTGGCAATCGACCTTGGTACTGCCAACACGTTGATTGTTTACAATGACGAGGTGGTCATTGATGAGCCTTCGATCATCGCTATCGATGTTCAGACCAATCAACTGCACGCCTTGGGTAACGATGCAAAACCTTACGTAGGTCGTACTCCGCACAATCTGCGCACAATCCGCCCGTTGAAGGACGGTGTGATTGCAGACTTCAACGCTACGGAGTTGATGCTCAAAGGTCTGATTCGCAAGATTCACACCTCGAACTCACTCTTCTCTCCGTCGCTCAAAATGGTTATCTGTATCCCGTCAGGCTCTACAAACGTGGAGATTCGTGCAGTACGTGACTCGGCCGAGCATGCGGGAGGCCGTGAGGTTGCTATGATTTTCGAGCCTATGGCTGCTGCCCTCGGCGCAGGTATCGACGTTGAGGCTCCGGACGGAAATATGATTATCGACATAGGTGGAGGTACTTCCGAGATCGCCTGCATCTCGCTCGGTGGCATCGTAACATCGAAGTCTATCAACATTGCCGGCGACGTATTCACATCCGATATCATCAAATACGTAAACCAGCAGCACAATATCCGCATCGGTGAGCGTACTGCCGAGGATATTAAGTGTAAGATTGGATCTGCTCTCCCTGAGTTGGAGGTAGAGCCTGAGGATTACGTAGTAACAGGTCCAAGCATCCTTACAGCATTGCCACAATCGGTAAGCCTCAATTATAGCGAAATCGCCTACGCTCTCGAATCTTCACTCTCGAAGTTGGACGAGGCGCTTATGCAGGTATTGACCGATATGCCGGCAGAGTTGTACTCCGACGTTGTTCGCAACGGTATCTATCTCGCAGGTGGTGGCGCTCTTATCAAGGGTCTCAGCAAGCGTCTTTCGGACAAGACCGGAATTCCTGTACACATTGCCGACGATCCATTGCGTGCCATCGTACGTGGAACAAACATCGCATTAAAGAACATTAACCACTTCTCGTTCTTGATGCGCTAAACTATCGGAGCAGCTCCGCATAGTGTTTCAAGGCAGTTATAGAGGCGGTGGAGAATGTGGCCGAGGTCGCAAACTCCACTTTGTCTCCTACTACCCTCCAAACGATGCACAAACTTTTGTACTTCATACGCAAGACCTATTTAGCGATAATCTTCCTCATCTTGGAGATTATCGCCATACGTTATTACGCCTACTCTACACCATACACGCAGGCTCGACTACTGAAAGCCTCCAACAGCATAGTGGGAGAAATCCATGGGGTAATAAAGGGTGTTGGCGACTACTTCTCATTACGCAGCGAGAACGTCAAACTCGCCGAGCGTATCTCGGAGTTAGAAAACAGGCTCGACGCTATACAGAGCGCCGGTCAGGAGACAGCATTCGAGGTCAACACAATGCATAAGTACGACTACATCGCCGCACGAGTAGTCTCAAATTCGATAAACCATCCGCAAAACTTTATCACCATCAACAAGGGTCTGAACGATGGCGTAAAGTTAAATATGGCGGTACTCTCGCCTGAGGGATATGCCGTAGGCAGTATCATAAACTGCTCTGAAAACTTCTCTATTGCCAAATCGTTGCTCAACACCACATTCAAGGTAGGAGGACGTCTGGCTCAGGACGGAAGTATCGGCACGCTTCATTGGAACGGTGGCGACTCACAGATGGCAATCTTTGACGAGGTATCCAAGTATGCCAACATCAATGAGGGCGATATGGTCGTTGCATCGGGCTTCTCATACTACTTCCCTCCGGAGGTTATAATCGGTGTTGTAGAGAGTGTCGAGTTGCAGGAGAATCGCACCACCTACGATTGTAAGGTACGCCTCTCGGCCGACTTCTCTCGTCTGAACAACGTCATCCTTGTCAGCAACAACTCGGCAAGCGAGGCGCAATCACTCGACAAAACTCCTAAACATTAAAGCAGAAGAGAAGATGAAGACAATAGGACAATATATCGTGTTTGTAGTTGTGGTGTTGCTCTTGCAGATTTTTCTGCTCAACAACCTTACCTTTACCACGCTGGTAGCGCCGACGCTCTATATTCTCTGCATCATATTGCTACCACTTGACACCTCGCCCGTAAAAATTCTCTTTGCAGGTTTGGCTTTGGGTGTACTAATGGACATCACAATGGGTACGTGTGGACTAAACACACTCACTACCCTGCCAATAGCATTCTTCCGCCGCTCGATACTACAACTTACCACCGGATTTTCCGACTTTGACAACGAAAGCGACATCCCTTGCATAAAGCGTCTGGGAAGATTTCGCTTCCACCGCTACATCATAAGCATCGTTGCTATGCACTCGGCACTCTTCTTTGCCTTCGAGCATCTCTCGTTCAGCAATTTCGGATTCTTCCTCGCACGTTTTGCGTGCAGTACGATTGCGACACTCTGTCTCGTATATCTGATGCTTGTCATCTTTACACCAAAACTCACGGCTAAAAAGTAATGAACGACTACGGAGGTACAAATCATTGGAGAATTCTTGTTCCCCGCATAATAGTGCTGCTCATATTCGGCACTCTGTTGTTGTGTGCAGGTATTCTGCAATTATTGGACAACGAGTACGAGGATCGTGCCGCCGACAACTACCTCCGCTACGTAAAGACATACCCGCCTCGTGGCGAGGTATTCGACCGCAATGGTGAGTACCTGATTCAAAGCAAGGAGTGTTACGACCTTATGGCCGTATGGCGAGACCTCCCAAAGGAGGGCTTAGATACAATGCTCCTGTGTGACATCACGGGACTATCCCTCAAACGTATGCAGCGAGCACTCTCCGAGGCTCGTCAAAACCCTCGACAAGGCTCACTGATTGCCAAGTACCTTACGGTCGAGAATAAACTACGAATGGATGAGTTAGGCATCAGCGGTTTCTATACTGTATCACGTACCGTGCGCAACTACCCTCGCAAGATAGGTGGCAACCTGCTCGGCAGTTTGGGTGAGATAAACGAGCGCCAACTGAAAAACGACGAGGAGGGATACTATTCGATGGGCGACTACATCGGTGTCGATGGTTTGGAGATGGCCTACGAAAAGTACTTGCGTGGCGAGAAGGGACTTCTGCTCCGCAATATCCGCACCCGTGACGAGGATAGCGACGAGATATTGAAGACCCCGATAGCGGGCAAGCGTCTCGTTTGCACCATCGACGCACGTCTGCAAGCCTTTGCCGAGGAGTTGATGAGAGGCAAGGTTGGTGCTGTCGTTGCGATAGAGCCATCCACGGGCGAGATTCTGGCGTTGGTATCGTCACCGACGTTCGACCCTGACGATATGGTCGGCAAGGATCGAGGCAACAACTATGTACGTCTGTTACGTGAGCCACGTGAGCCACTCTACAACCGTGCACTCTATCCGAAATATACACCTCCGGGTTCGACTTTCAAACTCGTAAATGGTCTTATAGGTCTTCAAGAGGGGGTTTTGAAGCCACACTATCGCTACCAATGCCATAAGGGTTACCACTACGGCAACGGCAAGAAGCTCGGCTGTCACGAGCACGCCTCGCCGCTGAATCTTGACTATGCGATTGCAACCTCCTGCAACGCCTACTTCTGCGAGGTTTTCCGCAACATCTTGGAGAATAAGAAGTACGGCTCAGCAAAGAACGCCTACGAGGTATGGCGAGAATATGTCGAGAGTTTCGGCTTTGGCCGACCGTTGGACATAGACCTCATGCGTGAGAGTAGCGGATATCTCCCCGAGAGAGCCTTCTACGACAAACTCTATCGCAACTCGTGGAACGCACTCACCGTACTCTCTCTCTCAATCGGACAGGGAGAGTTAGGTGTAACACCGCTCCAACTTGCCAATCTCGCAGCGACAATCGCCAACCGAGGTTACTACTACATCCCTCATATTGTGCGCAGCATTGAGGGTCAGGATTCGCTCGATGCACGTTTCTACCGCAAGAACTACACGAAGGTTGATACCAAGCACTTCGAGACTATCGTCAAGGGTATGTGGCGAGCGGTCAATGTAGATGGTACGGCACAAGGTGCAGCACTACCGGGGTTGGATGTCTGCGGCAAAACAGGTACCGTACAGAACCCCAAGGGCGAGGACCACTCTACCTTCGTATCGTTCGCACCTCGCAACAACCCGAAGATTGCCATCGCTGTCTATGTCGAGCATGGAGGTTTCGGCTCGGCGGCGGCCGTTCCCGTTGCATCACTCTTGGAGGAGTTTTACCTTACAGACACCATTACTCGACCTTGGCTTGTTGAGTATATAAAGAATAAGAAGATAGATTACTACAACGCATATGACCGCAAGAAGAAGAAATAATACTACCCTATTCGAAGGCCTCGACATTTTAGCGGTTATACTCTACGTGGCATTGACACTCGTTGGCATGTTGGCTATATTCTCCGCATCATGGGATTCGACTAGCGAAGTGCCGCTCTCATTCTCGCACAACTATATGAAGCAGGGAATGTGGCTCGCTATCTCCTGGGTCGTGGCGCTCTTTATCCTACTTTTGGATAGTAGCATTTGGCACAAGGGTGCATACTTCTTCTATGGTGCAGGCATATTAGCCCTGTTGCTCACATTCATTCCAGGGCTCGGAGCAAAGGTCAATGGCGCTACGGCATGGCTCGACATTGCAGGTTTCCGTATCCAGCCTATGGAGTTTGCTAAGATTACTATCGCTCTGGCCACAGCCCGTATAATGAGCGAGTATAGTTTCTCAATCTCCAAAGTTGGGGATTTGTTGAAGGTGGCAATTCTATTGATAGTGCCAATGGGAATCACTATTCTACAAAACGACACCGGCTCTGGTCTCGTACTATGTTCGTTTATCTTTATGCTCTACCGTGAAGGTTTGAGCAAGTGGATTTGTATGCCGTTAATATTTATTGCCGCACTATTTATACTCACCTTCGTATTCACACCGCTGACGCTACTCATCATACTTATTGCCATATTCACGCTTTCGGCAGCGATGATGATGCGAAGCGAGAGCCGAAAGATATGCATCACGTATGTCGCCACATTGCTTTTGGTCAGCACCTCTGCATTTCTTCTCTGGGGTCTTATCTCCAAAGGAAATGCGGAGTACTACCTCTGCTTGCTCATCACAACCATCATCTCGATGGTGGTAGTTGTGGTGTATGCCTTCCGCCAGAATCTACGCAATTTGTTTATTGTAGTAGTACTCTTCCTATCCTCTGTCATCATACTGCCAACATCCGATATAGTATTTACCAGATTGAAGGACCACCAACAGAAGCGCATACAGAGTTTCCTCGGCATGGTATCAGACCCTGCCGCCGACTATAACGTCAACCAGGCGAAGATTGCCATAGGCTCCGGAGGCCTCTTCGGCAAGGGCTACCTTAAAGGCTCACAGATTCGCTATGGTCTGGTTCCGGAGCGTCACACCGATTTTATTTTCTGCGCCATAGGCGAGGAGTTCGGCTTTATGGGGGCACTCATACTCCTGGGGCTCTTCGCAGCATTTATTCTGCGCCTGATGAGAATGGGAGACAGACAACAGGAGAGTTTCGGCCGTGTCTATTGCTACACCGTTGCCTCTATGTTGCTCTTCCATGTAATGGTCAATGTCGGCATGACGATGGGATTGGTACCCGTGATGGGTATTCCTCTACCGATGATTAGTTACGGCGGCTCATCACTGCTTGCATATACGGTAATGATATTCATAGCATTCTCTCTTGACGCTTCGACACGCAAGGGGTTGCCAACATACAGCAGACTATAAACACTAAAAGATATGAAAAAGTTACTCTACATTCTGATTACCGCAACACTCCTTGTAGGTTGCGAAAATAACGAGGAAGGCGAGCGTATCTATAAGCGCTTCGTGGCGAATTTTGAGGATAGCTCCTACTCCACCAGCGATGGCGACAACGAAGGCACTACCGTAACCAATAAGTGGTGGGCTTCGCTTATCGACTCGGCACAATATGGCGGCCCGCTGCTCTATGGCGAGCAGGACGAGTTCGGAGCATACCTCGGCAACCCGGAGAAGCCGTACGCCTGGTACGACATCCGCACCGACCTTTGGAGTCAGTTGGTTGGCGCATACGAAACATACACCTTTGATGGTGGCGGTATCGCTGTATCGAACTACAACCCCGACGGCTCTGTAACGGGTCACTACACCTACGAGCATCAACTCACGGCCGACAAGGCACACTCCGGCGAGAACTTCCTCGTTTGCTTCGTGATGTCGAACGACTGTCCTCCGTTTATCGAGTTCAAGTACACCACCGGCATCATCGAGCATATGTACATCTTGGGAACACGCTACACGTTAGATGTCTTGCAGAACGGCTACTCAGGCCCAGGATTTAGCATTCCTGCACTGCCGAAAGATGGATATATGAAGGTAATTGCCACCGGTTACGATGTCAATGGTGCGACAACAGGCTCCGTAGAGGCATACATCAAGCGCACCGAGGTCTCGACCTTAGCATCATGGCGCAAGTGGGATCTCTCTTCGCTCGGCGAGGTCAAGGGTATTCGCTTTACGATGGAGGAGGGTACAATCGTAGATGGCGAGTGCGTCAAGAGCGAGAGTCCGTATCTGAACTATCCTGCCTACCTTGCAATCGACGATATTCAGGTATATAAGTCGGTATCTAAATAAAGATATACAGAGCAAGAAAAGGGGCTGCCGAGAATCTCGACAGCCCCTTTATATTTAATAATCGTATAATAAAATTGTTTTCTCGGCCTGCAAAGGACAAAAGCACGCAGTATGGTTGGCATACGTTAGGATTTCGATAGGAGCATAACACAAAATAGCCCTATCGCCCACGTTTATCTGCGAGCCTCCTTCGCCTCGATACACTCTGTTGCATGAGGTACACGCAACAAACGCTCACGAGGGATAAGTTTGCCCGTGGTCTTGCAGATACCATAGGTCTTATGCTCGATGCGCACCAAAGCGAGTTCGAGATTCTTGATAAATTTCAATTGATGCGCAGCCAGACGCTCGCTCTCCTCCTTTGAGAGTGTAGCAGCACCCTCCTCCAAAACCTTAAAGGTTGGCGAAGTATCCTCTGTGTCATTATCTGCACTGTGTGTTATAGAAGCACGCAATAACTCGTAGTCGTGACGTGCAGTTGCGAGTTTAGATAATATCAACTCCTTAAACTCGGCCAATTCAGCATCGCTGTATCGGGTTTTTACGTTCTCTGACATAATCGCAATTATTAAGTTTAATACTAATCGTTTAGTAAAGATAAGAAGAATATTTCATACTTCCAAATAAATATCACTCTCATCTGGTCGCTTCCCAAACAAACAGAGGGCCTCGGCATACCGCCAAAGCCCTCTGCATATATCTCAAAGCCTATTTTTAGATCTTCGAAACAGCAATCTTCAACGGTTCATCATTAACATCCGAATCAACCACAAATACGCCGTTTGGCTCTGTCGCCGTGCGCACCGAGGTAGCAAGCGTCTGCTGACCGATGTAGAGGGCGAACTCCTCAACCGCATCGTGTACGAGCGGCAGGTCCTCAATCTCGACCTCAATCTTATCGGTAACCTCAAATCCTGAATCCTTACGGATATTCTGGATACGGTTTATCAACTCACGTGCCACACCCTCTCGCTGCAACTCAGGAGTTACGGTAATATCGAGAGCCACGGTCAACTTACCCTCGCTCGTTACCAACCAGCCCGGCATATCCTCGGAAGTGATATCGAAATCAGCAGGTGTAACAGTAATCTGCTCGGCACCCATATCCAGCACGATGCTATCCGACTGCTCAATCTCGGCAATCTTCTCCTGCGAGAATGTCGCAGTCATTGCAGCAATCTGCTTCATATACTTACCATACTTAGGACCCAGAGTCTTGAAGTTAGGCTTGATACGCTTGGTAATCAAACCGGTAGTCTCGTGAATAAGTTGCACCTCCTTGACATTAACCTCGCCCATAACAAGGCTCTTTACCGCCTCGATATGCTGCTCGGTAGCAGCATCAAGTACAGGAACGAGAATCTTGGTCAGCGGCTGACGCACCTTAATATTCACCTTACGACGCAACGCAAGCACCATAGATGAAAGGCGTTGCGCAATCTCCATCATCTGCTCCAACTCAGAATTTACGAGCGACGAGTCACAAACAGGGAACGAAGCCAAGTGAACAGACTCCTCTACGCAGTTACCACTCACTGCATTCAAATCACGGAAGATACGATCCGAGATGAACGGAGCGAACGGAGCCGACAACTTGGCAACAGTCTCCAAGCAGGTGTAGAGAGTCTGGTATGCCGAGAGTTTATCCTCGTTCATCTCACCACCCCAGAAACGCTTACGATTCAGACGAACGTACCAGTTACTGAGATTCTCACCAACAAACTCCGAGATAGCACGAGCCGCAGGGGTTGGATCGTAGTTCTCCAACGCCGCAGTAACATCCTTAACCAACGTGTTGAGCAACGATATAATCCAGCGGTCAATCTCCGGGCGACGCTCAACAGGTACCTGAGCCTCCTTACCCGTGAAGCCATCAACATTGGCATAGAGAGCAAAGAACGAGTATGTATTATAGAGCGTACCGAAGAACTTACGACGTACCTCATCAACACCCTCAACGTCGAATTTGAGGTTATCCCAAGGCTGCGAGTTAGAAATCATATACCATCGTGTAGCATCTGCTCCATACTTGTCCAACACCTCGAACGGATCGACAGCATTACCCAGACGCTTAGACATCTTATTGCCATTCTTGTCCAATACCAAACCATTGGAGATGATATTACGGAAGGCAACAGAGTCAAACAACATAGCAGCGATAGCGTGCAAAGTGTAGAACCATCCACGAGTTTGGTCAACACCCTCGGCGATAAAGTCGGCAGGGAATACCGTAGCGAACTTCTCCTCATTTTCGAACGGATAGTGCAACTGTGCATAAGGCATTGCACCTGAGTCAAACCACACGTCAATCAAATCGCTCTCTCGACGCATAGGCTCGCCCTTTGACGAGAGTAGCACGATTGAATCCACATACGGCTTATGCAAATCGATGCGTTCTGTCGAGTAGTTCTCTTTTGACATATCGCCAACGACAAAATTCTTATAAGGATTCTCGCTCATTACGCCAGCAGCAACCGCCTTATCAATCTCTGCAATCAACTCCTCTACCGAACCGATACACTTCATCTCCGAGTAATCCTCCGTAGCCCAGATTGGGAGTGGTGTACCCCAGAAACGAGAACGAGAGAGGTTCCAATCCGCCAAACCTTCGAGCCACTTACCGAAACGACCCGAACCGGTTGACTCCGGCTGCCACTTAATGGTCTTATTGAGTTCAATCATACGCTCACGCAGCGCCGTAACCTTCACAAACCACGAGTCGAGCGGGTAGTAAAGCACCGGCTTATCGGTACGCCAGCAGTGTGGATATGAGTGGGTGTGCTTCTCAATCTTGAAGGCTTTATTCTCACCTTTGAGAGTCACAGCAATATCAATATCAAGAGTTGTCTCACTATCCTTCAACGCCTCATCAAAAGCATTCTTCACGTAGCGACCTGCCCACTGCGAGTAAGCCTCTACATCGACGCTGCTCTTTACGAACTCTGGATCCAAATCCTCCAAACGGAAGAAACGGCCCGAGCGATCTACCATCGGGCAGTTCTTACCTGCGGTATCAACCACAAAGAGCGGAGCGATACCCGCAGCACGAGCCACACGGTCGTCATCAGCACCAAAGGTCGGTGCAATATGTACGATACCCGTACCGTCGGAAGTGGTTACATAGTCGCCAACTATCACACGGAATGCGTCACCGTACTGCTCCAAAGGCTTAACCCAAGGGATGAGTTGCTCGTAACGAACACCCTCCAAATCCTTGCCCTTATACTCCTGCTCGCATACAGAGAATGTACCCTCCTGCTTCTTGCCGAAGTATGTCGGAACCAAATCCTTCGCCATGATGATGGTCTGCGGAGTCTCGGTGTATGGATTAAGGCACTTAACCTTCACATACTCAATCGACGGACCTACGCACAATGCCGTATTTGATGGCAAGGTCCATGGTGTAGTGGTCCAAGCCAAGAAGAAGAGTTCGCCCTGCACGTCGGCAAAGAGATGCTCGCTCTTTTCATTGCGTACCACACGGAACTGAGCAGTACAGGTAGTATCCTTAACATCACGGTAACAACCAGGCTGGTTCAACTCGTGAGTTGAAAGACCTGTACCCGCCGCAGGCGAATATGGCTGGATTGTATAGCCCTTATAGAGCAAACCCTTGTCAAAGAGTCTCTTCAACAAGTACCACAAGGTCTCGATATACTTATTGTCGTAGGTGATATACGGATCGTCGAGGTTTACCCAATAACCCATTTGTCGTGTCAAACGACTCCACACGTCGGTATATTTCATCACATCCTCACGACAACGACGGTTGTACTCCTCCACGGTAATCTTCTTGCCAATATCCTCCTTGGTAATGCCGAGAGTCTTCTCAACACCCAACTCTACCGGCAGACCGTGAGTATCCCAACCGGCCTTACGATGTACTTGATAACCCTGCTGCGTCTTGTAGCGGCAGATAATATCCTTGATAGTACGAGCCATAACGTGGTGAATACCGGGCATACCGTTTGCTGATGGCGGACCCTCGTAGAATACGAACGCAGGGTGACCTTCACGTGTAGAGAGGCTTTTGTCGAAAGTTCCTTCGGCATCCCACTCGTGCAGAACGCTCTCGGCAACAGAGGGCAAATCGAGATTTTTGTACTCCTTGAATTTCATTATATTTCGTTTTTAGTCATTTCTAACTTGCAAAGTTAGTAAAATTTCCCAAAGAATAGAGCGCAACCGTCACAGAATAATCGATATATAGAGAAAAAGAGGCCTTCGCAACAGCGAAAGCCCCTCTTTTCAGGAGTACAACCCCTATTTATTACGCTATTTATTTACGTTCTTTTTGCTTTTTGCAGGCACCTCTGCAACCCTCTCCTCAGGTTCATCGGCACCTCCACCCAAAGCGTGATAGAGATTAATCGAACCCTGAATAGCGGCAAAGCGGTCGGCAATCTGCGACAACTGAGCAGACAAGAGAGCCTGCTGTGCCGTAAGTACCTCCAAATAGGTTGATTCCGAGTGGCTCATCAACTGTCTGGTACTATTCACAGCACTCTCCAATGCGGCAATCTGACGCTGACGAATATCTGTCTTATTGCGAGCAGCATTGCACTGTGCCAATGCATCATTAACCTCGCTACCCGCCTGCAACAGCGTCTGGCGGAAGGCGATCAGAGCCTCCTCCTGCTGCGCCTGAGCAATTTTGAGATTTGCACGATTCTTTCCTCGACTAAATATTGGTGCCACGAGGTTTGCTGCTGCCGACACAAGCCAAGCACCAGGCGATGTCACCATCTTGCCCAACTGCTGCGACCAACCAAAGTCTGCGCCAATGGTCAGCGATGGATAGAAGGCCGCACGGGCTATGTTGGTATTATAGAAGGCCTGCTCCAATCTCCTCTCTGCACTCTGAACATCAGGACGGCGAGAGAGCAACTGCAACGGCACGCCAATCATCATATCCTTGCGCACGGTCTGGTTATAAATATTGCCTCGCTCAAAGTGTTGCGGAGTCGTACCCAGCAAGAGTGCCAGACTATTCTCCGCCTGCACAATCTTATACTCCAAGTCGAAGAGCGAAGCATCAATCGAACAACTATTTGCCTCGGTCTGCGACACCGAAGCCTCATTGGTCATACCCGCCTGCTTCATGGCCTTCATAATGCGGACATTCTCCTTCCACGAGGCGGCCGTAGTGCGTGATACGTGCAACTGTGCATCAAGCATCAGCAGTGTATAGTAGCAATTGGCAATCGAAGCCACAAGTTTGGTCTGCACGCTACGACGATAGAGTTTACTCTGCTCGTAGGCCGACACAGCCTTGCGCTTGGAGTTAAGCAGACGGCCCGCAATATCTACCTCCCAACTTGCCCCTACCGGAATGGTATATGTATGGGTCGATGTAGAAACCCCGCCAAAGCGGTTAGTAGTAGAGAAACTCGGTTCGAAACCCACCGACGGGAAGAACGAGAGGCGTGCCGCACGCAACGAAGCCTCTGCCTCGATAATGCGCTGTGCTGCAATCTGCATATCGGCATTATTCGCCAAGCCCTGCTCGATAAATCGCTGCAAGTGAGCGTCAGTAAAGAAATCTCGCCAACTCACATCTGCGATAGTCAGCGTATCTGCAACAGCGACACCCTCGCCAAATAGCGACTCCGTAGATATACTCTGTGGACGAGAGTACTTCTGAAACACCGAGCAACTGCCGCTCAATAGGGCTATAACAATCAATACAAGTAATTTTCTCATTACTCTGCCTCCTCATTAATTTTAAGTGGAACAACCTTCTCCTGCAACTTCTGGAACACAATAAAGAGAGCCGGTACCAAGAAGAGCAGCGCAATAGTACCGATAACCATTCCGCCAACAACGCCCGAACCCAGCGTGTTATTACCATTTGCACCTACGCCGTTGGAGAACATCAACGGAATCATACCGAACACCATCGTAAGCACAGTCATCATAATTGGGCGGAAACGCTCCTTCGTAGCCTCGTAAGCCGCCTCGGTCAGCGACATTCCGCCACGACGACGCTCAACGGCAAACTCCGTAATCAAGATAGCAGTCTTCGACAACAAACCAATGAGCATAATCAAACCTGTTTGCAGATAGATATTATTCTCCAAGCCCATCATTCGTGCAAATGCGAAACTTCCGAAGAGTCCGAACGGCACTGCCAGAATCACGGCAAACGGCACAAAGAAACTCTCATACAATGCACACAATATCAGGTAGATGAGCAAGATACAAATCACGAAGATTATCGCCGTATTATTACCGCTCGTAGCCTCCTCACGTGCAATACCGCCGAAATCGTAACCATAACCAATCGGAAGCACCTCATGTGCAACCTCTCGCACAGCACGGATAGCGTCACCCGACGAGTAACCATCCGCAGCACGACCATTCACGCTGATTGACGGGAACATATTGAATCGGGAGAGGTTCTCCGGAGCATAAATCTTCTTCAACGAAACGAACTGGCTGATAGGAGCCATCTCGCCACCGATACGCACAAAGATATTATTCAGGGTCTGCTTATCGACACGATACTTAGGGTCGGCCTGCACCATAACCTGATAGAGTTTTGTAAAGCGGTTGAAACGGGTCGAGAGCGAACCTCCGTAGTAGCCGTTCAGTACACTCAATACTTCCTTTGGCGAGGTACCCGCACGCTTACACTTCACAGCATCGACATCAATTTGATACTGAGGGAATTTAGGGTTAAACGACGTACGCACGGAGCCAATCTCAGGGCAGTCATCCAACACCTTGATAAACTCGTTGGTAACCTCCGCCAAATCCTCAATACTTCCACCCTTTCTATCCTGGATATGCAACTCGAAACCGTTAGTCGAGCCATAACCCGGAATCATCGCCGGCGAAGTAGCAAAGAGAGTTGCATCATTGACATATGTCGAGTACTCCTTCACTCGCTCCATAATATCGAAGACGCTATGCTCCTTACCCGGACGCTCGTCCCAATGTTTCAGACGCAGGGTAAAGTTACCGTATGAAGAGCCGGCACCAGAGGTCATACCAAAACCTGCCATATTGAGGTAAGCGTGACACTCGTCGATATTCTGAACAATATCACGGTCGATACGATCCATCACAGCCTTGGTATGCGCAAGCGTACTACCGGGAGCGGTAGAGACGTCGATACGTACCGTACCAATATCCTCACGTGGAATGAGTCCGGTCTTGGTTGTCTGCATAAAGTAGAGCAACAAGGCAATACCCAAAACAACACATACGCCGGCCATCCAGCGATGATTCAAGAAGAACTTTACACCCTTCAAGTAGCGAGCCGTAACAGCATTGAAGGCCGTCTCAAACGAGTCACTCAATCGCACGGCAAGCGAGCGCTTTATGACATTACCATTCTCATCCTTCGGCTTCAACATCATTGCGCAGAGAGCAGGACTGAGCGTCAATGCATTGATTGCAGAGATACCCACCGCAACGGCCATCGTAAGACCAAACTGCGTATAGAAGATTCCTGAGGTTCCTCCCATCAACGACACCGGAATAAATACCGCCATGAAGACCAAGGTCGATGTTATGACAGCCGTAGTAATGCCATCCATTGCATCTATGGCCGCCTTCATAGGGGACTTATAGCCTATATCAAACTTGGAGTGTACCGCCTCAACCACAATAATGGCATCATCCACCACCACACCAATCGAAAGCACCAACGCAAAGAGGGTAAGCAGGTTGATACTGAATCCGAGCAGATAGAGGAACATAAATGTTCCGATGATAGAGACGATGGTTGCAATGAGCGGAATAACCGTAGAGCGCAACGAGCGCAAGAATACAAACACCACCAATGTTACAAGCAGAATAGCCTCCAACAATGTACGGATTACATTCTTAATCGAAGCGTAGAGGAAGTCGTTGGCGCTCGAAAGCACAACCATCTCCAAGTCAGTCGGGAAATCCTCCTTCGCCTGCGCCATAAACTCGTCAATACGGTTGATAACCTCCGTAGCATTTGAGCCAGGTGTCTGATAGACGTTGAACGATGTACCAGGACAACCGTTAACCTCTCCCAAGTAGAGATACGACTGTGTACCCAACTCAATATCGGCAACATCCTTCAATCGCAAAACCTCGCCATTCGGCAGCGCACGAATTACGACATTTCGGAACTCCTCCGGCTTCTCCAAACGACCCTTATATCGCATCGCATACTGGAAGGTTTGGTCTGAATTCTCGCCCAAAGCACCCGTCGCAGCCTCGATATTCTGCTCACCCAAAGCCGCAGAGATATCGGCAGGGATGAGTTTATACTGCGCCATAACATCGGGTTTGAGCCAGATACGCATCGAGTAGTCGGCACCTCGTACTTCAATATCACCAACACCCGCAATACGAGAAATTGCCGGCACAAGGTTAATCTTGATATAGTTTACGATAAATGTACGGTCGTAAGTTCCGTTCGGGCTATACAGAGCAATCTGCTCCAAAATGTTGGTCTGACGCTTCTTCACGGTCACACCCACATCCGTAACCTCCGACGGCAACTGACGAGTTGCACGGGATACGCAGTTCTGCACATTGACTGCTGCCATATCGGGGTTGGTACCCTGCTTGAAGAATACGCTGATACTTGCACTACCATTGTTGGTCGCAGAAGAGGTCATATAGGTCATATTCTCCACTCCATTGATAGCCTCCTCCAACGGAACTACAACACTCTTCAAGACAGTCTCGGCACTTGCACCGTTATAGTTTGCCTGCACACGAATAGTCGGCGGAGCGATATTCGGGTAACGCTCGATAGGAAGCACTGCCAAGCCTATCAGACCGCCAATGACTATCACAATCGAGATTACCGATGAGAGTACAGGTCTTTCGATGAATGTTCTAATATTCATTGTCTATCCTCCCTCTATTTCTCGCTTTCAACTACACGCTTAATCTTCACAGGCTGGTCGTCACGCAACAGACCTACACCCTCGACAACAATAGTATCGCCCTCTTCGAGGCCGGACTCTACGACATACTCCTTACCATTGCTGATATTGAACACGCCGATAATCTTCGACTTCGCCACTCCGTTCTGTACGGTATATACATAGACCTTATCCTGAATCTCGTAAGTCGCCGCCTGCGGAATTACGATACAACCCTCGGCCTTATGCGGAAGGATGATATTTCCCGAACCTCCCGACAAGAGCAAACGTCGGTAGTTAGGGAACTTAGCACGCACGGTAACTGAACCTGTTGTAGGGTCGATGATACCACTGATTGCCTCGATACGACCCTTCTCCTGATATACGGTACCATCGCTCAACTGCAACTCGATTGACGGCATAGAGAGCAATGCATTCTCCAACGAGCCGTGCTGACGAGTCAATGAAAGTACCTGCGACTCTGTCATCGAGAAATAGACGTACATCTCCGAGTTGTCGGATACCGAAGTGAGCGGAGTTGAATCAGAAGGGCTTACCAAAGTACCCACACGGAATGGCAATGTACCAACCACACCATCAACCGGACTCTTAACCATCGTATAAGAGAGGTTGTTGCGGGCATTTACCTCGTTAGCCTTCGCTTGCGCAAGTTGCGCCTTCTCGCTGGCAAGTTGAGTGCGGGACATGCTGAGGTCGAACTCCGAGATAATGTTCTGCTTGTATAGTTGCTCCTTACTCTCTGCCGTCAACTCTGCTGCATCAACGGCCGCCTGCGCCACATCTACGTTGGCAATAGCGGTCTGCAAAGCCGCCTCGTAAGGAACCTGGTCGATAACAAACAACGTCTGTCCGTTCTTAACCAACGAACCCTCCTTAACGTAGATGTCGGTGATATAACCCTGCACCTTCGGACGGATGTCAATATCCTGCTTACCACGAATGGTCGCCGAGTAGATTGACGAGAGTTTGCGTGAGGTCGGTTTGAGAATCATCACCTCATACTCTCGGCTTCGCTTAGTTGTCTTCTCCTCCTCGCAACCGATAAATATCGTTGCGCAGCAGAGGATCATTAAAAGAATCTTTGATCGCATCATATCTTAATGTTTTAATTTATTTGTCACCGCAATGTTTTATCCTTTGGATAAATAACATACGAAATTATAACATTTGGCCCGAAAAACAACCATTCTGGGAGTGAAATGGAAATATTCGAGGGTGAAACGACCATAATAAAAGAAAAAGTGCTGTTTCAGAATTATCTTGCAACAGCACTCTCTATAAGATGGTTCCTATTATGGCATAATCATAACTTCTATTTCGGCAATTTTATTCTCTTCATTATAGTAGAACTTAACCTCATAACCATCGTAGGGATAATCATCTAAACGCCACTCCTTGTAGCCTATAAATCCATCGCCAACAACCACTCCCTCTCTAAAAGTTCCCCCTAAGCAAGGTTGTAATTTTGATATGTCATCACCGACCCTGATTTGTCGTCCTGGACCACCAATCCAAAAACGGTCACTTTTGAGAAGTGCTCCACAGAAAAAAAACTCAGACAATATTACAACATCATCCTCAAAATACAACGTATAAGAGTTTGGTGCAGCATCAGGCTCTTCCGACTTCACAACCGCTGTTGGGTGCCAGCCGAGTTTTATTTCAACATCTTGTGTCCTATATATATTTCCTAAAATAAGGCCATTAACATTAATATTGTTTACCTGTGCTGTCACATTTTGTAAACACAATGCTCCAAAAAGTAATACAGAAAGTTGAATAGTTTTCATATTTATTATAACTTACAGGTCTTATGAATGTGTCGTCTGCACTATGCGCAGACGGATAATATTTCGCCGATGATAGGAATTGCGGCAATATGCAAAGTGTTGATTGATAACATACTATATGGAACAAATAATATAAACATAGCATGTTTAGTTCAAATATTACCTTTCAAATATACGAAAAGATTCTCTTATCTGTAAGAAAAAATACCTTTTTGAACAAAAAAAAAACGCTTGGCAGCAACTGTCAAGCGTTTCACGTCTATATTTGCAACGATTAGATCGAGATATCCAAAATCTCAAACTTCAACACGCCGGCAGGCACGGTCACCTCAACAATCTCGCCCTTCTTCTTGCCGAGCAAAGCCTTGGCAATAGGAGTTCCGATAGCAAGTTTGCCCTCACGAAGATTTGCCTCATGCTCGGCAACAATAGTATATACCACCTGGCGGTTGTTGTTATGGTTGAGCAGAGTTACTTTGCTAAGAATCTGCACCTTGCTCTTATCAATCTTGGTCTCGTCGATAATACGAGAGTTGTGGAGCGTATTTTCGAGGTTGGCGATACGCATCTCCAACAAACCCTGTGCCTCACGTGCTGCATCATACTCTGCATTCTCCGAGAGGTCGCCCTTATCACGAGCCTCTGCGATAGCCGCTGCGGCAGCAGGACGCTCAACAGAACGCATATGGTCGAGTTCGTCCTTCAATTTCTTATAACCCTCTGCGGTCAAATAAATAATCTCTTGTGCCATAATATTTTTAGTTTTTATATTTTTCAGACATAACAAAAAATAAAGAATCCCAACCTTGCAGTCAGAACCCCATAAAATCTCGTATTTGTTACGCAAAGGTAAATAATCTTTTTCGGAAAAACAAATTTTAAGCCATTTTGATTCTCCGATTTCGAAATATAAAAAAGAGTGCCGCTTCGCACGATGACAAAGCGGCACTTTCACATATATAGTATAGACTACAATGCGCCAATCTCATAGAGAGCAGCATTCACCTTACGTACAGCATCTGCTGATGCAGCGAACTTAGCCTGCTCATCCTTGTTGAGGTTAATCTTAACGATCTTCTCAACACCCTTCTTACCGAGAACAACAGGTACGCCAAGGCAGATATCCTCCTGACCGTACTCGCCTTCGAGCAATACAGAGCAAGGAACGATAGCCTTAGTGTCGTTGATGATAGCGTCAACGACTGATGCTCCGGCAGCACCCGGTGCATACCAAGCAGAAGTACCGAGCAAGCCTGTCAAAGTAGCACCACCAACCATAGTGTCAGCAGCAACCTGCTCCAACTTCTTCTTTGAAAGGAGCTGAGTTACAGGTACACCCTTGATAGAAGCCTTTGATACGAGAGGAATCATAGTGGTATCACCGTGTCCACCGATTACCATACCGTCGATATCCTGAATACCTGCACCAGAAGCCTTAGAGAGGTAGCAACGGAAACGTGAAGAGTCGAGTGCACCACCCATACCGATTACACGATTCTTCTTCAAACCGGTAGCCTTCAATGTAAGGTAAGTCATTGTATCCATAGGGTTCGAGATGATAACGAACAAAGCCTTTGGAGACCAACGGAGTGCGTTCTCAACTACACCACGAACAATCTTTGCGTTGATACCGATAAGTTCCTCACGAGTCATACCCGGCTTACGTGGAATACCTGAAGTGATAACTACAACATCCGAGTTTGCAGTTGGCTTGTAACCCTCTGCATCAGTAGCGGTAACACCTACAAGCTTAGTCTTGTAACCCTGAGTAGCAGATGCCTGGAACATATCGAGCATCTTACCCTCTGACAAACCCTCCTTGATATCTACAAGGACAACCTCGCTTGCTACACCACGGCAAGCCAAAACGTTTGCACAGGTTGCACCAACCATACCTGCGCCTACAACTGTAACTTTTGACATAATTGTTTTAAATTATTGAATAAATTAAACCTAATCTCTTATTTTGCAATGAGGTCAGCATACTGCTCCGGAGTAAGGAGTGCATCAACCTCCTCAGGAGCCGACATCTTAACCTTAACCATCCAACCCTCACCATAAGGGTCGCTATTTACCAAAGAAGGGTCGGCATCAATAGCAGGGTTAACCTCCTCAACAACACCGGAAACCGGAAGAAAAGCATCCGACACGGTCTTTACCGCCTCGATAGAGCCGAACACATCTCCGGCAGCGAGAGCCTCTCCCTCGGTAGGGATGTCAACAAAGACAATATCTCCCAACTCGCTCTGTGCGAAATCGGTAATGCCCACATAGGCATATTCGCCCTCTACACGGCACCACTCGTGGTCGTTAGAGTACTTCAAATTTGCAGGTACGTTTGCCATACAGAATTGTTTTTATATGTTTCTTTTACGTGATTGCACTATTTATCCCTACAAAGATATAAAATTTTTCTTTTAGTTGTTATTTATATAACAATTTTTACAAAATTAATCGATAACAAATTCTATTTCCTTAAAAAGATAGCCTTTTACGACCTCTTTTTCATCTTCGACAAGCAGGTCGCCCATAGGTTTTACACCTCGGATTATGCCCGTAAAGCGGGTCCCGTCAGGCAGGGCAAAGGTATGCGGCTCGTCACGACGATAGAGCAGTGAATTATATCGGGTTTGGATTGCCTCCTTGTCGCCTGCCCGCAACATCGCATAGTTCTTCTGCAACACACTCTCAAAATTACGAAGTACCTCCTCCGTCTTGAACTCTCTACCCGTAAGCAGAGTCATAGATATCGGATTCGGCAGCAGCGGCGAAAATTCGCTCTGATTTACATTGACACCTATGCCTACCATCGTGCGAGAGAGTGCGCTTCCCGAATAGATATGCTCAATCAGGATTCCGACGATTTTCTGGTCGCCGACATATATATCATTCGTCCATTTTATGCGGGCTTCAATATCGTACATAGCCAACAAATCGACCAAAGAGAGTGCCACGGTTTCCGAGAGCAGAAATTGCTCGGTAACGGGCAAAAAGTGAGGTTCCAGCACCACGGTAAAGGTCAAATTTTCGCCTGCACGACTCTCCCACTGATGGCCTCGCTGACCTCGGCCTGCGGTTTGAAAATCTGCCCATACAATATCTCCGTCACCATACGAGACATTCTTTGCCTCATCGTTAGTCGAGGTGGTAACCGACAGATGGTAAATCATTGTTATTCAGTTATTCGTGATGATATGGTTCATTTCTGATTATCGAGAACCCACGATAGAGTTGCTCGGTAAATATAGCACGCACCATCTGATGCGAGAAGGTCATCTTCGACAACGAAATCAGTTCGTCGGCACGATTATAGACCGCATCCGAGAAGCCATAAGGGCCTCCGATGACAAAGACCAGACGACGCACACCGCTATTCATACGTTTCTGCAACCACTCGGCAAACTCTACCGAGCGACGCTCCTCTCCATGTTCGTCCAGCAGAACAAGACGATCTCCTTCGGTCACTTGTCGCAGGATAGCCTCCCCTTCGGCACTTTTTTGTTGCGACTCGGAGAGTTTTTTCGTATTCTTAATATCGGGCAGATATGTTATAGCGAACTTCGTATAGAAGGATATGCGACGAGAGTAGAGTTCGACAAGCGCATCCACCTCCTTCAAATCGGTCTTTCCTACAACTATAAGGTCAATATTCATCTTTACTCTATTTTATCCAAATCGGTATTCCACTCACCATCGGCCGAAGTGCAGATTACGGCACGGCTCTTCTCGACACCTTTCAGCCACTCGTAGGCCTTGTACATACAATAGCCATTTCCGGCCCTATCGCCGCCCAATGCATAGGCGATGATACAGGCATGGTTACGTGTGCGATAGTACATCGCTCGAACACGTCGCAGATACTCCTCGACAAGTTTCGGGTTGTTCGACATCGTTCCTCCAACCTTTCGGTTGCCGCTCTCCTTTATCGGATTGATATTTGCTCGTTCTACAACATAGACACCCAATCGGTCGCACAGACGATAGAACCACGCCGGCTGCGGAGCATCAGGCAACAAAGTATTTACCCCCTGCTTTTGTAGCAACTTTATATCACGATAAGCCTCCTGATACGAGGTGCGGGCATTATACGGCGCACTCTTTATATTTATAGGAGTACCATTGCGCAAAATACGACCGTCGGCAAACGAACTCTCTCCCGCTCCAATCTGGAACGGAATGTACTCCGTAGGCTTACCTCCACGCTTAACGTAGAGGGTCATACGATAGAGCGACGGCTTGCCCGCCCGCCACAGATAGCGGCTCTCCGCACCGAGGTTAACGGCTACGTGCAGAGTATCGCAACTCTTGCCCGCCACAGGCAATGAACGAACACCGTAATCTATCAGTTTATTCTCCGGAGAGTAGATGTCATAGCCGATATTCAGCGTCTCCTCGCCATTAAAGTCGTTGCGAGCCACCACATCAAGCATCAGGCGCAAACTATTATCCGATGGCTCATGCAAAATTCGTGCATCATAGTCATAGACACCGGCACGATATTGCGCATAGATATAGCAATTCTCGAACTGATCACGCAGTGGACATTGCGCACCCATGTTCAACTCTCCATTCTCAGCGACACGCAGTAGGAGCAACACCTCATTCTCGCCCTGTCGAAGATACGGTGAGAGCAGATAATCGGCAGGCGTATAGGGGTCATTCGTCGAAGCCACAACCTCTCCGTTGACAGCCACATCATAAGCCTTAATCGTATTCTCAACGTGCAGATATACTGAGTAATCATTCCACGCCGCAGGCACCTCGACCTTACGTCCGAACATCTCAAACGCACCCGATGCGCCCAAAGCCACAGGTCTAAAAGCAATATGATTTACCGTGCGAGAATAATCTCGCTCCAAGGCATCCTCTCTGGTATCAAACGGAGCAAACTCGGTACGATAGAGTGGCTGTGCCACAACACTCGTCACCGACAACAAAGCCGACAGAATTATATATAATTTTCTCATCTCGATTTTATCTTACACTATGCGAAGATAGTGCAAATTTACAACAAAATTCAAAAATGAGCGCAAAATGACAACATATCGAAATTTATTTTATAAATTTGCAGTTTGGAAGCAGACCTTCCGCCAACAAAGACAAACAAAAAAACAATATAACACTATGCGTATAGCCGAATTATTGAAATCCACAGCCTACAACAGCGAAGTCGTTGTAAAGGGTTGGGTAAGAACAAAACGTGGCAACAAGAACGTAGCCTTCATCGCTTTGAACGATGGCTCTTGTGTTGCAAACATTCAGATTGTAGTCGATTTGCAGAAGATTGCCGAGGATTCACTCAAACTCGTAACAACAGGAGCCTGCATCTGCGTTAATGGTACTCTCGTCGAGAGTCTTGGTGCCGGTCAGGGCGTAGAGGTACAGGCAAACAGCATCGAGGTATATGGCACAGCCGATCCGGAGAGTTATCCTTTGCAGAAGAAGGGTCACTCGTTGGAGTTCTTGCGTGACATCGCCTACCTGCGTCCTCGTACAAATACCTTTGGTGCAGTATTGCGTATCCGCCACGCAATGGCTTTCGCCATCCACAAGTATTTCAACGACCGTGGTTTCTACTACCTCCACACTCCGCTTATTACCGCTTCGGACTGTGAGGGTGCAGGTGCTATGTTCCAGGTAACAACTCTCGATATGAACAACCTCCCTAAAACCGAGGAGGGGAATATCGACTATTCTCAGGATTTCTTCGGCAAGCCTTGCAGCCTGACCGTATCGGGTCAGTTGGAGGGTGAGTTGGGCGCACTTTCGCTCGGACAAATCTACACCTTCGGTCCTACCTTCCGTGCCGAGAACTCTAACACGCCTCGTCACCTTGCCGAGTTCTGGATGATTGAGCCGGAGATGGCATTCTACGAATTGGAGGACAACATGGCTTTGGCTGAGGATTTTCTTAAATACCTTATCCGCTACGCTTTGGAGAACTGCCGTGAGGATTTGGAGTTCATGAACAAGATGTGGGACAAGGAACTTATAGAGCGTCTGAACTTTGTGGTAGAGAACGACTTCGTACGTCTTGACTACACCGAGGGTATCCGAATTCTCAAAGAGTCGGGCCGCAAGTTCGAGTTCCCTTGCGACTGGGGCTGCGACTTGCAGAGCGAGCATGAGCGCTACCTCGTAGAGGAGCATTTCAAGCGTCCTGTAATCCTTGTCAACTATCCAAAGGAGATCAAGGCCTTCTACATGAAGCAGAACGAGGACGGCAAGACCGTACGTGCTATGGATGTTTTGTTCCCGAAAATCGGCGAGATTATCGGCGGTTCGGAGCGTGAGGCAGACTATGGCAAACTTCGTGCAAGAATTGAGGAGTTGCAGATTCCGGAGAAAGATATGTGGTGGTACCTCGACACACGTCGTTGGGGATCGGCTCCACACTCCGGTTTCGGTCTCGGATTCGAGCGTCTGCTCCTCTTTGTAACCGGCATGGGCAACATCCGTGATGTGATTCCATTCCCACGTACACCAAAGAACGCAGAGTTCTAATCCTACTATATAGGAGAACATTTTTTTGACGGCGGTTCTCCCAACGAGTGCCGCCGTTAAAATTAGATACAAAAAATATCACTAATAACCCCAACGCAGGAAGAGATTGTCGCAACACAAAAGCAGTGTTTTTAACCGATAAGAACTATGGCACTACTTGGACAGACACAGTCACTGTTACAACAACAGAAACTCTCGCCCCAACAGATTCAGATGATAAAACTGTTGGAGTTGCCCACTACGTTGCTCGAACAGCGTATAAAGCAGGAGATTGAGGAGAATATCGTCTTGGAGGAGGAGCCTCTCTCGGAGGAGAATGCAGACGAGCAACCCAAGCAAATCTCCATGGAGGAGTACCTGCGTGAGGATGACACCCCGTCATACAAGAGTCGAATCAACAACTTTTCGAAGGACGACCGCCCCCGAAACGTACAAATATCAGGAGGCCGCTCCCTCGGAGAGTCGCTCGTTGAGCAACTCGGCTACCGCAACCTCTCGGATAGAGATATGCAGTTGGCAACCTTCCTGGTCGGCAGCATTGACGGCGACGGCTATCTGCGCCGTGACCTGCAATCCGTATCTGACGACATCGCCTTCTCGCTTGGCTTAGATGTCTCGGAGGAGGAGTTGGAGCGACTGCTACACATCATTCAGCGTTTGGAGCCTGTGGGTGTAGGCGCACGCAACCTGCGAGAGTCGCTTCTATTACAAATCGAGAACCAGAAACTCGACACCTCGGCCAAGCGTTTGGCTCACAAGATACTATCTGCACACTTCGAAGAGTTTGTCAAGAAGCACTACGAGAGGCTGATTTCCCGCTTAGGTATCAGCGAGGAGATGTTCCGTGATGCCGTGCAGGAGATTCAGCACCTATCCCCAAAGCCGGGCAACCTCTTTACAGAGGAGAGTGGCGAGGGTGCGCCATATATCATTCCCGACTTTCTGCTCGACTATCACGATGGACAGTTTGATCTCTCGCTCAACTCTTACAACATTCCTGAGTTAAAGATAAACCGCCACTACATTGACATCATACGTCGTATGGCAGGTTCCGACGGACACGTCAGTGAGCAGGAGAAGGAGGCGATAGCGTTCGTAAAGAGCAAGATTGACTCAGCCAAATGGTTTATGTCCGCCATTAAGCAGCGACACGACACCCTGATGCGTACAATGCAGACCATACTCGACTACCAGCGTGAGTATTTCAAGGATGGCGATCGTAGCCGCCTGCGCCCGATGATTCTTAAAGATATTGCCGACCGCACGGGACTCGACGTATCGACCATATCTCGTGTTGTAAACAGCAAGTACGTACAGACCAACTTCGGAATTATTCTGCTCAAATCGCTCTTCTCGGAGGCAATGATGACGGTCAATGGCGAGGAGGTTTCGAGTTACGAGATAAAGAATATCCTGCAAGAGTGTATCGAGACAGAGGATAAGCGTCACCCACTCACCGATGAGCAACTAATGGATATTCTGAATACCAAGGGGTATAGAATTGCTCGTCGTACGGTGGCCAAATACCGAGAGATGCTCTCGATACCTGTCGCACGACTTCGCAAAGAGATTTGATTATATTCGGATTATGGGGCTTCGGACTTGAAGCCCTCTTTTTTCGGAAGGGGAAGAATATCTCCCGCTAATCAGCAATCACCCCACTTATAGTGCGGAGCCTCAACTCCAAGAAGACTCACTACCCTCTCAATGACCGTCATACAGAGCGATGTAACATCTGTCGGAGAGGAGTAGAACGAAGGCGAAGCAGGAAGTATCACAGCGCCCGCCTCGGTAAGCGTAGTCATATTGCGCAGATGAATCAGCGACAGCGGAGTCTCTCGCACAACAAAAATCAGACGACGACGCTCTTTGAGCATCACATCTGCCGCACGCTCGATAAGGGTTTGCGACACTCCCGAGGCCACTCGACCCACAGTACCGACACTCGACGGGATGACCACCATGGCATTCCAATCGGCCGAACCACTGGCCGGTGCGCTGAACATATCGTCGTTGTCATACTCCACAATCTTCTCGTGACAAGGCATCTCCACACCCTCGTGCAGTGCTACTGCTCGTGCATTTGCACTCCAAATAAGAGCCACTCGCTCTACCTGCTCACTCTCGACGAGTTGGCGCAGGAGCAGAGAGGCGTACACCGAGCCACTTGCTGCGGTTATGGCAACGACAATCTTCATACCTACAACTCTATTATTTTACACTTCAACCCCTTCTCCCGAATAAACTCCAAAGTTCGAGGCAGGGCGTAACTCATATTCTTAAATGCCTTCTCGCTATCGTGAAAGACAACTATCGAGCCCGGAACAAGATACTTCGTTACATTGCGCAGACAACATTCAGGCGACAAGGCTCGGTTATAATCCCTGGAAACAATATCCCACATCACAATCTTATAACGCTTGGCCACAGCCTTCATCTGTGCAGGGGTTACACGAGCATAAGGAGGCCTAAACAGTTCGGAGTGAACTATATCTCCGGCAAAATCGACATCCTCTAAATAGCGTTCCAACGACATTCCCCACCCCTTCTGATGCGAGTAGGTATGGTTCCCCACCTTATGGCCTGCATCGAGAATCTTCTGGTAAAGGTCAGGGTACATCTCTACATTCTTACCCAGCACAAAGAATGTAGCCTTGGCATCGTACTTCTCCAACATCGCAAGAATCCACTCCGTAACGCCCGGCGTAGGACCATCGTCGAAGGTCAGGAATACACCCTGCTCGTCCTCGATCTCCCAAATCAGGTCGGGCATCATGCAACGTACGAATCTTGGCGGTTTAATCTTCATTTGCGGTTACTTTCTTTCTGCAAATATAGCAAAATTAATTTACTATGACCGTATCAAAATACTCCTTAAAGAGTTTTTCGGCTCGCTCCAATTGCTGTGGCGTATTCTCCTTCACATCCTGCAACATATATGGCTGCCCCATAGCCTCGTATTTATGCACACCAAGGCGATGATATGGAAGAATCTCTACCCTCTCAATATTTTTATATCTTCCCAGCACCTCGCCCAAGGCTCGGATATCCTGCTCGGCATCGCTCCACCCCGGCACAAGAACATATCGCAACCAAAAAGGTCGGCCATGTTGCTCCAACCACGCTGCCGTACGCAGTACCTGCTCGTTATCTCGGCCTGTCAAGGCACGATGGCGCTCGGCGTTGAACTGCTTAACATCAAGCAGCACCAAATCGGTGCGCAACAACAACTGCTCAACATCCTTATTCCAGATGCTGCCGTTCGTATCTAAGCAGACGTGTATATCGTGCTGATGCAACATATCCACCAACGGAATCAGCGCCTCGGCCTGCACGGTCGGCTCGCCACCAGAGAAGGTCACACCTCCACGGCGCCCGAAGAATGGAATCTGACTCACGGCCAAATCTGCAATCTCGTGTATAGGCGTAGCCTCTCCGCCCTGCACATCTATCGTATCGGGATTTGCGCAGTAGAGACATCTGAACGGGCAGCCCTGCAAAAAGACAACAAGTCGCAGGCCCGGACCATCAAAAGTTCCCATACTCTCGTAAGAGTGAATATTGAGCAATTTAGACATACTATACCTATATTATATATAAAGAGGGGTAATATGCTTTTTCGCTTACGCATATTACCCGCTGCTTTGCTTTCACTTATTAGACGCTACATCGCCTACATTCTCTCGTGGAATGAGCGGCTGATAACCTCCAACTGATGCTCTCGGCTCAACTTAACGAAGTTTACAGCATAACCCGACACACGAATGGTCAACTGCGGATATTTCTCCGGATGCTCCATTGCATCCTCCAACATCTCACGGTTAAGGACATTCACGTTCAAGTGGTGCGCACCCTTTGTAAAGTAACCGTCAATCATTGTTACCAAGTTCTCGACTCTCTCCTCCGGAGTTGGGCCGAGTGACTTAGGTACGATAGAGAAGGTATTGCTGATACCATCCTGCGAGTCACGATAACGCAACTTGGCAACCGACGAGAGCGACGCAATAGCACCCTTCTTATCACGGCCGTGCATTGGGTTTGCACCCGGAGCGAATGCTACACCCTTGGCACGTCCGTCAGGAGTTGCACCGGTTTTCTTACCATACATCACATTCGAGGTGATGGTAAGTACAGAGAGTGTCGGTGCCGCATTCTTGTAAACAGGCAACTTCTTCAACTCCTCATTGAAGTAGTAAACCAAGTCAACACCCAACTGATCCACACGGTCATCGTTGTTACCGAAGCAAGGGAAATCGCCATTGATTTCGAAGCCCTCGGTCAGGCCAATCTCGTTACGCTTCGCAGTAACCTGCGCATAACGGATAGCCGAGAGTGAGTCAAGCACAATCGAAAGGCCCGCAACACCATATGCAAGATTGATACGAGGATCAGTATCCACCAAGGCCATCTGCGCCTTCTCGTAGTAATACTTATCGTGCATATAGTGAATGATGTTCATCACCTCGTTGTACACACGGGCAACCTCCGAAAGCACCTTCTTATAGTTGCTCATAACCTCCTCAAACTTCAACACATCCGAAGTAAGTACCGGAATCCCCTTAACAACAACTGTTCCCGTATTCTCGCAACGACCACCATTGATTGCAAGCAACAAAGCCTTTGCAAGGTTGGTACGTGCGCCGAAGAACTGAATCTGCTTACCAATCTCCTGGTACGACACGCAACAAGCGATACCGTAGTCGTCGCCATTGCGCACCTCACGCATCAGGTTATCGTTCTCGTACTGAATTGAAGATGTATCCACTGAAACCTTTGCGCAGAAATCCTTGAATCCCTGTGGCAACTGCGGACTCCAAAGCACTGTCATGTTTGGCTCAGGCGACGGTCCGAGGTTATAGAGTGTCTGCAAGAAGCGGAACGATGTCTTTGTAACCTTCGTGCGACCATCATTGAAGCGACCACCGATAGCCTCGGTAATCCAGGTTGGGTCACCTGCGAAGATGTCGTTGTACGAACTCATACGAAGGTGGCGAACCATACGCAACTTGATTACAAACTGGTCGATAAGTTCCTGTGCGAAGGTCTCGTTAATCTTGCCGTGTGCCAAATCGTACTCGATAAATATATCGAGGAATGTCGAAACGTTACCCAACGACATAGCGGCACCATCCTGCTCCTTCACTGCGGCCAGGTATGCCATATAGACCCACTGAACAGCCTCCTGTGCAGATGTTGCAGGGCGGCTCAAATCCAAGCCATAGTACTCGCCCATAACCTTCATATCCTTCAAAGCCTTAATCTGCTCGGCAACCTCCTCACGAAGGCGGATACGGGCATCGGTCATAGGGCCTGTAAGTCCACGCAAATCCTGCTGCTTAGCCTCAATCAAACGGTCGATACCATAGAGAGCCAAACGGCGGTAGTCGCCAATGACACGACCACGTGCATAGTTATCAGGCAGACCTGTCAAGAAGCCCAACGAACGGAAGGTACGAATCTCCTCGGTATAAGCATCGAACACTCCGTCGTTGTGAGTTTTACGGTAGTGTGTAAAGATATCCTTTACTCGCTCATCAACCTCTACACCATTCTCACGGCATGCCTTCATAACCACGTTGATACCACCAAATGGCTTGATGGCACGCTTCAAAGGCTCATCGGTCTGCAAACCTACGATAAGTTCGTTCTCCTTATCGATATATCCTGCTTTATGCGAAGTAATGGTAGATACTGTAACATTATCCAATGATCTAACGCCGTTTGCTGCTCGCTCCTCCTCGATATATTCGAGACAGCGATTCCAAAGGCGTGTGGTACGCTCGGTCGGACCCTGCAAGAAAGAGGCATCGCCTGTATAAGGTGCGATGTTGCAACTAACAAAATCTCGCACATTAATCTCTCTGCTCCAAAGCCCGTCAATAAAGATTTTATTCAACTCCATATTCTTCCAAATCTTACTTATTCCTAATTTCTCCTAATCGGGCGCAAAGATATTGTTTTTATATCATTTTTACAATTTTTTATAAATGCAAAAGACAGCATAAATCGCCATTTCAAGCCCTTCTATCCCTTTTTCCTTAAAACGGTTTGGCATTTGTACAAATTATCGCTACATTTGTACATATTAAATTTTTGCGCATACCATGAAAAACTTTTTGAAATCCATCCCCGTACTCATTTGCATGCTCCTTATTGCCACAGGTTGCGACAGTTTCAACTCACTATCTCGCAACAATAAGGCGACACAAGGTTCGCCATACGAACTGCTTGTTGTATGCAACAACACCGAGTGGGAGGGCGAAGTTGGCGAGGCGCTGCGTTCGCTGTTGGAGCAACCCGTTCCAATGCTCAATCAGAACGAGCCGATGTTCAATGTATTACGCATCACGGCGGGAGATTTCAAAAATCTGCTCGTGCAACATCGCAACATTCTCAAAGTCGTCGTTTCGCAGAAGGCTACACGTGCAGCAATCGTCGCTCAATATGACGTAGAGGCTGCGCCACAAATAGTTCTCACGCTGCAAGGACCGACACAAGAGTCGATGTTGGAGTATCTTGCTGAGAACGGCGAGGCCCTGTTGCAGGTATTGGAGATGGCCGAGCGTGACCGCACGGTACGCTATGCCGAGAAGTATGCAAATCACACACTATCGAAGATTATCAAGGAGGTCGTGGGCGTAGATTTTCGAGTTCCGAAAGGTTACGTACTGCGTGCGCAGAGCGAGAACTTCGTTTGGGCATCGCACGAGTACCCTACCGCAAGTCAGGGATTCTTCATATACTCATATCCTTACAAGAGTAAAGGCACACTCTCGGTCGAGTATTTAGTCGCCATGCGCAACAAGTTTGCAAAGCGTATTCCCGGCCCATCCGACGGCTCATATATGATTACCGTCGAGGAGATTCCTGATGCAGATGGCGTACATAGTACACCTCTGATGCCAGAGTACCGAGTACTCGAAATAGAGGGTCGCAAATGGATAGAGTTGCGAGGCTTCTGGGATGTCGAGAACGACTTTATGGGAGGACCTTTCGTTAGTTACACAACCATCGACGCAGCGTCGGGCAATATCGTTACACTTGACTGCTACGTTCACTCGCCAAAGTATGGCAAGCGCAATTTCCTGCGTCCGTTGGAGCATCTGGTACACCTGATTAAGATTCCCGCAACACAAAGCGCAGAGTAATGGCAGCAAAGTACGACTACATAATCGTTGGTGCAGGCCTATACGGAGCCACCGTGGCGTGGCGTGCTCGACAGGCCGGCAAGCGTGTGCTGGTCATCGAGCGCCGTGACCATACGGGCGGCAACATTCACTGCAAGAACGAGGATGGGATAGCGGTACACCACTACGGTGCGCACATATTCCACACCTCCGACCCAAAGATTTGGGAGTTCGTAAATTCGTTCGTCGAGTTTAAGCCATTCATAAACTCCCCTATTGCCAACTATCATGGGCGATTGTTCCACCTGCCATTCAATATGAATACCTTCTGCGAATTGTGGGGCGACATCACCCCCGAGGAGGCACAACAACGCATAGCACAACAGCGCAAAGAGAGCGGCATCACGGAGCCAAAGAACCTCGAAGAGCAAGCCATATCGCTCGTAGGTCGTGACATATACGAGATTCTTGTCAAGGGGTACACCGAAAAGCAGTGGGGTCGTCCGTGTTCGGAGCTGCCTGCCTCGATAATTCGTCGTCTACCTGTCCGATTCACATTCGACAACAACTACTTCAACGACACCTATCAGGGCATACCTACAAATGGATATAATACCCTCATCGACAAACTGTTGGAGGGTGTAGAGGTACGACTCGACTGCGACTTCATACTGCACCGCTCCGAATTAGAGCCGTTGGCCGAGAAGATTGTATATACAGGAGAGATTGACCGTTTCTTTGACTACCGATTCGGCCCGTTAGAGTATCGTTCACTACGTTTCGAGCATAAGCGATTGGAGCAGAATGATTTTCAGGGTGTTGCAGTGATGAACTTCACCGACAGCGAGACGCCCTACACCCGCATCATCGAGCATAAGCACTTCTCTGGCGCAGAGACTTCACATACTGTCATCACTCATGAGTATCCGCTGCAATGGAAGCAAGGAATGGAGCCATACTACCCTATCGCCGATGCTCGCAACCTTGCTCTATATGCTCAATACAAGGAGGCTGCCGACTCGCTCCCGAACGTAATCTTCGGAGGTCGCCTGGCAGAGTATCGCTACTACGATATGCATCAGGTTATCGCTGCGGCACTAAATGTAGAGTTATAGAAACGCCTCAACAAAGGTACTGCAATCAAGGCACAACAAAGGGCGTACAAACAAAATGAGCAGCCCTATATCAGACTGTTTTCGCAACGATAAAACATGCAATAAAGAAGATGACCAAGCATATCATCAAACATATCATGAGATATATCAGGCAGGTAAGTATCGACTTGGTTATAGCGCCAAACCACGAACCGTTCTCGTACACACGACGAAATGCTACGGCCAAATAGGAGCAGGAGCCTATTATAAGAATCCACTGCAAAAAATCAATCGAAGGTGATGCAGCCAAGAAGAGTACATATATAAATGTGATGAGCAATTCAAGGAATGCCGTATAGTGCAAAGCAAAGATAAAATGGCTCATTCGGGCAAACTTCTTTTTGCGCTGAATAATATACAAAGATAAGGCAATGAATGGAGCAGTCAATAACACAATCAATGGGAGATATGTGGTTGTAATATGAACCATCTGCTCCGAAACACTATATAGAATATCCATTACCTTTATCTCGGTTTGGAACTTATAATAGCCATTAGCCTCCTGTACAATAACATTATCCTCAATCAGCAAATGAGGAACTATTGCAATCCATTTATCGAGTGATTGGCCCTGGGTATCTTCTATCACTTCAAGTTGGCTTATGATATCCGGATATGAGGTGGCCAGATATAATGGGGCATACAACTGTACTGTATCACGTGGAGAGGCATGCATCTTCTCGGCCGACTCTTTGTTGTCCTGCAAGAACTCAATTTGAAGACCTGGCGACACCAACTCGTTGTGGGTTATATTGTGTACGGAACTATTGAGTTTCTCTGTACCGGAAAAAAAACAAAAATGGTAAGAAAGACGAACATAATGAACATGTTCAACCTCAATGGATGTATATAGGGGATAAATTTTCCGGACAGAAACTCATTAGTCAGGTGACCCGGCCTGCTAACCAAAAGCCAAAGTGTACGAATCAGGCGTGGATCCCACATATAGACATTATCGAGATACTCCATAATGACATTGCGGAGAGTTGGCTCCGGATTGGTGGCCTGCTATCCACACTCATGGCAGTAGGAGCCTTGCAGTTCTGCATTGCAATTCAGACAGTGCTTATAAGGTATTTTCGGTGCTATCTCTTCTGTTTGGGCTTTGCGTAGTTTGCGACACATAATGATGGAACTTTACAAAAAAGCCTGTTCAATAATTGGAAGAACAGGCTTTTCTCTTATTTCGCATAGGATACGGAACGAGTCTCACGGATTACGGTAATCTTAACCTGACCCGGATATGTCATCTCGTCCTGAATACGTTTTGCAATATCGTGTGACAACGACTCTGACTCTGCATCCGAGAGACGATCAGCCCCTACGATAACTCGCAACTCACGACCCGCCTGAATAGCGTATGTCTTCACTACGCCGTCATACGAGAGGGCAATATCCTCCATCTCCTTCAAACGCTTGATGTAAGATTCGATAACCTCACGACGTGCACCCGGACGTGCGCCGGAGATAGCGTCGCAAACCTGAATAATTGGAGCAATCATCGAGGTCATCTCTGTCTCATCGTGGTGTGCGCCGATTGCGTTGCAAACGTCCGCCTTCTCCTTGTACTTCTCGGCAAGTTTCATACCGATAATTGCGTGCGGCAACTCCGGCTCGTCATCAGGCACCTTGCCGATATCGTGCAACAGACCTGCACGGCGTGCATTCTTAGGGTTAAGGCCCAACTCTGCCGCCATGATACCAGCCAGGTTTGCAGTCTCACGTGCGTGCTGCAACAGATTCTGTCCATATGAAGAGCGGTACTTCATTTTACCAATAAGACGGATAAGTTCAGGATGCAGTCCATGAATACCGAGGTCGATAGCGGTACGCTTACCTACCTCGACAATCTCCTCCTCGATTTGCTTCTTAACCTTGGCAACAACCTCCTCGATACGTGCCGGGTGGATACGGCCATCAGTTACGAGTTGGTGGAGTGCGAGGCGGGCAATCTCACGACGAACAGGGTCAAAACCACTGAGGATGATAGCCTCAGGTGTATCATCTACGATGATTTCGATACCGGTTGCAGCCTCCAATGCTCGGATATTACGACCCTCACGGCCGATAATACGACCCTTAACCTCGTCAGAATCGATATTGAACACCGTCACAGAGTTCTCGATTGCGGTCTCGGTTGCTACTCGCTGAATCGAAGCCACGATGATACGCTTTGCCTCCTTGGTTGCAGTGAGTTTAGCCTCCTCAACGGTCTCGTTGATATAGGCAGCAGCCTCGCTCTTTGCCTCAGCCTTCATATTCTCGATGAGAATATTCTTTGCCTCCTCCGAACTCATGCCCGAAATCTGCTCCAAACGTGAATTCTGCTCTGCCATCAGACGAGCCAACTCCTCCTTCTTCGATTCGAGAGCCTGGGTTTGGTTCTCCATCTTCTCCTTCAAACGGTCGTTGTCTGCGACTTTGCGCTCCAACTCACGCTGCTGATTTTGCAGTTGCGACTCAATCTGCTTAGCACGCTGCTCGCTCTCCTTCAAGCGCTGGTTGCGCTCGTTTACCTGACGGTCGTGCTCGCTTTTGAGTTGTATAAACTTCTCTTTTGCCTGAAGAATCTTATCCTTCTTTATCATCTCGCCCTCGCTCTCTGCGGCCGAAAGAATAGCCTTTGAACGTGCCTTCACTCCGAGGAATGTCACGGCACCCGATATGGCGGAAACGACTGCGGCAATCGCTACAATAGTGATAATTTCCATAATCGTTTTTTATTGCTTAATTTGGTTTAACTTATTGTTTACTAATGTTTTGTGTTCTATTTTTTATTTGGTTATCGTAATATTCTTATTCGGTTTTAGTTATTATAAATAAAAAAATCCGCAAAAATTCCTTTCTTGGTTTGACGAATCTGTAAGATAAGTCATGTGTGGGGTTCTACTTAAAATCGCAACCCTCCATCGGTACGCACGGTACTCACCGTTTCCGGCTACAAGGCCCGGTTTTGACCATTGAGACTGCCCCAATGTAAAAAATGTTCAGTTTCGCAAAGCTTAAGGAATTAATGCGGGAATCTATATCCTTATTATATAAAGAACCAGTTTCGGATGGTTGCAATCACTGCAAGTTCCGAGGAAGCCTCCATGAGGCTATTTCGACAAATACTCTTCGAGTTGTTCCGACAGTTGTGCAATGCGCTTCAAATCCTCACTGCCAACCTCTCTATCTTGTGCCAGTCGGATGTTCGACATAGCAAGTTGTAGAGCCACTACCGCCAGATAATCCTGTACGCCATATCCGTCGATGCGCTTCTGCTGAAATTTGGTGACGTAGCGATTCACCTCTCGCTCGGCCAAACGATACACCTCCTCCTTCGCCGGATCAATGCGCATGGAGTAGGTTTTGCCTACGATGTTCAACTTTATGTCCAATTTTACGTCACCCATATTTTTTCATCCACTATTTCTGAGCCGATACCAACGCTATGCATTTGTCAATCTCCCGCAATAAACGATTGACCTGCGCTCTGGCCACACGCTTGTCGCCACTACCTCCCATAGCCTCTGAAAGACGTAGTTGGGCAAGTTCCTCCTTCTGCGACTTAACCTCTTGCTGCAAGGTGCGTATTTTAACTGCCTGCTGCTGATTCTTTTGCTGCATCTGAGAGAGTTGTTCCACAACCTCCGCATGCTGCTTCATCAGGCGGCGCACGTTCGCTTCAAGCGCTGTTATTATCTCCTTATCGGCCATTTCTACTATAAAATGCGTATATAACAACTCAAAGGTATAGTTTTTTTTCGAGATTACGAAACTTTCCATAATATTTTTTCATCCGAAGGGCTTTTGATGCTTTTTTTTCGAGTTTCATCGACATGCTTAAAGATTGATTAAACTTTTTTTATTACTTTTGCATTGTATGAAGAAAGAGAGATTGATACTTGTAACCAACGATGACAGTTATGCATCGAAAGGTTTTGCGGCAGCCATAGAGGTTGCTCGCCGATTCGGCAAAGTTATTGCCATCGCTCCGGCACGTCCGCAGAGCGGAATGAGTCAGGCTATTACACTTTTCAGCCCACTCTTCTTGGATAAGATCAGCGAGGAGGAGGATGTGCAGATATATTCACTCTCCGGAACTCCGGTAGATTGCGTAAAGTTTGCCTTCGACCACTTCATCGACCCAAGCGAGGTAGCGATGACCATCTCAGGTGTAAACCACGGCTCAAACTCTGCTGTAAACGTTTTGTACTCAGGCACTATGGGAGCGGCTATTGAGTCTGCATTCTATAACATCCCGTCTATCGGACTTTCGCTTTTGGATCATACTGCGGATGCCGACTTCGAGGCGGCTGTCGAGTATGGAACGAAGGTAGTGCAGGCGGTATTTGACAACGAGCATCTGCCTCGTCCGTTGTGCCTCAACGTAAACATTCCGAAGTTGCCTTTGGCAGAGATTAAGGGTCTGCGTATATGTCGTCAGACTCGTGGTTATTGGCGTGAGGAGTTCTTCAAGCGAGAAGACCCGAACGGCCGCCACTACTATTGGATGACCGGCGCATTCAACAACCACGAACCCGAGGCGCAGGATAGCGACGAATGGGCATTGGCTAACGGCTACGTGTCGGTTGTGCCGATTCAGATGGACATGACGGCGCACGCCCAGATTGACACACTGAAAGGCGCTCTGAAATAACCTACGAACGAAAGGGGTATGCTTGGTGTAAAAATAGCACTCACGCTATCGATTATTGTACAGTTGCTCGCAACGGTCGCAGCAATTCGATTGATACACCGTACCAAGTACAATGTGATATGGGTACTCTGCATCATTGCATTTCTGATAATGATTGCAGGTTATATCTACAACCTGCAAATCCTCAATGGTGCGGATGCTAATGCCCAACTGCTTATAATCATCAGTTGCGCCGTGGCGCTTTGCGTCTCGGTGGCGATTCTTTTTGCGCATCGTCTTGTAAATTATCTCGACAAGATTGCCCGCCAGCGAAGTCTGCTAAACAAGCGTATCCTCACGGCAATATTACGCACCGAGGAGCGTGCCAGATTAAACTTCTCGAAGGAGTTGCACGACGGTTTAGGACCGCTGCTCTCCTCGGCCAAGATGTCGCTCTCGGCAATATCCAAGAACGAAGAGTCGGAGGAGCAGAGGGAGTTGCTGGCCAATACGCAGTATGTTATCGACGAGGCGATACGCTCCGTGCGAGAGATTTCAAACAATATGTCGCCGCAGATTCTTATCGACTTCGGACTTGCGCAAGCCGTACGCAACTTTGTAACCCGCAGTAGCGCCCTGCACAGCATCAATATCCAATTCAGCACCAATCTGAAAGACGAGCGTTTCGAAAACGACATAGAGGTAATCATATATCGTGTGGTTTGCGAGTTGATAAACAACTCACTCAAACACTCCGCTTGCACAAATATTGCACTGATACTCACGCTCGAAGACTCAACCCTTTCACTCCACTACTCGGACAACGGCAAGGGATTCAATCCTGAGGCTGTGGCCGATTGTGGCATGGGCTTATCAAACATCGCCTCCCGCATTGGTTCTTTAAGCGGCTCACTCGATATTCGCAGTAGCGAAGGATGCGGAATGAGTGCCGCTATCAGTATAAAGATTGATAATCATTAACCTCAATAGTGAGCAAGACAATGGCAGCAGAGAAGAGTATAGTTTTGGTTGATGACCACACACTGTTTCGTGACGGCTTAAAGAAATTGTTGAACGGCCGACGTGGTTGCCGTGTTGTCGGAGAATTCTCCGACGGCTCGGAGTTTGTCGCAGCATTATCCTCTTTGCCGGCGGTAGATATCGTATTTATGGATATAGCGATGCCTACGATGGGTGGTGAGCAGGCAACACGACTCGCCCTGCAACAACGTCCCGACTTAAATATCGTTAGTTTGTCGATGTTTGGCGAGGAGCAGTACTACTTGCGCATGGTGGAGGCCGGAACAAAGGGTTTCCTCCTGAAAGACTCCGATATTGAGGAGGTCTTTGCAGCGATTGAGAGCATTGTATCGGGAGACACCTATTTCAGTAAAGCGTTACTCGACTCGCTTCCGCAGCGTCTGCGCAAGAGTGAGCCTTCCGACGGCGAGTCGCTCTCGGAGCGAGAGTCCGACATTTTGCTCGGCATTTGTCAGGGATTATCCAACCAGGAGATTGCCGATTCACTCTTCATATCTAAGCGTACGGTAGATGCACATCGTGCCAATATTCTCGAAAAAACCGGTTGCAAGAATACCGCAAGCCTTGTAGTCTATGCAATGAAAAATCATCTTGTAGAGATTTAACCCACATTTAACTTTTTCTACAAAATGTTTGGCAAAAATTACAGTTTGTCAAATAATTTGCTATCTTTGTATAAAGATTTAATAAAACAAGGGCTAAAATCTTAAAATTTTCAATAAACGCAACGATTAAAACCAAAATTGCTATGAACGTAAAGAATATTATGGCGGATTTGGAGCGCAAGCATCCGGGTGAAAACGAGTATTTGCAGGCGGTACGTGAGGTTCTGGAATCTATTGAGCAGACATATAACGAACATCCAGAGTTTGAGAAGGCAAAGATTGTTGAGCGAATGGTGGAGCCAGATCGTATCTTTACCTTCCGTGTAACGTGGGTGGATGACAGAGGGGAGATACAGACCAATCTTGGCTATCGCATACAATTCAATAGTGCAATCGGCCCATATAAAGGAGGCCTCCGCTTCCATAAAGCGGTAAATACTTCGATGCTTAAATTCCTCGGCTTTGAGCAGACCTTCAAGAATGCGCTGACCACACTTCCTATGGGTGGAGCAAAGGGCGGCTCAGATTTTGATCCTGTGGGCAAGTCTGATGGCGAGATTATGCGTTTCTGCCAAGCCTTTATGTGGGAGTTGTGGAACAATATAGGTCCTGATACCGATGTTCCTGCGGGTGATGTAGGTGTCGGAGGTCGAGAGATTGGATACCTATATGGTATGTACAAGAAGTTGGCACGTGAATACAATACGGGCGTTCTTACCGGCAAAGGTATGACCTGGGGTGGCTCGTTGGTACGCCCTGAGGCAACAGGTTTTGGCGCTCTCTACTTCGTAGAGCACATGCTCTCTCGTGCTGGTCGTTCGATAAAAGATGCTACGGTTGCCATTTCAGGATTTGGCAACGTGGCGTGGGGTGCTGCGACGAAGGCTACCGAGTTGGGAGCCAAGGTTATAGCAATATCGGGACCTGACGGTGTGATATACAACCCGAACGGAATGACAAAGGAGAAGATCGACTTCATGTTACAATTGCGTGCATCGAACCGCAATATCGTTGCACCGTTTGCCGAGCGCTTCCCTGATGCTACATTTACACCAAACAAAAAGGCGTGGAGCATCAAGTGTGACATCGCTCTTCCGTGCGCCTTCCAGAATGAGTTGAATGGCGAGGATGCAAAAGAGTTGCTCGCAGCAGGCACGTGGTGTGTTGCCGAGGTCTCGAATATGGGTTGCACACCGGAGGCTATCGCCGAGTTCCAGGCGGCAGGTATTCTCTTTGCACCGGGCAAGGCTGTCAATGCAGGTGGTGTGGCAACTTCAGGCTTGGAGATGACTCAAAATGCTATGCACATATCTTGGTCGGCAGCCGAGGTAGATGAGAAGTTGCACTACATAATGCAGAGCATCCACGAGCAGTGCGTCAAGTACGGAACACAGCCTGACGGCTATATCAACTACGTCAAGGGAGCCAATATTGCCGGCTTCATGAAGGTGGCGCAGGCAATGCTTGAACAGGGTATTGTTTAACACCTCAATATAACAAGCGAGGGCTGTCGAATCATCGGCAGCCCTCGTTTACATACATATACGTACTATTTCGAGAACAAATCAATACCTTTCTCCGTCATTCGCTGTTGCAACGACTTAACGTCGAGGTTACGAGGCGAGCAATCCTGCTCGGCACACATTGCCGCTGCGATACCGACAGCCTCGCCCATAGCCATACATATCGACATCACTCGATAGGATGCATGTGCTCGGTGCGTACCCGAAATACAGCGACCTGCCACATAGAGATTCTCGACGCCCTTTGGCGTAAAGCATCTGTACGGCAAATCGTACGGGTCGCAATATTGGATATGCTCCTCAGCCTGACCTGCTCCTGCGGGGTTGTGAATATCGACTATAAACTCCGCCTTATGGACTATCACATCGTCGAAACGGCAACCTGCGGCCAACTCCTCGGCCGTAATCAGGTAGTCTCCCATAACTCGACGAGTCTCTCTTACGCCCGTAGTGGCTCCGCTGGCGATGCATCGGCACTCGCCATAGCCCGGAAGATTCTCACGCAAGAACTTCTCCAACAAATCTATCTGCTCACGCAATTCAAGGTCAGCCTTAAAGATATGATCTACTCGGGTCATATCGACTCCATTTACCTGCGTAGTATTCACCTGGCGCTCTCCCTCTCGCACCGTAGGATGAAGACGCACAGCGGCCAATTTTTGCGGCAATTTACCCTCATCGGCGCATCGCTTGCAGAAGTCGAGGAAACGCTCCTCGCCCAAACGCACATCATCCACATCGCCGATACAGATAACGCCCTGCTTCTCGTCTACACCCGCAATGGTAAACTCCAAGGTCACGGGTTGCATCAAACCGTCATCACGTCCCTTCTCGGTAGGCGCACCCGCCAAAAATGCCACCAAGCCATCGCCAGTAGCATCGACAACGACCTTACCTAGCAGTGCAATCTGACCCTCGTTTGTCGCCAGCACAACGCCCTTCACGGCATTGCCCTCCTTCACGACATCGCATACCGAACTCTGCAAATAGACCTCGATATTAGGATGCGAAACAAACTTTGCCAACACTCGCTTCGCTCGCTCAAAGTCGTGCGCACGTCCCGTACGGCCAATCATATCGTTCTCCGGCACTTCAAGCAGGCCCACCAACTCATCTCGCATCGTACCCTCGGCAACCATACCGAGAATTGGGCCTACATATCCCACTGTGAGATTGCCTCCCACAACACCGTAGCGCTCCACAAGAGCCACCTTCGCACCTTCACGTGCCGCAGCCACCGCTGCACATACGCCCGCAGGTCCCGAACCTGCAACAATCACATCGTAGGCACCTCGCACCTCGACCTGCTTGCTATAATCTATTTTCATCTCGCTTTGCATCAATATATCTATATACTCCATACAAAATTGCAATTCCTACCATGACAATAATACCTCCGATCATAATTCGCTCCACCGACTGCGTATGCTCCTCACGAAGGAGCTGCAACAGCAACAAGGCTGCAATCGAGAGTAGTGTCACCACGAAGCAGGTGATTGCCATGTGCGAATAGTTCTTCGTTGCACGCTTCATCTCCGCAGCAGGCTCCTTGTCGGCATCCGTATCGATGATTGCCTGAACCTTAGCATAACCCTCATCTATCGTACCCTTATGGCGAGCCCACAACTCCATCACAGCAAGCAGCACCATTGGCACAATCGCACCGATAATGGCCTCCAACACATTCGGGTTGATCCACTCAAACATAGAATGTACCGTATCGCTAAACTTAAAGGCTAAACCGAATACTCCGCAGAGGTATGTGATACCCATAGCCCAAAGCAGATGCGACTGCGTAAGGCGCTTGGAGAAGACTCCCCACACCGCCGGCACGTAGAGCGGGCCGATAATCATCGTAAGCACCGTAACCACAACCTTCTCGGCACCTCCCGCATACGGAATAAGCAGTGCCAACAGCACGATAGCCGTGCCGAAAGTGAGAGTAAAGGTACGACCTACACGTATCAAGCGTTTCTCGCTCGCCTGCGGATTCTTATATCCGTATATATCATATGTAAAGACATTTGCAAAGACATTGAGCGTACCAGAGACCGTCGAGAGAGTGGCCGAAACCATCGCTGCAAGCATAACACCGAGCATTCCCTTCATCAGTACGTGCTCGCTCATCAGGATATATGCCTGTTCGGGGTTAGCCGCAGGATTTATCACTCGATAGAGCATAGCAGGCAGGTACCAGATAATCGGGGTCAGGAGGTATAGAACGCCTACCAGATAGGTACTCTTACGGGCATCCTTCTTGGTCGGAACACTGATATAGCGCTGTACGAACGGCCAATCTCCGCCAATGGTAAAACTATTGACTATAAGCCATAAGACAAGCCAAAACCACGGATACTGAGGGCTTACCGGGGTAAAATAGCCCTCCGGAGCCGAAGCCACTAAGTTACCAAGACCATCCACAGCATCGATCGAGAGCGGTATCATAAATATCACCACAGTAATCAGCACTCCGAATTGTATAACATCTGTCATCAGCACAGCCAGGAAACCGCCCATAACGGTATAGACAAGCGTAATAATACCCAAAATCAGGATTCCCCAACTGACCGATAGGTGTCCCGTTGTAGCATCTGCCATAAAGTGGCCCTCTGGCAACTTCATCAGCGTGGACATCACCACGGCGATAGCGTAGAGCGCCACAGCCGTATGGAAGCCTCGCCCGATAATACCCAGCAGCGTATAGAAATTGAGCGAGCGACGGCCAAAGCGCAACGTGAGGTACTCACCCGGGGATTTCATCTTCATCTCTCGCCAGCGACCTGCAAGGTACTTACCAACAAGAAAACTCGCAAAGCCCAACATATTGCCAATCAGCGCAGCAACAACACCCGAACGGTAAGCAACACCTCCCCAAATAACAAACGTACTGGCAGAAAAGAGAGTCATATAGGCAGACATTCCCGACAACCACCACGAGGAGTTACGGCCTGCTATGAACATATCCTCCGAAGACTTAATCTTACGTGAGACCAGCAGACTCACGGTGATAAGTCCCAAGAAGTAGAGTACAATTACGATATAGTCAATTCCTACCATAATATTGAGTTTTTATATTTTATCGGGTTGCTTTTACAAAGATATAAAAAAATTTCGTATCAGCACACAAAAACAGATAAGGTTGCCCGACAATATAGGCAACCTTATCCTTAATTATGCTATCAGGCGGCTACAATGTACCTCCGCACTCCCACCAGAACAAGCGCAGACCCAATGTCGGGTTAGCGGCATCGAGTTGACGCATCGCCTCCACTAATGGTTCTAGTTGTGCATCCTCGACAAACGACATGAGTGCCGAGTTCAACGTCGGCCAAACGGCATCACCCAGATGAGGCTCGCCGGTGGCAGTACCACAACCTGAAACCTCCTCCCAAGTGGTATATCCACGAACACCCAACTTCTGCATATGCTGCTGCACCTCCTCATAGAGGGCCTGATTGCAGGATAAAAATATTGCTTTCATACTCTGTCTACTTTTAAGCGTTTATTTGTGCAACTTTTGCGGCTGCTCTTGCTCGACGGCGCTCACCTCGCAATGCGAACGAAGTGAAGAGCACCGGAATAAGGAAGAGGGTTACAAGTGTCGAGAAGGTAAGACCGCAAGCGACAACCATACCGAGCGAATTCCACATCTCAGAACCCACACCGCTACCTATTGCCATAGGAACCATACCCAACACGGTAGTCATCGTAGTCATAAGGATAGGACGCAGACGTGAGCGACCAGCCACAACAGCCGCCTCAACAGTCTCCACACCACGACCAATAACCAGACGGTTGTAGTCCACCAGCACGATTCCGTTGTTCACAACGATACCCACGAGCATCAACATACCGAGCAATCCCATAACGCCGAGTGGTGTACCTGTTGCCCAGAGGCCTACAATAACACCGATAAATGCGAACGGCAACGAGAACATAATTACGAACGGATAGGTCAACGACTCGAACTGCGAAGCCATAATCACAAACACGAGGATTACCATCAGCATGAGCAACATAATCATATCACGGAAGGTATCCTGCTGGTCCTCATACGAGCCTCCAAGTTCCCAATCGATACCAGCCGGCATATCCATCTTATTCAACTCGGCAACTACACCCTGAACAATATCCGACATAGCGTAGCCATAACCCACCGAACCCGAAATCTTAACATAACGAGAGCGGTCCATACGTTCGATAGCAGGCGGAGTCTCGGTCTCAATAACGTAACCCACGTCACGTACCTTAACCGCTGCTCCCGTAGCACTATTATAGAGTGTGATATTCTCCAACTCCTCAACAGACTCACGATACTGTTTCTCGTAGCGCACCAAGATATCATACTCCTCACCATCCTCACGGTAATATGATGCCACAGCACCATTTACTCGATTACGAAGGTAGGTTGCAGCAGTAGCGATATTCAGGCCATTCATCGACAACTTCTCACGATCGAATACAACCTGATACTCAGGCGTGTACTCCTCACGAGATATGATAGCCTCGGTACAACCCGGAACCTGCAACATGCGATCCTTAATCTCGGCAGCGATACGGTCTGTCTCTCGCAAGTCGTAGCCATACAACTCAACAACTACCGCCGACTGACCTCCGGCACCACCCTTCTGACCTGACTCAATAACCTCGAAGGTACGAATCTCAGGGTAGCCCGACAAATCCTTACGCATCATATCGCAAATCTCGGTCATCGAACGCTCACGCTCGGTCTTCTTCGACAGACGGATATTCATTGATATATAGTGTGTACCATTCTCTTGCATCGAAGCAAAGGTATTATCCGTATCGGCAACACCCTCACTCATACCGATAGCCTGAATCTCCGGATATTTCTCACGGAACTGTCGGTCGATACGCAGGGCGAGTTCTCTGGTAATATCCTGGCGTGTACCCATAGGAAGTTTAATCTTCACCGCTATACGGGCATTATCCTGTACAGGGAAGAACTCTGTCTTAATACGAGGACCAACACCCACCAAAACACCAACAAAGAGCACAATAGCAGCAACGATGAATGTCTTACGATGGTTTACGCACCAGCGCAACGCCTTCTCATATATGTCATCAATCTTACCCATTGCGGCATCTACATACTTCTGCAAACTCGACTTCTTAGGCTTCTGCTTCATGATGAGCGAGCAGAGCACCGGAGTAAAGGTCAACGCCGCAGCCATAGATACAGTCAAAGTAATGGTAACCATCCAACCCATAGGCTTGAACAACACACCTGCCATACCCTGAATCATTGTCAACGGAAGGAACACGGCAAGGGTTGTGAGTGTAGAGGCGATAATCGAAACACCCACCTCCTTGGTTGCAAAGATAGCAGCCTGCTTAACACGGGCACCTCTATCGACGTGTGAGGTGATATTCTCCAAAACCACAATCGCATTATCCACAACCATACCGATCGAGATAGAGATTGCCGACATGGTCACGATATTGAGTGTCGAATCGGTAGCAAGCAGATAGATGAGCGACGAGAGCATCGAAATCGGAATCGTGAGCACGATGATAAACATCGCACGCCAACGACCCAGCATCATCATCACGACCGCCATAACCACGATAAAAGTGATAAGGATAGTATCCATCAAGGACGAGGCTACATCCAGGATGTTATCCGACATATCGATATATGGCTCGATAGTGACATGCGAAGGCAAATCCTTGCGCAACTCATCCAACTTTGCATGCACCTTCCTTGAAATCTGAACGGCATTTGCATCGGTCTGTTTCTGTACGATCATCATACCGCTGCGCTCACCGTTGTTGAACGACTCCTGCGCACGCTCCTGCTGGGTATCCGCTACGGTAGCAACATCTCGCAAGTAGATATTTGTACCATTATAACTACCCACAACGACACCAAGCATCTCCTCCGCAGCATCGAACTCATGATCAACACGCAATGAGTAGGTGTTTGAACCCACATCCATCGAACCGCCAGGCATCGAGACATTCTCCGAAGCGATAATCTGCGCAATCTGCTCGATAGTCATTCCGTAGGCTTCGAGTTTATACGGATCGCAGTAAATCTGAATTTGGCGCTCAGGAATACCCGACACCGAAACCGAACCTACACCGCTTACACGAGCCAACGGCGTAGTTACTTGCTCGTCGATAATCTTATAAAGTCCACTCCAACTCTCGTTTGCCTTTATCGACATCAACATGATAGGCATCTCCTCGGTCGAGAACTTGAAGATGATAGGCTTATCGACATCGTCAGGAAGAATCTTAGTAGCAATATCGAGTTTATCTCGGATGTTTGCAGTAGCGGCATCTACATCGGTACCATACTCAAACTCCAAGTTTACGATTGAGATATTCTCCTTCGAGGTTGAGGAGATATGTTTCAAATCCTCAACACTATTCAGGCTATTTTCAAGCGGGCGAGTGACATTCTCCTCAATATCGATGGCACTTGCTCCTGGATAGGAGGTGATAACCATGATATTGGTAGTCTCGATGTGAGGGAAGAAGTCGATTGGCAACTTCACCAGCGAGAAAATACCGAATATCGAGATAGCGACAAAAATCAGAATTGTCGTTATCGGGTTATTTACGGCTGATTTATAAATATTCATAATCTTTTCTCCTTTCAGACACTATTCTTATTTGCTTGCGACCTCTACGGCACAACCATTTGTAAGAGCCAACTGACCCTTAACCACAACCTCATCGCCATGATTAACACCCGAGAGAACCTCGTACTCGTTATCCATACGGCGACCAAGTTCTACCTTGCTGTAACGCACGGTGTTGTCGGCTCTGTTGAGGATATACACGTAACGGTCACCCGAACCCATAAGTTTGTTTACCGCCAAGTCAGGAATCACAACACGGTTCTGCTTACCATAAGGAAGGGTTACACGTGCGAACATACCCGGGCGAACACGCTCGTCGGTATTAGGCAACGAAACCTCTACCTGGAAGGTACGTGTAGCATTGTTGATTGTAGGATATACACGAGAAATGCTACCGTTGAACACCTGATCACCATAAGCGTCAAGGCTCACATATACACGCATGCCCTTGCGTACCTTCGCAAAGAGCGACTCCGACACGTTAATCATAATCTTTACCGGACGCACCTGCTCAATAACCAAAATTGGAAGGTTGGCCGACATATCACCATTATCGTAGTTACGTGCTGTAACGATACCCGAAACAGGGGCTACGAGAGTTGTGTTCTCCAACAAGTTCTCGTATGTAGATTTAGCCACCTCGTACTGCAAGCGGCGAGCATCCCACTCCGACTTCGAAGCACCTCCGAACTGATACAACTCGTTGGCACGCTCGTACTCGGTTTTATAGTTATCCAACTGCGCCTTAGCCTGCACCAATGCCGACGAATCGAGGCTCACCAGAAGGTCGCCCTTCTTCACGTGGTCACCAATATCGAAACGAATCTCCTTGATACGGCGAGGGCTCTGCGGTGCAATGTTATTCACAACCCAAGCCTCTACGTTACCGGTGTACGAAGACTGCTGCGCAACATCACGACGTGCAACCTTCACTACCTCTACCTGGGGAAGCACAACTGCAACCTCCTCTGTCTGCTGCTTGTCCTTCGAAACTCCGTTACAAGCGACTGCTCCCATCGCACATACGATAAGAAGCGAACTAAAAATCTTTTTCATAACTCTCTATCTATTTTTTTCTTACATATTCATACTCATAGTTTCCAAGCACCTTGTCCAAAGCGACCTTTGCGGTGAGGAAGTTATATATCGATTGGTTGCGGCTCAACTCTGCCTGTGTGAGCGAGAGTTGCGAGTTGTCAATATCGACCAATGTTCCGCTACCAACCTCGTAGCGCTTCACGGCAATCTCGTAACCACGCTGTGCCTGACCCACAGTAGCGGCCGACGAATGGTACTTCTTGACCGAGGTCTGCATATTGTTCAGATACTGCACAACACCCACACGCAACTGGCGCTCGATGTTCTCTCGCTGCAACTCCAAGTTATTCTGGTTGATTTGCGACTGACGAATAGATGCACGGCGTGACAAACCCGCAAAGATTGGAATATTGAGCGATAGACCCGCATACGAATATGGGTTCCACGCCTCCTTACGGAAGAACTTGCCATCGTTGCCAAGTGCCGTATAGAGGAAAGCGGCGTTGATTGCCAACGTAGGCACATTCGCCAACTTCGAGATACGTACCGCACGGTCGAGTTGCTCCTGCTGCAACTCCAACTGTTTGATGGTCGAGTTGTTGCTCAGGTCGAGTTTCTGGATGTCGTATCCGTATGCCATTGCACTCTCGTAGTCCATCAGCGAGCCTACAACGTCAATCTCTCTCTCCAAGTCGATACCAAGCAGTGCCTTCAACTGCCAGAGGCTCAGCACTACGCTGTTCTCCGCCTCGATAAGGTTTGGAATAGCATTCTGCACGCTCACGTTCGAGGAGATATAGTCATACTCCGAAACAGAGCCTACCTCGTAACGCTTCACGATGTTGCGATTGTTCGACACGGCGTTGTCATAAACACGCTGATACAAATCACGTGACTCCTTGGCAAGCAACACCATATAATATGCGTTGGTTACCTGCTCAATCATATCGATACGTGAGCCACGAGCCTTCTCGACCGCCAACTCAACATCCAAAGCCGATACTTTAAGACTCTCCCACAACTGCGCATTGATGATAGGCATTGCTGCCGAGATACCGCCGTTGAAGGAGTTGTCGCTACCCACCTTGATGGTCTGTGTCACGCCACCAAAGTCCATACTCATCGTCTGCTTGGCAATCATTCGCTGATAGGTTGCCGTAGCATCAATCTTCGGATAGAGGCTTGAATAGGTACCCTGCTTGGCATAGCGCTTAATCTCAATCTCGCTATCCGCAATCTTAATTGTAGGATTCTCGCTTAGGGCAATATCCAACGCCTGCTCCAGGTTCAGCACCAATGTCTGTGGCTTCTCCTGCGCCGAGAGCGATAGAGTTGCGACTACGAATCCCAACACCAAAATCAATCTTTTCATACTCTTTACTTTATTATTTTTATATCTCTATTATCGTTGTTTGCTATCCAGATAGTCGTCAATCTGCTTAACGCCTTTGATTGTTGCAATACCTCGAAAGAAATTTACGATTGTGTACTGCAATGCATCTTCCAAAGTAACGTTATTCGAGAAAGATTTATTATCAACCGATGTTATCAGTGTTGTAATTGTGTAATACAGAATCGTTACCGACAATCTCACATCCACTGTCGGCATAATCAACCCACACTCGACATAGTGATTTATCAGCAAGTAGAGTGCACGACCGTTCTCCTCCTCCGCCTCACGTTTCACACGCTCGAAGACACGTGGGTAGAATTTTTGCAGGTTGTTCGAGATTCTGCGGTGCAATTCTCGATTGACGGTCATAAGGTCGAACGACTCAAAGAGTTCGGCCAACGAATCTCCATTTTCTTTAAGGCGTACCTCAACGGCTGCCATACGGCGACGACGCATATAAGTGATAGAGAGGTAGAGTAACTCCTCCTTATCCTCAAACATCTCATACAGTGTACGTTTAGACATGGCAAGAGCATGGGCAATATCGTCCATTCGGATGGACTTTATCCCCTGCTCGGCAAACATCATGGCCGCCTGTTCTATGACCTTTTCTCGCTGTAACATACGTTTAGAGGCTATTTTTTCGGATGCAAATATATTAGAAAACTCTATAAACACAAAAAGTTTTGCAAGTTTTTTACACGCAAAAACTATCCACTATACCTCATTTCGTCCAAAATGAGGTTATTCCCACTCTCTTTGTCTCTTTTCACACTCTTTTCGGTAACTAATATTGCAGTTTTGGCATTTTCTATCTATATTTGTAGATTGAATAAGAGTGTATCATACATATATATAATATATCGCAATGAAATTGGAGCAACTCAAACAGGAGATAACCCAACTTTCTACCCTTGTTGAGGGGTGGCAGGAGAGTGGCTATGCCGTCGAAATAGAGCGTGACCTTGCACTCGAAAAGGTGCGCAATATATACAACACCCTGCGGTTCAAGATGGAGACCGAGCCTATCTATCCTCACACCGAGAGTGGTACCGCAATAGTAGCGGCTGCCGCAACGACTATGGACGAGAAGGCTGGCGAGCAGAGTATCGAGCCATTATCGGAGACCGAGCAGGAGCCTGACTTCGAGATTGAGTTCATTATACCCGAAGAGGAGGATAGCGAGGAGTCGGAATTTCTCGTAACCGATGAGGATGACGAGGAAGAGTCTGACAACGAGTACACCGATGAGGATGACGAGGAGGGAGACTACAACGATGGCGATGAGGAGGAAGATGAGGAGGAAGATGAGGAGGTTTTCGAGTTTGAACCTCAACCTGCGAGTGAGCCTGAGGCAGCAGTTGAGCCTAAACCTACTCCTGAACCTGAACCAAAGCCTACACCGCAGCCTGCCCGACAGTCACAGCTCGGCTTAGAGCAGTCGTTATTCGGTGCGGAGTCTGCACCACGCACAGCACCACGTCGTCGCAGTCTGTTGATGTCATTATACAACGATACTCCGCAGGTAGAGAACAACCACTCGGATAATCTTCCCCAAAAGGTAGCAACAACCTCTGCAAATGGCCTTGCAGAGAGCCACACAACACCTCATACAGCGCACAGTGCAACACCGAGCGCAACGACCTCAAAGGCAGCGGAGGCTCACGACGTCGCCCCAAGAACCTTTATTCACGTACAGGAGCCGTCTGTTGTGACACTCGCCGACACAGATGTAGAGGCAGTACTTGGCGAGGTGTTGATACCGGAGCGCCAAACCCTTGGCGACACGATTTCGCCAATGCATACGGTGGCAGAGTCTGCTCCCGTTAAATCGTTACGCTCCTCAATCAGCGTAGCCGATCGCTTTATGCTCTCTCGCACACTCTTTGGAGGGGACGATACAGCGTTCGACCGGGCAATCGAGGAGTTGGATTCATTCGACGATTTCGACAATTGCATAATCCACATCACGGAGAACTATTCGTGGCCACCGGCAAGCGAGGGTGCAAAGATGATTATCGAACTACTACAACGCAAATTCTTATAACGGACTACACGTATGGCAAAACTATATATCGTACCTACGCCTATCGGCAATCTCGACGACATCACCTTGCGAGCAATCAAGGTGTTACAAGAGGTGGATTTTATCCTTGCCGAGGATACACGCACCTCATCTGTGCTACTCAAACACCTGGGCATCGAGAAGCCGTTGCGCTCACACCACAAGTTCAACGAGCATGCCACTGTGGCAGCCGTAGCCGAGAGCATTGCCGCAGGTCGCAACGTAGCACTCGTGTCGGACGCCGGCACTCCGGGCATCTCCGACCCCGGGTTTCTGCTGGTACGCACATGCGTAGAGCAGGGCATTGAGGTGGAGACACTTCCGGGAGCAACTGCCTGTATCCCCGCTTTGGTGCAGAGCGGTTTTCCGTGCGACCGCTTCTGTTTTGAGGGTTTTCTTCCGCAGAAGAAGGGAAGAAATAAGCGTTTGAACGAACTTGCCGACGAGAGTCGCACAATAGTCTTCTACGAATCTCCGTTCCGTGTAGTGAAGTGCTTGGAGCAGTTGGCCGAGGTATTCGGTGCGGAGCGTCAGGTGGCCGTATCACGTGAACTCTCCAAGAAGTTTGAGCAGACGGTACGTGGTACGCTCCAAGAGGTGGCCGATCACTTCCGCACACACGCTCCGAAGGGCGAATTTGTTATCGTAGTGGCAGGCAAAAACCTTAAAACAAAACAGGAACGTGAGGCTGAATTCTCAACAGAGGATGACGAATAACCAAAGATTGCAACAAGAATTATACAACAACAAAGATATGGAGAAACCAAAACCAACGATGGGTATCGGGGCGAAATGCCTGTGGTGTCTATGCCGCTTGGTAGCAATACTACCCCATTGGGTACAATACAGAGTGTTAGCGACTGCAATAGCCTCACTGATGAGAGACGTAGTACGCTACCGCCGTTCACTGATACTAAGTCAGTTGCGCAAGTGCTTCCCTGAAAAGAGCGAACAGGAGATACGAAGTATCTGCCGTGAATCCTACCGTACATTGGCAGAGAGTATCATTCACACGATGACACTCGCCGGCATTACCGAGGAGCAGCGTCGCAATATCATCAAGTTCAATATCCCCGACTCGGTACGTGAGGCAATCAACGATCGTCACTTCGTGATACTCGCCTCGCACTACGGTTTTTGGGAGTATATGCAGTTTATCGGAATAGAGTTTCCCGGCTATTACGTTATCGGAGCATACCATCCGCTCTCGAACAAGTCGTGGGATGAACTCTTCTACTACATGCGAACATTCAACGACACAATTCCTGTGTGCAGCAACAACTATCTGCGATTCTTCATTCAGCATCGTGCCAACGGCATCAACGGCAAGAAGCTGATTCTGGGAATGGTTTCCGACCAGAATGCTCCGCCGACGGGCGATGTGCACTGGTACGACTTTCTCGGTCGCAAGACTCTCTTCTTCGATGGAGGACAGCAGTTGGCATTGCGATTCGGTCTCCCCGTGACCTTCCTGAGCATGCGTCGCACGGGCTTTGGCAAGTATGAGGGCGAACTCAAACTCATATACGACGGCACGAGCGAGGTAGGCAAGTACGAAATTATGGAACAGTATGTGCGTATGCTCGAAGAGGATATCCGCCGTGACCCTGCCCGATGGATGTGGACTCATCGCCGCTGGAAGTACACCCTCAACCCCGAAACAGGCGAAGCCGAGTATCATCGCAAAGGCTAAATATAAGAAGATTAACCAAACCATGAAGAGATGTGCTGTAGTCATACTCAACTATAACGGAGCCGAGCATTTGCGTCGTTTTCTGCCATCTGTCATCCTTCACTCGACAGAGGAGGCTGACATTGTCGTAGCGGACAACGGCTCGGAGGACGACTCGATAGAGGTGCTACGCAACGAGTTTGCCAAGAAGGTACGTATAATCCAACTCTACAAAAACTTCGGATTTGCCGAAGGTTACAATTTCACTATCAGGGTGTTGGAGCCATACGGATACAAATACTACGTATTACTGAACTCCGATGTAGAGGTGTCGCAAGGGTGGCTTACACCCCTGCTCGAAACACTCGAAGAACAGAGCGACGTGGCTGCAGTAGCACCGAAAATTCTCTCGATAAGCAACCCTACGCACTTCGAGTATGCAGGTGCCTCCGGAGGATTTATCGACTATCTCGGCTACCCCTTCTGCCGTGGCCGCATACTGAATAAAATGGAGCAGGATACGGGGCAGTACAACACCGCACGTGATATATTTTGGGCAAGCGGAGCGGCATTCTGCTGTCGTGCCGACGTATTCTCCGCCATGGGTGGCTTCTGCAAGGAGTTCTTCGCTCACATGGAGGAGATAGACCTATGCTGGCGCATGCAACTCGCAGGATGGCGAATCATGGTCGAGCCTCGCAGTCGGGTCTGGCACTTAGGCGGTGGAACTCTGAGCAACGACTCTCCTCAGAAGTTATACCTCAATCATCGCAACAACCTTATGATGCTCTTCCGTTGCGCTTCGCCGTTGCAGCGCTTCGTAGTGGCATTAGTACGTCCCGTAACCGACACGTTGGCAGCACTGAGTTACCTCGCAAAGGGTAATACCAATGGTGCCAAGGCGGTAGTTCGAGCGTGGATTGACTTCCTTGACATGCACCTCTACCTCTTCCGTCAACGTCGGAAGATTCGCAGCACGGTAGTCAAGGAATCTAATCATTCTAACAAGAATATGTATAAAGGTATAATAGTACTCCGCTACGCCCTCGGCTGGCGCAAGTTCGGAAAAATGATGTAACAAGATATGCAAAGACTCGTAATCATCCCAACCTACAACGAGCGAGAAAATGTGGCTCGTATGATTGACAAGGTGTTATCGCTCGAAGGTAACTTCCATCTGCTCTTTGTTGATGACGGCTCGCCAGACGGCACCGCCTCGATAATCAAGGAGCGTCAGACACAGGAGGTTTCGACCGAGGATGAACAAACATTACCTCCTCACACTCAGCGCATTCACCTCATTGAACGAAAGGGTAAACTCGGACTTGGTACAGCCTACATTGCGGGGTTTCGCTGGGCTTTGGAGCACGGCTACGACCATATCTTCGAGATGGATTGCGACTTCTCGCACAACCCCGACGACCTGCTGCGCCTTGACAGACGACTTACTCAGGATGCCGACGTGGTTATCGGCTCACGTTACGTAAAGGGGGTAAATGTCGTAAATTGGCCTCTCTCTCGTCTGCTGATGTCATACTTCGCCTCAAAGTACGTGCGCACGGTAACACGTATGCCCGTGTGTGACGCTACGGCAGGATTCGTTGGATACCGCCGTGAGGTACTCCAAACACTCAACCTCGACAAGGTTCAAATGATAGGCTACGGCTTCCAAATCGAGATGAAATATACGGCTTGGCGACACGGCTTCAAACTCGCCGAAGAGTCAATCATATTCATAGACCGTGAGGCCGGCACTTCCAAGATGTCGAGCGGTATTTTCGGAGAAGCATTCTTCGGAGTACTGCGATTGCCGTGGAGAAGATTGGGAAAGAGGAAGTAAGCGGGATTGCAATCATAGATTGCATGGTACATAAATAGTCGAAAATACTCTCTCGTGAGGAGGGGGTATTTTTGTTTGTTTTCTATTGCCCTGAAACCCTAACACTACCTACCCTCCTGCACGGATAAATATCATATTAAGGAGGTAATTGCAACGCTCGGCGGAGTCCGAGGCGATGGGGATATAATAGGGATTATATCCCTTTTTCATATCCACATTCCCTCCAAACCTCCCTTTGCAAAAGGGAGGCTTAGTCGCTTGCGCTCCGAATCCCCCACATTACCTACCATTCTATTCGGGCCCTAAAATCATTTTAAGTGATGATTTACAACGCTCGGCGGAATCCGAGACGATGGGCTGTACTCGACGTACTGCCCATTGGCGAGAAGAACGTTAGCGGAAGTAAATCGCTCTTAAAATGATTTTAAACTTGGAAAATTAAAAAATTTTCCCTATATTCGCACGATAAATGTTAATCTCAAACTTATGAAATACAACAGAATCCTTCTAAAACTCTCAGGCGAGTCGTTGCAAGGAGAGCAAAAATATGGAATTTCAATGGAGCAGTTGCGCTCCTATGCCGTGCAGATTAAGCAGGCCGTAGAGTCTGGCGTTCAAGTCGGTATCGTCATCGGCGGCGGCAATATATTCCGTGGTTTGCAGGGCGCAAAGCGTGGTTTCGACCGTGTCAAAGGCGACCAAATGGGAATGCTCGCAACGATAATCAACTCGCTCGGCTTGCAGGCTGTATTGGCCGACGAAGGGGTTAAATGCAAGGTTCTTACCTCTATTTGCATGGAGCCTATCGGCGAGTATTACTCGAAGGACAAGGCTCTCGAATACCTCAATGCTGGCTACGTGGTAATCATCGGCGGTGGCACCTCAAACCCATACTTCTCGACCGATACCGCATCAGCATTGCGTGGCATCGAGATTGAGGCTGACGGCTTCTTCAAAGGCACACGTGTCGATGGTATCTATACCGCCGACCCAGAGAAGGATCCTACCGCAACACGCTTCGACAAAATTACATTCGACGAGGTATATAACCGCAACCTTAAAATTATGGATATGACGGCATTTGTTCTCTGCAAGGAGAATGGCCTCAATATTGTGGTCTTCGATATGGATACCCCAGGCAACCTAATGAAAGTTCTCTCGGGAGAGAATATTGGAACCGTCGTACACCGCTAATAGTACAACACCATGAAACACAAACAAGTACGCCGACAGCGCAAGAGCAACATGACGCTTGTCATAATGCTCATTCTCACCATCGCCATTGCGGCGGTGTTGCTGCTGTGGAATCCACAATCGGCCACGGCTGCAACGCTCACCTCGCAACCCGATACTTCGCAGGAGTTAATGGATGCAACATTGGTCAAAGTGGGCGACAAGGCTCCCGACTTCAAGGTCGATATGTTTGACGGCGAGCGTGTCAGATTATCCGATTTACGTGGCAAGGTTGTCCTTGTGACATTCTGGGCTACGTGGTGTCCGCCATGCCGTGAGGAGTTGCGCTATGCGCAAACCGACCTCATCGACCGCTTTAAGGATAAGCCGTTCGTCTTCCTGCCAATATCACGTGGCGAGGATTACAGCACCGTGGCAGCCTTCCGCAAGCGCATGGGCTACACCTTCCCTATGGGCCTTGACTCCGACCGCTTCGTCTATTCGAAGTTCGCCACCAACGGCATACCTCGCAACTTCCTCATCGATGCCGAGGGTCGTGTTGCAGCACTGACCATAGGCTTCGACAAGGCAGAGTTCGCAGAACTTGTCAAGGCCATTGATAAACTATTGTCAAACAAGTAAATACAAACAAATAAACAGATATAGACATGGATTCAAAGACTATTTTGGCAGACGCTTCGGCACGCATGCAGAAGGCTGTCGATTTCTTGGAGGATACACTGCTCAACATTCGTGCAGGCAAGGCCTCAACCAACGTCCTCAATGGAGTTTTTGTTGACTACTACGGCTCACAGACCCCTGTTTCGGGCGTAGCGAGCGTGACCGTACCTGACGCAAAGACAATCCTTATCCAGGCATGGGACAAGAATATGATTCGTCCGATTGAGAAGGCGATTATTGACTCGAACATCGGCCTCACTCCGTCGAACAATGGCGAGCATATCCGCCTCTCGATTCCGCCACTTACTGAGGATCGTCGTAAGGAACTCGTAAAGCAGTCGAAGAGCGAGGTTGAGAACGCTCGTATCTCGTTGCGCAACGCACGTCGTGACGCTGTCGAGGCATTCAAAAAGGCCGTTAAGGAGGGTATGCCTGAGGATGAGAGTAAGGACGGCGAGAGCCAGGCTCAGAAACTTCTCGAAAAGTACAGCAAGGTTGTGGATGCTGCGTTTGAGAAGAAGGAGAAAGAGATTATGACCGTATAAACCATTTTAAGAGCGATTTATACCCGTACAAGGGGGACTTGGAGCGAAAGCGACAATGTCCCCTTTTTTTTATAGGAAGTTTAGGAAGATTAGAGAAGTTTGGGAATTTAGTGTTTGGCTTCCCTAAACTCTCTAAATTCCTTAAATTCCCTAAACAAAACGACCTAACCTCACCCTCTCCACTGGCAGAAAATCATTTTAAGTGATGAGTTACAACGCTCACTGAGGACGAAGCGATCCATCCACAGCCCTTCAAAATCACTTTTAAGGAGAAAGATGCAACGCTGTCGAGTAGAAGCTGGTAGGAGTATACTCGGCGTATATGACTATCAGCTTCCACGCAGACGAAGGAAGCAGGTTTCCCTTAAAATGATTTTCTTAATATCGCAAAATCCAGTTTTTTTTGTATCTTTGCCAAGTTATATTTATTTTACAAATAAATACCCAAATGAAAAAGATTGTAAGAGTAGCGTTGACAGTAGTCGTAGTGGCAATGTGTTATTTTGCCGGTTTCGGCGTTGGAACTATTATCAAGAGTATGAAAAACAAGCAGATAGACTATCCACAGACCGCTCGTGAGGCGGTGGTGGACAACTACTTCGGAGTTGAGGTCGCCGACCCGTATCGCTGGTTGGAAGACGACCACAGCGAGCGCACGGCCGAGTGGGTCAAAGCGCAGAATGAGGTAACCTTTGATTATCTCTGTTCATTGTCGCACCGCAAGGCGATACGTGAACGATTGGACGAGTTGTGCGACTATCCTACCGAGAGTGCACCTACAAAGCGTGGCGAGTGGTACTACATCTCTCGCAACAGCGGCTTGCAGAATCAAAGCGTACTCTACCGCAAGCGCAACCTCAGCGACACCGAAGAGGAGGTATTCTTCGATCCGAACACCCTCTCGGAGGATGGCACCGTAGCACTGCACAGCGGAGCCTTCACTAAGGATGGCTCGCTCTTCGCCTACTCGTTGGCTGCGGCAGGCTCGGACTGGGTTGAGATTCATGTGATGGACACCCGCACCAAGGAGTTGCTACCCGACCATATCCGCTGGGTGAAATTCTCCGGCGTGGATTGGACTCGTGACGGTAAGGGTTTTTATTATAGCGCCTACGACGCTCCGCAGAGCGAGGAGGGTATGTTCTCGGCAATCAACGCCAACCAGAAGGTTTACTATCACCGTATAGGCACTCCGCAGGAGGCTGACGAGTTGGTATATGCCGACCCTAAACATCCACTCCACTACCACGGTGGTGGCGAGAGCGAGGATGGAGAGTGGGTATTCATCGGCTCTTCATCGGGCACCTCAGGCTCGCAGGTACTCTACAAGCGCAAGGGCGAGAAGCGTTTCCGCATCCTCTGCAAGGGTTTCGAGTATGACTACGCATTGCTCGACTGCTACGAGAACAAGGCGCTCATCCTCACTAATGCAGATGCTCCAAACTACCGTCTGATGGAGATTAACCTTGCGACAGGTCGCCGTCGTGACATTATCCCTGAGGGCGAGCATGTACTCGAAGGGGTAAGCACTGCCGGCGATGCCCTGTTTGCGCACTACCTCATCGACGCACAGAACAAGGTTGTGCAGTATGACCGTGAGGGTCACATCACACGTGAGGTTTCACTCCCTGCCATCGGCACCGTAAGCGGCTTCGACGGCGAGCGAGAGGATACGCAGGTCTACTATGCGGTAACCAACTACACCTCTCCCGGCACAATATATAGTTACGACATTGCGTCAGGCGAATCAACCCTCTACCACGCTCCGCAGACCAAGTTCGACTGCTCAGCGTATGAGACCCGACAGATATTCTTCGAGAGCAAGGACGGCACACGAGTACCGATGTTCGTATCACACCGCAAGGGACTCAAACTCGACGGAGAGAATCCTTGCTACCTCTACGGCTATGGCGGCTTCCAAATCAATATGACCCCGTCGTTCAGTTCCTCAATGATGATGTTCATGGAGCAGGGCGGCGTGTATGTCGTTGTCAACCTCCGTGGCGGCTCGGAGTATGGCGAGCAGTGGCATAAGGCGGGCATGCTCGACAAAAAGCAGAACGTCTTCGACGACTTCATCTCGGCAGCCGAGCATCTTATCGCCGAGGGTTACACCTCCTCGGAGAAACTCGCTATTGCGGGAGGTTCAAACGGAGGCTTGCTCGTGGGTGCATGTATGACTCAGCGTCCCGACCTCTTCGCTGTGGCTATACCTGCGGTGGGCGTGCTGGATATGTTGCGCTTCCACCTCTTCACCATCGGCCACGGCTGGGTTGTAGAGTATGGTTCATCGGACAATAAGGAGCAGTTCGAGTATCTCTATCGTTACTCACCACTGCATAATCTGCGTGAGGGTGTAGAGTACCCCGCAACACTTATCACCACGGCTGACCATGATGACCGTGTGGTGCCGGCTCACTCGTTCAAGTTTGCAGCCGAGTTGCAGCACTGCCACCGTGGCGAAAATCCTGTGCTGATACGCATAGACACCAATGCGGGCCACGGCGCAGGTAAGCCTACGGCCAAGCGTCTGGACGAGACGGCAGATATGTTCGCCTTCATTTTCGAGAATACCAACACAAAGTACAAGAAGATGAAATAAGGCAACCATAAAATCCCGAATGGCGACACCGCCACACAAACCAAGAGAGTAATAAGAACTAAAAAATAGAGTAGAAGAAACATGAAAGTTTACAAATTTGGAGGAGCCTCGGTGCGCAATGCCGAGGGTGTACGTAACCTCCGCTCAATCATCGAGGGCGAGCAGGAACTCTTTGTCATTGTCTCAGCAATGGGCAAGACGACCAACAATTTAGAGGCGGTATTTGATGCCTGCCGTGAAGGCAACATCGAGGCTGCCGAGGCGAAGATCAACGAGATTGAGGCCTACCACCAGCAGATTATCGACGAACTTTATGGCGAACCGCACCCTATGGGTCAGGTTGAGGGATTCCTTGACGACCTTCGTCGCTTCGTCAAGACCGTGCCATACGATGCTGCACGTGCCGAGGAGCGCTATGACCGTACGGTAGCTTTCGGAGAACTTATTTCAACCACAATCATCTCTGAGTGGCTCCGCAGCAGCGGTATCGCCAACCACTGGGTAGATATGCGCCACTGCTTTGTAACGCAGTTCCGTCACAAGGATGCCAACGTACTGCTTGACGAGTCGGCACCACGTCTTCGTCGTGAGGTTGCAGGCTCTACTGCCAGAGTATTCATCGGTCAGGGCTTTATCGGCTCGGCTGCCGACGGTAGCACCACAACTCTCGGCCGTGAGGGCTCGGACTACTCGGCTGCCGTAGTGGCAAACATCCTCAACGCAGAGTCTATGACCGTATGGAAGGATGTGGACGGCATCCTGAATGCCGACCCGAAGATCTTCCCTGACGCTGTGAAGATTGATGCGCTGAACTATGTAGATACCATCGAGTTGGCATACAGCGGTGCGCAGATTATCCACCCAAAGACCATCAAACCGTTGCAGAACAAGAACATTCCGCTCTTCGTTCGTCCGTTCGGCAACAAGGCTGCCGCAGGCACACGCATCGACGCCGAGGCAGAGAATGTAACCATTCCTATCATCATTCTCAAACGCAACCAGAGCGTTCTGCGTCTGCGTTCACGTGATCTCTCGTTCGTTTTGGAGGAGAAGTTCCCAATCGTATTCTCAACTTTGGAACGATTCCGCATCAAGACAAACCTCATCAACAACTCGGCTATCGAGTTACAACTCTGCACCGAGCAAAGTTGGCGTTTGGAGGAGGCTGCCGAGGTATTGCGTGGTGAGGGCTTCGACACCGAAATTTTGGCCGAGGTAGAGTTGCTCACCATCCACAACTACGATGAGGCTACGCTTGCGAAGTTGGACGACCCGTCACGTATCATCGTACGCCAGACCAACCCTAAGACCATCCGCATCATCCGCAGCAAGGAGTAAACATTTTACAATAATACCGACACAGTATGTCCACGTATCACGTTCCCGTATTGCTCGAAGAGTGCATTGACCTGCTCGACATCAAACCCGACGGCGTATATGCTGACCTCACCTTTGGTGGTGGCGGTCACTCCCGCCGTATCTTGGAAGAGTTGGGCGATAAAGGTAGCCTCTACGGCTTCGATCAGGACAGCGACACAAAGGCCAATGCCCCCGAAGATGAGCGTTTCCACTACGTTGAGAGCAACTTCCGCTTTCTGCGCTCGGCGTTGCGTCTGCGAGGCGTGGAGCAGGTAGATGGCATACTTGCTGACCTTGGCGTATCGTCGCATCACTTCGACGCACTGCCCAGAGGCTTCTCGTTCCGAGGCGAAGCACCGCTCGATATGCGTATGAACCAGCGTGGCGGAGAGACCGCAGCCGACGTGGTAAACAACCGCTCGGAGGAGGAACTCGCACGCATCTTCGCCCAATATGGCGAGTTGGAGACTACATGGAAGATTGCCTCGTGCATCGCCCGTGCAAGGGCAGCAGCACCGATACTAACCACCGCAGCACTCGTGCGTGCCGTGGAACCGTGTACACCTAAGCGTGACGAGTCGAAATTCCTGACAAAACTCTTTCAGGCACTGCGTATCGAGGTCAATGGCGAGATGGAGGCATTAAAGATGGCCTTGGAGCAGAGTGCCAAGGTGCTCAAACCCGGTGGTCGTCTGGTAGTAATCTCGTACCACTCGCTCGAAGACCGCATCGTCAAGAACTTTATACGTAGCGGCAACACCGAAGGTCGCTTGGAGAAGGACTTTTTCGGACGTGTAACCACACCGTGGGAGGTTGTGACCCGCAAGGCCATAACCCCGTCGGAGGAGGAGTTGGAGCGCAACTCTCGCTCACGCTCCGCCAAACTGCGAGTAGCAACAAAACTCTAACTGACTGACAAACGAGCCACCCAAAACGGCAAACAAGAGATAACAACCGACAATGGCACAATACGGAGATAACGAACTGCTCAACCGCACTGCGGAGGAGCAACAGCGAGAGGAGGAACTCGCCCAGATTCGGCGCATCATACGCACCGAATATCGCCGTATGCAGTCAGGCGAGGCAGATGCCGACATTGCCCAAGATATAGCGGAAGAGGAGGCTCAAAGTGCATCTAACGAAGCCTTATCGCAAGCCAAGGAGATGCCAAAGTGGCGTCGCACACTGCGAGGCATAGCCACAGGCGAGGTGCTTGCAGGTGAGGGTGCATCCAGAGTCTATGACTACCTGCTCGCCATCGTGATTCTCTTTTTGGTAAGCATCTCAATGCACTTCTGGGCTATCAAGACCGAAAGTACGCTCAACCATCTGACTAAGGAGGTTGACCTGCTACACGAGCGCTCCATCCGCAAGAGGGAGCAGTGCTACCAACAGTGTTCGCACTCCTCAATCGTAGAGCGTCTTCGTAGCAGAGGTATCGAGTTATACGACCCGCTCGAACCATCACGCATAATCAAGTAATAGCACAATGGAGAACCATAACAAGCATATATACACCCATACGATAGGCAGGCTTAAATTCCTTTACGCCCTGCTCGTTATTGCGCTTATATGGTTCTGCGCCCGCATCGTGCAGATTCAGTTCTTCAAACCGCAGACCCGTCACAACTCCGAACTGATACACGCCAGTAGCCAAATCACCAAGCGAGATACGCTCTATGCCCATCGTGGCTCGATACTCGCCCGTGATGGTCGTCCGCTGGCAACCTCTATATTCCGCTATCGAGTAACTCTCGACTTCGGTAGTGAGGGTTTCGAGATGAGCCGCAAGGCCTTCCTTCGTGAGGCAGACTCGCTATCCAAGATGCTCGCCGCCTTCTTCGGTGACAAGCCCGCTTCGGAGTACTACAAGCGAATGGTTGCAGAGCACGAGCGTTGCTTCACATACACGACCCGTCAGGATACCGTGGAGTATAGCCGAGGTCTCTTCGCACGTCTTTTCAAGGTGAAGAATGCCACCGACATCTGCACCCGTGAGGTGGTTGCCCACAAGAAATTCCTACTCAAAGAGAGTCAAAAGGAGGTAAATATCCACCGTGAGGTACAACTCTTCCGTGATGTGGACATCAACGAGTGGCAGGTACTGCGTACCTTCCCGATACTGAATCGTGCCTACTCGACCTGTCATGTGAAGACCGTCGATTCACGTATCTACCCATACAACAACCTCGCAATGCGAAGCATTGGCCGCTCCGACGAGCATAGCCGCTACGGCATCGAGCATGTCTATCGTGAACAACTTGCCGGTACAGGAGGCTATCGCTGGATGCGCTGCATCGCTCCGGGCTACTACACAAGTTTCACGGATAAGGAGCATCAGCCGCTCAAACCTACCGACGGAGCCGACGTACACACAACGATCGACATCGATGTTCAGGACGTAGCCGAGAAGGCTCTGCGCCGCCGCATCAACGAGGTGGGTGCTATCTGGGGTACAACAGTCGTTATGGAGTGTGCCACAGGAGATATTCTTGCGATGGTAAACCTCGGCCGCAACTCCAAGGGAGAGTTGGTCGAGAATAAGAACCACGCCCTCGGAGCACGTACCGAACCCGGCTCTACCTTCAAACTCGCAGCAACACTCGCCCTGCTCGATGACGTTTCGTTCGACCCGTCAACCACCTACGGCTACGACAAAGTGAAGGGCAAGCGTAAAAAGTGGCAACCGAAACCTAAGTCGGTAACATTCGAGAAGGCGAAGAAGACTATCTCCGATTCGCACTATATTGAGGAGGCGGGCAAGGGAGAACTCGACTTGAAGACCGCCTTCATGGAGTCGTCGAACATCTACTTCACCAAGGCCGTATGGGAGTGCTACGAGAAGAATCCGCAACGCTACTCGGACTACCTGCGTAAACTCCGCCTTGACCAACAGGCAGGCTTCGAGTCTTTTGGCGAAGCCGAACCTATAATCCCGTCGCTCACCCCGAAACACCCGAGCCGCTACCATACGCTGGTAAATATGGCTTACGGATATGCCGTAGAGGTTGCACCGATACAGACGCTGACCCTCTACAACGCCATCGCCAACGGTGGCCGCATGATGGCTCCAAGGCTCATCTCGCACATCACACGAGACGGAGAGATTATAGAGCAGTTCGAGCCAAAAGCCTTGATTGACACTGCAATATGCACTCCTACAACACTTGCCAAGGTGCGAGAATATATGGAGGCAACAGCCCTTGAAGGCACAGGTAAGGGTGATTTCGGTGCCGACAAGACACCATTCCGTGTCGGCCTGAAAACCGGTACTGCCCAATATGCGCAGGGAGGTATCTCCCACTCCGACGGCCACTACATAGCCTCGATGGTGACCTACCTACCGGCCGAGTCGCCACGCTACACCTTCATCACGGTGATGTACACCGCCTCCCGTACACAATACTATGGCGCTGGCCTTGCGGGTCCCGTACAGAAGCAGGTGGCTACGTTCCTCTACAACCGCTCAACATCGTGGAGTGGCACTGTGATGACTGAACAGGAGCGTTCATGCCTGCCAGAGCAGGTCAAGGGAGGCAATATTTCGCATATCCGCACCGTTGCCAACAAGTTGGACCTGCGTTCCTCAACAGAGATACGCAACGGCTGGGGCGTGACCAACAACGGCGAGGAGCCCGACAAGGTTGGGATTCGCCCTATTGAGGAGGCTCCGCACCTAATGCCAAACGTTATCGGTATGGGGTTGGCCGACGCTATCTACATCCTCGAAAGTCGAGGTTTGAAGGTGTCGTTCAGCGGCAGTGGCCGAATCAATTACCAGAGCATTCCTACCGGCGAGCATATTAAGCATGGCAACCGTGTAACACTAACATTGAAATAGACGAAACACAAGATAATGAAACAACTCAGAGAACTATTGCTCAATATAGACCACACGCTCCACGGAAGCGACATGGCGAGCGTTGCGCACCTCACCTGCGACTCACGCACCGTGACCGAAGGTTCATGCTTCTTCGCCATTGAGGGAACAAGCGTCGATGGTCACAACTATATCGGTAAGGCTGTCGAGGCAGGGGCCTCGGTAATTGTCTGCCGCCACCTGCCCGACGGCTTTGACACAACTCGCACCTCGGCAGTCGTGGTGGAGGATACCGACAAGGCTATGGCCGAGATTGCAGCCGCCTACTACAACTATCCGAGCCGAAAGATGAAGGTTGTCGGCGTGACGGGCACAAACGGAAAGACCACCATTGCCACACTGCTCTACGACCTGGTGCGCCTGTTAGGACACAAGGCGGGACTCATATCAACGGTCGTATATAAGATCGACGAGCGAGAGGTCACATCGACCCACACCACCCCCGACGCTATCCGCTTGCAGGCGATGATGCACGAGATGGTGGAGTGCGGTTGCCACTACTGCTTTATGGAGTGTTCGTCACACGCCATAGTGCAACGCCGCATCTACGGCATTGAGTTTACGGGTGCGCTCTTTACCAATCTCACACACGACCATTTAGACTACCATAAGACCTTTGCCGAGTATATCCGTGCCAAGAAGATATTCTTCGACGAGTTGCCAAAGGGAGCCTTTGCGTTGGTCAATGCCGACGACCGCAATGGCGAGGTTATGCTTCAAAACACGGCGGCACGTCGTCTGACCCTCTCGCTCCGCAAGATGGCCGACTATCGCTGCAAGATTGTCGAGAAGAACATTGACGGCATGGAGTTGAAGGTGGGCAACGATAGCGTCTGGGTGCGTTTCTTGGGCAAGTTCAACGCCACGAACCTGCTTACCGTATATGGTGCAGCCGTCGAGTTGGGCTTCGACCGCAACGATGTGCTTTGCGTACTGAGCATGCTCCACCCCGTAAGTGGTCGCTTCGAATTCGTCAAGGCTGAGGATGGCACAACGGCAATCGTCGATTATGCCCATACGCCAGATGCGTTGGAGAATGTGCTACGCACGGTCGAGGAGTTTCGCCGTTCCGACCAGAAGGTCACCGTCATATGCGGCTGCGGAGGCGATAGAGATAGAAGCAAGCGCCCTGAGATGGCCGAAATAGCGGTCAAATACTCCGACCTTGCGGTCTTTACATCTGACAATCCTCGCTCCGAGGACCCAGCCGAGATTCTGCGAGAGATGGAGGAGGGTGTACCTGCGGGCAGTCGATATATCAAGGCTGTGGATCGTGACGAGGCAATCAAGATGGCAGTGATGCTCTCCCAGCCTGGCGACATAATCATCATCGCCGGCAAGGGACACGAGAACTACCAAATCATCGGCACAGAGAAATTGCCGTTCAACGACAAGGAGTGTGTGAGCAAGTGGTTCACGACCTTCCGCAGATAGAGCCCGACGACAAGCGAAACATCGAACAAGAACGAATTGAGAGAAGAAACCGACAATAAAAACAACAACACAATATGCTTTATTCACTTTTTCAGTACCTCGACAAGGTCTATGATTTGCCCGGTTCGGGAATGTTTCAATACATCTCGTTCAGAGCCGCTATGGCTGTAATCCTTGCTCTGCTGATAGCCATCGGCTGTGGCAAGCCTATCATTATGGCGTTGCGCCGTCGCAAGATTGGCGAGGAGGTGCGTGACCTGGGACTCAATGGACAGATGGACAAGCGTGGCACACCGACTATGGGCGGAGTGCTGATTCTGCTTGCGGTTTTGGTGCCGATGCTGCTCTTCGGCCGCTTGGATAATATCTACGTACAACTGATGCTCGTATCAACCATTTGGTGCGGAGCAATCGGCTTCCTCGATGACTACATCAAGGTCTTCCGCCACAATAAGGAGGGCCTGAAAGGACGCTTCAAAATTATAGGTCAGATAGGCCTAGGTCTTATCGTAGGCTCGGTAATGTGTTTCTCTCCGGATGTCGTTATTCGTGAGCGAGTAGAGGAGTCGTCGCTACTACAAAACGCAGAGGTTGTTGCCGCAGAGAACATCACAGAGGATGTTGCTGAGGCAGATGCTCTTATGTTTACAACCAATGCCATCAAGAATACCCGCACCACAATTCCATTCATCAAGGACAACGAATTGGATTATAGTTGGCTTGTCGGCGGCAACCAAACGTTAGCGTGGATTCTCTATGTGCTGGTAGCCATCTTCATCGTCACGGCGCTCTCCAACGGAGCCAACCTGACCGATGGTTTGGACGGTCTGCTGACGGGTGTCTCGGCACCGATAATCGTCGTTCTCGGCGTGTTGGCATACCTCTCCGGCCACGTTGTATATGCCGACTACCTCAACATCATGTTCATCCCTAACAGCGGAGAGTTGGTCGTATTCGCTGCTGCTATGGTGGGTGCATTGATGGGCTTCCTCTGGTATAACTCCTACCCTGCGCAGATATTTATGGGCGACACTGGTTCACTTGCCATCGGCGGTATCATCGCCGTATTCTCGCTCTGCATCCGCAAGGAATTACTGTTGCCGCTCATGTGCGGAATCTTCCTGCTTGAATCCCTCTCGGTAATCTTGCAGGTCGGATACTTCAAGTACACCAAGCGCAAGTATGGCGAGGGTCGTCGCATCTTCCGAATGACCCCTATACACCACCACTACGAGAAGGGTGGACTGCCCGAAACAAAGATTGTCGTGCGCTTCACCATTATCTCGATATTGCTTGCCGTAGCGAGCCTCGTAACACTTAAAATCCGATAGAGAGCGATGAAACGACGTATTGTAGTACTTGGCGGAGGTATCAGCGGTTATGGCTCTGCCATCCTTGCAAAGAAGCAGGGCTTGGAGGTATTTCTCTCCGACATGGGCGAAATCTCGCCTCTGTACCGCTCTCGCTTAGATGAATGGGACGTAGAGTACGAGCAGGGCGGCCACACCGTCGAGAAGATTCTCTCGGCAACCGAGGTCATCAAGTCGCCCGGTATTCCAGACAAGGCTCCGATAGTTGTGGCTCTGCGTGAGAAGGGTATTCCCGTAATATCGGAGATGGAGTTCGCCTGCCGATATATGGGCAAAGCACGCACCATCTGCATCACGGGTAGCAACGGCAAGACCACCACAACCTCGCTCATATATAAGATTATGTGCGATGCGGGCAAAAATGTCGCTCTGGGAGGCAACATCGGCGAGTCGTTCGCCTACTCGGTTGCCACGGGCGAGTACGATTGGTATGTGCTGGAACTCAGTTCCTTCCAACTCGATGGAATGTATCGTTTCAAGGCTGATATTGCGGTGCTGATGAACATCACGCCCGATCACCTCGACCGCTACAACTACTGCTTCCAGAACTACGTAGATTCCAAGATGCGAATCACACAAAACCAGAACTCACGTAACTACTTCATATACTCGGCCGACGATCCGGTCATCTGTGCCGAATTGGCGAAGCATCCGCTACGCTCGTGCGAGTTGCCATTTATGGCACATACCGCCACGGCCAGCGGTGCAGGCGATGCCTTCCTCGACCCGGAGGGTATGTTCACTGCCTCGGTCGGAGGCTCATCCGTGGAGATTGACACGGCAAAGATGCAGATCAAGGGTCTGCACAACGCCTACGACGCCATGGCAGCAGCATTGGCAACACTCGCAGCCGGAGTAGCACCAGAGCAGGTACGTCGCTCGATATACGATTTCTCGCCTGTGGAGCACCGCTTGGAGCCAGCAGGAGAGTCCGACGGAGTCCTCTACATCAACGACTCGAAGGCTACGAATGTCGATTCGGCATGGTACGCCTTGGGAAGCATGACACGTCCCGTAGTGTGGATTGCAGGCGGTACAGACAAGGGTAACGACTACACTCCATTAAAGGAGTTTGCCGCAAAGAAGATTCATACACTCGTATGTATGGGACTCGATAACTCAAAGTTAATCAAGGAGTTCAGCGACATAATCCCGAATGTGATAAGCACCTCGTCGCTCGACGAGGCCATGCGTGCGGCTTCGACTGCGGCACACCCCGGCGATGTTGTTCTATTGTCACCTGCCTGCGCAAGTTTTGACCTCTTCCGCAACTACGAGAACCGTGGCGAGGAGTTCAAGGCGTGGGTAAAGAGCAATCTGTTGGAAAAGTAACATTATGAGAGAGAATACGAACAACCCAAACACCGCACCAAAGAGCGATATTCCGCCAATCACGACCAAGGTGCGCCTACTCAAAGGCGACCGTGTTCTGTGGATTATCGTTCCGATATTGCTGTTGTTATCTATACTTGTTGTTTACTCTTCGGTAGCAAATCTCGCCTACCGTACAGGAGGTAACAACGGCACGGTTGGCGACCTGTTCTTCAACCATCTTATGCATATTGCTGCGGGTGTTGTTGCGCTGTTCTTTGCCTACTTTATGGGTAGCAAATTTTACTACAAACTATCTATCCCCATATATGCTATATGCCTTATACTCACCCTCTTGACCTACTTTATAGGTAGAGAAACCAATGATGCGTCACGCTCGATAAGTCTCGGTTTCATCGCCATCCAGCCCTCCGAGTTTCTGAAAGCCGCCACGGTATTGTTGATGGCTCGCCAACTCGACTTGAAGAAGGATGTAATCGAGAAGTTGAAGATTGTGCCATCGTTCAACCCGCTGAATTGGATCAGTAAGCCGAAATTGCGTAAGCAGTGGCAGATTATCAAGGAGGGAACGCTCCCCGTTCTCGCTCCAATCATTATTGCCTGCGCAGCGGTAATCTACGCCCACAACTCCTCGGCAATGCTCATCTTCTTCATCGGATTCCTGATGCTCTATATCGGCCGTGTGCATTGGCGGGAGTTGGTTAAGATTCTCGTTCTTGTCATCGCCGCCGCAGCCCTCTATATCGGACTCGGCATCGGTCGCTCATCTACGGCTTTAAACCGTCTTTCGAATTTCGGAGCGGAGAAGGAGTGGGCTACACGAGTCGGTGATTTGAGCGATAGCGACAAGGCCATGATTGCCATATATGACGGAGGCATAACGGGCATGGGCGCAGGTCGCAGCGTAATGCGAGCCCGTATGACCCACCCAGAGAGCGACTATATCTTCGCCGTCTTTATCGAGGAGTACGGTAGCATAATGGCATTCGTGCTGCTGACGATGTATATATGGATATTTCTGCGTGCCGTGCATCTCTTCCGTCGTAGCGGATGGCTCTTCGGAGGTTTGCTCATCTTGGGCTTTGCCACAATGATTACCGTGCAGGCATTCCTACACATTATGGTCTCGCTCAACATCTTTCCTGAGACGGGACAGAACCTGCCTCTAATATCACGAGGTGGCTCCTCAATGCTGTGTATGGGAGCCGTATTCGGGGCTATTCTTGGCATCTCTCGACAAATCGAAAACGGCACACTCCTGCCCCCAGACAGCAAGGAGAAGGAGAGTGGCGCTACAAAACTCTAAATGACTATGGAACAGAGCGTAAGACTTGATAAATACCTATGGGCAATACGTGTTTTCAAGACACGCAGCGACGCTGCCGACGCAATACGAAACAACCGTGTCACGGTAAACGATTCCTACGCAAAACCTTCCAGAGAGGTGAAGGTTGGCGACCGCATCTCAGTACGCCGCACGATGATTACCTACTCGTACAAGGTGCTCGACCTGGTCAGCAACCGCCAACCCGCCAAAAATGTTCCCCTCTACTGCCTCAACATCACGCCACAGAGCGAGTTGGATAAACTCAATGTGCCTCACGAGACTATCTTCGTCTTCCGTGAACGAGGCACGGGTCGCCCGACCAAAAAGGAGCGTCGAGAGATAGATGCTGTGATGGAGGAGATGTTCTTCGACGACGAGGATATGTTCGACGACGAGGAATAGTGCCTATACTCGCCTCATACGCTTGCTGATTCGCTTTTTTTTTATAACTTTGCAAGTTATAAAGAGTAAGCAAGTGTAATTATGCTTGAAAAATTAGCCAAACAGACCGCAATATACGGTATCAGCACCATCCTCGGACGCTTCCTGAGTTACCTGCTGACGCCATTCTACACACGTATATTCGGCGCAGAGTCATACGGCATCATCACCGATGTCTATGCCTTGATTCCATTTGCTTTGGTGACACTTACACTCGGTATGGAGTCGGCGTATTTCCGCTTCGCTGCCAAGGCTGATGCCGCCGGTGGCGACGTCCAGGAGCAGAAGCGTCGTCTATTCGCCACAATGTGGGGCATTACATCGCTCGCCTCTCTGATATTCTTTGTCGCAGTCACACTCTTCCGCTCAGATGTCTCTGCCATAATGGGCGAAGTCTATGCAGCCAATCCTACGTATGTAGTCGTTGTGGCGGCTATCGTGATGTTCGACGTTGTGGGATGTATCCCATTCTCACGTCTGCGAGAACAGGGTCGTGCCTTGCGATTCGTTTCGCTCAAACTCCTGAATATCATATTACAGGTTGCTCTTGCTGTACTATTCTGGGCTATCGGATTGTTCGACACAGAGTTTGGTGTAGGCTGGGCATTCGTTGCCAACCTTATAGCCAGCGTCATAACAACACTTTTGGTTGCTATTATGGGTGGCACACTGCCACGCATCCGTTGGGCAATGCTCGGCATTCTGTTCGCCTACTCCCTGCCACTACTTCTTTCAAGTATTGCCGGCACTGCGGGTGAGTTCATCGACCGTCAACTTATCAAGTACCTTGTGCCGGAGGGCTCGATGGCACAACTCGGCATCTACGGCGCAATAACCAAGATTGCCGTAGTGATGACACTCTTCACGCAGATGTACCGCCTGGCTGCCGAGCCGTTCTTCCTCTCCAACTTCCGCAAGGAGGAGTTTGTTGAGATGAACGCCGCAGCACTCAAATACTATATGATTGCCTCGATGCTCATATTCCTCGGCATCGCACTGTTCCGTGATCTGTTCGCACTTATCGTAGGCTCGGAGTTCCGCCAGGGCATATACATCCTGCCGATTGTGCTGGGTGCCAACATCCTGAGTGGCGTATGGCTCAATCTCTCCTTCTGGTACAAGCGAGAGGAGAAGACCCGTTATGCGCTTTGGGTGACACTCTCCGGACTCGCTGCATCGGTCATCGCAGGATACCTCCTCATCCCGAGATACGGCTACTTTGGTGCTGCTTGGAGCCGCTTTGTGGCCGAGGTGGTGATGGTCGGCGTCAGCCTCACGATGAACCGTATATGCTACCCTACCCCTTACGACTTCCGTCGCATCGCAGAGTATGTCGTTGTGGGCTTGGCGATATTCTTCATCGCAGAGTCCGTTCCGCAACTAAACTCCGCAATACAATATACGCTCAATGCACTTCTTTTCGTTATCTATGCGATGTACGTCGTGCGCCGTGAGCAGATAGATATAAAGGGGCTTGCAGGCTCAATACTAAAACGCAGATAGAGAGATGAGATTTCGTGACATTATAGGACAGCAGGAACTCAAACGCCACCTTGCACGCAGTGTGGATAACGGCCGCATCAGCCACGCACAACTCTTCACGGGGCTGTCGGGTGCAGGCTCTTTGGCACTTGCCGTAGCCTATGCGCAGTACATACACTGCACCAACCGCCACGACGGAGATTCGTGCGGAGAGTGCCCTTCGTGCCGCCAGATTGAGGCCTTGGCACACCCCGACCTCCACTTCGTATTCCCCGTAAACAAGCAGGGCAAGAAGAGTGGCGAGGTAATACTCTCATCAACCTTTATGGAGTTATGGCGTGAGGTCTTCACCCAAAACAAGGGCTACTTCTCGCCTCAGCAGTGGTTCGATGCGCTGAACTTAGGCAAGACTCTCAAAGGCGTAATCACCACCAAGGAGTCGGAGGAGATAATCCGACGTCTCTCGTTCAAGAGTTTCGAGTCGGCATACAAGACGATGATTATCTGGTTGCCGGAGACGATGAACGACGAGGCTGCAAACCGCATCCTCAAAATTTTGGAGGAGCCGTGGGAGCGCACGGTCTTTATCCTTGTTTCGGAGCGTGCCGACCTCCTCTTGAAGACCATCCTCTCACGTACGCAGGAGGTGAGCGTTCCACGCCTTACGGCCGAGGATCTCATCCCGCTCGTAGAGCAGTGTGGCGAGAGCGACCCCGACAAGGTGCGCAACATAGCCCGCCTGGCCGGTGGCGACATCCTCGAACTGCGTCGTCTGACAGGAGGATTGGATGACGATGTACGCCGAGAGAATTTCGAGGCATTCTGCGCCGTGATGCGTCTGAGTTACAACGATAAGCACCTTGAACTTATGACCTGGGCAGACGACGTGGCGCAACTATCCAGAGAGCGACAGCGATATATGCTGCTCGACTTCTCCCGCCTATTACGTGAGGCCTTTATGCTCCATGCAGGCATTGCCGAAGCAAGTTATCTTTGGGGCGAGGAGGCGGACTTCTGTCGCAAGTTCTCTCCATTCATCGGCGGAACGAATATTGAACCGATAATCGAGCAGATAGAGACTGCCCTGCGTCAGATAAACCAAAATGGCAACCCTCGCATTGTATTTAACCACTTTGCGCTGGCTGTCAGCAAACATATTAACCGACTGTAAGATGAGCGTACGTGAGGTTATAGTTCTTGGAGGTGGCAACGTCGGCGACACATCGGCACGGCTTGCAAAGGCCGCAGAGTTGATGGGAGAGCGCATAGGTCGGGTTGTCGGTTGCTCCTCGCAACGAGAGAGTGAGGCGTGGGGCTTCGAGGCGGCAGAACCGTTTCTGAATCAGGCCTTCGCCGTCGAGACTACCCTCTCCGCCGAGCAGGTATTGGCAACGCTGCTCGACATCGAGCAAGAACTTGGTCGTAACCGTGAGAGCGAGTACCAAGAGAAGATTATGCGAGGAGAAGCCTACGCCTCTCGCATGATTGACCTCGACATCTTGCTCTACGGCGATGAGCGTATCGTAACGCCACACTTACAGATTCCACATCCTCGCCTGCTACAACGAGAGTTCGCCCTCGCACCATTGGAGGAAATCAAAGGTTGGAGCCGAGAGGAGTGCAAAAAAAGAGTTTTAGAGATTGTAACAAAATAGATTATGAAGTTTTACACGAAGATAGTACTTGTTGCACTTGCTGCGATAATGCTGGGCAGTTGTTTCAAGAAGGTAACAACCGACACTACGCTTATCGTCAAGACACTTATCGAGACAACCTCGGGAGAAGATGACGTTGCAGCGAAAGAGGTTATAGCCTACGCCTACTATACTGGCTCGGACGATTGGACTGTGGCCTCGTACGAGGATGCCGTGCAGGGTATAATCACCGACTCGTTGGGAGTTGAGCGACGCACCACTCCCGACGTTATAGCCTCGCCGTTCGAGCGTGAGTCTTCGACAAACTCATACATGGCAATGCCGCTCAACCAATCTCCTGCGATGGTTGTGGTTGTCGTTCCCGAAGTGAAGATGTATGCCTACACCTTCCGCACATTGGAGGCAGAAAACCTTTCCCAGACATATATCACACTGATTTTCCACTCCTGGAAGACCAAAGAATATACCGAAGGTAACAAGAGTAAGGGTAGCGAGTGGTTAATATTCCCGCCTGCGGAACCTCTCGAAGAGGAGGAGAGTGGAGAGGCCGAGAGTCCAAGCACCTATTAACGAAGAAGGGTAAAGAATTTAGAAGATGAGAAAAAGAGAGATAATACTGCTCAGAAGCGCCGTGGCGATGCTCTTTATGGGGGCATTCTTCTCACGTTGCGCCAACATTATGACACCTGACGGAGGTCCGAGAGATACCATTCCGCCTGTAATCGTGCGTTTGCAACCCGATAACTTCACAACCAACTTCACCGGCAAGAAGATATACATCGAGTTCAACGAGTATGTCCAAATTAAGGACCAGAACAAGGAGATGTACACCTCGCCAGCAATGAAGAAGATGCCGCTGGTATCGACCAAAGGCAAGGGTATCGTTATCACCATACGTGACACCCTCAAAGAGAATACGACCTACGCCATCGACTTCGGCAGCGCCATCCGAGACAACAACGAGGGCAACCCGCTCAATGCTATGCGTTACGTCTTCTCGACGGGCGACAAGGTTGACTCGATGATGTGTTCGGGCTACACGGCTGACTCTTACAAGGCTGATAGTGTAAGCAAGAGTTTCATCTGGTTCTTCATTGCCGACTCGTTGCCAAACACCCCCGACTACGACTCGACAATCTTCAACCGTAAGCCGGATGCTATTGCCCGAGCACAGAATAACGGAATTTTCATTGCGCAGAACCTCAAACCCGTGAACTACCGCATCTACGCCGTTGCCGATAAGAACGACAACAAGATGTACGAGCCAGGCAGCGATCTTGTGGGTATTCTCGATACAGTATATAACCCTGCGACAATGCCGGAGTTCGCAATATGGTTTGACTCCCTGCGTATGTACCCATCGGCGGAGCCGCAACTCTACTTCCGTATGTTTACCGACGTAGCCTTCAAGGCACAGCGACTCGTTGAGGCATCACGTCCACAGCAGAAGCAGGCGCTGCTCTACTTCAACACGGCACACCCCGACATCGAGAGCATCCGTCTGGACAGCATTCCGCAGGATAAGATTCTCTATGACCCTCGCACGAAGGGCAAGGATACGGTAAACCTCTGGCTGAACGTTCCGGCAGAACAGTTGCCTGACACCATCAAGGGAGAGATCACATACTTCCGCCACGACTCTATCCGACAATACATAAAGACCACCGAGCCACTGAAACTCGCATGGCGCAAGATAGAGACGAAAGAGGAGGAGAAGGAGCGTGAAAAGGAGGAGAAGGAGCGCAAGAAGGCCGAGCAAGAGGGTCGAGAGTACGTAGCCCCTGAGAAGCCAAACCCATTCGCTTACAAAATGTCTGCACAGGGAGAATTTAACCCTGAGAAGGGCTTCGACATCGAACTCTCATATCCTGCCGTGCGCCTCGACTCATCGGCCATCAAACTCTTCAAGGTCGAGAATAAGAACGGCAAGGATAGCGAGAAGGAGATTGTCAAGCACTTTATACAAGATACTCTAAACATGGGACGTTGGCACATAGATGCTAAGTGGGACCACACCTCCAAATATCGTTTCTACATCCCGAAGGGTGCCATAACCGACATTATGGGCTACGAGAACGACTCAATATCCAACGCTCTTACCACATTCGACCCTGAGAAGTATGCCAAACTGATAATCAAGGTCAGCGGTACGAACAACAAGCGATACATCATCCAACAGACCGACAGTTCGGGCAAAATGCAGCAGGAAAAGTTGGACTGCACGGATGGCACCTACCAATTCAACTATGTTGCTCCCGGGGAGATTCGCCTGCGAGTAATCGAGGACACCAACGGCAACGGCAAATGGGATAGCGGCAATGTCGTGGAGCGATTACAGCCGGAGCGTGCCGAGATGTACTTCAACGACAATAGCGAGGATCTCTTTACGACAAAGGCGAACTGGGATATGGAGATAAACATGGATATGTCGCAGATATTCCAGCCGATGACCATGCAGAACCTCGTGAAAATACTCGACGACAAGGAGACCTCACGCTTGAAGAAACTCTACGAGGAGTACGAGGAGAAGCGTTTGAAGGAGGGTCAGAACACCAACCAGAATAACTCGTCCGGCATGAGCGGAATGGGCGGAATGGGCGGAATGATGGGTGGCCTCGGCGGAATGATGGGTGGCAACAAACTGTTCTAACGAAAAGAGGAAAAAGGATGAAAAAGATAATTATTGCATTGACATTTTGCCTCGTTGCCGGCATCGGCACCTCGCACGCTCAACATGTCGTAGCAGTTACGGGTGGTGCAGGAATGAGTACGGCACGTCTATATCCTGCGCAGGAGATGCGTCCGATATGGGGAACAGGTACAGCGGGAGTATCCTGGCGATACTACTCCCTACCTCGATTCGTGGGTTGTGTCGGCGTAGATTTGGAGTGGATGCAACGAGGATTCTCGTATGCGCCTTATGCCTCGATATATGAGGATAAGAGCCAATACAAGTACTACACCCGTCGTGTAAATACGATATTTATGCCGATAGTGTGGCAACCGCACTTCTACCTCTTCAAAAACCATCTGCGAGTATATTTGGAGGCGGCAGTAACCTTCATGTACAACTTTGCCTCGACGTTCCAAAACAGAGAGCCCTACACCTTCAACGGAACGGTGGCCCCCGACAACGTAATCAGCGGCAAGTACGATATGCGTCTTGAACGAGATAACCGCTTTGGCTTCGGTCTTGCCGGTGGCGGCGGTATAGACTTTATCTTTGGTCAATTGGAGGTTGGAGCAAGAGTTCGCTACGACTTCGGATACTCGGACCTGATGCGCAACCGCAATAAGTACTACAACAACGACCTTGACCAGCAGAACAAGCCCGGCGAAAATCCTTTCTGGTACACCCCGCTTCGTTCGCCTGTCGATAATCTCAACATCTGCCTGCGCATAGGCTGGCGATTCAACAAGGAGGGATTCACCGAGTGGAACTTCAAGCGCAAGAAGCGAAACAAGGAGGACATTGTAAAATTTGCATTATAAACGACAAAACATAGAGAAATATGGAGAATACAAGACAACAGAAAATAGCGAAGCAGATTCAGCGTGACATCGCCGAGATTTTGCAGCGTGATTTGGCGGCAACACTGCGTGGCACACTCGTCACCGTAACCACAGTGCGAGTATCGGTAGATCTCTCTTACGCAAAGATTTATATCAGTGTCTTCCCTTTCGACAAAGCGCAAGCGACGCTCCAACTCATCGAGCAGAATGCAAAACTCATCCGTGGAGCATTAGGCAACCGCATGCGTAACCAGGTGAAGTCTATTCCTGAGTTGCAGTTCTTTATTGACGACTCGTTGGAGTACATCGAGAACATCGACTCGCTCTTGAAGAAGTAGTTTCCTACTATGCAGTGGACCTTTGCTAAACGATACCTGCTCGCACGCTCCTCACACTCGGTGATAAATATTATCGCCGTGGTGAGTATCGTATCCGTAGCAGTACCCGTAGCAGCAATGGTCATCCTGCTCTCCGTGTTCAACGGATTTGAGTCGCTGGTACGAACAATGTATGCCGGCTCGGATGCCGACATTGAGATTCACGCAACGGCAGGCTCATCGTCTGACATTATGCAACCTTGCGAAAACTCCTCGGAGCAGATTCTGTCAATCGAAGGAGTTGAGGCGCTATCGTTTGTCATCGAACGAGAGGCTCTGGCGGAGAGTTCACACAAGGAGCATATCGTTGCGGTGCGAGGTGCCGACGACAACTACTTCGGAGTACTGCCACTCTCTTCACAGAAGATACAGGGATCACGTGAACTGACGCTCGGCGAGTTGAACTACGCACTGCTGAGCGAGGATGTGTCGGGACTACTCGGTCTATATACCCCGGTTGATGCCTACGTAATCCTACACTCTCTTGGTGGTGGCGAGATTGGCTCATTGATGCCTCTACGAGGTGTTCGCAGCCACAAGATAAGAGTTGGCGGTATTATGCGAGGTAGCAACATGCTCTCCTCGACCATAATAATTCCGTTCCGTGTGGCACAACAACTCTTTGGACGAGAGGAGGCCACGGCAATATACCTCCGTGTAGCCGAGGGATACAACCACGAGCAGGTACGCCGACAAGTTGCCGAGAGGTTAGGCAATGAGGTCGAAGTACGCACACGTGAGCAGAAAAACTCGATATTCTACAACGTGATGCGCTACGAGAAGTGGGCAATCTTCTTCGTGTCACTGATGGTACTAATTATCGCCTCGCTCTCTATAATCGGCACGGTGGTAATGCTCATCGTGGAAAAGCGCAACGAGTACCCTACACTGCTGGCAATGGGTGCCGACAACGCATTTATCCGAGGCATTTTTATACGTGAGGGTTTACTCATCTCTGGCATTGGCGGAGTGGCAGGATTGACACTCGGTGTCGTAGTGACACTGCTGCAACAGACGCTCCACATCATACGTATGCCGCAAGGCAACTTTGTAATAGATTACTACCCTGTCGAGTTACACTCCACAGATATAATACTCATATTTGCAACATTCATCACCGTGGCTTGGGCTGTCTCTTCGATAGCGGCCGGCACGATGATTAAACGACAAAAGATATGCAGAAAAAACTAATAGTCATATTTGCTCTGCTACTCTGTATGGTAGCGCTAACGGATTGCTCCCGACGCAAGAGTATCCCCGATGATACGCTGATTGATATATTTCACGATGCATACCTCACGAACGCCTATCTCGGCATTCGCAGCACTCGTCTCGACTCTTTGCAGATATACGAGCCGATACTTAAAAAGTATGGTTACACACCATCCGATCTGCGATACACCATCGGTAACTTCTCACGTCGCAAGAGTGCGCAACTCGGAACAGTACTCCGTCAGGTTGAGGATCGTCTTACCGAGGAGGCTCGCATCTACGAGAAGAGAGTTGTTGTTCTGGATACGATAAAGAATGTTGCAATCCGCACGTTCCAGAAGAGGGTTATGCAGGACTCGCTTATCGAGGTTAAGAAGACGGCCGACACGGCAAAACTCCGCATCGTAATCTCTCCGCTACAACCAGGCACATATACCGTTCGATACAAATACACCAACGGGGAGAAGGAGAAGTTTAAGTACCACTATCGAGCGACAATGTGGATTGAAAACCATCGCAAGGAGCGCCGCTCGAACTACTCTTTCCGCCTTACGGAGGAGGATCAGGTACGCCGTACATTCAGTGCCGACCGCACCTCCTCTCGCCTGATACTCTCGCTCGGCGAGTTTGAGGAGATAAAATCCTTAGGCAAGAGAAAGGGTGTAAAGTTCCGCCTTCCGAAACTGACAATCCAAGATTTGGAGGTGAACTACACTCCGAACGACGATTACGCTATCGACTCGCTCTACAAACGACATATAGACATCAGAATCTTTGACGATGAGTTCCTCACATTCAAGACGGATAGCCTCGCACCTGTTGCTGACACCACAAGGGTTTTATAAACGACCCCTGCTGACTATCGACACTACAACGGGCGACATCCTCTCTCTCGAAGAGTACGACGAGGGGATGCTTGATCGCATGGCGGGTGTCGAGTTCTTCCCGGGAGTGATATGCCGAGGATTGGTCAATGCTCATTGTCACTTGGAGTTATCCTATATGCTTAACGCCATAGAGCCGAATGGCGGTTACGCCAACTTCGCCGCAGCGATGGCGGCCAAGCGAGACAAATTCACTGCCGAGCAGCGCATTCAGGCGATGAAGCAAGCCGACCGTTCGATGTGGGAGGAGGGTATCGATGCCGTCGCAGACATTGTCAACGATAGCACCTCTTTCCCTATCAAAGAGAACTCCCCGATAGCGTACTACTCTTTTGCCGAGGTCTTTGGTCTACGACAAAGTAATATCGAGACATGCCGTACACTACTACGTAACCCAGCCACAACTCTGACCCCACACTCGACATACTCCATTCAGGAGGGCGACCTTCGCAGCGTATGCAACGAGCCAGACGTGGCGAACGAGTCAGGCAAGGCTCCGCTATCCATACACTTTATGGAGTCAGCCGACGAGTCCTTATTATATATAGGTAAGGGTCGCCTGCACGACTGGTACTCCACCGTAGGCTTTACATGCGACTTCCTGCACTACGACTCTCCGGCGCACCGCATAGCAGCCTGCGTACCTGCGGATCGACCACTGATGCTTGTGCACAACTGCTACGTAACACAACAGGATATAGATATAATCATGGAGCATCGCACTGCCCCGACATATTGGGTGTTGTGCCCTCGCTCGAACAAGTATATCTCAGGAATCGAGCCACAGAGTGTAGAGTTGCTACGTAAAAATCGCCTCAACATCTGCATCGGTACCGACTCCCTCGCATCAAACACCTCGCTATCTATTATCGAGGAGTTGAAGGGCTTTCAGGGGGTACCTCTTGACGAGTTGTTGCAGTGGGCGACGACAAACGGAGCCGAGGCTTTGGGGGTAGAGAATAGAGGTTGGGTAGTAATCAGTGGAGTGGATATGGAGAGAATGACCCTCACACCGCAGAGCAAAGCCCAAAGAGTATTGTAGAAGTAAGCCGCTCGGCTTACACGGCCTTCCTTTCTGCACCTAATTTCGCATTTTGAGTGAGGATTTACAACGCTCGCTAATGTGCGAAACGATGGGATATACTAAGCGTATTTCCCATTGCTGAGCACGAAGTAGCGGAAGTAAATACCGCTCAAAATGCGAAATTATCTTTTGAAGAAATACTGCTTCTGGCGACGTTTATCCTCCTGCGAACGTGCCACAAAGACCCTCTCATGCGTATATGGATTCTCGCCCGTGTAGAACATCACGGAGGAGAGCGTCATCGGCGTAGGGGTCAAATCCTGCACCTGCTCCAATGTAAAATGGAGTTTTCCCAAGACCTTGCGTGATAGTGCCTGCATATCGGTCTCACGACAACCCGGATGCGAAGAGATAAAGTACGGAATAAGTTGGTAGCGCAGACCATTCTCACGGCAGATGCGGTTAAAATCCTGATTGAGTTGCTCAAAGAGCGTGAATGACGGTTTACGCATCAGCGACAATACACCATCCTCGGTATGCTCCGGTGCAACTTTCAGTCGGCCCGAAGTATGGTGTAACACCACCTCTCGCAGATATTGTGAGTTATCAAAGAGATCGTATCTGATTCCGCTACCGATATATGCGTGCTTAACCCCCTTGACACCTCTTACCTTACGGTATAACTCTATCAGCGGCTTATGGTCACGATTCAGATTCGGACACGGCTTCGGATGCAGACACGATGGACGACGGCACTTGCCGCACAGCGTCTTATCTTTACCGCCTAAACCATACATATTGGCAGAAGGACCTCCGATATCGGATATTGTACCGTGGAAATCGGGCTTTGAAACGATGCTCTCCACCTCTCGAAGGATTGAGGCCTCGCTACGTGATGAGATGAACTTTCCCTGGTGTGCCGAGATAGTACAGAATGAGCAGCCTCCAAAACACCCTCGATGGATATTGACCGAGTTGCGAATCATCTCCCATGCAGGAATATCGCCACGACCGTTATATCTCGGATGAGGAGCCCGCATATACGGAAGATCGTAAGCATAGTCCAACTCCTCAGTTGTCAGAGTCGAGTTCATCGGATTGACAACGACATATCTATCTTTTGTAGGCTCTACCAACACAGCCTCCGCCTCCAAGAGGTTGGACTGCGTTTCGAGTTGCACGAAGTTCTCGCCAAAGGCTCTCTTATCGGCCACGCACTTCTCGAACGAGTGGAGCATTATGGTCTTCTGTTTATCCAATCGCTCGACATACTCCCTATCAGCAACAAATGCCACCTGGCGTATCGAGCGCAGACGCTTGGCATTAAAGCCATTACGCATTGCCAGAGCCACCTCTCGTACCGTACGTTCTCCCATACCATATAGCAAGAAGTCGGCTCCGCTGTCGATGAGTATCGATGGGTGCAGACGATTCTGCCAATAGTCATAGTGCGTGAGTCGGCGCAACGAGGCCTCGATACCGCCAATAAGCACCGGCACATTCGGGAAGAGCCGTTTGAGAATCTGCGTATATGTTTTTACCGTATAGTCGGGTCTGAAACCTGCCGCACCACCCGCCGTATAGGCATCGTTGCTACGCAAACGAATATTTGCCGTATAGTGGTTGACCATCGAGTCCATCGCTCCGGCCGAGACGCAGAAGCAGAGTCGTGGAGTGCCAAACTTACGGAAATCTCGCAAATCATCCCTCCAATTCGGTTGTGGCACAACAGCCACACGATAGCCCTCCGCCTCAAACAGACGTGATACCACAGCAGCACCAAATGAAGGATGGTCGATATAGGCATCGCCCGTGAATAGAACTATATCGACATAGTCCCATCCCAGAGCCTTCATCTCCTTGACTGTTGTTGGCAGGAATCCCATCTATTAATCGTTATAAAGATTTGTGGCTTTTACGTAGTTGTCCCATCGCTCGATAACTGCCGCAAAATCGGCAGGTGTCGGCGACTCAAAGCACATCTCCTCGCCCGTTGTCGGATGTACAAAGCCGAGCATTCGTGCGTGCAAAGCATGACGTGGCATAGTATCGAAGCAGTTTTCGATAAACTGCTTATATTTTGAGAATGTTGTACCTTTGAGAATCTTGTCGCCACCATATCGCTCATCATTGAAGAGCGGATGGCCGATATACTGCATATGGACACGAATCTGGTGTGTACGTCCCGTCTCCAAACGGCACTCTACAAGGGTCACATATCCGTAGCGTTTCAAAACCTTGTAGTGCGTAACAGCGTGCTTACCCTCCGAGCCGTCGGCAAAAACATACATCTGGTGACGGTTGCGAGGGTTGCGTCCGATATTGCCTGTAATAGTACCCTCATCCTCCTCGAAGTTTCCCCACACCAAAGCGATATATCGACGCTTGGTCGTGTGGTGGAAGAACTGGCGTGAGAGGTGGTTGCAGGCCTGCTCACTCTTACCCACAACAAGGATGCCCGATGTATTTTTATCGATACGGTGCACCAATCCTGCACGCTCGTCGCCCTGCTGAAACAGAGGGTTATCCTTCAAATGGAAGGTCAGGGCATTGACCAGCGTTCCTTCGTAGTTGCCGTGACCAGGATGAACACACATACCCGCCTCCTTATTCACTACAATAACATCATTATCCTCATATATGATATCAATAGGAATATCCTGCGGAGTCAGCAGACAGTTATACTTCGGATACTCCATTTTTAATACGATGTGGTCGTACGGCTTAATCTTATACGAGGCCTTCTGAGGGCGATCGTTCACAAAGACATTTCCACTATCGACGGCATTTTGCACACGATTTCGAGAGCAGTTTTCGATATGCGTAGCCAGATATTTATCCAGACGCATCATCGACTGTCCTTTATCCACCGTTATCGAGAAATGCTCATACAGACCATTCTCGTCAGGCTTCTCATCGGTCAAGAATTTGCGTGGCGGCAACACCTCACCATCATCTCCGCCTTCGAGTTCCATATCGAGGTCATCGTCCAACTCCTCGACCTCTGCAATATACTCCTCTCTATTCTGCATTACATAAAAAATTCATCTTCAACAATCGGAGTCGGCTCGCTCTGTGGCTCGGTCGGCTGTGCCGCCTGTGACTCACGCTGCAACTCCAACATACGCAACGAGTCGGCGGCAACCATTGCCAATGAGTCGGCCAATGCTTGCGCTGCCAAAGCCTCCTTCTCCAAACGCTCATACTCTGCCACTGCCGCAGCAACCTTCTCCTTATCGAGAGTCAGGTGCAACGACACTCGACTACCGAGCGACATCTCCTTACCAGGCATAACACCCTGTTGGCAAACACGGGCATCATCGAGCGTAAGCATTGTAATATCCTCGTCGTAGGTTATCTCCCCCACATTAAGGCCAATCTCCCACAATCGACCCTTGGCCTCAAACATTCTGCGGCCGATAAGGTACGGCACAACCGAACGCTCATCGGCAGAGGCTACACCCACATGCAGCGTGATATTGCTACCCTTCTCGACTTTAAGATCACTCTCGGCCGTTATCTCCATATCCTCGTAATACTCAGCCAATACGTAGTTGGTCGCAATATCCTCAACATATACCAACTCTCGAATTCCGAGACCTGCACCTTCGAGCATATTCTTTGCCTGACGCAACGAACGACCCGCCACGTATGGCAACGGCACCTGCTTCTGTCGGAAGGAGTTGATGGTAACATATATCTTACGACCCGACTTTACATCGACACCACCCTTTGGCAGTTGATCGAGAACAATTCCCCCCGGATATGCAGGAACATAGAGCGAGTCATTTACGATAATATTCAGTCCTCGGCGTGATGCATAGTACTCGGCATCATTGAGTCGCAAGCCGATAAAGTCGGGTACTCGACGTTTCATGCCGTGACGAGTTCCAAATGCAAGCGATATATACGAAATGACTGCCACTGCCGTAAAGAGCAGCAGAATCAACACTGCATGATATATCACAGGGTATTGTTTAAGCCCTGTCCAGGCTCTGTTTACCATTCCGGATTTCTTCATAGTCTGCTATCCAATTTCGTTATAATGAGTGTCTCGCTCGACAGCACGCAGTCCCGCTACACTGCACATTCGCTCTATATCCTCCACGCTCAAACGTGGGCGAACATCGGCAGCACCAGCCATCGAGTATATCTTTGTCGAGTCGTCAATCGTTCCATCTATATCGTCGGCACCAAACGAGAGTGCCAACTCTGCCACCTGCTTGCCATACATCACCCAGTAAGCCTTAATGTGCGGCACATTATCGAGCAATATTCGGCTCATGGCCAACGTACGCAAATCATCCGTTACCGAGGTCTCGCCAAGCGCCGACATCGCATTGTGTGCGCTACGATACTTCAACGGGATAAATGCATTAAAGCCGCCCGTTTTATCCTGCTGGGAACGAATTCGCAATAGGTGGTCGATACGATGTTCAATACTCTCAATGTGTCCGTAGAGCATCGTTGCATTAGAGTCTATTCCCAATCTGTGGGCTGCATCGTGGAGCGTAAACCACTCCTCGGCACTACCCTTCTGCGGACAAATCTCCTGACGGATTTCCGGAGCAAATATCTCGGCTCCACCGCCCGGTATCGACTCCATTCCTGCCTCTTTAAGCATTTGCAGTCCCTGCTCCAAACCGAGACCTGCATGCTTAATCATATAGTTGAGTTCTACGGCCGTGAATGCCTTGACACAAAGCGACGGCATAGTCTGCTTGATGCGGCGAATCATCTCAACATAGTAGTAGATATCGTGCGAAGTATCGACACCGCCTACGATATGCACCTCGGTTGCTCCGCTATCACGACGACGCTCGACCATCTCCACAATCTCCTCCATCGAGTACTCCCACGCACCCTCCTCGCCCTTAGAACGGCGATATGAGCAGAACTTGCACTCGAAGAGGCAGACATTCGTCGGCTCGACGTGGAAGTTCCGGTTATAAAAGACCTTATCTCCACTCACCTTACGTTTAAGTTGGCACGCCAATTCGCCCAATCTCCACAGCGGAGCCTCCTGCCAAAGGATAAGTGCCTCCTCGGCGCCCAATCGCTCGCCCTGTGCTACACGTTTTGCTATTTCGTCAACTCTACTCATACTATTTCGGTGCTTTACGATAGAGATATATACCTATACCGAGATATATCAGGTTCGGCAGCCATACCGCAAACAGCGGCGGCATACTTCCGCTCTTGGCAAACTCTTCAAAGACTCGTGTAAGCATAATGTACGAGAAGCAGAGCGCAATACCGATACCGATATGCAAACCCGTTCCGCCTCGCACCTTGCGAGAGGAGAGTGCCACACCAATCAACGTCAGGATGAACGTACCGAACGGATAGGCGTAGCGTGTATGGTGAGCCACCTCAATCTGTCGAATAGAATCGGAGCCTTTGCGGCGCTGCTGGTCAATAAAGCGGTTGAGTTCGACGATATTCATCGTTTTGAGCAACTCGTTCAATCGACCAAGTTCTACGACATCAAGGTTGAGTGTCGTATCGAGGTTACGATACTGCGAGAAGGTCTCATTACCCTCGCTATCGAACTCTCGTACAATATATCGCTGGCTGCTCCAACGCTTGGTCTCTCGGTCGAACTTCACATCCGAGGCCTCCATCGTGCGTTGCAGTTTATTATCCTCATATCTCTCCAACGCCACAAACGATGCTATTGAGGTATTCTTGCTATAACCTCGGATATAGGCAAACGTTCCGGGTTCAATCTGTCGGTAGATATGTCTGTCGTACTGCTCACGACTTCGTTTCTTGATATACTTCTGCTCGAAAGCCACGCAATCTCGCTGCGAAATCGGAATCAGCCACAAACTGAGCACCAAGGAGAGCGCTGTAATGAATGTCGCACCCAGGAAGTAAGGCCACATCAATCGTTTGAAACTCATACCGCCCGAAAGCATCGCAATAATCTCGGTCTGATAGGCAAGTTTCGAAGTAAAGAAGATCACGGCAATAAAGGTAAAGAGTGCCGAGAACTGATTTATGAAGAATGGTACAAACTTCAAATAGTAGTCAAAGATGATAGCCGATACTGGGGCGTGCATCTCCGTAAAGTCGTCAATCTTCTCCACATAGTCGAAAACTACCACCACCACGATAATCATCGCAATGGCGAAGATATACGTTCCCAAGAACTTACCCAATATATATCTGTCCAGAATCTTGAATCCCGGAAACCAATTTTTCCTTGTATTGTATTGTGGTTCCACTCTCTCTTGCTTATAAAATGTTTACAATCGGCGTGACAACTTCTCGACCATCATCTGCTTCCACGGCGTAAAGTCGCCTGCGATGATATGCTTTCTCGCCTCGCCTACCAACCACAGATAGAAGCCGATGTTGTGGAGCGATGCAATCTGTGCTGCCAGCATCTCGCCACATACCACCAAGTGGTGGAGATAGGCCTTCGAATACTGCTTGTCCACAAATGTAGGTCCTTGCGGGTCGATTGGAGAGAAGTCGTTCTCCCACTTCTTATTTCGTATATTTATAACGCCCTCACTTGTAAAAAGTTGTCCATTGCGGCCGTTTCGTGTCGGCATCACGCAGTCGAACATATCGACTCCACGTGCAATACCCTCCAAGATATTGACAGGGGTACCCACACCCATCAGGTAACGTGGTTTATCCTGCGGCAACACGGCATTTACTACCTCAATCATAGAGTACATCACATCAGTAGGTTCTCCTACTGCCAATCCGCCAATGGCATATCCATCGGCATTATACTGCAAGACATTCTCCGCCGCCTTTGTACGCAGGTCGGGATACGAACAACCCTGAACAATAGGAAAGAGAGACTGATAGTGTCCGTACTTGGGCTGCGTCTTATGATACTGATTGAAACAGCGGTCAAGCCAACGCTCGGTCAATGCCAACGACTTGGCAGCGTACTCCTTTGGAGCATCTCCGGGAGGACACTCGTCGAACGCCATCATAATATCGGCTCCGATGGTACGCTCTGTATCGATTACACTCTCCGGCGTGAAGAGGTGGCGTGAGCCGTCAATATGCGATTGGAAATGACAACCCTCCTCTTTAAGTTTACGGCATGCAGCCAGCGAAAAGACCTGAAAACCGCCACTATCGGTCAGCATCGGCTTATCCCAGGTCGAGAATCTATGCACACCGCCTGCCTCCTCCAAAATCTTCATTCCGGGACGCAGGTAGAGGTGGTATGTATTAGCAAGAATAATCTGGGCGTGAGCCTCCGCAGAGAGATCTCTATGAAAGATTCCCTTCATAGCCGCAGCCGTACCTACCGGCATAAAAATAGGGGTCTGCACCGTACCGTGATCGGTGGTAAATTCTCCTGCACGAGCCTTGCTCGCCGCATCCTTGTATTGCAATGTAAACTTCATAACGGGCAAAGATACAAATTTTTGCTTATTATATAATAATAAAATCCCCTATTTTCAACATTTAGCGCCATATCGCTCACTCTCCGGTCTTTCAAACCTCAATAATTTCACGATTTCGGCACTTTGAAATTGCGAAATCGTGAAGATTTTTATACCTTTGTCAAGTTATAGCCCCTTTGATAATTTTATGGAGAATTTGCTCAATATATTAAACCTCATCATAGATGCTTACGGCTGGGCCGGCATCGCTTTGACCGTGCTGACCATAGCGTTATTTTGCTCGCAAATGTATCGCTACGGAATATATGCCGGTATCCCAAAATATCGTCTTGCCACCAGAAAAAAGATTCGTGACAACGAGCCACCGATTTCGGTCATCATTACCCTCTTCTCGGAGAATGCCGACTACCTCGACAATGGTCTTATTGAGTTATTGCAGCAGGACTACGAGAGGTATGAGGTGGTAGTCGTTTACGTCGGCAACGACGACAATTTTTACGCAGATTTAAGCACTCTCCGCAAGGGTTTTCCCCACCTGATAACCACGCAGATTGACAACTCCTCACGCTACCCTATATCCGAGAAGATGGCTCTTAACGTCGGCATCAAAGCCGCCCGCAACGAGTGTCTGCTCTTCACAAACACGGAGGCAAGCCCTGCATCGAAACATTGGGTATCGCTGATGGCAAAGGGATTTATGTACGGAGATATTGTCATCGGCCACAGCGGAATCAAATACGAGAAGGGAGCCGAAAACCGACTCTTCCGCAAGTTGCGCTTCAAAGAGTCAATCGACCGTCTAAGTGCCGTAATACGTCGCCGACCATACGCCGCAACACGCTACAACTTCGGCTTCACGAAGCAACTCTACTTCGGAGTACGAGGCTTCAACCATTTGAGCATGAATGCCGGAGAGAGCGACCTCTTCCTGCAAAGCATCCTCTGCGACGACAACGCAAGTTTGGTGATAACACCTCGTGCCAGATGTATCGAGAGCGCACCACGCAACCTCAAAAGTTTGCTCACACTGCTCCGCACCGAGCGTAGCACACACGCCTATTACGACCGCTCGACACATAACTATATTGACAGCGAGCCGATAGTACGCTCGGCATTCTTTGCGGCTGCCGTAGCGATGTTGGCACTACTGCCGTATGAATTGAAGATTTTTGCAGCCGTACTACTCTTTGTACGCTACTGCTACGCATCATATACATTGCAACGCATTGCCGCACGTTTAGGCGAGCGTCGTCTGCACCTCTGGCAACCGCTTTTCGACATTGCAGAGCCTCTGATACGTCTGTACACGCACCTGCAACAGCATAAGTACAAGGACAATATATGGAGATAAAAGAGTATACATCGTTTGACGACTGTGCGTTGACGCAGATGGTAGTCGATGGGGATTCACGAGCCTTCGACACCCTCTTCACACGTCATCGTGACAAGATATATGCCCTGCTCGTCAAGCGCAGCAACAACTCCGACGATGTAGAGGATCTCCTGCAAGAGACCTTCATGAAGGCCTTCGTAAATATCAACCGATACAATCCTCGTTACGATTTCGGCGCATGGATTTGCACCATTGCCAAGAACTCATTTGTCGATTTCAGCCGTTCCCGCCAAACAAAGGCGCTCGACCCTAAGCAGAATCTTCCGCTCGACGGCCACTATTCGACTGTGCAGAGTTCAATGCCTACTCCCGAGACCCCGGAGGAGAGTATCATCCACGCCCAACAGCGTGCGCAAATAGACCGCTACATATCATTGTTGCCGGAGAACTATCGACAACTCTTTCAACTTCGCTTCCTCGACGAATACTCCTACGAGGAGATAGCCGAGAAACTCAACATGAAACTCGGAACAGTCAAGACCCAGATATTTCGCATACGTGCAATGATGTGTCGCATGGTCACCGAAGGCGAGAGCCACATTTAACCGTCAATCAGAGATTTTATTATGGAATACTCGGTAGAACTCATCAAACGATACTTCCCTGACCTGACAGCGGGTCAGATAGAGCAGTTTGCAGCCCTGCGTGACATCTACGCAGAGTGGAATGCCAAGATTAACGTCATATCCCGCAAGGATTTCGACTCGCTGTACCTGCACCACATCCTGCACTCGCTCGCCATTGCCCGCATCTGCAAATTCGAGGCGGGGGCAAAGGTTGCCGACGTTGGTTGCGGCGGAGGTTTTCCGAGTGTACCGTTAGCCATAATGTTCCCCGATGTAGAGTTCACCTCGATTGACTCCATCGGCAAGAAGATTACTGTGGTAAAGGGAGTATGCGAGGCGGCTGGAATTAAGAATATCCGCCCGACAAATGCTCGCATCGAGAGTGTAAACGAGCAGTTCGACTACATCGTATCTCGTGCCGTGACCGACATGTCAACATTCGTAGGCTGGGTATGGAAAAAGGTGCGCCCCGGCGCAAAGGGCAGCAAGCCTAACGGTATACTATATCTCAAAGGAGGAGATCTCACCGAGGAACTTGCAGCCACAAAGTTGGAGTGGCAACGATACCCTATTGCAGAGTTCTTCGAGGAGGAGTTTTTCCAGACCAAAGAGGTTGTTTACACAACTAAAAAATAGCACGTTATGAAGATTTGGAGTTCTCTGTTAATATCTATTCTCTTGGCATTACTTCCCGCTCACGCCTTCGCCAAAGAGAGTATCACCTTACCGGCCGGCACCACCGTATATGGACGTGTGACCTGTCAGGGAGAGCCTATGGCTGGTGTGACCGTATCTGACGGTGCGCTATTCACAGAGACCGACTCCGAGGGCCGATATGCTTTGCAATCGTTGAAGTTCTATGGTTCAATATTCATCATCACCCCCTCGGGCTATGACCCGGTATGCGAAAAGGGGGTACTACCTCGTTTTTGGGCTTCACTCAACACTCGCAAACCTACAAAGTGTGAACAGCACGATTTCCAACTCATCAAACGAGACAACCAACATCATCGCCTGATAGTTGCCTCTGACCCTGCTCTATCGAATCGCAATGAGGACCTCTTGCAGTTCAAACGCATCTTTATGCCTGCCGCAAAACGAGTTGCAGAACGTGCGAAGCAGGACTCCATACCAATCTACTCGATAATTCTAGGCGATTTGAGCGTAAACTCCCATTGGTACTCTGCCGAATTCGATGTAAGTGATGCTATAAGCACCTTCGTATCATCACGATACCCCACTCCGCTCTATACAGTTATGGGAGAGCGTGACCACGACGGAGCAATCCCAAGCGGTGTGCTGACCGACTATCGTTCGGAGCAACTATACGTCGAGTCATGTGGTCCGAGATTCTACTCTATGAATATCGGCCGAGTGCATTATGTCGTACTCGACAATACGGTCTTTCTCAACGAGCCAGGCAATGGCAAATACCCGTCGGAAATTACGGGTAAACGAAACTTCGACCGCAGAGTCTCAGCCGACCAACTCTCGTGGTTGCGCCGTGACCTATCACGTGTCGAAGATAAGAGTCGCCCGATAGTAGTATGCATGCACCACAATACTATCCGCACCAACAACAAAGGTTTGATGGTCAAAGCCTTGACCAAGGAGGCGGATGCCGATTCGCTCATCGCATGCTTCAAGGATTTTAAGAATGTCCGATTCCTTACAGGGCACTCTGCTCGTCGCCGTATATCCGCACCAAAGGAGTTGCCAAACATCATGGAACACAGCATTTCATCAATCAGCGGAAACGGCTGGGAGACTGCTCTGAACGAGTTCCCTCACATCTGCGCCGACGGTACAGACGGAGGTTTTGAGATGTTCACAATGGATGGCGATAGTTGCTCCTGGCAGTTCCATTCTCTACAAAACGGCAACCGCACATTCCGTGCATATGATATGAACGAGGTACGAAAACACTATTGCTCCGACCCCGACACTAAGCAACTTGTGCGTGAACATACAAGCCGCATAAACTACGGAACATCATCGTTTGCCGACTACGTATATATAAATTGGTGGGGAGATGAACCTGGGGCAAAACTCGAAATTTCGGCCAACGGTAATTCACTAAAACCCAAGCGCATATACCAAGACGATCCGCTTTTCACACAAGCATCAACGGTCGTTCGACTGCGCAACGCCCGTGGTCGCCGACAGGTAAGTTTCAGCAAGAATAACTGCCAACACCTATACCGAGTAAAGGCAGACAGCACAATGACCACACTGCACATTCGAGCCACGGATCCGTTTGGTCGAATATTCGAGGACTCTATCGTTCGACCTTGTCCGTTCCCGATGCGTGCCGAATTTCCCAAAAGGGCGAAATAACGCAAGATTTATCTCTGTGGGCAAACCACTCGCAGACCTCCCGCCTCGCACTCTATCGAGAGCGGGAATTTCGCACTCGCCTGACCATCCATATCGCAATCCGGGGAGAGTGGCGAAGTGAAGTCGAAATGCGATGAGCGCAGGTGCAGAACACCCATATCCGGCACCCTGTCGGAGAGGTATTTTACGGCCGAAAATATAGTGCGTAAATCGTTCTGTTTCTGCAATATAACACAATCTAACACTCCGTCTTCAACCGATGCACCCTCGACCAGTCGAAAACCTCCTGCCGTCTGGCCATTGAAGACCAAAACCATCACAGAATCGACATCCAACTCCGCATCGCCACAGCGAATATGCAGAGGTATAGTCTCATGGTGCAGCAACTCCTTTGCACCCTCCAATATATAGGCAAATTTGCCCACTCGGTGCTTAACCGCATCGGAGGTATGTTGCGACGTGGTGGTAAAGAGACCGAAACTGAAAATATTGACAAACCACATATCGTTCACTCGGCCGCAATCAACCTTGCGCTCCACGCCACAAAGAATATCACGAGCAGCTGTTACCGCATCTTTCGAGAGTCCGAGCATATTTGCAAAATCATTGGCCGTACCCGACGGGATAATACCGAGAGGCAGATTCATCTCTTTTGATTTAAGGGCATTAACGACATAGTTAATTGTGCCATCACCACCACAGATGACAACCAAGTCCACATCGGTGACTGCATCGAATGGATTTTCGCCGAAGCACAACGCCTGTGGAATTACATTCCAGCCGCCCTCTGCAAAGACACCGCATATCGCATCGATTTTACGCTCTATGCGACCATGCCCTGCTCGTCCGTTATACAAAATTAAAACTCTTTTCATTCTTCAAGCGTAGAAAATATCTCAAACTGTTCATCACCCTCTCTCGATGCAAGTATAAAATAGACCTGCACGCTATCCCGCATATCGGCAGCAAGCGCCACCGCCGCATTATCGCCCATAGCCATAAACATCGTAGCCATGGCATCCGCCTCGACACACCTCGGCGCAACAACCGTTGCGGAGAGCAGTCGTGAAGCACACGAAAGTCCCGTGCGAGGATTTATCGTGTGTACGATTTTACGACCGGAGTCGTCGGTATAGAAGCGTCGATAGTTGCCCGAAGTCGCCAAAGCCTTGTCGCCTAAACATATAATATGCTGGCGATACTCTCCCGGCGTGTCATTACCCTCAAACGGAGCATCTACACCTATACGCCATGCGCCACCTCGAGCATTTACACCTCGGCAACGAATCTCACCGCCAACCTCTACGATATAGTTTTCAACCCCATTATTTTCCAAAAGATTTGCAACCAAATCGACCGTATAGCCCTTGGCTAACGAGTTCAGATCAAGTTGCAGTCGGGAATCATCCTTGACAATGCGACCCTCCTTTATGCGCATCTTCTCAAAACCGACAAACTGTAACAGCGAGTCGATATTCGGATTTTCGATGCGTCCCTTTGCAGCAAAACCATAAGCCTCGGTCAAAGGTTTAACCGTAATATCATAAGCGCCTTTGCTTAGAGCGTGGATACGCTCCGCCACTGCGATATTTTGCAGCAGATGTGAATCCAAACGATCCTCCTCCCCACGATTGATACGGGAGAGTAACGAAGTTGGCTCAAAGAGCGACATCGACCCCTTCGCCTCGGTATCAATCTTCATCACCTGCTCGAAGAGTTCTACGGGCTCCATATCTGTCTGAGCCACAATATGGAAGGTTGTACCGAGCATCGTTCCGTCAACCGTCTTATATTCACTCCGCCCAGCACATCCCACGGCCGCAAAAGCAGCAAAAAACACCCAAGCCAATAGTACCCTCTTCATCTTTGTCTGATATTTTAGGCAAAGATAGAAATTATTTCTTTCTTCGATAAAAATCACCCTATTTTTGTAGCAACAAAAGAGTTGCCGCTACAATTTGATTATAACACAAGGCATTTCTTACGAAAAAGTTCGCTATGCGCTTGTTTATTAAGGATATAATTTCTACCTTTGCTGCGCTTTAACGTAATCCACGGTAAGGGGGATGCGGATGAAGTATAAATAATTAACAATAAATTTCTTAAACTATTTTTTACTATGGCTTATTTAACAGCAGAGAAAAAAGAGGAAATTTTCGGTCAGTACGGAAAGTCTAACAAGGACACTGGTTCGCCAGAGAGCCAGATTGCTTTGTTCTCGTACCGTATCAGCCACCTTACAGAGCACCTCAAAAACAACAAGCACGACTACGGCACCCAGCGTTCATTGCTTCGCTTGGTAGGTAAGCGTCGTCAGTTGTTGGAGTACTTGAAGGAGGTTGACATCGAGCGTTACCGTTCTATCGTTAAGACTCTCAACCTTCGTAAGTAATTCTACGAGGACAAAGATGAAGGCAACCCAAGTGCTGCCTTCATCTTTTTTATGACAACTATTTTTTGGACGAATTATATAGATGATTATGGAAAACAAATTGTACAACGCAGTACAAAAGTTCATCCCATTGGAGGGAGGACGTGAGATTATGATTGAGACCGGCAAGTTGGCAAAGCAGGCCGACGGTTCGGTTGTTGTTAAGCAGGGTGACACCATGTTGCTCGCTACCGTGGTTGCAGCGAAGGATGCCAAGGAGGGTACAGACTTCATGCCATTGCAGGTAGAGTACAAAGAGAAGTTTGCTGCCGCAGGCCGTATTCCTGGTGGCTTTATGAAGCGTGAGGGTAAGGCAAGCGATAACGAGATTCTCGTTGCACGTCTTATTGACCGTGCATTGCGTCCGCTCTTCCCTGCGGATTATCACGCAGAGGTTTATGTAACTGTAAACCTTATCTCGGCAGACAAGGATATTCAGGCTGACGCTTTGGCAGGTCTTGCCGCATCGGCTGCTCTCGCTGTTTCGGATATTCCGTTCGGCGGTCCTATCTCTGAGGTACGTGTAGCACGCATCAATGGCGAGTATTGCATCAACCCTACATTCTCACAGATGAAGGATGTAGATTTGGATATCATGGTTGGTGGTACTATTGACAACATCTTGATGGTTGAGGGTGAGATGAAGGAGGTTAGCGAGGATGTTATGCTCGGCGCTATCAAGTATGCTCACGAGGCAATCAAGACTCACTGTGCTGCTCAGATCGAGTTGATGAAGGAACTCGGCAAGGACGTTAAGCGCACCTACTGCCACGAGAACAACGACGAGGAACTTCGTCAGACCATCATCACCGAGTTGTACGACAAGGCATATGCTATCGCAACAAGCGGTACAATGAAGCACGAGCGCAGCGAGGCTTTCGAGGCTTTGGAGGCTGAGTTCGCAGCTCGTTATACTGAGGAGGAGTTGGTAGAGAAGGCTCCACTCATCCACAAGTACTTCCACGATGACGTACAGAAGAAGGCTATGCGCAACATGATTCTGGACGAGGGCAAGCGTTTGGATGGCCGTCGTACAGATGAGATCCGCCCTATCTGGTGCGAGATTAACTACCTGCCTTGCGCACACGGTTCGGCTATCTTTACCCGTGGTGAGACCCAGTCACTCTCGACTGTAACCCTCGGCACAAAACTCGACGAGAAGATGTACGACGAGGTACTCATTCAGGGAAGCGAGCAGTTCACGCTCCACTACAACTTCCCTCCATTCTCTACTGGTGTGGCTAAGGCATCACGTGGCGTAAGCCGTCGTGAGATTGGTCACGGTCACTTGGCATGGCGTGCCCTCAAACCTATGGTACCACTGGGCGAGGAGAATCCATACGCAGTACGTGTAGTATCAGATATTCTCGAATCTAACGGTTCATCTTCAATGGCTACTGTTTGCGCAGGATGTATGGCATTGATGGATGCAGGTGTTAAACTCAAAAAGCCTGTATCAGGTATCGCAATGGGTCTTATCTCTGATAGCGAGACCGGCCGTTGGGCAGTTCTCTCTGACATCTTGGGTGATGAGGACCACTTGGGCGACATGGACTTCAAGGTAACAGGTACTCGTGACGGTATCACTGCAACTCAGATGGACATCAAGGTTGACGGTCTTTCATACGAGGTTCTTGCAAAGGCTTTGGAGCAGGCTCGTGTAGGTCGTTTGCACATCCTCGATAAGATTACCGAGACTATCGCAGAGCCTCGTGAGGACTACAAACCATTTGTTCCTCGTATCGAGCAGATTCTCATCGATAAAGATTTCATCGGTGCAGTTATCGGTCCTGGTGGTAAGGTTATCCAGGAGATTCAGAAGACTACCGGCACCACTATCACCATCACCGAGACCGACAAACACGGTGTTGTTGACGTATTCGGTCAGAACAAGGAGAGCATCGACGCTGCAATGGCTCGCATCAAGGGTATTGTTGCAGTACCGGAGGTTGGCGAGGAGTATCACGGAACCATTAAGTCGATTGTTGCTTTCGGTGCATTCGTAGAGATTCTTCCTGGCAAGGAGGCGCTTCTCCACATCTCGGAGATCGACTACAAGCGCTTCGAGACTATGGAAGAGACCGGTTTGAAGGAGGGTGACCAGATTGACGTTAAACTCATCGGCCTCGACTCTAAGACCGGCAAACTCAAACTCTCACACAAGGCGTTGTTGCCAAAGCCAGAGGGTTGGGTAGAGCCTGAGCGCAAGCCACGTGCACCACGTGGTGACCGCCCTGAGCGTGGCGATCGTCGTCCTCGTCGTGACCACAAGGAGTAATCAATAACCAAATGATTATAAGTACTATTGTCGGGAAGAGATTCTCGACAATAGTTTTTTATTATGTTTCGGCGAAACGACCAAAATATTAGGTGAAATGATATTGCTATTAAAAAAATTATATATACCTTTGTATATTAGAAATAATATCAAACCAAAAATAGAATAAATTATGAAGAATGTAATGAAATTGACCGCTCTTTTGGCGGTAGTAGCACTCACAATGTCGAGCTGCGACTGTTTCAAAAAGATGGCCAAGGACTCAAACCTTGTAAAGGTTACTTGCACTCCTGAGGTATTGGTACTCAACAACGGTACTATCACCGCAGAGATTAACGGCGAGATTCCTGCCAAGTATTTCAACAAGACTGCTTCTTTGAAGGTTACTCCTGTTCTCTTCTACGAGGGCGGTTCAGTAGCAGGCGAGACTCTCTTGCTCCAGGGCGAGAAGGTTGCTGACAATGGTATTGTTGTTGCTAACGCTCAGGCTCTCTCTGTAAAGCGTGAGGTTAAGTTCGCTTACCAGCCTGCAATGGACGCTTGCGAGTTGAAGTTGCTCGTTGAGGTTAAGTGCAAGGGTGGCAAGTGCAAGGAGTATACTCTTGTTAACGCTAACACCGGCGCTGTTCTCACTGCTGAGCAGTTGGCAGTTCTTAACGGTAGCGACGCTGCTGCGGCTTTGGCACTCAAAAACGAGTGCGGTTTGAAGGTTGCTGCCGGCTTGAACACCTTGCAGAAGGAGCTCAACTTCGCAGAGGCTATGCAGACCGTTGGTAACGACTACAAGAACGTAACCACTACTGTTGTAAAGGCTGACCTCGTTTACAAAATCAACTCTTCTCGTCTTTGCAAGAAGGCTGTTGAGTCTGAGTCTGTTGCTGCTTTGAAGCAGAACGTTGAGAGCTTCGTAGGCAACGACCGTGCTGCTCAGACTGTATATGTAAACGGATATGCTTCTCCGGATGGTCCTGAGAAGTTCAACGACAAACTCTCTGAGAAGCGTAGCCAGTCTGGTTTGAAGGCTGTTGAGGAGTTGCTCAAAGAGGCTGGTTTGACTATCGACGCTGCTGCTTACGGCGAGGACTGGGAGGGATTCCAGCAGGCTGTTGCTGCTTCAAGCATCGAGGACAAGGATCTCATCCTTCAGGTATTGAGCATGTATGCTTCTTCCGCAGAGCGTGAGAAGGAGATTAAGAACCTCTCTTCTGTATTCAAGTCACTCAAAACTGAGGTATTGCCACAGTTGCGTCGTGCTCAGATTGTAAACACTGTTGATTTGACAGGTAAGACCGACGCTGAGATGGCTGCTTTGGTTAACGAGGGTCGTGCTGCCGAGATGACCGTTGAGGAGTTGCTCCACGTTGCTTCTGTAAATGCAGAGGTTGCTCTTCCTGCACTCAAAGTTGCTGCTGAGAAGTATGGCGACGCTCGTGCTTACACCAACCTCGCTGCTGCTCAGGCTCAGGAGGGCGACTACCAGGGTGCTCTCGCATCTTTGGAGGCTGCAACTAAGGCTGGTGCAAAGACCGCTGAGTTGAACAACAACTACGCTTTGGCTTACTTGGGTCTCGGCGAGACTGAGAAGGCTGCTGAGTACGCTAAGGGCGCTAACGCAGAGACTAAGGCTTTGGTTGCTGCTGCTCAGGGCAACTACGCTGAGGCTTCACAGGCTTTGACCGGTTACAACGCTGCTATCGCACACGTACAGAATGGTAACCTTGCTGCTGCAAAGAAGAGCCTCGCTGGCGACAACTCTGCAAAGGCTGATTACCTCCGTGCAGTTATCGCAGTTAAGGAGGGTAACTTGACCGAGGGTAAGGCTAACCTCAACACTGCTGTATCTAAGGATTCAACTTTGGCTGCTAAGGCTGCTAAGGATGTTAACCTTGCAGCTCTTCGTTAATCGATTTAGCAAATAGCATAAAATATTTACCCCTATTTTGGTTTACTGCCAAAATAGGGGTAAATTATATATAGGTATATTATTCAAAGGTTGGAGCATCCATCCCAAAGGAAGCACAAAAAAAAGGTTGCACAACCTCTCGTCGTACAACCTTATCTAAAAGGGATACCCTCCGCCTGCTGTTAGAACGGCAGATCGTCAACCTCCTGAGCCGAAGATGCCGCAGCATACGCAGGCTCCTCTGTCGGCATTGGAGCATAACCGCCGGCCATAGGTGCTGTCTGCTGTGCAGGTGCTGCCGCAGGTGCAACATTCTCCTGCTTTGGCTGTACTCTCCATGCACGAACATCGGTGTACCAACGACCGTTAAACTCACGTGACTCCAAGTCAAACGATACCACATAGGTAACACCTTCGTGCAAACGATTAACCTCATCTGCCTTATTAAAGAATGTCACAGCCACACGACGTGGGAACTGCGATTGTGTCTTCTGCTCAAAGATTACCTCCTGACGCTCCCACGGGCCTCGTGCCGAGGTGCCGCTTGTCGCAGGCATAATTCTGAATACTGTTCCTTCAAATTCCATAGTATATCTTATTTTTGTTTTCTAATGCAAATATAGCAAATTTCGGCATAAATAAAAAAGGTTGTCGTGATTCGACAACCTTTTTCCCTCAAATAAGTAAATCCTACTTATTCTTCTTATCGTAGCGCTTTGCGTAACGGCTCATAAACTTATCCACACGACCGGCGGTATCTACCAACTTCATCTTACCAGTATAGAACGGGTGTGAAGTGTTGGAGATTTCCATCTTATACACGGGATAGGTTTCGCCGTTCACCTCGATGGTCTCTTTTGTCGAAACGGCGGACCTGCACAAAAACACGTGGTCATTCGACATGTCTTTGAATGCCACCAAACGATAATTTTCTGGATGAATTCCCTTTTTCATCTTGTTTTGTTTTTGTTAATTAATAGCTATTAATGCATAAATGCGGTGCAAAATTAGTAAAAATTATTTGAACTGCAAATATTTTTCATCTTTTATCCTCGCCAGGGAGCCACAATATATATTATATATGTATAAATCTTGTGCCGAATTTTGGATTTGAGTTTTTTTTACTACCTTTGCACCCACGTATCAACCTCTTATATAGGGTGAAAGACCGGATGACCCAATGCAAAGCGGTGCAAAACATCGCAGAGTAAGGTCGGGATTATATGGCAGTGTCCACATATGGTAGGTCGGTCACAGCGATAATGTTGAGCGAAAACTTTTAATTTTTGTTGCAACAATGAACAAGGATTCATTAATCAAGCTCGTTAACGAGCAGATGTGGACGAAGACCGATGCTGAGATCCCTTCGTTCAAGGCAGGTGACACCATCACCGTTACTTATCGTATCATCGAGGGAAGCAAGGAGCGTTTGCAGAGCTTCCGTGGTGTAGTGATCCAGATTAAGGGTCAGGGCAAGACTAAGATGTTTACCATCCGCAAGATCTCTAATGGCGTGGGTGTTGAGCGTATCTTCCCTCTCTACTCTCCACACCTTGATAACATCGAGGTAAACAAGCGTGGTGTTGTTCGTCGTGCTCGCATCTACTACTTCCGTGAGTTGACCGGAAAGAAGGCTCGTATCAAGGAGCGTCGTGCACCTGTCAAGACCGAGGCTTAGTCCTTTGTCTGACAAACACAAGAGGCTGTCCCCAAAAGGACAGCCTCATCTTTTTTTATGGCAGCATTGCCACTAACCACAACTCTTACATAGACCTTGCTACTTCCTACGCTGCCTATCTCTACGTGGCTTATTAGGGTCAAAGAGTTTATAACCGATAGAGACTCCCACCTTTGCCGGAACAATTTCCGAAGAGCCGTTAAACGGATCTGGATGTACATAATCCTCGTGCCCGTGAGGATGCATCTCGATGCGTCCATCATTATAGTAGCCGTTATACCACGAGCGGAAGAAGTCGATAGCAATAAATGCATCAACAACCCATCTCTCCTTAAAGGTATGCTGATAGCCAGCACCAACACCCACGAGTAGTCCGAAGCCTTTGCTATAACTATCCTTGAAGTCTAAAAACTTGCCGTTACGGAATAATCTCGGCTTGCTCACATCGAAGCCCATAAAGCCGGCATTACCGCTCACATACCAACCCTTTGCTGCCTCTCGGAAGTAGTAGCGATACTCACCCATAAAGATTCCGAAGTGTGCATGTCGTCCGCAGATAGAGCGCCACGGCGAATATACAGCCTCAACCTGCACGGCAGAGTGTGGCGAGATAACAAACTCAAATTGCGGATTGACAACGCCCGCCAACGCATAGAGTCCATTGAGTTTGAAATATGTTTGTGCCTGCGCCCCGCCATAGGTAGCGAGCGCAACACAGAGTGCCAATATGGTAAATAGTCGTTTCATTACCACAAAGATAATAAAAATTTCGGGCTACAATATGTAACCCGAAATTTTCATACCTACAAATAAAGTTTACTCTTCGTCTGTGTCGGTGTAAGCCTTCAACAACTTATCCTGAACATCCGAAGGAACCTGCTCGTAAGATTCGAACTTCATAGTGTAAGTTGCAGCACCCGAAGTGAGTGACGAGAGTGTAGTCGAGTAGCGATACAACTCTGCCAACGGCACACGTGCAACCAACTTATCGAAGCCCTTAGCAGACTCCATACCCATAATCATGGCACGACGATTCTGCAAGTCACTCATCACCGAACCCATATAGTCGGTAGGAGTCAACACCTCAACATTATAGATAGGCTCCATAATCTTCGGACCGGCGTTGCGGAACGCCTCCTTAAATGCGTTACGAGCCGCCAACTTAAACGAGATTTCATTTGAATCTACCGGGTGCATCTTACCGTCGTAGATAATAACACGAATATCACGAGCATAGGAACCTGTCAACGGACCCTCGTCCATCTTCTCCATAACACCCTTCAAGATTGCAGGCATAAAGCGAGCGTCGATAGCACCACCAACGATAGAGTTGTAGTATTGGAGTTTACCTCCCCACTCCAAATCGTACTCCTCTTTACCCTTGATATTTACGGTAATCTCCTTACCGTTTACCTTATACTTCGATGGCTCAGGCATACCCTCATAGTACGGCTCGATAACCATATGTACCTCACCAAACTGACCTGCACCACCCGACTGCTTCTTGTGACGATAGTCCGCCTGTGCAACCTTGGTAATAGTCTCACGATACGGAATCTTCGGAGCAAAGAACTCCATCTCAACCTTATTCTCTGCCAAGATACGGTTACGCAAAATATTGTGGTGATGCTCACCCTGACCCTGGATAATAGTCTGCTTCAACTCCTTAGAGTACTCAACAAGGATAGTAGGATCCTCAAAGCGTGCGTCAAGCAACAACTTTCCGAGTTTCTCCTCGTCAGCCTGTACCTTCGCCTTAACTGCGGCACGGTAACGTGGCTCAGGGAATACGATAGGCTCCAAAGTGATAGGAGCATTCGGTGCGGACAAGGTATCGTTTGTACGAGTACCCTTCAACTTAACAGTGCAACCAATATCGCCGGCAGACAACTCTGTAACCTTAACACGATTCTTACCCGCTACAGCGAACAACTGCGAGAGTTTCTCCTTATTACCGGTGCGAGAGTTCACGAGTTCCATACCCTCGGTCAACTTACCACGGATTACACGGAAGTAGTTGATCTCACCGATATGACCCTCCATCTGCGACTTAAATACGAACAATGCAACAGGAGCAGTCTCGTCGGCAGCAACCTCCGAGCCGTCAGTTGCAGGGAATGCAGGAGCAACAGTCGGACCAGGAGCAACATTGATAATGAACTCCATCAAACGCTTTGTACCGATGTCCTTCTTACCGCTTGCGCAGAATACAGGCATAGCCTGACGCTTAGCAACACCAATCTTCAATCCTGAGCGGATGTCGTCCTGAGTAAGGGTACCCTTCTCAAAGTACAACTCCATCAAAGCATCGTCATGCTCGGCTGCAGTCTCAATCAACTCACGATTGAGTTCGAGAGCCTTCTCCATCTCTGACTCCGGAATATCCAACTCCTCACGAGTACCATTTTCATCGGTGAAGCGGTACATCTTCATCATCAAAACGTCGATGAATGAATCAAAACCTACTCCCTGATTTACCGGATACTGAACGATAACAGGCTTAACAGAAGCCTTGTCACGCATTGTTTCGAGAGCGTTCTCATACGAAGCCTTCTCGCCATCGAGTTGGTTTACGACTGCGATGAGCGGTTTGTTCAAGATACGAGCGTAACGACCCTGAATAACGTTACCAACCTCCCAGCCGGTTTGTGCGTTTACGAGCATAACACCCACGTCACCCACCTTAAATGCAGAGAAGAGGTTTCCGCAGAAGTCGTCCGATCCCGGACAGTCAATAATATTGAGTTTGCGACCCATAAACTCTGTAAAGAGTGTTGTCGCATAGATTGAGCGCTTGTACTCATGCTCAATATCGGTATTATCCGACAATGTATTGTTATTTTCGATACTACCCCTGCGGTCAATTACCTTACCTTCGTAAGCCATAGCCTCTGCAAGGGTAGTTTTACCCGAGCCAGGAGCGCCAATAAGAACAATGTTCTTAATCTCTTTTGCTGAATAATTTTTCATAAAAGTATGTAAAGTTTTAAGGTTAAAAATCTCGCTTAATGCTTAATTCGTTTTATAAAATTACAGACTTTTTTTCAAATAGCAATAGGCAAAACAAAAAAACGTGCGAAAAAACACGTTTTTTTATATCAAATGATATGTCATAGGGCAAAAACTATTGGATATTTATGCCTGTAAGACGCTCGACCGCCCGACGACCCTCCTCGCCTAACGAGATTGTAAAATCGTTTACAAAAAGTAAAATATGTCGCTCGATAATATCATCCTCCAACTCCTGTGCATGTTGCTTAATAAAGGCTCTCGACAATGTCGGATTTTCAAAGGCAAATCGAACGCTCTCCGCAAGCATTCGCTCAAACTCTCGGCGCACCTCAATCGGCAGGTCCCGCTTAATGACTATCGCCCCCAACGGCAACGGCAGACCCGTCTCTGCTTCCCACATCTGCCCCAGGTCAGCAACAAGTTTCAAACCATAGCGCTCATAGACGAATCTTCCCTCGTGTATCAGCACCCCGCCATCAACCTCTCCGCTCTCAACTGCCTTGGCAATCTCTGAAAAGAGCATCGGCACTACCTCCTCCACATCGGGGAAATAGCGCATCAGAAGCGCATTAGCCGTAGTATTTACCCCCGGTGAGGCAATACGGCGTAGAGGAGCCTCCTCCCCCTTGCGGCGTACGAGCAACTGCCCGTTTCCACGACCCAGCGCCGAGCCACTATCAAGCAGTGCGTATCGGTCGGCAATCTTCGGATAAACCGAATAACTTATCTTGGAAATATCAGGATCTCCCGCCAAAACGCCCTCGTTCAGCACCTCAATATCGTGATACTCGACATTGAGTTCGCCAATGCAGTTCTCGATGCGACCATTTATCAGTGCATCAAATGCAAACGTATCATTCGGACACGGCGAGATATGCAACGAAAGTGCCATTATCTTGGAAAAAGTTTATCTATTGTTTGTGTAAGATTCTCTACTGCAAGGTCTATTCGCCAATCTTTGCGCTCATCATCCACATGATTCGATATTGCACGAATCTCAGCACAAGGCACACCTGCATCGCCACAGAGGGCAAATAGTGCAGCGCCCTCCATATTTTCAATCTGTGCACCGAGCGACTCGCAACCTACGGCCATAACCGTATTAGATACCACTTGCGGCAGCGCAACAGGCAGGGTTGCTTCGTATGAGGCTCTATACAGAGCGGGCAGACTCGCCATCTGTTCCCTCTCGACAGTCACGACATCTCCGACCAAGAGCGAGCCGTCGTAGGCGCCCGCTATGCCGCACAATACGACTCCGTCACACTCCCCCTCCTGCAACACCTTCGCCACACAGCGAGCCGTCTCGACAGGGCCGACACCGCATATACGCACATCAAGGTCGGGGCGAAGACTCTGCAATGCCGCTGCCTCCATAGTCGTAGGAAAGAGAAGTACCACGGCCATACTATCTGCCAACAACAGACTCCAACTCCTCTACGGTCGAAGGGATATGCTTATCCCCGATGATACGACCGCCATTATCCGTTACAATAATATCATCCTCGATGCGGATGCCGCCAAAATCACGGTACGCTTCGAGTTTATCGTAGTTCACTATACCCTTATAGAGGCCCTCGGCACGAGATTTATCGATGAGAGCAGGGATAAAGTATATACCCGGTTCGTTGCTCATTACCGTACCTGCACGCAATCGCCACGTTGCACGATGTACGCACGTAGCCGAAGCCTTGGCACGGTCAAGCAATTCCGAAAAATCAAAACTACGCTCGCCAATCGCTTCGCAATCGTGTACATCCATACCCATACCGTGCGAAAGACCGTGAGGCATAAAGAGATACATTGCACCCGCTGCCACAGCATCCTCCGCCGAGCCGTTGATAAGACCCACATCGTGCAGACCCTCGGCCAACGAGAGCAACGCACGATTAAAGACCTCATCCATATACATCGCACCACTGCGCATCCATTGCGGAGCCAGATCGTGAGCCCGCAACACTATATTATATATATCCTTCTGTCGTTCCGAGAAACGGCCACCGACAGGATATGTACGGGTATGGTCGGAACAGTAGTTCTCCAACGACTCTGCGCCCGCATCAACCAGAAGCAGACGACCTCGCTCCAACACGCCATCGCAGTTGAGGTTATGCAACGTCTCGCCATGTTGCGACACAATCGAGCCAAACGATAAGCCCAAGCCCTTCGACTTGGCAATACCCTCTATCGCACCTGCAATTTCTCGCTCCACAACGCCCTCTCGGCACATACGCATAGCCGTCGTATGCATCTCATAACCGAGGTGAAATGCTCGTTCCAAAGCCTCAATCTCCTCGGCGCTCTTCACCTCTCGCATCTCGGCCACGGCAAACATCAAATCCACCGACTTTCCTGCATGCAACGCATCTACGCTCATACCAAGCAACGACGAGAGTTGAATCTTGGTCTCGCCACGATACGGAGGCAGATAGTGAATCTCTCGACCCATCTTCTGCGCAGCAGCGACATATGCGGCAAGGTCTGCCATAGGATGACATTTCTCGACACCCACCTGTGCGCCCAACTCTCGGAGCGACGGCTGCGGACCTGTCCAAATAATATCCTCAACAGTGAAGTCATCTCCAAAGAGTGCTGCCTCACCACTCTCAGCATCTATCACACCTACAAGTGCAGGAAGATTCAGTCCGAAATAGTAGAGAAAGGTAGAATCCTGTCGAAATACATAGGCATTGTTCGGATAGTTGTATGGCGATAATGTATTGCCCGGAAGCAGAATAACACCCTTGCCAACTCTTCTGCATAACTCGGCACGTCGTGCCAAATAGGTTTGTGCGCTGAACATAACTTCTATCTTTTTATCGTTTTACCTCTTTGTATAATTTGTCGCCACGACGGACAATGCCGCCCTCGACCTTAATTGAGCAGATATCACCCTGCTTAACGTTTTGCGCAGGTTTCTCGTCGAAGCGAATCTCCGACACCACCTGCTCGACCACTCCGGTTGTTTCGCCCATCCAGAGAATCTCATCGCCCACCTGTAACGTCGTAGCCTCGATGAGCACCTCGGCAACCGACAGACGCTTGAAAAAGTTGGTTACCTTGCCCACATACTCCTTGCGACGTGTTGCCGACGAGCCATACGAATTGGTATGCTGCGCTACCGGCGCTCCGGCATAGTATCCGCCCCAGAAACCTCGGTTAAAGACCTTCAAAAGGGTCTGTTTCTGCTCCTCGACCGCCTCTGCTGAGTAGGTGCCGTCTTCGAGCATACGCAACGCCTTATCGTAACACTCGACAACTCGCTTCACATACTCGCCACCTCTTGCACGGCCCTCAATCTTCAACACGCTCACGCCCGCACCGATAAACTTATCGAGGAAGTCTATCGTACACAAATCCTTCGGCGAGAGGATATAACGACCATCGGTATCGAGTTGTGCGCCCGTCTCCATATCCGTGAGCGTATATTTGCGACGACAAATCTGACGGCAGGCTCCACGGTTAGCAGAGCAACCCGTCTCGTGTTCGCTCAAATAACATTTACCAGATATAGACATACAAAGCGCTCCGTGCGCAAACATCTCAATCTTAACGAGTTCACCACGAGGGCCTCGGATATCCTGCTCGACAATCGCCTGATGCACTAATGCTATCTGTTCGAGTGACAACTCTCTTGCCAAAACCACCACATCTGCCCACTGCGAGTAAAACTTCACAGCCTCGCTGTTTGAGATATTGCACTGCGTGGAGATATGCACCTCCATACCCACGTGGTAGGCATACAAAATCACCGACATATCCGATGCAATAACCGCATCAACGCCCTCGGCTTTTGCCCGGTTTACCACCTCGTGCATCAACTTCAACTCCGTATCGTAGATGATGGTATTTACCGTCAGGTAGGTCTTAACACCGTGCGAGTGGGCTATCGAGTTGATTTGCGCCATATCCTCCGCCGTAAAGTTTGCAGCAGAGGCCGAACGCATATTGAGCGCACCGATACCAAAATATACGGAGTTCGCTCCCGAATTTATCGCCGCCCACAAAGACTCGTACGAGCCTACCGGTGCCATTATCTCTATATCGCCTCTTTTCATCCTTTTTTTTCTCTATTTTCGTCGCCCTACAAGACTCTCAAAATATTCACGCAGACAAGCGGTACGCTCCGCCGGAATATCCAACGTATCGAGAATCGATACGGCTCGTGAGATTCGCAGATTTATCTGCTGCTCGGTCATCGCCGGCGCTCCCAACTCATCGTATATCGCCTTGACCATAGAAATCTTCTGCTCGTCGGTCAAATCCTTTCGCAGGTGCGTTGTGCGCAACACCTCACGCTGCTGCTCGGTAGCGTGCGACAATGATATAATCATCAGATAGGTCTTCTTACCCTCTAAAATATCGCCACCAATCTTCTTGCCCAAACGCTCATCGCCGTAACTATCCAAAAGGTCGTCTTGTAACTGGAACGCAAGCCCCACCTCGGTTGCTGCACGATAGATTTTATTCACATCCGACTCTGAGGCTCCCGCCAATATTGCTCCGATGGTCATAGAACCCGAAAGCAACGCCGCAGTTTTGAGTTCAATCATATTCATATACTCCACCACGGCAACCTTTTGGCGACTCTCGAAGTCCATATCATATTGCTGACCCTCACACACTTGCGAAGCCATCGTATTGAATCGTTCCAGCACCTGTGGCAGGTGATTATCTGCGATACCCTGCAACTGTTTATACGCCTCGATAAGCATCACATCTCCCGACAAAATTGCCACGTTATTACCCCACTTTGCATAGACCGACGGACGACCTCGGCGCATCGCAGCGTTATCCATAATATCGTCGTGTAGCAGTGTAAAATTGTGAAAAATCTCCACCGCCATAGCCGCAGGCAACGCCCTCTCCACATCATCGGCATAGAGATTGTATGCCAATAGTGTAAGCACGGGGCGCATACGTTTTCCGCCCTCATCCAATGCGTAACGAATGGGATTGTAAAGCATCGAAGGGTCGTCGGGCAGTGAGAGTTGCGAGAGGTGTCTCTCGAACATTTCAAGCAGTTGGGAATGGGTATATCTATTCATCGGTTCCGCTTTTTATTCTAAAAAGTATATAAATCAACCTCAAAAGTACAAAAAAATAATTTCGGAAACAAATTGAGTACCATTTCTTCGCACCTTATTCCTCTTTGACTCGACACTTTTATTACTATTTACATACAAAATTTGCTACTCTTACGTTTTTTATCTACCTTTACTAATCCGCTTTGCGGTTTTGTACTTGAAAGACTAATAAAATAACATAATGAATAAAACTATGAAAAAACTCGCATTCGGTATCGATATCGGTGGTATCAATACCGCTTTCGGACTTGTTGATGAGAAGGGCGAAATATACGCAGAATCGGTCATCTCGACACGTGCATACCCTGCCTTCAACGACTACCCTCGATATGTCGAGGATTTGTGTCAGGCAATGCAGATGCTCGTACAGGGCGTAAACTTCGACTTCGAACTTATCGGCATAGGAATCGGTGCTCCTAACGCAAACTACTACAAGGGAACAATCGAGACGCCTGCCAACCTTTGGAAATTCACAGCCGAGAACGAAAACAAGGATGAGAGTCTAAGAATGTTCAACTTTGCAGAGGATGTAGGCAAACATTTTCCAGGCATTCCTGTCTATGTAACCAACGATGCAAACGCCGCTACAATCGGCGAAATGGTGTATGGTAACGCAAAGGGAATGAAGGACTTCGTAATGGTAACCCTCGGCACAGGTGTAGGCTCCGGTTTCGTCGCAAACGGCGAGATGATCTACGGACACGACGGCTTTGCCGGCGAGTTCGGCCATGTTATTGTCGAGCGTGGTGGACGAGAGTGCGGATGCGGCCGCAAGGGCTGCCTAGAAGCATACGCTTCGGCCATCGGAATCAAGCGCACAGCCTTCGAGTTGATGGCTACAATGAACGATCCTTCGCCACTGCGTGACATACCGTTCAACACGCTTGATTCGGCAATGCTTTCACAAGCAGCAGCCAAGGGCGATCCTATCGCTTTGGAGGCATTCCGCCTTACGGGACAGCGCCTCGGCTATGCATTGGCAGACGCTGTTACAATCACATCGCCTCAGGCAATATTCCTCTTCGGCGGTCTGGCTAAGGCCGGCGATTTACTCCTCGACCACGTTCGCTACTATATGGAGGAGAATATGCTCTTTGCCTTCCGAAATAAGGTTAAGATTATGCCGTCGGGCTTGCAAAGCAAGAACGCTGCAATCCTCGGTGCTTCGGCTCTGGTTTGGCAGAAGATGTAAATCGACATACATATAGCACGAAGGGATATAATAAATTATATCCCTTTTTTATATTTATATTTTCTCCTTACGGTTCGGTACAAGGCATTTAAGGAGAGTAGAGAGTTTAGGGAATTTAGGAAAAAGCAGATACCCCGCCCTCCCTAAACTCATTAAATTCCTTAAACTCCCTATCTACATCACCCCCCTGCACGGGCAGAAAATCACTTTTAGGTGATGAGTTACAACGCTCGCTGAGGGCGAAGCGATGGGACATACTAAGCGTATTTCCCATTGCTGAGGCCGAGGTAGCGGCAGTAAATCACGCTTAAAATGATTTTCAAAAATAGGTGCTATTTTGCTAAATATAATATTTGTATTATCTTTGCATACTTATATAATAAGTAGCATCTAATAAGAGAAGAAAATATATGGCAAAAAAGAGTGAAAATGATATCATTATAGACGACCTTGGTTTGTCACCCGAAATTGCTGACCGCAAGTTTCAGACAATTCCGATAGTGACCAACTTGGACGATGACACCGTTGAGGAGGTACAACTGCCTGAGATCTTACCGATTCTCACCCTGCGCAGTTCGGTACTCTTCCCCGGAGCCATCACCCCTATTACCGTAGGTCGAGAGAAGAGCATAGCCCTCGTGCGTGCCGTAAACGCAGAGAACGGTCTGCTCGGCGCAGTATTGCAGCGCAACTGCGAGATTGAAACCCCGACACCCGACGATATGTACCGCATCGGTACCGCTGCCCGCATCCTCAAAATTTTGGAGATGCCAAACGGCAATCTTACCGTGATTTTGTCGGGCTTGGAGAAGATTGAAATCGGCGAATACATCTCGACCGAGCCATTCTTCAAGGCTAAGGTTACGCCGCTGCTCGATACCACACCCGATAAGAACAATGTCGAGTTTGACGCTCTGGTAGAATCTATCCGAGATGTCGCACTCAACATCATAAACATCTCGCCATCAATACCTAAGGAGGCCTCGTTCGCAATCAAGAATATCGACTCGAAGCGAGGTATCGTGAACTTCATCTGCTCGAATCTCGAATTTTCGGATGACGACCGCCAATCCCTGCTCGAAGCCCCGGGACTCTTGGCACGTTCTCGCAAGTTGCTCGAAATACTTATCCGTGATCAGCAGTTGCTCGAACTTAAACACAGCATTCAGGAGAAGGTTAAAACCGAGATAGACAAACAGCAGCGTGACTACTATCTGCAACAACAGATGCGCACCATTCAGCAGGAGTTGGGCGAGGGCGAGGATGACGACGTTGCCCGCCTGCGTGAGGCTGCCAAGAAGAAGAATTGGAGCGAGAGCGTTGCACAACTCTTCGAGAAGGAGGTTGCCAAGTTGGAGCGTCTGAACCCTGCCGTGGCGGAGTACTCGGTGCAGATGACCTACCTGCAACTGATGCTCGAACTGCCGTGGAACGAGATGACGCAGGATAACCTCGACCTCAACTGCGCTCGTGAGCAGTTGGATGCCGATCACTTCGGCTTGGAGGAGGTCAAGGAGCGTATCTTGGAGCACCTTGCCGTAATCAAGTTGAAGGGCGACCGCAAATCCCCTATCCTCTGCCTTTACGGCCCTCCGGGAGTAGGTAAAACATCGCTCGGAAAGTCTGTGGCTACGGCTCTTGGTCGCAAGTTCGGCAGAATAGCACTCGGCGGTCTGCACGACGAGGCAGAGATTCGAGGACACCGCCGCACATACATCGGTGCAATGCCGGGCCGAGTAATCGAAACCATCAAACGTTGCGGCTCATCCAACCCTGTCATCATCCTTGACGAGGTGGACAAGATGACTATAAGCAACCACGGCGACCCATCGTCGGCACTGTTGGAGGTACTCGATCCTGAACAGAATACGACCTTCCACGACAACTACCTCGATACGGAGTACGATCTCTCAAAGGTCCTCTTTATCGCTACGGCAAACGACATAGGTGCTATCAACCCTGCGCTTCGTGACCGTATGGAGTTGATTAACATCCCCGGATATATACTCGAAGATAAGATTCAGATTGCATCGAAGCACCTTATCGCCAAGCAGTCGGAGGCTCACGGCCTCAAAGAGGGCGACATGACCCTCGACACCGACATCTTGCAGAAGATTATCTCGGAGTACACCAGAGAGTCAGGAGTTCGTGCTTTGGATAAGCATATTGCCAAGATTGCACGTGCAAGAGCAAAGAATATCGCATTCGAAGAGGAGTACACACCTGCAATCTCTGCTGCCGACGTAGAGAAGATTCTCGGCAAGCCGAAATACATGAACGAGGAGTACGAAATCAAGGATATGGTCGGTGTTGTAACAGGCCTGGCCTGGACATCGGTAGGTGGCGACATTCTCTACATCGAGTCATTGCTCACTCCGGGCAAGGGCAAGTTGTCACTGACGGGTAACCTTGGTGACGTGATGAAGGAGTCGGCAACCATCGCCTACGAGTGGGTTATGGCTCATCATCAGGAGTTGGGTATCAACCCTGAGGTATTTGAGAAGAACGACCTCAATATCCACGTTCCGGAGGGTGCAATTCCGAAGGATGGTCCTTCGGCAGGTATCACGATGATTACATCCATCGTTTCGACATTCACGGGTCGCAAGATACGTGAGCGTATCGCCATGACAGGCGAGACGACATTGCGTGGTCGTGTAACACCTATCGGCGGCGTTAAGGAGAAGGTCTTGGCGGCGAAGCGTGCCGGCATTCACACCATTCTGCTTCCGGAGGAGAACCGCAAGGATGTCGAAGAGATAAAGAAGGAGTATTTGGAGGGTTTGGAGTTCCATTATGTTCGCACCAACGAACAGGTACTCGACCTCGCACTTGAAAAATAGCAGAAAATGAAGTTTATAGCAATCATTCCTGCACGTTACGCCAGCACTCGCTTCCCTGCAAAGCCATTGGCAATGCTGGGTGGCAAGCGTGTTATCGAACGTGTTTATGAGCAGGTGGCAGGCGTCTTGGATGATGCCGTGGTGGCAACCGACGACGAGCGCATCTATGATGCCGTGCGAGCCTTTGGCGGCAAGGTTGAGATGACCTCTACGGAGCATCGCAGCGGCACAGACCGTTGTTGGGAGGCATACTGCAAGCAGGGCGGAGAGTTCGACGTAGTGATAAACGTTCAGGGCGACGAGCCGTTTATTCAGCCATCGCAGTTGCAAGCACTCAAAGAGTGTTTCAACTCTCCCGACATTGACATAGCCACCCTCGTAAAGCCTTTTGCCGAGAGCGACGGCATCACCGCATTGGAGAACCCGAATTCTCCAAAGGTTGTCGTAGATAACCAGATGCGTGCCCTCTATTTCTCTCGTTCGGTAATTCCCTACCTGCGTGGCGTAGAGAAGCAGGAGTGGCTCCAACGACACACCTTCTACAAACATATCGGCATCTATGGTTTCCGTACCGAGATTTTGAAGGCAGTAACCTCGCTCCCACAATCTTCATTGGAGATTGCCGAGTCACTCGAACAGTTGCGTTGGTTGGAGAATGGCTATAAAATCGGCGTCGGCATCTCGGATGTCGAGACCATAGGCATTGATACCCCCGAAGATTTGGCTCGTGCCGAAGAGTTTTTGTTAAATCTGAAAAAGTAAAGATATATGAAACCAGTATTTATTGCAGGTCCGTGCGTAATTGAGTCGGCAGAGGTTCTCGATGCCGTAGCCAAGCGCATAGTTGACATCAACAACCGTTTAGGCACGGAGATTATCTTCAAGGCCTCGTTTGACAAGGCAAACCGCACATCACTCTCCTCGTACCGAGGTGTAGGCTTGGAGCGTGGTTTGCAGATGCTCGCCGACGTGAAGTCGAAGCACGGTGTGCAGTTACTGACCGATATTCACGAGGCATGGCAGGCAGCACCTGTTGCTGAGGTGGTAGATGTATTGCAGATCCCTGCATTCCTCTGCCGCCAGACCGACCTTCTCGTAGCGGCGGCCAAGACAGGCAAGACCGTAAACATCAAGAAGGCGCAGTTCCTTTCGGGTGAGGATATGAAATATCCATACCAGAAGGCCGTAGAATCGGGTGCCGGAGAGGTGTGGCTCACCGAGCGAGGAAATTCGTTCGGCTACAATAACTTGGTTGTTGATTTTCGCAACATCCCCGACATGTTGCGCATTGCTCCACGTGTGATTATGGACTGTACACACTCGGTACAGCGTCCGGGAGCAGCAGGCGGCAAGACCGGCGGCAACCGTGAGTTCGTACCGGCAATGGCATTGGCGGCAAAGGCATTTGGTGCTACGGGATACTTCTTCGAGGTTCATCCTAATCCGGATGAGGCGTTGAGCGACGGCCCGAATATGCTTGCACTCGACAATCTTGAAAATGTTATTAAATCTCTACTATAACAACCTTTACAATGAAATCCGAGAAGAGAAACCAGATATTAAGCCTTGCATGCGAGGCTTTACAGACCGAGGCAGATGCACTGCTTCGCATCAAGCGTGACCTTGGCGACGAGTTCGTAAATGCCGTAGAGGCAATACTCTCATCTAACAACAAGGTTATTATGACAGGAATGGGCAAGTCAGGACTTGTGGCCAAGAAGATTGCTGCCACATTAGCCAGCACCGGCACCCCAAGTTTCTACATGCACCCAGGCGAGGCATTCCATGGCGACCTCGGCATGATATCCAAAGGAGATATTGTCATTGCACTCTCATACTCCGGCGAGACAGACGAAGTATTGAAGATTGTTCCATTTATTCAGGACAACGGCAACCTACTTATCTCGATGACAGGAAACCCTCGCTCATCGTTGGCAAAGAACTCCAACATCCACCTCGACGTGGCTGTTGAGCATGAGGCCTGCATCCTCCACCTTGCACCTACAACATCGACCACCGCACAACTTGCCATGGGTGATGCTCTGGCCGTAGCATTGATGAAGATGCGCAACTTCACCTCGATGGACTATGCTCGCCTGCATCCGGGAGGCAGTCTTGGTCGCCGTTTGCTCATGACCGTAGGCAATGCTATGCGCCGCAACGACCTGCCGATAATTGACGAGAACTGCTCGGCTACGGAGATGATTCAGCGCATGTCACAGGGAGGTTTGGGTCTTATCGTAATTTGCCGAGGCTCAGAGATCTTAGGCATCGTAACCGACGGTGATGTTCGTCGTGCCATGGAGTCACGTCAGGCAGAGTTTTTCAGCATCAAGCCTATGGATATTGCTACGGCACATCCAAAGTGCATCCGTCCCGACGAGAAACTTATCGAGGCAGAGAAGTTGATGACACAACACAAGGTAAACTCTCTGCTTGTAGTTGATGATGCGGAGCATCTTGTCGGCGTAATTCAAATTTACGACATTAAACTCTAACAAAACGAATAACCTAAAACTAAAATAACAATGGCTTTTTTGGATTTTATGGCCCCACCGGCACACAAACCGCTTTTGCCGGAGGAGAAGATTGACAAGGAGTACAAGCAGATGCGATGGAAGGTATTCCTCGGCATCTACCTTGGTTATGCGGCCTACTATCTCGTTCGCAAGAACCTCTCGTTTGCAGGTGCTGACATGATAGAACTCGGCTACATCGACAAGAGCGGGTTGGGCGATGCAATGGCAGGTATGCCTATCGCTTATGCCGTGAGCAAATTCCTGATGGGAGGTCTCTCCGACCGCTCCGATGCACGTAAGTTCATGACTATCGGTTTGATCCTTTCAGCCCTCGTCATGATTGTCGCTGGTGTTATTCCTTACCCTAAGAATGGTGCTGTGACTACCGCCATTCTCTTCGTATTGACCTGCCTGACCGGTTGGTTCTCGGGTATGGGTTGGCCTCCTTGCGGCCGTGTTATGTCTCAATGGTTTTCAACCAACGAACGCTCGTTCAAGATGTCGGTTTGGAATACGGCACACAACGTGGGTAGTTCATCGATGGCTTGGTTGGTAGGAGTTGGTGGTGCAGCACTTCTGGCCTTCGGCCTAACCCCTGAGGATTCCTGGCGTGGAGCGTTTATCGTTCCATCTATTGCAGCCCTTGCTGTTGCAGGTTTATGTTGGTGGTTTATCCGTGACACACCTGAATCGTGCGGTCTGCCACCAATCGAAAAGTATCGCAATGACTTTTCCGGCGCTAAGGCAAAGAAGGGCGAGGAGAATAAGATTCCGTTCAAAACCCTCTTCGTGGATTATATCCTCAAAAATAAGATGCTCTGGTTTATCGGTATTGCCAACATCATGGTATATTTGGTAAGATACGGCATCTCAGACTGGTTGCCAATCTATTTGCAGAATGTGCATGGCATTACCAAGGAGGTGAGCAAGAACCTCTATGCATACCATATGATTGCAGCCATCCCGGGCACTTTGATTGCCGGTTGGCTTTCGTCCAAGTTCTTCCAAGGACGTTGTGCTCCGGTTAATGTCATCTGCATGGTTGTCACCGCTTTGGGAGCATTCATCTATTGGCAAGCAGACGCTATCTCTGCGACACTGCAAATCGACTACCTCACCGCTGTTACAGCCGCCCTTATCATTACGGGATTCGGCGTATATGGCCCTGTGGCAATGATTTCTATTCAGGCCATCGCTATCGTGCCGAAGAATGCAGCAGGTACTGCTGCCGGTTTTATGGGTCTGCTCGGATATCTTATCGGCGACGCATTTCTCTCGAAGATTGCATTTGGCCGCATCGTAGAGATTGGCACAAACGGTTGGGAATTAACCTTTATCGGTTTCTTCCTCGCAAGCGTTTTGGCGGCAGCAATATGTTTCCTGGCTATGGGCAAGGAGAAGAAGATGTTCTTGGAGCGTATGGCTGCGGCAAAGTGTGAACAAAGCAAATAATTATGTATAAGTCTCTCGCAGATTTTATAAAGAGATTGGAGAGTGCCGATGAGTTGATTCGCATCGGCACTGCCGTATCTTCCGACCAGGAGATTGCCGAGATTACCGACCGTATGGTTAAGACCGAAGGTGGTGGCAAGGCTCTGCTCTTTGAGCGCACAGACAAAGAGTTTCCTGTAATCACAAACCTTATGGGCTCGGCCAAGCGTATTGCTCTGGCTCTGGGTGTGGAGGATGTGGATGATATTACAAAACGTATAGACTCGTTGGTCAAGCAGGTAATCTCCCCCAAGAGTTCATTAGGCGACAAGTTGAGAATGTTACCTCTGCTTGGCGATGTTGCCAAGTGGTTTCCACGCACAGTATCAGGTCGAGGCGAGTGTCAGCAGGTGGTACTTATGGGCGAGGAAGCCTCGTTGGACCGACTTCCAATTCTGAAAAGTTGGGGCAATGACGGTGGCCGTTTTGTAACACTTCCGATGGTAAACACCATCGACCCAAACACAGGCGTGCGAAATGTCGGAATGTATCGAATGCAGGTATTCGACTCTCACACTACGGGCATGCATTGGCATCGCCATAAGACAGGTGCACGTCACTATGAAGAATACAAGGCTCGTGGCGAGCGTATGCCCGTGAGCGTTGCTTTGGGAGGCGACCCCGTATATACATATTGTGCGACAGCGCCAATGCCAGACAATATGGATGAATATCTATTGGCAGGTCTGCTCCGTCAAAAGCCCGTAAAACTTGTCAAATGCATAACCAACGACATATACATTCCTGCCGATTGTGATTTTGTCATCGAGGGTTATGTTGATCCATCGGAGCCTTTGACCATCGAGGGCGACTTCGGCGACCATACCGGTTTCTTCTCTCTCACGGACCTCTATCCAAAGTTCCACGTTACGGCAATCACACACCGAAAAGATGCAATCTACCCTGCAACTATTGTCGGCATACCACCACAGGAGGATGCCTACATATCGCTCGCCTCGGAGCGTATATTCCTTGCGCCGATACGCCTTGTAATGCAGCCCGAGGTGGAGGATTTCGCAATGCCCGTTGCTGGCACATCGCACAACATCGTCGTTGCATCAATACACACCCGCTACATAGGCCAGGCGACCAAGGTGGCGCAGGGTCTATGGGGCGCAGGACAGATGATGTTTAATAAATATATGGTATTGATGCCAAGTGGCTCGGATGTCCATAGTCCGAAGCAGATTGCCAAACTTATCAAGAGTTGCAATCCTACCAAGGCGGTAGTACGTAGCGAGGGCATATACGATGTTCTCGACCACGCAACCGCCACTTGCGGTTACGGAGGCAAGATGGCCTTCGACCTGACCGCCATAGAGGCTGCCGACTACATCGAGCCGAGTGCACCCGAACACCCTATCCTTCCACAAGGTGTTACCTCGTGCGAGTCACTCATTAAGGAGTGGAGCGTATGGATGCTCTTCGCAGATCCTGACACGGAGATCGATATATCGAAGATTGCTGTCGAAAATAGTGTTCAGTGCAACTGCATCGCACTCTTCGATACTCGTGCCAAGCAGATGAATGCCGAGGAGTTGCTCTGGCTTGCTGCGGCCAACACCGACCCGTCACGTGATATTACGCTCGACGGTCGTTGCCTTATGGTTGATGCACGCCCGAAACGCCCCGGCAAAGAGGGTTATCCAAAGCGATTCCCCAATGTTGTAACCTCTCGCCCTGAGATTATCTCTTTGGTGGATAGTCGCTGGGAAGAGTATGGCATCGGCGAGTATATCCCGTCACCTTCGGCACGTTATCGCCAGTTACTGCTCTCGGAGGGGGCTGAATGGTAATGTTCTCACGCCAAAATATAAGAGGCTTAGCCGTGATTATGGCAATAATTGCGGCTATTATCTTATTGCTCTACATTGGCAAGCCGAGAGTCAAGCAGTATATGGCGGAGCGTACTCCGAGCGATAGCGTAAATCAGAGTTGCACCGACAACCCAACCGAACGCCCGACACCTGGTAAACAAAGAGATTCGCTCTTTACCTTCGACCCCAACACAGTAACATACGAGCAGTTACGACTGCTGGGACTCGACAAGCGTACCGCCGTCGGCATCATAAAATACCGCACCAAAGGCAAGGTCTTCTCCATCACGGAGGATTTTGCTCTCTGCTATGGCATTACCGACTCGATATATGCACGTTTGAAACCATATATCCGCATTGCCGAGGGTTTTCAGGCAAAGCCTGAGAGCGACGCTCGTTCTCATCGCTTTGATGACAAACCCCGCTTCTCGCCCCGCCCATTCGAACCATTCCGCATTGACACGGTGGGTGTGGAGTATCTGCGTCTGATCGGCTTCTCGACACGTCAGGCACGCACGCTCATTGAGTATCGAGACCGCCACGCCGACGGAATTCTTGATATGAACGAACTGCGAGACTGCTATGCCGTAAGCGCAGATATGGCCGACTCGCTCGCACATTTTGTCATATTCCCGGAGCCGAAACCATACGGGGGCAAGATCGAGATAAACAGTGCCGACAGCGCTGCACTCCGCTCTGTACACGGCATCGGAGCCAAAAGCGTTGTGGCCATTATGCAGTACCGCAAATTGCTCGGAGGATTCTACTCCGTGGAGCAGATTGCAGAGTTAAAATGCGTTACATCAGAGAATTTTGCGCTAATTTCCAAACAAATTTGTTGCGATAGTTGTTTTATTTCAAAAATTGATATTAACTTTGCATCCGCTTCCGAGTTGGAGTATCATCCATATATGACTCGAAGCGCAATTAACAAGATAGAAGAACTACGCAAATCGAAAGGAGGCTGGAAGTCGATTGAAGAGATGATGAATGACAAAATATTCGTTAAGGAGCAGGCGGACGCCATTGCACCTTATCTTCATTTCGGCACAACCCCTTTGGAGTTTAATTAGCAAAAAGTTCGAAAGCGTTTGGGACAACGTGGTAAGCAAAGTTGTAAGACCCCGCAAACCGAAAGTCCGAAAAACAAAATAGAAAATAACAATTAAAAAAGAATAGAACAATGATTATCATGCCAGTTAAGGAGGGAGAGAACATCGAGCGTGCCCTCAAAAAGTTTAAGCGTAAGTACGAGCGTACAGGTGTATTGAAGGAGTTGCGTGCTCGTCAGTACTTCACAAAGCCATCAATTGCAAAGCGTGAGAAGATGGCACACGCTATCTACGTTGAGAAGATGCACCGTGAGGATGCAGAGTAGTGATAATTCACAATCTCAATAAATAGAATAGGCTGTCCAAGTGGACAGCCTATTTTTTGCTATATCCGCACGGATATATCACCTCGGAAGGCCGTCATATTCCCATTGCTGAGAACGAAGCAGCGGCAGCAGTAATTCCCCGAAAATTATTTTAAGGCGGAAGATGCAACGCTGTCGAGTTGAAGCCGGCAGGAGTATGTGAAATTGCCATTCCACAAGACCTTTTATATTTACATTTCCCCCTAAATCCCTCACACTACCTATCCATCTATCAGCTTGAAAATCATTTTAGGTGATGAGTTACAACGCTCGGCGGAGTCCGTGGCGATGGGCTGTACTTGGCGTACTGCCCATTGCCACGGAGTACGTTAGCGGCAGTAAATCGCTCTTAAAATGATTTTCACAAAAAAAAGGCTGACCTAAAAAAGGCCAGCCCCTCCTCAATCCTTACGGACGAGAGCTATTTAACTGCATTTACAATTGCCTCGAATGCTTTCGGCTCGTTCATAGCGAGGTCAGCCATAACCTTACGGTTGAGGGCGATACCCTTAGCGTTTACTTTACCGATGAACTCCGAATAGGTCAAACCGTAAGAGCGAACCGCAGCGTTAATACGAACGATCCACAATGAACGGAATGTACGCTTCTTCAAGCGGCGGTGTGCATAAGCATACTGCAAACCTTTCTCGACAGTGTTTTTCGCAACTGTCCATACGTTTCCCCTTGAACCAAAGTTACCCTTGGCAAGTTTCAAAACCTTTTTTCTTCTTGCGCGTGACGCAACAGCATTGACTGAACGTGGCATACTTAAAAGTTTTTGATGAAGTTAACAGCGGTACGTTTCTCTCGCACTCTTTAGGGCTGTTTCACTTCGGTTAATAAATAAAAGTTAATGTTTTTTAACTCTACTACTTAAACAATCCGTGGATTATTTAACAAGCAAAGTCTTGATCTTAGCCTCATCGGCTGGTGAAACGATACCTGAATAGCAGAGGTTACGCTTCTGTTTCTTAGTCTTTTTGGTCAGGATGTGACTGTGATAAGCGTGCTTACGCTTAATCTTACCTGTGCCGGTGAAAGTAAAACGCTTCTTTGCAGCGGCATTAGTTTTCATTTTTGGCATAATTGTAAAAAATTTAGTTAAACATAGCCCGCAAATATACGGCTTTTTTTGATTTCAACAATCGCTTACAGTAAAAAAAGTGTTACTACAATCAGATTTTTATGGAGTTTTCTTCTATTTCGCCACTCCGAAAAGGGCCCAACCTGCCACTACAATACAAAAATGTGGCCTCCACAAATCGCAGAGGCCACCAAAATATTAGGATAAATTCGTTCAAAAACGTAACGATTTGTTATAGTTCTTATCATACAGTACCCAACTCTGTATCATTAAAACTCGACACGATATGGGCAGAAGGTCTGAACACCCTCCAACAGCATAATGCGTCGGAGAGAGGTATATTCGTCGCAAACATTTGAGAGTTCGTTGCCCAGGAGAAGAGTGCGAGCGTTGTTTCCGACAAGTTGCATCATGGTTGCAAACGGAGTCATCTCTTTAAGCGTCTCCTCAACACGGTAATTATCGGCAATACCTGCCTTATCGGCTGCCAAAGCGATAGCCTCACGCAGACCACCATTACCATCGACAAGGCCAATCTTCACAGCCTCTGTACCGCTCCATACTCGACCCTCGGCAATCTCTAAAACACGAGAAAGAGGGAGGTTACGACCCGCTGCAACCTTCGAGGTGAAACTCTCATATACCTTATCAACAGAGCGAAGCAATACACTGCGCTCCAATGGAGTATTCTTACGCAACCCCATACCAAAAACATTTGCACCAAAGTCTGCCGAAGGGTTAGTCTTGACGCCATCGGTCGTGATGCCGAGTTTGCGTCGCAACATATCCTCTCCGTTCATCATCAAACCGAAGACACCGATAGAACCTGTAAGAGTCAGACGGTCAGCAAGAATAGCATCGGCAGGAGCCGAGATATAGTAGCCACCGCTGGCAGCATAAGCACCCATAGAGACAATGACAGGCTTTACCGCTTTGAGCAATTCAACCTCTCGCCAGATAACATCGCTTGCCAAAGCGCTACCACCAGGCGAATTTACTCGCAAAACAACAGACTTAATGCTCTCATCCTTGCGCACTGAGGCCAAAGTCTCGGACAAGGTTGTGCCATAAACGAGATCCTCAACGCCCTCGCCATCAACGATTTGACCCTCAGCATAGACAATAGCCACCTTAGGAGCAGAGAGGTTCTTCATATCCGCACCAACGATTGAGCAGTAGTCGCCCAGGCTAATCATCTCGTAGTCGCCAGAGAAGCCCTTCTCGACACCCAACTCGGCAAAGACATCCTCCATCTGGTCATGGTAGAGAATACCGTCGATAAACTTATATTTAAGAGCATCCTCAGGGAAGTTTACATCCATACGGTCGGCATGGAGATTCAACTCCTTCTTATCAATACCTCGTGAAGCCGAAATCTCGTCGCAGAGAGTGTCCCACATATTCTGACAGAGGGTCTGCATCTGCTGGCGGTTCGGAGCCGACATCTTATTCAAGATATATGGCTCGACAGCGCTCTTATATTTGCACACCGTCGGACGAAAAACCTCAACTGAGATGTCGAGTTTATCGAGTGCGCCCTTGAAGAAGAGCAATGTAGAACTCATTCCAATCCACGAGAAAGATCCCTCAGGCTGCATATAGATTTTATCGGCAACCGAAGCGAGGTAGTAGCCCATCTGCGAGTATGTATCATTGTAAGCAACAACAAACTTCCCACTCTGCTTGAAATCGACAATAGCAGCACGCATCTCCTCCAAAGCGGCAGACGAAACCGTACCGTCGCCCGAATAATTGATATATATACCCTTGATGCGAGCATCCTCCTTCGCAGCCTCGATGGCACGCAAAACGTTGAGCAGAGTCAGGTTACGAGTGGTCTGCATCGTCTTGAAATCAATACCCGCCAATGGATTTGACGACGGAGAGTCGGTGATGTTATCTGCCAAATCTATGTGCAGAATAGTATTCGGGAGTACGTTCACTGTCGTTGAGGCAACAGAGCCAATCATCGAGAAGAGTGAAATAACCCAGAGTAGCGATGAGAGCACGCCTCCCACAACTACAGCCGCCAAAGCAGCCCAAAAAACTTTCATAAATTTCATGATGCCGAACGATTTTATTTAACACTTATGCAAAGATAGGCATTTTTGCATATAACAACGCATTTTTTCACAACTTTTTCCATATCTGCGACCGATAAAGATATGGAACTATTACCAAGACGAAAGGCGTTCGAGGGCCTATTTTAGACCTTTACCGAATTATGCCCGCCGATTTTGCTTAATATTTTTAACCAATACGAGCATATATTGTAAAAATTTCGCAAGAAAAGGGGCTAAAATCGGGTAAAAAGAGTATCTTTGCAAAACGAGAGATTACAATCTCTAACCAAATTTTTATACAAGACAACGAATATTAAAACCAAATACTACTATGTACGGAAATTTCAAGGAGCATCTCGAAAAAGAGTTAGAAGCAATTAAGGAGGCCGGTCTCTACAAAAGTGAGCGTGTAATCTGTTCGCCACAGAGAGCAGAAATCGAGGTAAACGGAAAGAGTTGCCTCAACTTTTGTGCAAATAACTATTTGGGACTCTCCGACAACCCTCGACTGATCGAGGCAGCAAAGAAGGCAATGGATGAGCGAGGTTACGGAATGTCTTCCGTTCGTTTTATCTGCGGATGTCAGGATATGCACAAGCAGTTGGAGAAGGCTATCGCCGACTACTTCGGAACAGAGGATACAATTCTCTACGCAGCATGCTTTGACGCTAACGGAGGAGTATTCGAGCCGCTCTTTACCGAGCAGGATGCAATCATCTCCGATTCACTCAACCACGCCTCTATCATCGACGGCGTACGTCTTTGCAAGGCGGTTCGCTATCGCTACGCAAATGCCGATATGGACTCTTTGGAGGACTGTTTGAAACGTGCACAGGCACAGCGTTTCCGTATCATATCGACCGACGGTGTCTTCTCGATGGATGGCAACGCCGCACCACTGGATAAGATTTGCGAATTAGCCAAGCAGTACAAGGCGTTGGTAATGGTTGACGAGTGCCATTCGGCAGGTGTTCTCGGAGCAACGGGTCGAGGTATCACCGAACTCTACAACCTGCGTGGCGAGGTAGATATTATCACCGGAACTCTGGGCAAGGCCTTCGGAGGTGCCGTGGGAGGTTTCACAACGGGTCGCAAGGAGATTATCGACATGCTCCGCCAACGTTCTCGCCCATACCTCTTCTCGAACTCACTGCCACCGGCAGTTGTAGGAGCAGGTATCGAACTCTTCAAGATGCTCGAAGAGAGCAACGAGCACCACGACCGTCTGGTTGAAAATGTTGCATTCTTCCGAGAGGCGATGATTGCCGCAGGTTTCGACATCAAGCCAACCGACTCGGCTATTTGCGCAGTGATGCTCTACGATGCTAAACTCTCGCAGGACTTTGCAGCTGCTTTGCAGCAGAAGGGCGTATTTGTTACGGGCTTCTACTATCCGGTTGTACCGAAGGGATTGGCCCGTATCCGTGTTCAGGTCTCGGCTGGACATACACGTGAGCAGTTGGAGCGTTGCGTGGCGGCTTTTGTTGAGGTCGGTAAGCAACTCGGTGTATTGAAATAGAAGAGCAAACACACATAATATTAGGAATTATGAGCAAGATAACATTGGATGATACCGACCGAAAAATCCTGAGATTTTTGGTCAAGAATGCACGTATGCCGTTCCTCGAAATTGCTCGTGAATGCGGCATATCCGGCGCAGCAATACATCAGCGCATCAAGAAACTCGAAGATGCAGGAGTAATACAGGGCAGCCACATGTCAGTTGACCCACGCATGCTCGGTTTCGATATTTGCGCCTTCGTAAATATTCGTCTGCGTGACAACTCATACAGCGCCGCCCTGAACGAGCGTCTGAAAACCATTCCTGAGATTGTGGAGTGTCACACAATCACGGGAAACTATACGGTAATGGTGAAACTCTACTGCGTAGATAATAACCACCTGATGAATACTCTGAATGCGATTCGTACGGTGCCAAGCATCGCTACCGAGACATACATCTCGCTCGATGAGTCATTCAAACGAGAGCCACCAATTGATTGTTTAGATAAAATCAACTTTATAAAATGATAAGACTGACCAAGGAATTTACCTTCGAATCAGCCCACGCTCTCGCCGGATATGACGGCAAGTGTCGTGAGATACACGGCCACTCGTACCGTCTTTTCGTAACAGTCAAGGGCACTCCGTCACAGGATGAGCAGGACCCTAAACTCGGTATGGTTATGGACTTTGGCGACCTCAAAGCAATCGTTGCTCGTGAAATTATTGACCGCCTCGACCACTCATTCGTATTGCGAGATACGGAGGAAAACCGTGCGCTGGCAGAGTGTTTCCAGAACCGCTTTGACAACGTAGTGATGGTACCTTACCAACCGACATGCGAGAATATGCTCTCGGACTTTGCCGAGCGTATAGGCTCTGCACTTCCTGCGGGGGTTACGCTGCATTCGTTGCGTCTGCACGAGACTGCACGTTCGTATGCCGAGTGGTACGCTGAGGATAATAGATAACAAGATTACAAATTCGGCATACGAACAGGTGTATGACCCACCCCCAAACCCCCGCCTTAGGCAGGGGCTTGGTCGAATCGACGAACTCATTGGCCGAGTGGTACGCCGAGGACAATAGATAAAACAAGCAAAAGGGCAGCATATGAAAAAACTCTTTTTGATAGACGCCTATGCGTTGATTTTCAAATATTATTACGCATTTATGGGACGGCCTATGCGTAACCGTGCAGGAATGAACACCTCGATAGTCTTCGGTTTCACGAAGTTTTTACGAGATATTCAGAAGAGGGAACATCCCGACCTGCTCGGTGTGGCATTCGACCCTCCCGGAGGCTGTTTCCGAAGAGAGATATTCCCTGAATATAAGGCCAATCGTCCTGCAACACCAGAGGACATCATTAACTCCGTGCCATACGTCAAGCGTATAGTTAAGGCGATGTGCATCCCTATTCTCGAAGTACCAGGATATGAGGCCGACGACGTAATTGGCACACTCGCATTCAAGGGTGCAGAGGCAGGATACGATGTCTATATGGTTACCCCTGACAAGGATTATGGCCAATTGGTCGGCAAGAATCGCCAACTCTACAAGCAGAAGGGCGAGGGTATAGAGATTGTTGACACAGAGTCCATTTGCGCCAAGTACGGCATCGAAGATCCGCAGTTGGTGCGAGATATTTTAGCCTTGTGGGGCGACTCCTCAGATAATATCCCGGGAGTACCGGGAATTGGAGAAAAGGGAGCATGCAAACTTGTTCGCACATGGGGTACGGTCGAAAACATTATCGCCAACACCGACAAAATCGGTGGAAAGACCGGCGCAAGCATCGAGGCTTCGGTCGAGAGGTTGCAACTCGCAAAGCGCCTGACTACAATATGCCTGGATGTGCCAATAGAGTTTAATGAGGAGGATTTGACCGTATGTCAACCTCGCATAGATGATTTGCGAGCGCTCTTTGCCGAACTCGACTTCAAGGCTTTCCAGGCCGACCTCGCAAATATCGCTCCGATACAGGAGCCTGACCGCCCCGTACAGGCAGAGCAGACCCAACTTGCCAATATGGCACGAATGAAGGCCGGAGCGGCAAAGCGTGCCTCGCTTGAAGGCCAAGGCTCGCTCTTTGGAGATTTATTCGCTACGCCGACAACAGAGCCTTCAAATACAACCTCAACAATCGCTGCTGACACTCTTAATGAGGAGATGGAGGTTGCGGCGACAGAGGAGAGCGCCGATACTGCATTGGCATTTAAGACCATGGCCGACACTCCGCATAAATATACCATTGTTCGCACCGCCGACGAATTACGCAGTGTAGTCGAGCAGGCGGAGCAGAGCGAAGTATTGTGCTTCGACCTCGAAACCACGGGATTTGACATCTTCGGCAGCCGCATCGTTGGCATCTCGCTAGCCATTCGTGAACACGAGGCGTGGTACATACCTTTCGGACATCCTGGCGAAACGCTATCTCGCAACGAGGTAGAGAGCCTCTATGCCTCGATACTGAAACCGCTCTTTGCCAACCCGAAGATTGTCAAGGTGGGACAAAATATGAAATTCGACATCCTCTTCTTGCGCACCATAGGCATTGAGGTCTGTGGTCGAAAGATGGATACGATGTTACTCCACTATCTGTTAGACCCGGAGTCTCGCCATAGTATGAATGCTCTGGCAGAGCGATACCTGAACTATTCGCCAATCGAGATTGAATCGCTGATTGGCAAGGGGGCAAAGCAACTCACGATGGATATGGTAGGTTTGGAGCGTATTGCCGAATATGCCGCCGAGGATGCCGACATCACACTCCAACTCTACAACGTATTACTTCCGCTGGTAGAGAAGGAGGGACAGATGAAACTTTATACCGAGGTCGAGGAACCGATGATTGATGTTCTGGCCTCCATGGAATGGAACGGCGTACGTATAGACTCCGACTCGCTACACAACTACTCTGCAACTCTCTCTACACAACTCTCTGCGTTGGAGAATCAAATCCGAGAGATGGCTGACGAGCCGACACTCAATATCAATTCCAGCCGCCAACTCGGCGAGGTTTTGTTCGGCAAGATGCGCATTACCGACAAACCAAAGATGACCAAGACCAAGCAGTTCTGCACCGACGAGGAGTATCTACAAGGCTTTGCTCACGACTACGAGATTGTGAGCAAGGTGTTGGAGTATCGTGGAGTTAAGAAGTTGCTATCGACATATGTCGATGCACTGCCTGCGCTGGTAAACCCTATCACAGGTCGTATTCACACATCGTATAATCAAGCCGTTACAGCGACCGGTCGTCTTTCGTCAGCAAACCCGAATTTGCAGAATATTCCGATTCGTGACGCCATAGGTCGCCCTATACGTCAGGCCTTTATTGCAGGATCGGAGAATGGCCTATTACTCTCGGCCGACTATTCGCAGGTCGAGTTACGCCTTATGGCCCATTTGAGCGGAGACGATTCGCTTTGCGAGGCCTTCCTTAATGGCGAGGATATTCACGCCGCAACGGCTGCCAAGGTCTTCAAGAAACCAATATCGGAGGTTACTGCCGAGGAGCGTCGTCGTGCCAAGACCGCCAACTTCGGCATCATCTACGGCATATCGGCATTCGGATTGAGCCAACGCCTTGACATACCTCGTTCGGAGGCCAAGGCCTTGATTGAGGGCTATTTCGAGTCCTATCCGAAGGTAAAGGAGTATATGGACAGAATGGCCGAGCAGGCTCGTCAAGACGGATACGTAACAACGTTGTTTGGTCGTCGCCGTTATCTTGCCGACATCAACTCCCGAAATGTAAATGCCCGCAACCTTGCGGAGCGAAACGCCATAAATGCACCTATACAGGGTAGCGCTGCCGACATTATGAAGATTGCTATGGTCGGCGTAGCAAAACGTTTCAAAGAGGAGGGAATCCGCTCGAAACTCATATTGCAGGTACACGACGAAATCGTCATCGACCTGATTGCCACCGAACAGGAGAGCGTACAACGCATAGTCAAGCAGGAGATGGAGAATGCTGCACAACTATCCATTCCGCTTGTTGTGGAGTGTGGCATAGGCAGAAATTGGCTCGAAGCCCACTAACAAGAGATTAACTACAAAAAAACTATACCTTAAATGAGATTTCTGATTACACTTTTGACTATCATTGTTGCGATTGCAACCACGACAGCACAGACCACCAAGGAACGTATCTTCATGGACCCAAGGCTTGCCGGCGGAGTATATCGCCCATACCCAACCGAGTTCAAGGCTCAAACCCCGGTACCAAAGGGCTACGAGGCCTTTTATATATCGCACTATGGTCGCCATGGCTCTCGCTTCATAGAATTCAACAAGGAGTTTGATATGATACTCTCGATTTTTGAGAACGCATCGCAGCAGAATCTACTCACTCCGTTCGGAAAGGAGACCTACGATAAGTTAATCGAAGCGGGCAAGGTGTGCCAGGGTCGTGCAGGCGACTTAACTCCTCTCGGCATTACGCAGCATGAGCAGATTGCAACCCGCATGTTCGAGAATCACCCCTCTATCTTCCGAAAGTCACCTGAGGTTACGGCCATATCTACCACCGTACCTCGTTGCCTGATAAGCATGAATGCCTTTACCAATCAGTTGATCCGTCTTAACCCCGATATAAATATCTCGTTGCTTGACACCGGTCTTCCATATATGCCGATTCTCAACCCTCTGTCGGGTGTTCGTACAACACCGTTGGCAAAGCGTGTAGATAAGTACCGCTGGCCTCACGCCGAGTGGGTAAAGGAGTGGGATGCATTCCGAGATAAGCATATCGACAACAGCCGCATGTTGAGTGCACTGTTCGAGACCGAGTTTATCCCGATGATTAAAGATGTAGAACTCTTTTCGATGCAACTCTTCCGCAACATCATCTCCTTTGGAGGAACTCCGGCATCGGATATTGACTTCTCGAATGTATTTACAATGGATGAAATATATCGTTGGTGGCGTGTCATCAATGTTCGCAGTTATATCGAGCGTGGAAACTCCGGTATAGGCGGAGGCTTCCTCAGCGAGATTGCCGACGTATTGGTCCACCACTTCCTCGTAGAGGCGCAGCAGAAGGTTGCCGCAGGCAAGCCTGCCGTATCGCTCCGTTTTGGTCACGATGGTTGCATCATGTGCATGCTCGGAGCAATGGGCATCACAGGATGGTCAATCCGTGAGGATGATTGGGAGAAGGTCGAGGAGGTATGCTGCGACTTCACAATCCCTATGGGTAGCAACTTCCAATGGATATTCTACCGCCACAAGAAGAGTGGCGAAGTGCTTGTGAAGATGATGCTCAACGAGGAGGAGTTGGAGTTGCCGTTGCAGAGTGATGTTGCCCCTTATTACCGATGGACAGATGTTGAGGCTTACTGCAAGGAGTGCATTGCAGACTCGACTCTCTATAAATTTGACCTAACAAAATAGAAACTAACACTAAAATATTACCACTATGAAAAAACTTCTGTTGATTATCGTTACCTGCTGCATGGCGGCTCCAATTGTTGAGGCCAAGACAAAGTTGCCAGAGAACTCTGATGATAGAGTTGTCTGCTATGAACTTAAAGTGGAGCGCCGTCGTGTTATCTCAATTCCGGATATTGATGGTTACGTTACACTGAAAGGTGACTTCCATATGCACACCGTCTTCGCCGATGCTACCGTATCACCACAAGGTCGTGTTCGTGAGGCTTGGTCGGAGGGCTTGGATGTTATGGCTATGACTCCACACATTGGTGTTCACAAAAACAAGGGTATCCGATTGAAGGATTACAACCTCCCATATGAATTGGCATCAAAAGAGGCTAAAAAGTGGGGCGTTTTGGTTGTTAAGGGTGTTGAGATTACCCGTGCAAAGCCTTTCGGCCATATGAATGCTCTCTTCTTGAAAGATTGCAACGTATTTAGCGAGGACCGTTATCTGAGAGACGAGAACGGCAAACTGCTCTCTGACAAAGAGGGTCGCAAGATAAACAACGAGGAGACCCTTGCTGCTGACCTTGCTGCAGCCGAGGCACAGGGTGCGTTTATTTTGTGGAATCATCCAGGTTGGCCAGACAAGAAGTGCACAATGTACCCTGTACACGAGAAGATGCTTAAAGAGGGACGTATCCATGGTGTAGAGGTCTTCAATGGCTCGGAGTGGTATCCAAAAGTACTTGATTGGTTTGACAAGTATTCACTCCCGATGATGGCCAACACCGACGCTCACAGCCCAACCGCTATGTGCTATGGCGATCTGTTGCGTCCAATGACTCTCGTATTTGCTAAGGAGCGTAGCGTAGAGGGTGTACGTGAGGCCCTCTTCGCAAAGCGTTTCCTCGCCTTCTTTGGTCAGAAGTTGGCAGGTGATGCAGACCTTATCAAGCAGCTCATCTCTAAGTCATTGCAGGTACGTGTATTGGATGCTAAGAAGGGTGTGTTGGAGGTTACCAATATCTCTGATATCGAGTTTGTAACCGCATATGGCGACCATATGAATCCGGTAATCTTCTCACCTCGTGAGGCTCGCAAGGTAACAGTTAAGAAGGGAACTGTTCTTGATTTCACCAACTGCTACGCCGGCCGTCAGACCGTAAAGATGGAGATTTGGTAGTCGTACTATAATTTTACACCATATGCTCAGCATTGCCGAACGACATATATATATTTTAGAGAAACTCGATAAATATGGCTTTATCCGCATCACCGACGTTGCGGAGGAGTTGGGAGTTACGAAGGTAACTATCCGCAAGGATGTGAAGATTTTGGAGAGCAAAGGTCTGCTCTACAAAGTTCACGGTAGCGCCCGCCCTGCCAATCCTCATATCGCCGACCGAGACTTGATGACCAAAAGTTCGCTTAACCGTGAATTGAAGCATCGCATCGCCTCTCGTGCCGCCGAGATGATCGAGGATAACGACTCTATCATGATATCGGCAGGCTCAACAACCTACGCCCTTGCGGAGGTTCTGCGAGCAATGGTGCCATCCAAAACACTCAATGTCGTTACGCCGTTCTTGAAGGTCTCGGCGCTGCTCAACGAGGTAGATACCATACGTGTGGAGCAACTCGGCGGCAAGGTCTATAAAAACTCTTTTGCCACCTTTGGCGAGAACGCCAGCCTACCACTTGACAGTATGGTCTGCTCAAAGTTCTTTGTCGGCGTGGACGGTATAGACCCCGAATTCGGCGTTACAACATCAACCATTGAGGAGGCGCTGCTCTCACGTAAGATGATTGCAGCCTCCTCCAAAACAGTGGTGCTGGCCGACTCCTCAAAGTTTGGCCAGCACGGCTTCGGATGTATTGCCACTCTCGAAGATGTCGATACAATCATTACCGACTCGGCAATCTCGCCCGAGATGCGCAAAATAGTCGAAGATGCTGGTGTGGAACTTATTATTGTGTAAAATAATATGAAAACAAAACAACTTATACTGCTTATTGCATTGTGTCTATGCTCCGCAAACCTAATGGCACAAAACAGAGTATATTGCGAAATTGTCGAAAGAGCATTCTTTGCGAAAAAGAGCATAAAGGTAACTATCGACTTTGGGCAGAAACGAGAGAAAGGAAAAGCATCGCAGACCCTCGTTGACGACAAGGGTGAGATGATAGTCTTTAACTCGAAAATCGACGCTTTGAATCATATGGGCAATCTGGGATGGAACTTCTTGCAGGCATATACTGTGGTAGGAGGCTCGGATGGTTCTACTTCAAGCGAGATACATTGGCTTTTGTATAAGGACACCTCGGCTGGCGAGGATCCATACCAAGGCCTGATAACCAAAGAGTCTTTCAAGAAATAGCCCCCGCTACTTATGCTATCGGGAAAGAAGAAAGCCTGACAACTTGTGGTTGTCAGGCTTTCTTTATTGAGTTTTAGAATTACTTCAACTCTGGACCTGCAGCAACGAGAGCCTTACCAGCCTCGTTGGTAGTGTACTTGCCGAAGTTCTTGATGAAACGGCTAGCCAAATCTGCAGCCTTGGTCTCCCACTCTGAAGCATCAGCGTAGGTATCACGAGGATCAAGGATATTTGGATCTACACCTGGAAGTGCAGTTGGAACCTCAAAGTTGAATACAGGGATAGTCTTGGTAGGAGCGTTCAAAATTGCACCGTCGAGGATAGCGTCGATGATACCACGTGTATCCTTGATAGAGATACGCTTACCTGTACCGTTCCAACCGGTGTTTACCAAGTATGCCTTAGCACCGCTCTTCTCCATACGCTTAACCAACTCCTCTGCGTACTTTGTAGGGTGGAGTTCGAGGAACGCCTGACCGAAGCAAGCCGAGAAGGTTGGAGTAGGCTCGGTAATACCACGCTCTGTACCAGCCAACTTAGCAGTAAAGCCAGAGAGGAAGTAGTACTTGCACTGCTCAGGAGTCAAGATAGAAACAGGAGGCAATACACCGAATGCATCTGCTGAGAGGAAGATTACGTTCTTAGCAGCAGGAGCAGCAGACTTAGGGGTAACGATGTTGTTGATGTGGTCGATTGGGTAAGAAACACGAGTGTTCTCGGTTACGCTCTTATCATCGAAATCAATCTTGCCATTCTCGTCAACGGTTACGTTCTCCAAGAGAGCGTTACGCTTGATAGCGTTGTAGATATCTGGCTCAGACTCCTTGTCGAGTTTGATAACCTTAGCATAGCAACCACCCTCGAAGTTGAAGATACCGTTGTCGTCCCAACCATGCTCGTCGTCACCAATCAACTGACGCTTAGGATCGGTTGAGAGGGTTGTCTTACCTGTACCAGAAAGACCGAAGAATACAGCAGTCTCACCCTTCTCGTTAGTGTTAGCAGAGCAGTGCATAGAAGCGATACCCTTCAATGGGAGGTAGTAGTTCATCATAGAGAACATACCCTTCTTCATCTCACCACCATACCATGTGTTGATGATAACCTGCTCACGAGATGTGATGTTGAAGACAACAGCAGTCTCAGAGTTAAGACCGAGTTCCTGATAGTTCTCAACCTTAGCCTTAGATGCGTTGTAAACAACGAAGTCAGGCTCGAAGTTCTCGAGTTCAGCCTCAGTAGGACGGATAAACATATTCTTTACGAAGTGAGCCTGCCATGCAACCTCCATAATGAAACGAACTGCCATACGAGTATCCTCGTTTGCACCGCAGAAACCATCGATAACGAAGAGGCGCTTGTTAGAGAGCTCCTTCTGTGCGATAGCCTTCAACGCAGCCCAAGACTCCTCAGAGCAAGGCTTGTTGTCATTCTTGTACTCCTCAGAAGTCCACCATACGGTATCCTTAGAGTTCTCGTCCATTACAATAAACTTGTCCTTAGGTGAACGACCTGTGTAAACACCTGTCATTACGTTCACTGCGCCAAGTTCGGTCTCCTGACCCTTGTCAAAACCGGTCAAACCCTCTTTGGTCTCCTCCTCGAAGAGTACCTCATAAGACGGATTGTAAACAACCTCGGTAGAACCGGTGATGCCATACTTCAATAAATCTTCTTTCTTGAAAGCCATAATTGTTTGTATTTAAATGAATTAACCTTTGTTTCTTGTTTGCTTATCAGCTCTATTTCTTATATAAAGCCGAGATTTCGTACATGAAACTATGTTTCAAACCCTATTTTCCCGATGCAAATATATTGCAAATATTTTAATTTGAGTGCTGTTTGTGAAAAAAATAACACTAAAACGGTAAAAAAAGTTTCGCTCCGCCTCTTTTGCTCGTTGCGAGGTGGAGAGAAAAGGCTCTTGCCAACAAGTAAAACCACCGTAAAAAGCCCAAAAAAAACCATACAAAAATCCTAAAATAATTCGGTAAGTATTTGTTAAAACAAATAAAAAGAAGTATATTTGTACATTATGGCCGGTATATATTTCCATATTCCATTTTGTAAGAAACTCTGCAATTATTGCGACTTTTACCACAGCGTGAAGTTGCAATTTTTACCACATGTTATCGAGGCAATGCACGCCGAACTAGCAGAGGGGAAAAATTTTCTGACCGACCACAAAATTCGCACAATATATTTCGGCGGAGGAACGCCATCGCTGGTTTCGCCGCAAATTCTGCAAGAGTTTATCGAGCAGGCGACGCAACTCTTTGATTGTAGCGAAGTTACGGAGATTACAGCCGAGTTAAACCCTGACGATGTAACCGACGAATACATTGAGGCTCTGCGACATACCACTATAAACAGAGTATCGCTCGGAGTACAGTCTCTATGCGATGAGGAGTTGCAGTTTATGGGCCGTCGTCACTCGGCGGCACAAGCAGTGGAGGCGGTGAGAAAACTGCAAAACGCAGGATTTGATAATATCTCCGTTGACGTGATATTTGGTGTAGAGGGATTTGGCGAGGATATTCTGAGTAAAACGTTAGAAGGTGTTATCGCCATGGGTGTACAGCATATTTCGGCCTATCATTTAACGATCGAGGAGGGTACCGCCTTTGGCAGACAACTCGCCAAGGGACTTATGCACCATGTGGAAGACAGCCGTAGCGAGGCTGAGTTCGCTTTGGTACACAAGATGCTTACAGAGGCGGGATTTGACCACTATGAAGTATCGAATTTCGCTCTGCCCAACAAACGTTCAAAACATAACTCCTCGTATTGGACGGGGGATGAATACCTCGGTGTAGGTCCCGGTGCGCACTCATTCGCAGGCAATGTGCGACGCTGGTGCGACCAACGCATAGAAGAGTATATCAAAGGAGTAGCATATGGTACAGAGACCCTCTCGGATAGGGATGCCTACAACGAGTATATAATGACCTCACTGCGATGTGCAGAGGGCATATCGCTCGACTTCATTGAGGAGCGGTTTGGCAGTCAAATGCGGGCAAAAACCGAACAGGCGGCAGTGCAATTTACTGCTTCGGGATGGCTGGAAGCGAGTAGCAGACGGCTAAAAATCCCTGCCGAACGATTTTTGATATCGGACGCCGTCATAAGCACACTTTTTGAGGTGTAACGAGGTATAAAAACGACTGATAATATAAATATAAGGTAATATTCTTAAAAAAATTTAATAAAACATTTTTATTTCTCGCTGCAATGACTTATCTTTGCCACGCTTAAAATTGTAAAGTATAATATAATCAGATAATTATGAACGACAAAAAATTTACTCCGGCAACCCTCTTTGAGGTGAGTTGGGAGGTCTGCAACAAGGTTGGAGGCATCCACACCGTAGTTGCGACCAAGGCCTTGACGGCTACAAAATTCTTGGGCGATAAGTATATGGTTATCGGCCCTGATTTCTCGCAGGACAACGGTAACAGCGAGTTCGAAGAGGATACCACAATGCTCAAATCATGGCGTCAGGCCCTCTACAACGAGGGTATCCGTGTTCGCATCGGACGCTGGAACGTTGTAGGTAACCCTATCGCAATCCTTATCGACTTTACAACACACTTCCCACAGAAGGACGAGATTCTCAAAAATCTTTGGGAGAAATATAGTGTTGATTCAATCTCCGGTCAGTGGGATTACATCGAGCCTGTACTCTTCGGTCACATCGCAGGTCGTGTTATCGAGTCGTATGTAGAAAACTTCTGCTCGACAACCGACAAGGTGGTTGCTCACTTCCACGAGTGGATGACCTGCTCGGGTGGTCTTTACCTCCGCCAGCACGCTCCATACGTTGCTACCGTTATGACAACTCACGCAACCGTTATGGGTCGCTGCATCGCAGGTAACCGCTTGCCACTCTATGGCGACTTGACTAAGTTCAACGCAGACGAATTGGCTCGACAGTTCAACGTGACTGCTAAACACTCTATCGAGAAGGCGGGTGCAAAGTATCACGATGCATTTGCTACCGTGAGCGAGATCACTGCTCGTGAGTGCAAGTATCTCTTGGGTAAAGATGTTGATGTTGTTACTCCGAACGGCTTCGAGAACGACTTTGTATGGACAGGTGCCGAGTATGTTGTAAAGCGTCAGGAGGCACGTCGTGCAATGATTCAGGTTGCAGAGGCTTGCTTGAACTACAAGTTTGACAAGGAGCCTATCATCATCGGCACAAGCGGTCGCTACGAGTTCCACAACAAGGGCTTGGATGTATTCTTCGAGGCATTGAAGAGCCTTGCAGTATCGGACAAACTCGATCGTGAGATTCTGGCATACGTAACCGTTCCTGCTGCAAACCACGGTGCTCGTGTAGATTTGCAGAAGCACTTGCAGGACAACAGCAACCCAATAGACGCTTCGCAGTATCGCCACTCGACCCACTATCTCGACAACAGAAGTTGGGATCAGATTTCGCAGGCTATCGACGGCACCGTACTCGACAACGACAGTTTGAAGGTTAAGGTGGTATTCGTTCCTACATATTTGAACCAGAACGATGGCATCTTCAACAAGAACTACTACGAGTTACTTGTTGGTATGGATTTGACCATCTTCCCATCATATTACGAGCCATGGGGATATACTCCGCTCGAATCAATCGCATTCTCAGTTCCTACCATCACTACAAACCTCGCAGGTTTCGGTGTATGGGCAGCATCGCTCACCGAGCATGAGGGTATTACCGTGATTGACCGTAACGACAGCAACGGTCGTGACGCTGCTGCGGCTATCGCACAACACGTTGTTGATTTTGCAGACCTGCTCGAAGAGGAGGTTGCAGAGGTTCGTGCATCGGCATTTGAACTCTCAAAGCGTGCTTTGTGGAGTAACCTCTACAAGTACTACATGTCGCTCTACGAGACCGCAATGGAGAGTTGCATCTCTCGTACTCACCGTGCAGTATTGGGCGACGGTGGCGGTCGCAACGAGCAGATTAACTTCGTACGTCAACAGTTGGCTGCCGAGCGTCCGTCTTGGCAGCGTGTGATGGTGGAGAAGGCATTGCCTCACCGTCTGCGTGCATTGGAGGAACTCTCTCGCAACTTGTGGTGGAGTTGGACTCTTGGCGCTCGTGATCTCTTCGAGTATATCGACAAAGATTTGTGGATTGAGGTTAATCGCAACCCTATCGCCCTTCTCGACAAACTCTCTATCGAGCGTTTCGCAGAGTTGGAGGAGGATAAGGAGTTCCTCGCAAAGATGGATGCCGTATATGCACAATTCCAGGAGTATATGAACGAGGCTCCTGCTGCCGATGCTCCGAAGATTGCTTACTTCTCTATGGAGTACGGTTTGCATCACACCCTCAAAATCTATTCAGGAGGTTTAGGTATCCTTGCCGGCGACTACCTCAAAGAGGCTTCCGACAAGAATGTTCCTATGGTAGCAGTAGGTCTGCTCTATCGTTACGGATACTTCACTCAGCGTCTCTCTTCACAGGGTGCGCAGGAGGCTGTATATGAGCCACAGAATTTCTACAAGTTGCCTATCTCGCCTGTTCGTGATGAGGACGGAAGTTGGATAACAGTTCAGATTGCATACCCTGGCCGTACGCTCTACGCTCGTGTATGGCGTTGCATGGTAGGTCGTACAGCACTCTACCTGCTCGATACCGACTACGAGGCTAACCTCGAAGAGGACCGTCAGGTAACACACTACCTCTATGGTGGCGATTGGGAGAACCGTCTCAAACAGGAGATTCTCTTGGGTGTCGGCGGTATCCGTGCTTTGGTAAAGATGGGCATCAAGCAGGATGTTTACCACTGCAACGAGGGTCACGCTGCATTTATCGGTGTTGAGCGCATCCGCAACCTCATCGCTCGTCAGAAACTCTCGTTCTCGGAGGCGTTGGAGGTTGTTCGTGCATCGTCGCTCTTTACAACCCACACTCCTGTGCCGGCAGGTCACGACGCATTCCCAGAATCGATGATTCGTCAGTATATGTCACACTACCCTGATGTATTGGGTATCACTTGGGATCAGTATATCAACCTCGGTAAGGTAAATCCAAACGATCCGAACGAGAAGTTCTCGATGTCGGTATTGGCTTGCAACCTTTCACAGGAGGTTAACGGTGTATCTTGGTTGCACGGAGAGGTATCGAAGGATATTTTGGGTAACATGTGGCCTGGCTACTTCAAGAATGAGTTGCACATCGGTTATGTAACCAACGGTGTTCACTTCCCAACTTGGACTGCATCGAATATGCGTCGTCTCTACTCTCGCTACTTCCCAGAGGGCTTCGAGGGTCATGCATATAACATCCCTGAGTGGCAGAAGGTACACGACATCTCGGATGAGGAGTTGTGGAACGAGCGTATGTTCCTCAAAAAGCGTCTCATCAAGACCATCAAGCGTCGTTACACCGACCCTTCACAAGTACGTTTTGACTCGCCACGCCAATTGGTACAGGTTTCCGAGCGCATCAAGCCTGAGGTACTTACCATCGGTTTCGGTCGCCGCTTCGCAACCTACAAGCGTGCATACCTGCTCTTCACCAACTTGGAGCGTTTGTCGGCTATCGTAAATAATAAGGAGCGCCCTGTACAGTTCATCTTCGCAGGTAAGGCTCACCCGAACGACAAGCCGGGTCAGGATTTGATCAAGCGTATCGTAGAGGTATCGTTGATGCCTGAGTTCGTAGGTAAGATTCTCTTCTTGCAGAACTACGATATGGAGTTGGCTCGTCGTATGGTTCAGGGCGTCGATGTATGGTTGAATACCCCTACCCGTCCATTGGAGGCTTCCGGTACTTCGGGCGAGAAGTGTGTGATGAATGGTGTTATGCAGTTCTCGGTACTCGACGGTTGGTGGGTTGAGGGTTACAAAGAGGGCGCAGGTTGGATGTTGCCTATGGAGCGCACATTCACCGACCAGCGCAACCAGGATGACCTCGACGCAGAGATGATATACTCGACCATCGAGGAGCAGATTGCTCCTAAGTACTATGCTCGTGACGAGAAGGGTATCCCTACCGAGTGGGTTGCTTCGATTAAGAGTTGTATTGCCGACATTGCATCGAACTTTACTACAAACCGTATGCTTACCGACTACGAGGAGCGCTTCTACAACAAGTTGGCTGCTCGCAAGGTTGAGGTAACAGCCGACAACTATATTCTGGCTCGTGAGATTGCGGCTTGGAAGCGTAAGGTTTCGGCAGCGTGGGACAATGTCAAAGTGCTTGACGTACAGCGTGCCCGTGTCGATAAGGAGGCTATCTACGTAGGCGAGGCATACCACTACGAGGTTACTGTTGATGTTGCAAACCTCTCACCTGAGGATATTGGCGTAGAGATGGTTGTTGCTAAGCAAATGGTTGCCAGCGACGCTGCAAACGTAGATTACTCGTTGCCATTGAAGCAGGTTGCAGTTAATGGCAGTCTGGTAACCTATGCATTGGATTACACTCCTCGCAAGACCGGTACATTCGATATTGCATTGCGTGTATTCCCGCAGAACAACCTCTTGCCTCACAGAATGGACTTCGCTCTTGTTAAGTGGGCATAAGTTATAGCGAAAAGACACGAAGTTGCAAGATAGCGTCACGGCTAATGCAATTTTGTGTCTTTTTATTTGAAGAAATAATATTTTTTAAGAAAATAGAGTACAACTTTCCGAAATTTTTAATAACTTTACGGAAAGAGTTGTAAACAATATTAATATTTATTATGCCGGGATTAACTTTTGACAAACGGGAACTCGGAAACTTGGAGTACTCGTTGCAGCGAGAGATGCTCGCCACAGACCGTCGTGGTGGATATATGAGCACCACAATAGTGGGATGTAATACTCGCAAGTATCACGGACTGATTGTTGCTCCGATAGATATGACGGAGGAGGCATACGTATTGCTTTCGTCGCTCGACGAGACTATCGTGCAACACGACCAGTCATTCAATTTGGCTTTGCACCGCTTCCGTGGTGTATATGAGCCTCGTGGCCACAAATACATTACCGATTTTGAGTACACTCCTTGTCCGACCATCACCTATCGTGTCGGTGGTGTTATTTTGAAAAAGGAGTTGTTGTGGATTCATAAGCGTACACACCTTATGATTCGCTACACCTTGGTGGATGCTCACTCGGAGACTACGCTCCGCCTGCGTCCATTCCTTGCATTCCGCAACAAGCACGCTCTTTCGAAGGCAAACATGTACGCAAACGTACGTTCGTATCCGGTTAAGAACGGTGTAAAGAATCGTCTTTACGACGGATTCCCTTGGTTGCATATGCAGATGAGCAAGGATGATGCAAAATTTATCCCTGCACCGGATTGGTACTACGACTTCGAGTATCAGAAGGAGATCGAGCGAGGATACGAGGGTTACGAGGATTTGCTCACTACCGGCTACTTCGAGATGAAGATTCAGAAGGGCGAGAGCATCATCTTCTCGGCTTCTGTTGACGAGATGGCCTCTTCGCAGGATATTGTAGAGTTGTTCGACGCATCTATCGCTCGCCGTACACATAAGATTGATTTCCGCAGTTGTTTGCACCACTCGGCTCGCCAGTTTATCATTCGCCGCCCGGGTGACCGCACAGAACTTATTGCCGGATATCCGTGGTATGGCGTTGCCGGCCGTTCGACCTTTATTGCTCTGCCTGGTTTGACTTTGGAGCAGGGTTATAAGGAGGACTGCATCGCCGTCTTGGATACAATGGTTTCGGATATGCACAATGGCGACTTTGCAGGCTCGGCATCTGCCGAGGTTGCTGCCGACGCTCCGCTCTGGTTCTTCTGGACATTGCAGCAGTTGGAGTCGCACATAGGAGCCAAGAGCGTTTGGGAGCGTTATGGTACTGCAATGAAGAGCATCCTGGTAGCATATCGCCGTGGTTTCTTCGGCGGTTGTGTTGCTCTGCACGAGAACGGCCTCGTTTGGGCTTCTCGTGAGGGTTATGCTTTAAGTTGGATGAACAGCGTCGTGAATGGCGTTCCACAGACCCCACGTGCAGGATATACCGTAGAGGTAAATGCTCTCTGGTATAATGCCGTATGCTACGCATTGGAGTTGGCAAAGAAGTGCGGCGATAAGGAGTTCGTTGAGGAGTGGAAGGCTCTGCCAAAGAGAACACAGAAGTCGTTCATTGAGAAGTTCTACCTCGCAGAGGAGGGTTACTTGGCTGACTACGTAGATATGCGCAGTGCAAACAAGTCGATTCGTTGCAACCAGATTATCGCCTGCGGACTTCCTTACCGCATGGTTGATGAGAACCAGATGGTAAATGTTCTGCTTACGGTACGTCAGCACCTGCTCACTCCGCTCGGTCTGCGTTCACTCTCTCCTGAGGATCCGATGTTTGAATCTACATACAAGAAGAATCCTATCGAGCAGGAGGCAGCCAGCAAGAATGGAGCAGTATGGGTATGGCCGTTGATGTTCTATTTCGAGTGTGCGTTTGCTCTCGACGGCGGTCGATTCCTTGCCAAGGCGAACGAGTTGTATGAGGCCTTTGACGAGAATATCCAGACCTACTGCATCGGCTCTGTTGCCGAGTACTATGACGCTAACCCTCCACATGCACCTCGTGGTGCCGTATCGCAGGCATGGAGCGTAGCAGCATTGCTCTATCTCAAGCAGTTGATTGAGAAGCAGGAGGCAGCACAGGCAAAGGCAGCAAAGCGCACTTGCGCAAAAGCAAAAAAAGAAGTAAAAAACAGTAAAAAATAGGTACAATGAGGGTTTTAATGTTTGGATGGGAGTTCCCGCCGCATATTGCCGGCGGTCTGGGTACTGCCTGTTACGGAATGACACGTGGTTTGGCTCGTAACGGCGTAGATGTCACATTCGTTATGCCTCACGCTTCGGGTGATGAGGACCAGCGATTTGTCGATGTCGTAAATGCAAGTGACGTTGAAACGGTCTTTGGAAAGGTGTCGAATGACTCAGCCGATATTATCGAGAAGATGTCGTTCATACATATCGATTCCAACCTTGTACCATACCTCTCGCCGGAGGACTACGAAACCTACCATGATGAGTTTGTAAAGACCGGAGAGAAGCGTTGGGAGACATCCGACGTATGGAGTCAGCGCTACACCTTCTCTGGCAAGTATGGAGCAAACCTTTTGGAGGAGGTTGCACGTTACGCTATCGTAGCGGCGCAGGTAGCCAAGGATTTGGAGGGACAGTTTGACGTTATTCACGCTCACGACTGGCTCACATATTTTGCAGGCATCGCTGCAAAGCGAGTATCGGGCAAGCCGCTGGTTGTACATATGCACGCAACCGAGTTCGACCGTTCGGGCGAGAATATCAATACACAGACCTACGCTATCGAACGTGCCGGCATGCACGCTGCCGATCGTGTTATCGCAGTGTCGAATCTCACACGTAATATCATCATCAACCGTTACGGCGTTCCTGCCGAGAGAGTTGTTGCAGTACACAACGCCGTGCGCTTTACCGACAAGGGCGCTCCACTGCCGGAGCGTGGTGTAAAGGATAAGATTGTAACCTTCTTGGGTCGTATCACCTTCCAGAAGGGTCCTGACTACTTCGTAGAGGCTGCTGCAAAGGTTTTGAAACGTTGCCCTAACGTGCGTTTCGTAATGGCAGGTTCGGGCGATATGATGAACCACGTTATTCGTCGTGTGGCTCGCTTGGGTATCGCCGATAGATTCCACTTTACGGGATTCTTGCGTGGCGATGATGTAAATAAGATGTTCCAATTGTCCGACGTATTCGTGATGCCTTCCGTATCCGAGCCTTTCGGTATCGCTCCGTTGGAGGCGATGCGTGAGAATGTGCCGGTAATCATCTCGAAGCAGAGCGGTGTAGCCGAGGTTCTCGACTATGCTATCAAGGTCGATTATTGGGATGTTGACGCTATGGCAGACGCAATATACGGCTTAGTTAACTATCCTGCCCTCTCGAAGATGTTCTCGGAGAAGGGCCTGGAAGAGGTTACCAACTTGAAGTGGAACGATGCCGCAGCAAAGATCAAGCGTGTTTACGAGGATGCCATTGCATCTGTTAAATAATTGAGAAATAACAAAAAACAAAAGATATGAAAACAGTTTGCTTGTATTTTCAGGTACATCAGCCTTGGCGATTGAAGACCTATCGCTTCTTTAACATCGGCAAGGATCACAACTATCTCGATGATTTGACCAACCGTGCCATTATGCAGAAGATTGCACGTGAGTGCTACCTGCCGATGAACGCCTTGTTGCTGAAACTCATCAAGGAGAACAAGGGTGCATTTCGTGTATCGTTCTCACTCACCGGCAACGTAGTTGAGCAGTTCAAGTTATACGCTCCGGAGGTTCTCGACTCATTCCGTGAGTTGGTAGGCACAGGCTGCGTAGAGTTGCTCGCCGAGACATACTCTCACTCGTTGGCTGCGCTTTCGAGCAAGGAGGATTTTGTAGAGCAGGTTAAGGCTCACACGGCAATGTTGAAGAAGGAGTTCGGCGTGAAACCGAAGGCATTCCGCAATACGGAGTTGATCTACTCTGACGAAATTGGTGCTATGGTAGGAGAATTAGGCTTCAAGACCATGCTTGCAGAGGGTGCTAAGCACGTTTTGGGTTGGAAGTCGCCAAACTTCGTATATGCAAGTGCCGGCGACCAGAGCCTGCGTCTGTTGTTGCGCAACTATAAACTCTCGGATGATATTGCATTCCGTTTCTCAAACCAGGGCTGGGATGAGTATCCGCTCACAGCAGACAAGTATGCTGCGTGGTTATCGGAGACCGACGGCGAGGTTGTTAATCTCTTTATGGACTACGAGACCTTTGGTGAGCACCAGAAGGCTTCGACCGGTATCTTCGACTTTATGAAGAACTTGCCAAAGGCTGTACTCAAACGAGGAGACTTGCAGTTTGCAACTGTTTCGGAGACCGCTGCCGCACATCAGCCGGTAGCAGTTATGCACTCTCCACACGTGATGTCGTGGGCTGACGAGGAGCGTGATATTACTGCTTGGTTGGGCAACGACCTCCAAAATGAGGCTTTCGGCAAGTTGTATGAATTGAAGGATAAAGTGCGCTCACTCAAAGATGATGATTTCAACTACGTTTGGAACTTCATGCAGACCTCCGACCACTTCTACTACATGGCAACAAAGTGGCTCTCGGATGGCGACGTACACTCGTACTTCAACCCTTACACCTCATCTTACGAGGCATTTATGAACTATATGAATGTTCTCTCGGACTTCCAGATTGAGGTAGAGAAGGCCCTGGAGGCAAAGAAGGCTGCACGCAAAGCAAAGAAGGCGTAACCCTCTTGTCCGCATAACAGAAAAGGTGTTGTCCGCACGGGCAACACCTTTTTTGCATCTATTATAAATATAGGTAGTCTCTCTTGACAAACTACTTCTTGTTGAAGAGGTTCATCGTACGCTCCATTCCCACAGCAACAAACGAGAGAATCGCATCGCCAAAGAGTTTCAGTCGCTCCGGCATCTTCTCACGCTCCTCGGCACTCCATTCGCCTAAAACGTAGTCAACCTGATGACCACGGCTGAAATCACCACCAATGCCGAAACGCATACGAGGATAATCCTCCGAGCCGAGCAACTCTGCGATATTCTTCAATCCGTTATGACCTCCGGCACTACCCTTCGAGCGCATACGCAACTCGCCAAACGGCAGAGCAATATCATCAACCACAACCAAGACATTCGCACGCTCAATTTTGAGTTCCTGCATCCAATATCGAACAGCCTTGCCAGAGAGATTCATGTATGTCGAAGGTTTGAGCAGCGTAACGATGTGACCACGATGGCGCAACGTTGCTGTCGAGCCATAGCGTCCCGACAAAAAAGAAGTGTCGGATGCCTCTGCAAGAGCATCCAACACTTTGAAACCTATGTTGTGTCTGGTCTCGGCGTACTCGGCACCGATATTACCCAAGCCGACAACAAGATATTTCATTCCTCGTAGGTCTTAAATTACTTCTGAGCGGCAGCACCACGAGAAGCACGAGTTACACGTACAGCACATACTGCCTGAGTTGCAGGAGATACGAACTGCAAGCCCTCAAACTTCAAGTCGCCAACGAAGATTGTCTGACCAACTTTGAGTGGAGTTACGTCAATGGTCAACTCATCCGGAAGATTCTCGAGCATACCCTTAACAACGAGTTTACGAGCCGAGAGAGCCAACTTACCACCGACCTTAACACCCTCAGCGTTACCGGTGAGGCGTACAGGGATAGCGATAGAAACCGGCTTGTCCTCCTGAACACGGTAGAAGTCGATGTGGAGGATCTGCTCACGGATTGGGTGGAACTGAACCTCACGCAAAACTGCCTTCTCTACCTTACCGTTAAGTTCGATCTCAACGATATAAGAGTTTGGAGTGTAGATAAGACCCTTAACAGCCTTCTCATTTACAGAGAACGATACGTTCTCGCCACCACCGTAAAGAACGCAAGGAATTGAACCCTCACGACGAACGGCCTTGGTTGCCTTCTTGCCATAATCGACACGAGGCTCTGCTACGATAGCAATAGTTTTCATAATTGTTTAATTATTAAAGTGTTACCTACGGCGGCACTCAGTTCGCATCCAATGCACGACCCCCATAACCGCCTGATTATCGGCTGCAAATATAGTAATAATTTGATAATCTGCAAAAAAGAGTGTTTTTTGATTGCAAAATAATACCCAACACAAAATCTCTCAGGAACACACAACAACAGGACATCGAAGACAATACCCTGCTGTTATCTTTCTTTGCGATTGACACATACTATTTCAGTTGTCCATTTCCTAAGATTTGCAATTCTTGTTCTTAGTATATATCTTTGCATATATTTAAGTATCGGCATTTTACAATCGAAACCAACTAATACCAACCTCATTTATGATTATGAAAAAAATTCTATTTTTTGTAGTTACTCTGTTCGTGGCATTCTCTGCATCAGCACAAGAGTACCAGACCCGTTATCAGAGTGTTACCGAGCCGCAGACTCTCCTACCGGTCGGCTACGTACGTCAATCTCGCCATGAGATTATACTCCCGAAGGTAAACGGATACACCCCTTACAAGGCCGACCTGCACATGCATAGCAGTCTTACTGACGGTATCGTAAACATCAAAGGGCGCATGGAGGAGGCTTGGCACGACGGCTTGGATGTAATAGCAACCACGGAGCATCTCTCCATCAGAATTATCCCCGACAAAGTTGGACAACCTACTCCTGAGAGCGCAAAGGCAAAGCGTGGCTCAAAGGCAGCGAAGGCGGTAGAGGATGCACCAAAGCACGCCGAGGATTTTGGACTATTGGTTCTCCCCGGAGTTGAGTTGACGGGCGACGCATACACGCAGGGACACTTCAACGCATTCTTCATCACGAACATCAAGGAACTCTACGACTACGACCCTATACAAAGCCTTCGCAATGCTCGCCAGCAGGGAGCCTTGATTATGCACAACCATCCGGGATGGCGACACCCTACTCTGGATATGACCGAGTTTGAGAAGCAGGCCTATGCCGAGAAACTTATTGACGGTATCGAGTTGATGAATGGTCCGTACTTCTATCCAAAGTCATTCGCAACGGCAAAACAACACAAACTCTTCATCACATCCAACACCGACATTCACACAACAACATCGCACGTATATAGCGAAAACGGTCACCTGCGCAACATGACCCTCATCTTCGCCAAGGAGTTGTCGCTCGACAGCATGCGTGAAGCATTGGAGGCTCGCCGCACATTGGGCTATGCGTTCGGAACATTGGCCGGCGAGGAGAAGTTGCTAAAAGATTTCTTCCTGGCATCCGTATCTGCAAAGAAATTGACCAAAAACGAGAAGAAGAATACCCAGCGAGTAATGCTGACCAACAACACCTCGTTCCCTTATACATTGCGTGTAGGCAACGGTAACCCTATCGTTCTGCGCCCACTCTCATCAACCATCGTCACCACGAAAATCGGCAAACCGATTGAATGTACCGTACTCAACATGTGGTACGGCGAGGATAAAAACCCAAGCGTCAAGTTGAAATATTAAGCCGTGAGCAGTTGCTTATAATCAAAAGATAATTAGATATTTATGCTCTTAGGTTTACGTCCTCTTTTTTGAGCATAAATATAGAAACTCCCTCGTGTTGTTCCGGAAATGCTTTGTGTGCCGGAACAACACGATTTTAAACCTATGGTTTAGTTATAGTCTGGTAAAAATATTGCATCGCCAGTTATGGGAAATATAGAATCTGCCTTTCATATTACATAAATGTGTCGGCATACTCCTCTTCTCGCCCGTGGGGGCACAAAAAAAGAAGACAACCTTTCGATTGTCTTCTTCGTACCCCCTCAGGGGGTATAATGTACTTGGTTTTATGCGCCTCAAACGCCTATTTCGCAACATTTGGTTCAACATAGGTTCATCACATTTGTCGCATTTTGTCGCAATGGACAGATAGGTAATTACTCCTTGATAAGAACATGTAAATATTCCGTTGTAGTATCTGCCAAATGGTTGCGATTTTCTGCCTTATCAGCTCTGAATCGAGAGTATTCTTTCTGAAATACTTGGTATCTACCGTATTTACTCATAATCTGTCGAATGGTGCCAATAGACATCAAGCCTTCATTATTGTATGATAGTACGATATACTTAAATTTCGCATCGGCAATCAGGCTCTCGAAAGAATCTTTTACAACAGATTTACTGCAATAGTCCGACTTGTTATATTCTCTTAATCCAGTCTTACCCTTTGGCTCAAACGCTTTGTATTCAGCAATTGTGTTCAAGAGATGATAATTTGCTCCATATTGTCTAGCGTTATAAGGTGGGTCGAGATACAAAATGTCGCCACTAATACTCTTTATAAGTGTATTCGCATCTTCTCGGTACACTTGATGATTATGACTATTGAATTGATAAGTTGCAGGTGCAATTACTATCGGCTTTTGAGCAGACTTTTTCAAGCTTTTCAGAAACGCTCCATACACCGATGCTGTATTAGCATGTTTATCTGCACTTTCAATTAAACTACAAAGGAGGAAATAGTACAAATCATCAGATATCTCTCCATTATTTTTCCACTCTTCGATGGCGACTCTTGCAGCATCAATCTTTTTTCCATTCTCATCCGAAAAATATTGGCGATTATTGCCACCGCCTAGGCAATATTGAGAATATATAAACCCATTATCAATGCCACTTAATTGATTGAGTTTCTCGATATACTCATCTTTGCCCTCTATTTCCAAATGATTGCCTATATAGTTACGATTGAGAATATAGCTGTAATACTCCCAATCATTAGATATCACTTGACTCACTTGTGTCTTAAAGTGGCGACCAACTATACCTGTGCCTGCAAAGAGATCGCAAAATACAAGTTGCGACATATCTGCGCCAACAACACTTTTAATGGTGTGGTCTATAAAATCAAGCAGTGAGTATTTAGAACCAATATAGTTCATATTAACCTATTCTTGCGGATATAACTTTTGCATTATATATTCAGCTGTATGTTCTGATGCCTCCTTCGAAACTCTTGCGACACAACTTTTCCTGTACGCAACAGGGTCATATTGATAACAACCTACACAACCCAACACGTCAGTGTAATTATCATCTCCTTCGTAAAACGGATATGGATTGCCTTTAATATTTTGAGCATTCCATCTTTTATTTGTCAATTTGCATTCCTTACAGATCTGACGCTTTACATCGTTGGCAGCTTTACATAGTGGCTGAAAATCCTCTAACAATTGCGTTGCAGGATTGGAAACACGCCAATCCTCTTTTCTACCATCTTTGTGGTCAATTTCGATTTTTGTGTTCTCCGAAAAACCTCGAACACCGAGCATTACACAGCGCTCGCCTTTATAGTAATCTCTAATATCCTGACGAATATTTTGATTAAAGGTTTCTTCTTTCCTTAAACCGGTTAATCTTACCGCATCAATCGAGTTGCCTTTGGTTATAGATTTATCGAACTCAACAACATATTTCTTAGCCAAAGTCGAACTAGCACGGCACCAACTACCACCATTGCCTAACTGCAAATCCGCATACTCTCCAACAAATTCTGTTGCATACACCCATCGGCTCTCACCCTTTTTGTTTGGGTTGGCTAGTTTGATAAATAATTCGGTCTTCGTCATATATTAAAGTTTTTTGAATACGAATATATACTCGTGCTTAAACAAAAAATAGTCACTTTTCAATGCACGATATTTCCAAATATCTTGTGCGCCAAGTTTCCCACGGTTACCTTCGATGTTCTTCACAATTACTCCTTTCATCTTCACTTTGAGAGTTTGTCGAACAGCATTCATTATCATAAATGCCAAAGGAACAACTTCGCTTTTCTTATAAATATCCCCAGCAACTATTGCAAAATAACCATTCTTTTTCAGATACTGAAAGCCTGTTGAAATGGCACTAGTCAATT
>JAZOWW010000014.1:0-2394 GCA_045659425.1 Alistipes sp. | reverse complement strand
ACTAATACATTTTGGTTATCTCAGCAGAGAATGGCTGAATTGTTTGGAGTTACACAGCAAAATATCAGTTACCACTTACATCAGATTGACGAAAGTGGAGAAATACATTTGTCCGATGGTTACAAAAAATATTTGTATGCTTCGGACAAATGGTCTGGCGAAGTTCTTATGTACAACCTTGACGTGGTAATTGCTGTTGGATATCGTGTGAATAGTTACGAGGCAACGCAGTTCCGCATTTGGTCAACTCAGATTCTGAAAGAGTACTTGACTAAGGGGTTCGTTCTTGATGATGAACGACTGAAAGGCAAAAATGTCTTTGGAGCAGATTACTTTGATGATTTGCTTGACCGTATTCGCGAGATTCGCCTGTCAGAGCGTCGCTACTATCAAAAGATAACCGACATATATAGCGAATGTAGTGCCGACTATGACAAGGATAGCGAAACCACCAAGCTATTCTTCAAGACAGTGCAGAATATGATGCACTATGCCGTAACAAAGCAGACGGCAGCAGAAATCATCTACGATCGTGCCGATGCTGAGCGCCCTCACATGGGACTCACTACGTGGAAGAATGCACCAGATGGCAGGGTCGTAAAGTCGGATGTTATAATCGCCAAGAACTACCTGAGTGAAAAGGAGGTGGATTCGCTGAACAGATTAAGCAGTGCCTTTATTGACATTGCTGAGCAGAGGGCAGAAGACCATATCTTGATGACAATGGCAGACTGGAAAGATCTGCTTGGTCGGTATATGGAACTGAACAATCGAGCATTGCTTCCCGATTCAGGACGTATCACACATGAACAGGCTGAAGAAAAGGCGCTGATGGAATACGAAAAGTTCAGAGTCATTCAAGATCGAGAAATTATGAGTGACTTTGATCGTCAACTGAAAACTTTATTTGGGGCGGATGCACATAGCATCTAATTCTATATTTTATTCTTGTCAAGCCTGCCTTTGTCGCATCTGTAATGAGATAAAGGTAGGCTTGCTGCTAGGAATCTTACCAGTTGATTGATTTAAGTTCGCTATATTCCTGTCTGCTATGATAGTGGCACTCATTCACTATTGGCAATAGGCTAAGTTGTATAAAGAAGACCTTCTCCGCCTCCTGCTGCTCGGATGTAGAGAAGGTCTTACCTTTTTTGCTATGTTGACAATCTTCGGTTTGAAAAAACAGTTGACTGATTAGATCATGCGCAACACTTACGCAAGAAACCACGCAAATGTTACGCAAATTCAGCGGTGGTCATCTTGCAATATTTCAGATGATTGGATGTAAAAGAACGCAATTCTTGTGTTTCGTGGTTTATTCTTCAAAAACTTCCTTTTTCTATGCGGCACAGCTGCGCTTGGTTCCCATCTTACGGAAGGCGCCGTAACCTATGCGCTGTATATAGGCGCGGTTGAGCAGGGTGCGCAACTTGTAGTCTACGGCACGTTGCTTGATGCCCAGGCGGTCGCCCAGTTCCTTGGCTTCTGCCGTGGTGAACTGCTTGGGTAAAGCGTGCAGGAATCCTAGGGCGCTAATGTAGGGGCGCTTCGCCTCTTCTTCCTTCTCCTCACGGCGCAGACGGTCGTAGATGGTGGAGGTCTGCATCAGGGTGTAGAAGATATAGGCCAGTCCCCAGCGCAGGTCGGCCTCGGTTACGGTGAACAACTTCTCGGCGAACAGCTCCTCCGCAGAACCCATCTCCTCGTGACGGCGTAGCACGGCAACGATCATCAGCATACGATAGAGATTCAAGCGCGAGCGCAGGATGGGAGCACGCAAGTCCTTGTCGGGCAGGGCGAGGGCAACGAACGAAACCATTTGGCGGTAATACTCGTCGATGAGTTTGCGCTGCTCGTCCGAGATGATGAGACGGGGCAGCTCCTCATCGGGTTTGCCATCGAACTGGCGCAGGGCGCTCCATATCTCGGTGAGCCGACTGCGATGATAGGTATACACATCACGGAAAGCTTCAGCCATGGCCTCGTCCATCTCGTCGCGCACGGTGTCCTTCGCTGGCAGGTTGTGGTAGAGGAAACGGGTAGAGAGTCCGTCCTCGAGGTTGGGGATAAACTCACGCACCGATGACATGGTGCCCGTAGCGGCCAGGGCGAGACGCGTGTGAGGGATGTGGTAGTCCTCATCGTCGGTCTTGCGGGCAGTGTGGAGCGACTCCTCGTTCTGTGCGGCAAGGAGGATATACATGAAGTCGCCGAAGGCTCCGCGGTTGGCAGCCGTCATCTCCGCCAGCTCGGGGATATGCAGGTACGAGATGTTATCGCCGTTGGCATAGAGCAGACGGTAGTAGTTGGCGGCCGTAGTCTTCGAGGGGAGCTTGTGCATACGGCGCAAAGGGGCTTGCGGCTCATCTACCTCCTCGGCAATGTCATTCACAT
>JAZOWW010000013.1:0-110348 GCA_045659425.1 Alistipes sp. | reverse complement strand
TCCTCGTGAATATCGCCAAAATAGCACTGCGTCTGTTTCGCCAAGAACTGTAATATCGCTATACGAGCAGGATGCCCCATCGCCTTTGCAAAGCGTGCAACTTGCTCTTGCTTAATGCTATATTCTTTATTTGCCATAATTATATACTTTTATTTGTTCGCAAATATACGAACAATAATTCAAAGTTCCAAATCCACCAGTCAAATCATCATATATTAAATTGGATTAAATTAAGGACAGAACTTCGGTTTTGTCCTTTTTTTTGTTTCAGGGTAGTGAAGACACAACTACCCGTTATTTTTCTGCCTTCAATGAGCGGTTTTTTAGAGTTGCTCGCTTTCTTGCAAAAAGTGCCCCAGACAGCGTCAGGGCAGTGTTTGGGCAGTTTTCGCTCAATTTTGGGCAGTTTTTGGGCAAAAAAAGACCGATGGGACTACCCAATCGGTCATTGTAAATTGTTGATATTTAGGTTTTAACCTTCCTCAACCTCTTAATACTCATCCTCGTTAAACAGAAAAACCTCGGTTGAAGGATAGTCTGGCCAAATCTCCTCCATACTCACGTAAACGACACCCTCATCCTCAATCTCCTGAAGGTTTTCAAGCACTTCGAGTGGTGCGCCCGAACGGGTAGCGTAGTCAATCAATTCCTCTTTGGTTGCAGGCCATGGAGCGTCCTCCAACTTCGATGCAAGTTCCAATGTCCAATACATAGTTTTATAGTTTTTATTGTTAAATATCTAAATTTCAATCTTTAAGGAGTCTTATATCTCCGTTCGTGGGTGCAAAAATATAAAAAATATATAGAAAACAAACTTTTATGCATAAAAATCTATTTTCACTGATTTTGACCCATTTGCAACGTCGTTACGGTCGCCACTCAATCTCCTCAACCTGCAAGGTCTCGGTCAGCGCACGACCCAAGGCGTAGAGGTAATCCGAGAGTCTGTTCAGAAAGATTACAGCCGAGCAATCTATATTGTAATTATCTGCCGCCTGCACCGCATATCTCTCAGCACGACGACATACCGTTCGGCAGACATGACACAACGACACCACTCGACATCCGCCAGGAATCGTAAATCGCATAATCGGTTTAATCTGCGCCTGCAAAGCATCCACACGCTCCTCAATCCAGCGCACAATATCCTCATCCAACGGCTTGACCTTATTTTCGCCACCCTTGCCAACTGCAAGTAGCGCTTCGACGCTCATCAGCACCGAATTGATGCGATACAACTCCTCACACCACGCTCCGCCACACTCGGCATACTGCTCGGCCAACGTATCGGCCAAGAGCGCAATCTGCGCTGTCAATTCATCCACCGTGCCGTAAGCCTCGACACGCAGATCATACTTCGGCACTCGCTCACCACCGATGAGTGAGGTTTTGCCCTTATCGCCACATTTGGTATAGAGTTTCATAGCGTTATTAAAGTCTAAAATGTTGTTTAGGCAACCTCTTAGTATTGAAGAGCATCAAAAATCCACGATTATCAACGCTTGTTGAGTCGTGACACTCCACAATACTTTGGCAGGCACTCTGTCGCTCTCTATCGGCATACGGCTTCATAATCACGGCCGTAGCGCTATCGCTTTGTGCCAACAGACAAGCCTCAGCAAGCAGCTCCGTAGGATAAGAGGCCGTAAAAATACGAAAATCCCCTTCCTTACCATCTACCGAAAAGCGCTCTGCCTCGCAATAATCAAAAGCGGCCTGTAACTGCACGGCACGTCGCTTGGCAACACCGCTGCGTAACAGAACATCGTAGAGCGACCCCTCGCCTTGTCTTTCTACCGAGGTAGCCATAAAGGCTCGACGCACCAACATATAAACGAATGGCGAGTGTATACCATAGCCACGATAGTACTTGGCACGTTGCAGGCGATTATGCAGCAACGTAAAGGCATACAATCTTCGTTTAATATTTCGGCCCGTCTGTTTCATCTTTCCAACCTCTCGTGCAATATACATCTGCCCCTGTTGCTCCGATTACTTTTTAAGCAATCCTGCCAAGTGGCCCGTAGAGAATGCGATTTGTAGGTTATAACCTCCCGTATTTGCGTCAATATCAAGCACCTCTCCTGCAAAATAAAGGCCTTTAACGAGTTTCGACTCCATCGTATATTCGTTCACTTCTGCGCAGTTAACACCTCCTGCGGTAACAATAGCATAGTCGAACGAAGCGTAATCCGAGATTGGGAATGACCAACCTTTCAATACCTTAATAAGGCGCTCGAACTCGGCATCGGTAACCTTCGAGATATAGAGACGTGAATGTACATCCAACTCCTTACAAATAGGAACTACCAACGGCTTCGGAACCAAACGGCGTACCAACTCGGCAAACAACTCCTCTGGCTGCATATCTGCCACCTCTCGCTTTATACGCTCACGCAGAATTTCCTCCGTCAGTGCAGGCTTCAAGTCAAGCACCAACTTAACACTGCGCTCCTCCAACAGAGCATCCACAGCATCACGGCTCAAACGCAGAGTCGTAGCACCCTCGATACCTCTATCCGAGAATGAGATTTCGCCAAACTCCTCTCGCAACTCCTCGCCATCGACAAACAACTTGACATTGACGTTACGCAACAACACATCACGAATATACTGTGCCTGTGGGTGTGACGTTACAAGCGGAGTGAGCGACGGACGCACATCCTCGATTGAATGACCCAACGCATCGGCAAACATATAGCCGTCGCCCGTCGAGCCTGTACGTGGATAAGAAACTCCTCCCGTAGCAATAATCACATTCGGGGTTTCAACTTTACGCTCGAAGCCTCGCTTATTGAAATACTTCACTCCATATATCTTGTTGCCGAGGGTCAGCACCTCCGAAACACGGCAGTTACACTGAATCTCGACATCATAATCTCGACAATAGAACTCCAAGGCGTTTGCCACATCTGCGGCCTTACCACTTTCAGGGAAGACACGTTCACCACGCTCGGTGCGCAATTTCACGCCCATACGCTCAAAGAAGCGCATCGTAGCACGATTCGAAAACTCGGCAAAAGCAATTTTCAGAAAATCTATATTCGTGCGGATATTCTCGGCAAACTCCTCCTCTCCTCGTGCATTGGTCAGGTTACAACGACCTTTACCCGTAATACGTACCTTACGTGCGGGCTTCTCCATCTTCTCCAACAAGAGTACCTTTGCTCCGTTACGAGCAGCAGTGCCGGCAGCCATCAAACCTGCAGCACCGGCTCCAACGACAACCACATCGTAGGCTGTCTCTTCGATATTATTCAAAATCTCCTCCATATGAATACAAAAGTATGTTTTTTAATCCAAAATTCAAAATATTATCGGCATTGTCTTTGCTACCCTACCGCAATAAAATCGCTATCGTATGAAAATCAATACTGGAAAAGGCTACATCTCGTTGTGGATACTCATCGCTATTTGGTCAATATCAGCCGTTACATCACTCCCAGGACTGGCTATATCCCCTATCCTTGGCGAGTTGAACAACATATTCCCGAAGGCATCCGACCTCGAAATACAGATGCTCACATCGCTTCCGTCTCTCCTTATCATTCCGTTTGTACTGCTCGCCGGACACCTCTCCGCCAGCCGTGACAAACTCGTTATGCTCTACACAGGTTTAGCGATATTCTTTTTAAGCGGAGTGGCGTGTCTTATTGCCAAGGATATGAAGTGGCTCATCATCATAAGTTGTATTCTCGGCATCGGAGCAGGTATGATTGTACCTCTCTCAACAGGTTTGGTCGTGGACTACTTTACGGGCGATTATCGTGTACGACAACTCGGTTACTCCTCCGCCATAAACAATCTTACGCTCGTAGCCGCCACATCGCTCACGGGATACATTGCAGACATAAATTGGCATTACTCTTTTCTCGTCTATCTGCTGCCGGGCATATCGCTCCTGCTTGCTCTGCGCCTGCGAAACACACCGCCTGCACCAGAGCCAAAGGAGAGCGACCAATACAAGCAATCAAAGATCAACATGCGTCATCTCGTATCGCTCACACTATTCTACTTTTTGGTTACATATGTGGTGCTTGTCGTAACGTTCAACACTTCATTTCTAATAGAGCAGTATAAGATAAAAGCCGAGGTTTCAGGTTTTATTATATCGCTATTCTTCCTTGCCATAATGGCTCCGGGATTATTTCTCGGACGCATTATCCGCACAATACGCTCCTACACCAACATCATCTCGTTATGCGCCATAGTCATAGGATTACTCTGTGTCGGTATTTTCCATAATGTCGGAATGCTTACCATCGGCATTATACTCGCAGGTCTTGGTTACGGTATCATGCAGCCACTCATCTACGACAAGACGGCCATTATTGCTCCTCCAAACCTTGCCACAAAGGCTTTGGCAATTGTGATGTCAGCCAACTATATAGCCATCATACTTTGTCCATTCATTTTAAGACTCTTGCAGCGCATATTTCACACCCATTCGCAGAACTTTCCGTTCATCTCCTCTGCTGTCGTGGCAGCCATTATGGCAATAGTAGCGATTGTCGGCAGAAAAAATTTTGTACTCGGTCTTGATAAATCCTATTACGAGCAGAGCAAGTAACATCTTTTTTCCTATCTTTGCGGTATGATGAATACCGCAAAGATATTTGCACGACTCGGCTCACACCTTGCCACCTTTGGACAAAGCGAGGAATCTCGCCATGTCATTGCACAGGCGCAACAGGAGAACGAGTGGTTTACCGAGCAGGATATATGCCGTGCCATCGAGGCTATTCGCCAAGAGATGCTCGACGAGTCGAAATTGCAGGCGTGGCTCTCATCTTACGAGCAGACACCTCGCATACCACATAGCATAGGCATCGTTATGGCTGGCAACATCCCTGCCGTAGGATTTTTCGATATGCTTTGTGTCGTAGCAAGCGGTAATCGTGCGTTAGTTAAACTCTCATCGAAAGATAGAGTCATTATGCGATACCTCATTGATTCTCTACGAGATATAGAGCCGCAAATCGCTATCGAGGAGTGGAACGGCACCGACAGCATCGACGCTGTGATTGCCACGGGTGGAGATAGCGCAAACCTCCATTTCCGTAACCTCTACGGCTCAATTCCGCACCTATTGCGAGGTTCTCGTCACTCGGTGGCCATCCTTTCGGGCAATGAGAGCGAGGAGGAGTTACAAAGACTCTCGTCCGACATCTTCTCATACTCAGGTTTGGGATGCCGCAGCGTCTCACTCATATTTGCGCCACAAGGTTATACTCCCGTCATCACACCGCCGACAATGTGTATCGGCTATCGCAATAATTACCTGCGTACACGTGCTTTGCTCACAATGCACAACAAGCCGTTTCGTGACCTTGACACGGCTGTAATGGTTGAGGGAGAAGCGGTATTTCCTGCCGAAATCAGCCGCATAAACATCTCTCATTACGACTCTCTTTCCAGTATAGAAGAGTGGCTCAACATGCACCGAGAGCAATTGCAGTGCGTAGTGTCGAACATTTCTGAAATCCCTAACGCTGTACCTCTTGGCAAGGCTCAATATCCGGCATTGAACGACTATGCCGACGGGGTCGATGTTATGGAGTTTCTAACCAATGCTTTTAGCAATTAGATTTAGCCAATATTATCCACAAGTTTCTTGTAGTGCCATTACAAAAGCATTCTCCAAACGAATCTTTGTCTTAGTTTCGATATTATAATTCTAAATTTTGCTATATTTGCATAAACATTTTATTAGAGAAGCGTATGAAACGACTTATTTTCACACTGTTTGCGTTGCTCGCTATCGGTAGCGCCACAGCACAACCACCTATGGGACCTCCTCCGGGCGGGTTCTCAGGCCAAGGTGAGCCTCGTCAGAAGAAGACTCCCGTTGAGCGTATTGCACATATTGTCGAGGCCCTCGAACTCACCCCTGAGCAAGCCGAGAAATTTGCGCCCATATTTTTGAGCTACCAGAAGGAGGTTCGCAATATCCACAAGGAGTTAAAGATGTTTATGGACTCATACAAGGACCAAGAGATTGACAACAAGGCTGCTTTCCGTATGGTCATGGCACAACTCAATGCCGATGCCGACGTTATCACCTGCAAAAAGGAGTACACTCGTGTATTCAAGAGTTATCTCACGCCCGAGCAACTATCAAAGGTTTTCCTTGTAGAGAAGATGCGACCACGTCGTCATAAGGGCGGCGACGGCGCTCCACAAGGCGCTCCTTCTGCAATGTAATAAATATAGAATAAACCAAGGGGCTGTCCAACAAGTTTGCGACAGCCCCCTTTTCTAATTTATATTTAACTTCTATTTACTAAAAGTCGTAGCCGACAATATCTGCGGCGTAATCGCCCCAATATCGGGTTGATTTGTAGGCATCTACCGAGTTGCGAGGCACATATGGAGGTAACGCTATTGCCGATTGTAACACTTGTCAGACTGCTGCAACCAAAGTGCGCAAGTATTAACATCCGTTATATCAATGGATTATATGTCATGAGAGAGCGGCGGTGGCACCACGTCTCCGAACTCATAATCTCCCCACCTGTCGGCGATAGAGGAGATTGTATCTTGTAACTCCTCGACATCATTCAAGGTTACGAGTTTCATGCGTGTATCCTTAAAGTTTGGCAAGCCCTTGAAATAGTTCGATAGGTGGCGACGCATCTCCAAAACTCCTACCCTCTCGCCCTTAACCTCTACCGACTTAGCAAGGTGCTCCTTGGCAATAGCCACACGCTCGACAACTGACGGTTGCGGAAGCAATTCTCCCGTTTCAAGATAGTGGCGCACCTCACGGAAGATCCACGGACGACCATAAGTTGCTCGGCCAATCATCACAGCATCAACACCATAGCGGTCGAACATCTCCTTTGCCTTCTGTGGAGAATCAATATCTCCGTTACCGATAATCGGGATATGTATCGAAGGGTTATTCTTGATTTTACCGATGAGTGTCCAATCCGCCTCACCACGATAGAGTTGGCAACGGGTACGACCGTGTATGGTCAGTGCAGCGATACCTACATCCTGCAAGCGCTCGGCAATCTCCTCGATATTTTTCGAATCGTCGTCCCAACCCAAGCGGGTTTTTACCGTCACGGGCTTCTTTACCGCCTGCACAATCTGTCGAGTCATCTCGACCATCAGCGGCACATCACGCATCATTCCAGAGCCAGCACCACGACCCGCAATCTTCTTCATCGGGCAGCCGAAATTGATATCTATAACATCGGGATCGGCCGTCTCGGCAATACGTGCCGCCTCGACCATCGGCTCTATCTGATTACCATATATTTGAATACCCACAGGGCGTTCAAAATCTGAGATATTGAGTTTTGCACGAGACTTCCACGCATCACGAATCAACCCATCCGAAGAGATAAATTCGGTGGTTACCATATCGGCACCAAACCTCTTGCACATATACCTAAACGAGGGGTCGGTAACATCCTCCATAGGTGCCAGAAACAGCGCACGGTCACGCAACTCTATATCGGCTATCTTCATAAATCTTTCTGTTTGTGAAGTTGATAGGAATTAACAATATTTTGCCATACAATATATGCTGTCGGAGCGATACAAGAGAGTGGATCGAGGAACGACTGCGCCATCCACACCGCCAATACCGTATTCTTCTGTCCGAGCGACTGTCCTCCCGCCACAACATCGCCATATCTACGACCAATGTATCGACCCAGCGAGAACTGAACTATACATATCACACCTGCCACCGCTGCCAGAGTAACCTCCTCGGCACTACGCTCCGTACCATAATCAATAATAAATGCAGTCGTGCGCCCCATAATCACCGCTAACGAAGCCAACCAAATATAGAACGAGAGGCGTGAATGGTTTGCAAACCACGTAGCCACACTCGGCAACATAAGTCGGCACAACTGCCCTGCCACAAATGGTGTAACAAGTAGCGGTGCAACCTTTGCCAAAATCTGCCACAACGAACACCCGTTGCTACCCACCTGCGAGAGTATCACGGGAGCAACAAATGCCGTCACGATATTACATATAAGGCTATACGTTGCCATCGACTCCACATTAGCACCGAGCATGCCTCCAATAACCACCGCAGCCATTGCCACGGGAGCCAAGGCGCAAATCATTCCACCCTGCGCAATCGTATCCCCAAAGGGGCGCAGAAGAAGATATATAGCAATGCTGCACGCAATCTGTGCCACGATAAGCCAAAGGTGCATCATCGTCGGGCGCATCTTTCGCACATCGACACGGCAGAATGTAAAGAAGAGCAATGTGCATATCATCACAGGGGTCAACATTCCGCCACACAACGTATCAAGGGCTACAATCTGTCGGCAGAGCAATGCTCCGACAATCATTCCCAAGGGCATTGAGGCTGTACGTATGGAGTGTGATGAGATATGCATTTTACACTCGTTATTCTATGCCGTTAAAGAAATACGGAGCATAGCGATATCCCTCCTTATCGTAGAGATTTCGCAATGTATGCATACGGGCAGAAAAATCCTGGTAATTCTTGCGAGGATACGCCCAACCTACCTCCGAAAGTGCTGCCAGACGTGGCAGAAGCATATACTGCACATGGTCAAAGGTTGAGATGTACTCGGTCCATAGATTAACCTGCACTCCCTTGATAAACTTACACTCCTGCTCGGTAAGACCCTCGTAAGGGTCCAACGCATAGACCCTATTCATCGGCAACGGACGACGACCATTAGCCAACGGTTCACCATTCGTCACAGGGTCAGAGGTTTGATAATAGTCTATGTAGCAGTGTGTATTCGGAGCCATAATCACATCGTTACCGAGTTTTGCGGCCTCAATACCGCCCTTCTTACCTCGCCATGACATAACCGTAGCACTGCGAGAAACTCCACCTTGCAAAATCTCGTCCCAACCGATTATCTTGCGACCCTTTGATGTCAACCATCGCTCCACTCGCTGCATAAAATAACTCTGCAACTCATGCTCGTCTTTCAAACCCTCGTCGGCAATGCGTTTCTGGCAGTCAGGGCAACTCTGCCAAGCCTCCTTCGGACACTCGTCACCACCAATATGTATATACTCGGAAGGGAAGAGTTCAAGGACCTCCGAGAGGACATTTTCGACAAACTCAAAGGTTGTCTCACGACCTGCACAGAAGACCTCCTTGCTGATGCCCCACGTAGTGCGCACCTTATATGGACCTCCGCTACAACCTAAGTGCGGATAGGTTGAAAGTGCCGCCACAGCATGACCAGGCATCTCAATCTCTGGTATAACCACAATATAACGCTCGGCAGCATAGCGCACCACCTCACGAATTTCATCCTGCGTAAATATGCCTCCGTAAGGCATTCCGTCATAGACTTCCGAGGAACGATACTTGCCCACAAGCGTCTCATCTCGCATTGCTCCCACCTTCGACAACTTAGGATAGCGACGGATTTCAATACGCCATCCCTGATCATCGGTCAGGTGCCAATGCAAGCGATTAATCTTATGCAGAGCAAGAATATCGATATAGCGCTTAACCTCCTCAACGCTAAATATATGACGGCAAACATCGAGCATTGCTCCACGATAGCCGAAGAATGGATAGTCATCAATATGCACACCTGCAAGCAACACACCGTCAGCGTCACCTTTCGACGCCGAAACAATCTGTCGCAGGGTCTGCAAACCATAGAAGAGAGCCCTCTCGGAACCGCCTTTCACACATATCTGCTTATCGGAAATATCCAACATATATTGTTCCTCGCCAAGTCCTTCGGCAAGCGAAAGGTTTATCGCATCGCTTCGGTGCAGACGGTAGGCAACACGCAATCCCTGCACACCAAGTTTAGCGAGTTGCTCAACATAGTGCGCAGCCACACACTCCAATGACTTATCGCCAACACACACCTGGGTACTCGACGATAAGTGGAACGCACCTTCACTCTCCTGCACCTTAACGGGCAACGGTACAATATTCAGATGCGCCTGTCCTCTGCCCACGAATACCGAGAGCATTGCAAGCAGTATTAATAGAGATCTCTTCATCATATTATACTTGGGGTTATTCTACTCGTTTCAAAACATCAAGCAACAACTGCCAGAACTTATCCACCGTAGCGATTTCGATACGCTCATCAGGCGAGTGTACACCTCGCAAGGTCGGACCGAAAGAGACCATCTCCAAATGAGGATACTTTTCGAGGAAGAGTCCGCACTCCAAACCTGCGTGAATGGCTCTAACCTTAGGCTCAACGCCAAAGAGCGTAGCATAACTGCTCTTGCACCACTCCAAAAGGTCGGATTGAGGATTTGGAGCCCATCCCGGATAGCCATCCGAATGTTCAACAGATGCACCCGCCAAAGCAAATACAGACTCAACCGAGGACGCTGCATATAATTTAGCACTCTCCGACGATGAACGCTGCGAAGTAGTCACGACAATCGTATCCTCTCCAAAGTACTTTACCGATGCAAGGTTTGTCGAGGTATCAACCAATCCCGGCAGAGCAAAAGACATCGCCAAAACTCCATTTGGCACACCTACCAAAGCGGCAAGCAACGCCTTCTGCGATGCGTCATCCATAACATTTGCAGGCTCGGTCTGCGAAAGCGTCATACGCAAGTTAGGCTCCGTAAAACGGAACTCCTCCTTAAAATCAGCAGCAAAAGCCGAAACAAGACTCTCGAACTTCTCGTTATGCTGTGACGGAACAGCCACTACGGCATAGGCCTCACGTGGAATTGCATTGCGCAGATTTCCACCATCAAAACGGCTCAAACGCAGCCCAAACTGCTTCTGCGACTCCATAAGCAGACGAGCAAGCAATTTATTCGAGTTGGCACGACCCTTATCTATATCATCACCTGAGTGGCCGCCGCAAAGCCCCGATACATCTACACGATAGTAGAGATAATCGGCAGGGGCTGCCTCCTGCACATACTTGAAGGTCGCCAGGGTATCTACGCCGCCCGCACAACCGATAAATAGTTCGCCATCATCCTCCGAGTCGAGATTGATGAGATACTTGCCCGAAATCATATCCTTACCGAGGTTGAACGCACCTGTAAGGCCTGTCTCCTCATCAACTGTAAAGAGAGCCTCAATAGGTCCGTGCTGAATCTCCGGGTCAATCATAACAGCCAAAGCAGCGGCCACACCGATACCGCAATCGGCACCCAATGTCGTACCCTCTGCCATTACCCAACCATCCACGATACGTGTACGGATAGGATCGGTAAAAAAGTCGTGTTGAACATCCGAATTCTTCTCGCACACCATATCGGTATGCGCCTGCAAGATTACCGTCGGACGATTCTCGTAGCCCTTGGTTGCAGGCTTACGCATCACTATGTTACCTATCTCGTCCTTGTGACACTCGATGCCGTGCTTGGCAGCAAACGCCTCCAAGAATGCCGTCATCTTCTCCTCGTGCTTCGACGGGCGAGGCACTCGTGTAATATCGTCAAACAATTCCCACACAAGTTGTGGTTGCAAATCTCTTATTGTAGCCATATCTCTTAAATATTTTTATGATTCTTTATATATCAATACCACGGCTGTCGCCGAAACTCCCTTCTCTTCGCCCTCGAAGCCAAGATGCTCCGTAGTGGTTGCCTTGACTGACACGCACTCTGCGCCAATGCCCGCCGAGGCAGCAATATTGGCACGCATTTGATCAATATGCGGACGCAACTTCGGGCGCTGCATCGCAATCGTCGAGTCTATATTACCGATACGATAGCCATGCTCCGAGAGTAATACAACAACCCTTTCGAGCAACAAACGGGAGTCTATACCCTTAAACTCTGCCGATGTATCAGGAAAGTGCTTGCCAATATCACCCAATGCCAACGCTCCGAGCAGTGCATCGCATATAGCGTGAATAAGCACATCGCCATCCGAATGAGCAATACACCCCTTTGTATGCGGAATATCCACGCCACCGAGTACAAGGCGCAGCCCCTCTCCCAATGCGTGGACATCATATCCGTGACCAATCTTAAAATTCATACCTTTATCCTTAAATTTGTATAATGGACAAAGATAGTAAAAACTATTGAGAAACCATACCCTATTGCCGACTTTTCCCTCAAAGAATAGCCTGTCGGGCATCGCAAAACCCCGCCTGAATCCAAAAGAGAGCAAAGAGGGTGCGAGAGGCATCGCTCTCGGACAACCCCTCACCCCCCGACTCTCTCTTATCAATTCAGGCTTATAATCGAGCCGTCATACTCCACATCTGGATACCACGATGTAGATATGGTCAGTGTAGCGCTACCTGACGAAGGATATATATTCAGCGAAAAGTGGTAATCCGTAACAGAGTATAACGAACTGTCGAACGAAACTACCCATCCCTCATGCGTCTGTTCTGTCAGATAGTGCGACACGGAAGGGAGCGTATAGTTCAGTATCACGTAGTAATACGGCGGTGTCACACCCTTAATATATGGCAAACAGACATCCACCTCACTACCCCACACCGCCAACTGAAAATTGGGATTATTGAGTTGTCGCACCGAGCCTGCCGGCTGTTGTTCGATATCCTGCGGGATAAATTGAAATTGACGAGATAATACCAACGAATCGATATAGCGTTCATATTCGGCTAATCGCTGCGCTCGTCGCTCCTCTCGCTCTCTGTGACGCTCTTCTCGCTCCATCTGCCGACTATCGACAGTATCGCTATTATCACTCGACCCCTTAGCCGACTGCGTATAAGCCACGGCACACATAACTCCAAACAAGACAAGCGTAAAGATAATTAGTAATTTTCTTTTCATAAGCGTAATAGTTTTGATTGTACCCGCCTACGTTCCAAATATCACGCCGAAAAAAAAGGAGTGAGGTTGCCACCTTACAGCAACCTCACTCCTTTGTATTTATTTCTATCAAATATTATTTGGTCTCCATAACCGAATAATCGTAATTTCCGGTAAACGTCGAGGCTGAATATGTCCTTCCCCAACGGTCTGTAGCCTCAACACGCACCTTTGCCGAAGCATTTTTGAGCGTGTACTTATACATATGATAGAAGAGGTTTGTAGTATAACTTGTACGCCTACCACCAACACTTGAATGGCCTCGACCTATAACTCCTGTATGGTAGCCGATAGCCCACCAATCTTGACTCGAAGAGGTTGACGGCTTACAAGGACTTGATTCACTTGTACCAATAGCAGGCTCTGTTTCTCTATAATTTGGTATCATAGTCATATCGCCGCTATATACATCATTCTCGTAAACCTTTACCTTCCATCCAGCATCTGCATTAAATACATTTGCCAAGATAACATTGCTACCGTGTTGCAACTGTATATAGTCATATCTACCACCACAACGCATATTGCCTCGATAGAGTCGAATCTGATAATCACGATCATCCATACCGGTATTTACTCCCTTATAATAAGAGTTAGTAACTGTCGCACCCTCTATATCATAAACGCCATATCCGTTAGGACAGCCGTCACCATTGACATTAGAGTACCACCAAGTTCCGCATACGGCTGCATGGACATGCTCAAAGACACCTAATTTTGTTGGTTCATTACGCATATAATGCGTATGACCCGACATGATATGACCCTCCTTAAACTGCTTTAAAAGTTTAATTACATTTGAAACATTTGGATAAGAAGAACCTGTATAACTAACCAACGGAATATGGACACAAAGAATAACCATTTTATCCTTCGACACATACGAAAGGTCCTGTTTAAGCCACTCGTACTGCTCATCTGAGAATCCACACTTATAGTTAGACGCATCGGTAAAACTATTCCACAGCATATTACGCATACATACAATATGAGTATCACCTCTGTTCCACGAATAGTTGATAGGGCCAAAGACATCCTCGAATGCTCGCTGAGCCTTAATTTGAGCGCTACTGCTTGTTTCATCCGCCTTAAGCTCCTGCCCAGATTTAAAATAAGTATAGTCATGATTACCCATGGTCTGGAATATAGGCATTCCGATTACACTTTTAGCCATATGATCACGCAAATATGGCATCTGCGACACACAGTTAGTATTTCCTTCGGAATATGCGACATCACCAAGTGTCACACCATAACAAGGAATGCCCTTACTTTCTGCATGAGCCTTAATATCCGGCACACTCTCATTCTTGAATCGTCCACGCTGGGTAGAGTTCCTACACTGTGGGTCAGCAAGGCAGAACAACGAGAACTTCTTCTCCGGACCATTTGCCAATTTAGTCAGCGTAAAGTCATAACGCTTGGTTTTCTCGCTATACTTTGTAAAGAACGCCGGCTGTCCATAACTATTAATAGGGACCTCGCAATCCGCAGGTATAGATATATAAATATACCAACAATCCTGGTGAACGTCCATTGAGTAGAAACCTCGTGACGAGGTCTTTACGGCCGTAAATCCGTCACTAACCACGACACCCGACATAGGAGCACCTGTCGAATCGGTTACATATCCGCATATATCACCCATAACGACTGCTGCATCGGACGTAATCAGGACCTCATCAAGACAGAAGCATGACTGGCTATCTGCTCCGCTTGCAAACTGAATCTTATCGTTAGAATTTACTCCCGTGAAGACAACCGAATAGTCGTCCCAGCCAGGCATAGTCTTATATCCAGGGATAGCAACCTTCTTCGAAAGTTTTTCCGCACCTGTACTACCATCTATCAGACGTACATATATATAATCAGTCTGCGGAGTTGTTGCACTACTCAAATACGGGCAAGCCTTAAACGATACGTTTACCTGCACGTTATTCTCAGCGATATTTACAAGGCCCGGTGTCGTCAGGCTACCTGCCGCAGAGGCTGTTCCCAACTTGAAATAGCCCTGACGTGGGTATGCATTCACAGACTCCCATCCCTCCAATTCAAACAACGAAACTACATTATCCGAGCAATCCGACAATGCTGTACCGTCAGCCGACGGCAATACTACCGACACACTCGACATTGCATCCGGCAAGGTTGTTGCCGAACTATTTGCTGCAATCTTAACCGAGTAGGCCTGATTAACGTAATCACCGCCCATACAGGTCAAATCGAAATTGGCAGACAAAACCGTTTTCGAATCCAATTCCGACAAGTCGAGAGTACGAACTGCGATAGGACGAGAAATAGCGCCCTTACTATCCTTCACGGTTACGTAATATGTACGATTAGCATTCAGACCCGGAATAGTGAAGCGTGGCGGCCAAGTGCCAAAGTAACTTGCATGGCCTACATTGAATGCACGACTCTGTAACAGATTCGAGCAAGCAGCATCGCTATACGCCATAACGGTATAAGCACTACCCGAAGTCTTTGTCCACTCGACAGTTACAGATGAGGACGAAGCCGCCACCTGCTCTACAACAGGCACTGCCGTATTTATCGACTCGTCATCGTACTTCACAAACTCAACCTTTATATCATCTACATGGAAACGGTTATGCTTCGAAGAGACATTTGCAGCACCGCCACCGACAAGGATACGTGATGTAGGGGTTACACCGCTCAACTCAACCGTATAATCGTTCCATTTCAACTCCGATTTGAGTAAGAAGTTATTCTCCGCAACCACGTCATAGGAAGATGCTCGCCACTTATCATCAATAGTAACATTATCCAAAGCCTTGACAGTAACGTCGAGGTAGTCGTCCACCGATGTTGTACCATAGGTCATTGCCTTGAACGAAACTCTTACGGTAGCCTTACCAAGCAACGGAGTCAGTGGCGATGAAACAATACCTGCACGAACATTCGAAGCACCGAGTTTCAGATAACCCGGACGCAAAAGAATAGTTGACGAGGATGAAGATGTTGAATCATCTGCCGAATTTCTCCAATAGCACCAATCACCCAAGCCCAAACTATGAGTAAACTGCTTAATCGAATATGTCGTAAAGAGGTTGCGCTCTCGTGTACATACAGAGTACTTATAGTTAGTCTGGCTCGTAGAGCGATAATCACCCCAGGCGATACCATCCTCAATATCATTGAGTTCCGTAGCATTTGAAGCCTCATAACCTGCCGAGAATGTTGTAAGGTCGCCATTCCAAACGAGTTTACCGAAGTTCTCGAACAGGATTACATCGCCCTCGTTCTTCGCAAGCGAAACAATCTTATCGCAATCCGTCTGCGGAGTCGAAACGGTCAGCAGATTCGATGTCACATTATCGGTAACATTCTTAACCAACACTTTGTACACGGTATCAGGTGTCAGGCCTGTAAAGATAAATCGAGTCTTAAAGTATGCGCTGTTTGAATAAATCTTTTTGCCGGACTCCGAACATTGATTATTATTCGGGCGCCAAGCCAAAAGCAGATTATCCTGTGCGTCATAGAGGAAGAGTTCGTATGTATCCGCCTTATCCTGCGATGCATCCTCCGGGAATCCGTATGCCGACCAGCCCACTGCAATAGTGGTATCGGTAGCACGCACCATTTGCACGGTCAGCGACGAGCTGTTGCTCTTGAAGAGATATTTACCATCAGCCAACTCGCTCTCGCTATTCACCTTCGTAAACTTATCAATCGAGAGCGGGAAGTTATAGATATATCCCGGCAAGAACTTCTTCGTAGGCTTGCGGCAGAATGTATAACAACCCTTCGAGGTAATGACATCGTAATAAACATTACCTTTTAAGGTAGTAAAATCGAGCGGAGCAATCAACGCCCAACCATCAGACGTTGTACCCGTAGCGGGCTCTGCATAGTTGAGCATCACCTCGTCGGATGAGAGTTCGCCCAATGTCAAATTCTGAAAATCGGCAACACCCTCGCCAGCCAAACAGCCATTCTCAACACGCATCGTTACGGAGTTTATCGTCTCCGAATCTCCAACCTTAACCGCAAAACGGGCCAATGCACCTATCGTATAGAATGAAAAGTCCGAGCCATTGCTTGTAGAACCGAGCATCAGGTTGCGCCCCTCAACACTCACATCGCTTTTGGCAACATAAGACTGTACGGTCGGGATTGTAACCTTAACCTGCGAGCCGTCAACTTTTGCCGACGATGCCGGATAGACAGCATTAAGACTCTTCTGATTTGTCGATATTGAGCCGGTAAAGGTTGCCTGTTTGGTACCTACACCCGACTTCAAGGTAAATACAGAAGATGCAGAGCCGTCGGTAAGCAAAATCTTATCCTCCGAAGCCCATAACATCTGCACCGTACCATCGGCTCCAACCAATGCATAAGTACGTGTTGCAGGATCATCAATCGAGGCTCCAACCATCGAGATAGTCTCGGCTCCGATATAATCCATCTCTTCTTCTACTTGCGAACAAGCCACTGTGGCAAGTGTCGCAAAAACAATCGTAAGGAGTTTATACTTTCTCATAACCGCATCTGTTTACTCATCCCAGGCTTCACCGCCATTTTCATACTTCAAATCACCATCTTGCTCCGAGTTTCCGAAGCCTTTTTCGACATTCAGGTGCAGCAACCTAAATATCGGAGTTTTGTAAAGATTCATAATAAAATTATATTTTGCATGATATTTTAATCTTAAAATATGCAGTTCATACCACATCAAATAACAAAGTTATGCTTTTTTAACTATTTTTGCAAAAATTTTTACTAAAAAACGAGAAAATAAAGATGAAAAAAGCATTCGTATTTCCGGGCCAGGGCGCTCAATTCTCAGGAATGGGCAAAGACCTATATGATAATTCGGCAGAGGCGAGAGAGATGTTTGAGAAGGCAAATGAGGTGTTGGGATTCCGCATTACCGATGTTATGTTCGGGGGTTCGGCTGAGGAACTAAAACAGACCAACGTAACACAACCCGCCGTCTTTCTTCACTCGGTAATCCTTGCTTCAACCCTCGGCATTAAGCCAGATGCCGTTGCAGGACACTCGCTCGGCGAGTTCTCCGCACTCGTAGCGGCAGGTGCACTCTCATTCGAGGATGGCCTTCGCCTCGTTGCCAAGCGTGCCGCTGCCATGCAAAAGGCTTGCGAGGCTCAACCCGGCGTAATGGCCGCCGTGCTTGCACTCCCCGACCAGACTATCGAGCAGGTGTGCGACAGCATCGAGGGCATAGTGGTTGCGGCCAACTACAACTGCCCAGGACAACTCGTAATTTCAGGTACCGTAGAGGCGGTAAATGAGGCCTGCGCAAAACTCAAAGAGGCAGGCGCCCGCCGTGCATTGGTTCTCCCCGTAGGCGGAGCATTCCACTCCCCACTGATGGAACCGGCACGTCAGGAACTCGAAGCGGCAATCGCTGATGCAACATTCAACACTCCCGTATGTCCCATATATCAAAATGTTGATGCCAAGCCATACACTGACCCTGAATCAATCAAGCAGAACCTTATAGCACAACTTACCTCCCCCGTACGCTGGACACAGATTGTGCAGAATATGGTCAAGGATGGTTTTACCGACTTTACCGAACTCGGTCCCGGCAATGTACTTCAAGGTCTTATTAAGAAGACAAATGCGGAGGTTTTGGCTGAATCAAAGGCAAATCTTTAAGAAAATTGATTAAATTTATAAAAAAATTAAGTAAGGAGTGGATTTTTTCCGCTCCTTTTTGTATATTTGCATCAGAGTTGGAATAAAAACTATGCAATAACATGAGTTCTTTAATCGATTTCTTCAACAATCAGGAGACCGAAAATAAAGGTCTTCTGCATAAGAACAATATAATTAAGCGTAACATCATCGCATATATGGCGATGAATGGCGAAGCAACACTTGCGGAGTTGACCAAGGAGTTGAGAATCAGTGTGCCGACCATGACCAAACTCGTTCAGGAGTTGGTTGACGAGAATATCGTTACCGATTTAGGCAAGGTAGAGACCCCCGGTGGTCGTCGCCCTAACGTATTCGGACTGACCAACACCACAATCTACTTTGCGGGCGTAAACGTAGGTCGTGACCGTATGACTTTTGTAGTCACAGACTTGAAAAACAACATTATCCACGAGGTAGTGGATAACACCTTCGAGTTGAGCGACCGTGAGCAATGCTTGGAGAAGATTTGCGACAACATCGAGCATTTCATCAACAACTGTGGCATCGACAAGAGTCACATCCTCGGTGTAGGCGTATGTATCGTGGGTCGTGTAAACTCGCAATTAGGTCGTTCGTACAAATACTTCACAAATTACGAGGAGTCGCTGCGAGACATCATCGAAGGTCGAATCGGTATCCGTGTGCTTGTCGAGAACGACACCCGATCACGTTGCTATGCAGAGTACACCTGCGGCCGTTCAAAAGACGAGAGCAACGTCATCTACCTCCACCTCGGATTGGGTGTTGCTATCGGTATCGTTGTTAACGGAAAACTCTTCTACGGAAAGAATGGTTTCGCCGGCGAGTTCGGACACATTCCGTTCTTCGACAACGAGAAGATCTGTTTCTGCGGCAAGAAGGGCTGTTTAGAGACCGAGGTTTCGGGTCTTGCCATTGAGGAGAAGATGAGCGAGTTGATTCGCAACGGAGCAAACTCTATCCTGCGTCCTAAATACGAGAAGAAGGAGCCTATCCACATCAACGACATTATCAATGCGGCTCGCAACGACGACAACCTCTCTATCGAACTTATCGAGGAGGCCGGCGAGAAGATCGGTAAGGCAGTTGCAATTCTTATCAATATCTTCAATCCTGAGACCGTCATCGTGGGAGGTAACCTCGCAGCAGCGGGCGACTATATCATGTTGCCACTTAAATCGGCAACCAACAAGTACTCGCTCAACCTTGTATATAAGGACACCAAGTTCCGCGAGTCGAAGATGAGCGACAATGCTCCTGCATGGGGCGTTGCGATGCTTATCCGTAACCAGATAATTGGCTTATAGAATGACTCTAAAAGGGGAAATATGCATATTGCGTAGTGTCGAATCTTCGGATATCGACACTATTCTTTTATGGGAGAACGACCCGACATTGGCGCAATTCAGCGCACCTCACCCACCCTACACCAGAGAGCAAATCGAAGAGTTTGTCAAGAATCAGCAACAAGGTTTCGAGGCAAACGGGCAACTCCGCCTCATGATTGAGGTCGAGGGTCGTCATGTAGGAGCAATAGACCTCTTCGACTATGACGGCACAGAGGTCGAGGTCGGAATCTTGATTTACAACGAGAGCGACCGACGCAAAGGATATGCAACAGACGCACTCCGCACAATAGAACGAGTTGCCAATACGTTGCATATCACAAGGCTTAAAGCCGTAATCGCCGATAATAATATGGCAAGTCAAAAACTCTTTACGGGTTGCGGATTTGTCAAAGCAGACAATTATTACTATTTTTGCGCTATGAAACGTATTATTGCACCTTCGATACTATCAGCCGACTTCGGCAACTTGGAGCGAGACATCCACATGTTGGAGGAGTCGCAGGCCGAGTGGGTACACGTCGATGTTATGGACGGAGTATTTGTTCCTAACATCTCATTCGGTTTTCCTGTACTTAAACCCGTGCGCAAAGCCTCTACAAAGGTAATTGACACGCACCTGATGATTTGCGACCCGATTCGCTACGTCAAGCGTTTCGTAGAGGCCGGTTCCGACTACGTGACCTTCCACTATGAGGCTGCCGAGGATGTAAAAGCATGCATTGATACCATCCACGAGGCGGGTGCAAAGGCAGGTATCAGCATCAAGCCAGCAACCGCCCCTGAGGTTTTGAAGCCTTGGCTGCCGATGCTCGACATGGTATTGGTCATGAGTGTAGAACCCGGATTCGGCGGTCAATCTTTCATTCCTAACTCGCTCGACAAGGTACGCACACTCCGCCGTATGATTCAAGAGTGCGGAGGCGACTGCCTGATAGAGATAGACGGCGGAATATCCGAAAAAAATGCGGGCGAAGTATTCAATGCCGGTGTAGATGTTATCGTTGCCGGTTCCTCTGTATTCAACGCAGAAGATCCGAAGCAGGCAATAATAAAAATGTTGGAGGCATAAATGATTTCTATTGATAATCTTTCGGTTAGTTTCGGAGGATGGACTCTCTTTGACCAGATTTCATTCCTTATCAATCCGAAGGACCGCATCGGTCTTGTAGGTCGCAATGGTGCAGGCAAGACCACAATACTCAAACTTATAGCGGGATTACAACAGCCCACATCTGGTGCTGTAACACGCAACGCTGACTGCTCTATCGGTTACCTGCCGCAGCAGATGCAGGTTGCCGACACAACCTCGCTCATCGAAGAGACTGCCAAGGCCTTTGAGGAGGTACTTGCCATAGAGCGTGAGATTGAAACCTTGACTCGTGAGATTGCCGAGCGCACAGACTACGAGTCGGAAGAGTATGAAAAATTACTGCATCGTCTCAACGACGCTAACGACCGCTACCACATTCTTGGTGGAGATACCCGTGACGCAGACATTGAGAAGACTCTGCTTGGTCTCGGTTTTCGTCGTGAGGAGTTTTCCAAACCTACAAGCACCTTTTCTGGTGGTTGGAGAATGCGTATAGAGTTGGCAAAACTCCTGCTTCGCCGCCCATCGATTTTCCTGCTTGACGAGCCTACAAACCACCTCGACATTGAGTCTATACAGTGGTTGGAGGAGTATTTGAAGAACTATAACGGAGCAGTGCTGCTCATCTCGCACGACCGTGCCTTTCTGGACAATGTAACCAACCGCACCATAGAGTTGTCGCTCGGAAAGATTTACGACTACAAAGTCCCATATTCGCAATTCGTACAACTCCGTGCCGAAAGACGTGCACAACAGTTGGCTGCATACCAAAACCAGCAACGCCTCATCGAGAAGAGCGAGGAGTTTATCGAAAAGTTCCGTTATAAGCCAACAAAGTCGAATCAGGTACAATCCCGCATCAAGCAACTCGACAAGTTGGAGCGCATCGAGGTCGAGGAGGAGGATTTGGCTACGCTCAACATCAAATTTCCACCAGCGCCACGTTCGGGTCAGATTGTTGCCGATGTGAAGGAGGTTGGAAAATCATTTGGCGCCCACCGAGTATTCGGCGGTGCCGAGTTTATAATCAATAAGGGCGATAAGATTGCTCTGGTAGGACGCAACGGCGAGGGAAAAACAACCTTTGCACGAATGCTTATCGGCGAATTGGAGCCAACCGAGGGAACTATCAAGATAGGCGCTAATGTAAGCGTGGGCTACTACGCCCAGAATCAAGACGACTTGATGAATGGCGACTTCACCGTATATGATACACTCGATCGTGTTGCCGTAGGCGATATTCGCACCCGACTGCGAGATATTCTCGGCGCATTTCTCTTCCGAGGCGAGGATGTCGATAAGAAGGTAAAGGTACTCTCGGGAGGTGAGCGCTCACGCCTTGCCATGGCTCGTATGATGCTCGAACCACACAATCTGCTGGTACTTGACGAGCCTACCAACCATATGGATATGCGCTCAAAAGATATTTTGAAAGAGGCGCTGCGCAAGTTTGACGGCACAATAGTCGTAGTATCGCATGACCGTGAATTCCTCGATGGAATCGTCGATAAAGTCTATGAATTCCGTGACGGTGGTGTACGAGAATATTTAGGTGGCATATACTACTTCCTCGAAAAGCGAAAGTTAGAAGATTTGCACGAGGTTGAGCGCAAGAACACCCCTACCCCGCAGCAGAGTACCGTAAACGCTGCCCCTTCGTCGGGAAAACTCTCCTACGAGCAGAAAAAGGAGCAGGAGAAGTTAATTCGCAAACATCGCAAGGCAGTGGAGAGCATCGAGGCAGAACTCGCCGCAATCGAGAGCCGCATCGCAGAGTACGACGCACGATTTGCCACTGCTTCGGAGTACAACGCTGACGACTATAAGGCGTACGATGAGTTAAAACAGCAATACGACCATATGATGCACGAATGGGAGAAGGCTTCATACGAGTTGGAAATGATAGAGGAGGGCATTTAACCCTCCTCTAATTCTATTATCTCAACATCAATTATTTTCTTTCCACCAGCGGAGCGCACGCATCGGCAAAGATTTTAGCCATTCGTTGCTGAATCTCCGAATCTCGTCCTCGTGTCGGATGCCAACCATACACAACTCCATAGAGATTCTCCGTATCGCCAAAACCATTCTTGGCATATCGCAACGAAATCTGCTCGCCGGTTTCAGGGTCCGGCTCATCCTTCGTAAATCCGATATTTGTATCAAAGGAGCATAAATAGACACAATCGTTCCACTTCTCAACCAACCTGCGTACCCCTCCGTTATACAAAGGTCTTGCATCATGCCAATAGGTACAAAGTACAATCTTCACAGGCTTACCACCCTCGAAGCCATACCATTTAGATGAAGAGTCAAACTCCAACGCACGGCACTCGTCGGCATATTTACGAATGATATAATCAAACGCTTGTGAATAATCCATCTCGACAGCAGGCTGATACTCGTTGTAATCATCGAGCAACTTCGACTCATCGCAGATCTCCATCTCGTGACAATGCATTACGGCAAAGATCTCAAACTTGTCGTGTTCGCCCTCCGCAAAGAGCGTTCCCTGCGACATCTTCACGACATCATCGCCCGGACGAGTTCCCGAATAGGCCTTATTGATAGGCTCCTTGCCGAGGCTTTCGCAAGCCATCTCAAACCACGTATTCTCGGGATAGGCTATCGAGGCTCCAATGATACACATAGAGCCACTCTCGGCTGGCTGCGCCATCAAATCTCCGTTGTCAAATTCCCCCCCCCTTAATTTTCCGGAGCAGGAGAAAAATATTGCCAAAACAAGGGCATAGCATACCGATACACAGACTCTCATATTCAGTTATTTTGTACTTTTACCGCAAAGGTATATTTTTTCCGATAATAAATCCATAAAAATAGCCAAATTTATACTACTTTTGCGAATCGAAATCAACTAAAAGATTATGAGTAGCAGCAACATCGTTTTCGGCATTCGCCCCGTAGCCGAGGCAATCGAGTCGGGCAAGCAGATTGAGAAGATATATGTCCGTCGTGGCGCAGAAGGTCAACTTATGACAGATTTACGTGACCTTTGTTTCCGTCATCGCCTTCGTATTCAGGAGGTACCGGTCGAGAAACTCAACCGCCTGACCAAAGGTAACCACCAGGGCGTTGTGGCACAAATCGCCGCTATCGAGTATGTCGAGGTAAACGATATTTTGGAGCGTGTTCCAGAGGACGAGACTCCGCTAATCGTACTCTTTGACGGCATTACCGACATCCGCAACTTTGGAGGCATTGCCCGCTCAGCAGAGTGTGCCGGTGCCCACGGAATCATCACTTCACTCAAAAGTTCTGCACCGGTAAATGCCGAGGCTGTACGCTCATCAGCCGGCGCTCTATTGCGCATCCCTGTATGCCGTGTAGGTTCGATACGCAACACCCTCAAAGCGTTGCAGGCAGAGGGTTTCCAGGTAGTTGCAGCCACCGAGCATAGCCGCAAACTTATGTACGATGCCGACTTCCGCCGCCCTACCGTAATCGTTATGGGTTCAGAGGAGAAGGGCATCTCGAAGGAGGTACTCAAACTCTGCGACGAGCAACTCGCCATCCCGATGATTGGAGCCATCGAGTCACTAAACGTATCGGCTGCCGCTGCCATCATGCTCTTTGAGGTGGTACGTCAGCGTATCGGCGAATAATATGCTATCCAAATACGTACATCCAGACTTGGGAGTCATCACTCTCTCCCAAAGCCGTCGTTGCACCCGTATATCTATCAGCATCAAGGCTTCGGGCGAAGTTCGATTATCCTATCCCACCGCCATATCAACCAAGCGTGCGCTGGAATTCTTGAATAGTCGCACCGAGTGGATTGCGCAGACACGCCAACGTATGGAACGCCGATTCGGCGAGAGCAAAACATACTCTAAAAACGAGATTGAGGAGTTGCGTCGCCGTGCCAAAGAGTTCCTACCGAGACGTATTGCCGAGTTGGCCGCAAAGTTCGGGTTTCGCTACGGCCGCCTGACCATTCGTGCCGCACGCACAAAGTGGGGATGTTGTACGGGGCAGAACAATATATCGTTGTCGCTCTATCTGATGACACTGCCAGAACATCTGCGAGATTTCGTCATTCTGCACGAACTCTGCCACACACTGCACCACGACCATTCGCCACGCTTTCATGCCCTGCTTAATCAGGTAACCGAAGGTCGTGAAGCAGAACTCAGCCGCCAACTGCGAGGCATCCGCCGAACACTCAACATTCGCAAGGGATTACCATCTGATATCCACAGTATTATGAGGTTAATCATGGATGCACAGGAGTGGTTTCGTCGCTCACAAATCGACCAATGGCAGGATGGCTACCCTACAACCGAAATCATCGAGAACGACATCGTAAACCAAGAGAATTATATCATCGAGCATAACGACGCTATCGCCGCTACTGCCGTCATCTCATTTGCCGGCGAACCGACATACGAAAAGATAGAGGGGGAGGGGTGGCTCAACGACAATTACTACGCCGTCGTCCATCGAATTGCCGTTGCCGATGAGTTTCGCCGCATGGGCATCGCCCGTGAGATTCTACACTTCACGGAAGAACTGTGCGCAGAGCGTGGCACGAAAGACATCCGCATAGACACCCACAAAGATAATCGTGCAATGCGCTCCCTGCTCAAAAGTATGGGCTACACCCATTGCGGCCGCATCCAACTCCTATCCGGTGCCTTCCGAGAGGCTTATCACAAAAATTTAGCGAGGTAAGTGTGTAACCTTATCCGACCTTCACACAACTCCCAACAACATCATATTTCGATGAATTGTATATTATACAATTTCATCTCTTGGATATTTGGTTGGAATGAAGTACCTTTGCCACTATGATTGACAGAGAGACCGTAGATAGGATATATGCAGCAGCTGACATCGTTGAGATTATCAGCGAATATGTCACACTCAAACGCAAGGGTGTCAATTATCAGGCGTGTTGTCCGTTCCACAACGAGAAGACGCCTTCGTTCGTCGTATCCCCAAGCAAAGGTCTCTACAAGTGCTTCGGTTGTGGCAAGGGTGGCAATGCCGTAACATTCGTTATGGAGCAGGAGAATATCACCTATCCCGAGGCGCTGAAAATCGTAGCACGCAAATACGGCATCGAGGTACAGGAGAAGGAACTCTCCGAGGAGGACATTCGTCGAAACGACAATCGTGAGAGCATGTTTGCACTCAATGCCTGGGTAGCCGATTACTTTGCAAACTACCTGCATCAGAGCGACGAGGGCATGAGTGTCGGAATGACCTACTTCCGCAACCAACGAGGTTTCTCGGATGCCACAATCAAGAAATTCGGACTCGGTTTCTGCCCAACCAAAGGCGACAAGATGTCAACAGACGCTTTGGAGGCGGGCTACAAGGAGGAGTTTCTCCTCTCGACGGGTCTCTCCATCAAGCGTGAGAGCGACGGCCGCATATACGACCGCTTCCGTGAGCGAGTAATGTTCCCCGTACACAATATTTCGGGTCGCATCGTAGCCTTCGGAGGTCGAACACTCCGTACCGACAAAAGCGTTGCCAAATACCAGAACTCCCCAGAAAGCGATATTTACAGCAAGAAGAACGAACTCTACGGACTCTTCTTCGCCAAGAAGGCTATTCAGCAACAGGATTTCGCAATCATGGTTGAGGGATACACCGACGTTATCTCGATGCATCAGTCGGGTGTAGAGAATGTTGTTGCATCATCAGGCACCTCGCTCACAACCGAGCAGATACGTCTTTTGGGACGTTTCACCAAGAATATTACTGTCATTTACGATAGCGATGCTGCCGGCATCCACGCCTCATTCCGAGGTATTGACATGATTCTCAAAGAGGGTATGAATGTCCGTACGGTACTCCTGCCCGAAGGCGAGGATCCAGACTCATTTGCCCGCAGTCACAACGCCTCAGAGGTACAGGCATACATATCCGAGAAGGAGGAAAACTTTATCACGTTTAAGGCTAAACTTCTGCTCTCCGATGCAGCCAACGACCCTATTAAGAAGTCGAACGTCGTTAATGATATTGTACAATCCATTGCCTGCATACCTGACAGCATTCAGCGCACAATGTTTGCCAAGGAGTGCGCCCGCATGATGGATATTGATGAAAATCTGCTGCTTGGAGAGGTATCAAAAAGACGCATATCTCAGTTTGGCGATAAAGAGGCAGAGGATTTCATTCACCGTCAGCGTATGCTTACCCGCAAGGAGGCCGGATATGGCAATGGCACCAGCGTAGCAGAGGAATCGACACAAAAATTGGGCAATATCCCTATCGGCAGCAGTCGTCAGTCTTTGGAGACCGAGATTATCAGTTATCTAATCAAGTACGGCACGGAGAGTTACACCATTCGCAACCCGAAGGGCGAATCCGAGAAGATAAACGTAGCCGAGAGTATCATCTGGACGCTGGACGAGGATCATATTGCAATGGACAACAAAGCCTATAACACCATCTTCGAGGAGTATCGCAAGGCACTATTGGAGGGAAGATTTCCAGAGGACAACGAGTTTACGAGCCACTACATACCTGAGGTATGCCAGGCAGCAATAGATATTATGACCTCTGACGAGAGGTACATCGAGAGCAAGATGTGGGAGTTGAAGGAGGTACATACATCTTCGAAACAGGAGTTACTCTCGAACGGTGTACCAAAGGTAATATCGCTCTACCACTCAAAGATGATTGCGCAGCAGATTGCCGAGTTGCAAGCCTCATTGGAGCAAGAGGGTTTGAGTCACGAGGAGACGATGGATATCATAGCCAAGATGCAGAATCTTAACAAGGTTAAGAACAAACTCTCGAAGATGATAAATCGCAACATTATCTAATGCACCCCATAGAGATTCACTCTCTAAAAGAGGGTGGTCGGGGAGTACACGCATCACTGCGTGTACGGTGTGCAAACAGAAAATAAACAGAAAGATGTGTAAAACATATCAAAGATAAAAGAATTAGTTATCTTGACCGACCACCCTTTGTGTCCGAATATGGCAAAACTCATACCAAATTTGACATACAGCATTGCAAGATTGATAGCAATAGCGGCTCTTACACTCTGCGTGTGTTGCACATCTGAAACTCCGCCCGCAAACAAAGATAACGGGTATCAGGCAACCATAACCCTTGCCCGACTGCAAACTCTATGCGAAACGGCTCCATTTTCAATAACAGAGGAGTTGATCTGCGAGGCTTATGTCATAGGTGGCGGCACAGCGCTGAATAACCTTACATCCATATACGTTGAGCAACTCGGCGTTTGTGCCGAGGTTATGACGGGTCTATCACACTCTGCCGACATATACCCTCTCGGCACTCGTCTGTACATCAACCTGCAAGGTTGTTATGCCGCAATCAACGAGAATATTCTCCAAATTGGTCTTGCTCCACTATACAGCGACAGCACCACTCCCGAAAAGTTTGGGCATCAGGCTGTTGCCGACATTCACTTGAAGCGCACGTCCGAACGCAAGAATATCATCCCTCACACACTCCGCATAGAAGAACTATCGGAGCAATGGTTCGCTCATTGCGTTCGCATCGACGATTTGCAACACTCGCCAACGGAGCCTTCCGAACGTAATTTTATGGAATATACACGACTGACCGACGAGTCGGATGCAGAGGTTTGGCTCTACATTTACAGACACTCGCACCTAATCGGCACGGCAGTTCCGCAAGGGTCAATATCCATAAGCGGCATAGCAAAACAGGAGCATATAGATGGCAAAAGTGTATATGTGATAGTACCTATCACTGAAAGTGATATTATCTCGTCGGGAAATTAAGAATATTGTACTATCTTTGCACTCAACAATAGAGTTATGACAGACTTCAAGAAGATAAATATACGCAATAAACGTGCGACGTTCGACTACGAGATACTCGAAGAGTATATTGCCGGCGTTGTTTTGGTCGGCACCGAGATAAAGTCCATCCGCATGGGCAAGGTTTCGATGGTCGATTGTTACTGCTACTTCCAGGACGGAGAGTTGTGGATTCGTGGCGTAAACATTGCCGAGTATGCGTGGGGCACATGCAACAACCACGTACCAAAGCGAGATCGCAAGTTATTGCTCACGCAACGAGAACTTACCAAGTTGTCACGCTCCCTGCAAGACAAGGGTTTGACAATCGTAGGTCTGCGTCTATTCCTGAGCGAGCGAGGTTTGGCAAAGATTGCCATCGGCTTGGCTCGTGGTCGTAAATCATACGACAAGCGAGAGTACTTGAAGCAGAACGATGCAAAGCGAGAGATGGATCAGGCAATGAAACGCTATAAGTAAGATTAGGAGAGGATTATGGCACTTATTTTATGCATAGAGACCGGCACCGACATTTGCTCGGTAGGTATAGTTAAGGATGGAGAACTCATATCTCTGCGAGAGAGCGATGCAGGACGTGACCACGCAAGCAAAGTAGGTGTATTTGTGGACGAGTTGCTCCGAGAGACAGGCGTATCTCCACAAGATATTGATGCCGTAGCGGTCGGCAAAGGCCCCGGTTCATATACAGGCCTGCGCATCGGAGTATCCTTCGCAAAGGGTTTGTGCTATGCACTCTCTTGTCCGCTAATTGCTGTAAACTCTATGGAGGCATTGGCAAATGTGGCGATTGAGGATTATGAGGCAGGCATCATAGATATTGACGAATGGCAGGATGCTATGCTCTGCCCTATGGTTGACGCTCGCCGAATGGAGGTATATGCCCAACTCTTCAATACTAAGGGAGAGCCTTGCAGCGAAGTTTCAGCAGAGATTATCACCGAGGAGAGTTTCGCTCAGGTACGCAACCAGAGCCGACTCATCATCTTCGGAAGCGGTGCGGCAAAATGCACAGAGGTACTCTCCGACGCAACAGCAATCGAGATTACACCATCGGTGCGAGGCATGGCCAAGTTGGCACAAAAGGCCTTCGATGCAAACGATTTTGTAGATGTTGCCTACTTTGAGCCTTTCTATTTGAAGAATTTCGTTGTAACCACATCCAAGAAAAAACTCTTCTAACTCTATACACCAAAGGCTTATGGAGTTCAAACTTGTATCGGATTACAAGCCTTCGGGAGATCAACCCGCAGCCATTGCCGAACTCGTACAGCAGATTGAGCGAGGTGCAAAGAATAGCACACTGCTCGGCGTAACAGGTTCAGGCAAAACCTTTACTGTTGCCAACGTAATTGCATCGGTAAATCGTCCGACACTTGTTTTGAGCCACAACAAGACCCTTGCAGCACAACTCTATGGCGAATTCAAGAACTTCTTCCCCGACAATGCCGTAGAGTATTTCGTCTCATACTACGACTACTATCAGCCGGAGGCATATCTCCCTTCGACCGACACCTATATCGAGAAGGACCTCTCAATCAATGCCGAGATTGAGAAGTTACGTTTGAGTGCCACCTCTACCCTGCTATCAGGCCGCAGAGATGTTATTGTGGTATCAAGTGTATCGTGTCTCTACGGCATTGGTAATCCTGATGATTTTCACGCCGTATCCATACCGTTGAAGGTAGGACAGAAGATTGGCTACCGCAACTTTATGTATGCATTGGTGCAGGCGCTCTATATCCGTACCGAGAAGGATTTGGCTCCTTCAACCTTCCGTGTAAAGGGAGAGACCATCGATGTAATGTCATCAATTGGCAACACCTGCTACCGCATCAATTTCTACGATGACGAGATAGAGGCAATATGGATTATCGATCCTGCATCGGGTCACCGCATATCGGTCCTCGACTCCGTGACCATCTTCCCTGCTAACCTCTTTGTAACGACACAGGAGCGTATCAACACCGCCATAAGCGAGATTTACATCGACCTCGGCAAGCAGATATCACTCTTTGAGAGCGAGGGTCGAGAGATGGAGGCACAGCGCATCAAGCAGCGTGTAGAGTACGACTTGGAAATGATTAAGGAACTTGGTTACTGCCCCGGCATTGAGAACTACTCCCGCTACTTTGATGGTAGAAAGCCCGGCTCACGACCTTTCTGTCTGCTGGACTATTTCCCTGAGGATTATCTGATGATTGTCGATGAGAGCCACGTGACTATTCCGCAGGTCCGAGCGATGTTTGGAGGCGACCGAGCCCGCAAAAACAACCTCGTCGAATACGGATTCCGTCTGCCGGCGGCTCGTGACAACAGACCTCTCACATTCGAAGAGTTTGAGAGTCTGCAAAATCAGAGTATTTACATCAGTGCGACACCTGCCGACTACGAGATAGAGAAGAGCAACGGCCATATTGTCGAGCAACTTATACGTCCGACGGGGCTTGTCGATCCGCATCTCGAAATAATCGATTCCGAAAAACAGATAGACAGCATACTCGAAGCAATTGATGCCTGCGTAAAGAATGACGACAAGGTAATCATTGCCACCATAAGCAAGATGTCGGCCGAGCAACTATCCAAATATTTCGACAATATTGGTATTCGCAACCGCTACATACACTCCGACGTGGACACGTTGGAAAGAGTGCAGATTTTGGAGGACCTACGAGCCGGAATGTTCGACGTGCTTATCGGTGTAAATCTACTCCGTGAGGGTATTGACCTGCCGGAGGTTGCTCTGGTAGTGATTTTGGATGCCGACAAGAGTGGATTCTTGCGTAATCTTACCTCCATAACCCAAATTTCGGGTCGTGCAGCACGTCACCGCAACGGCCGTGTCATCATGTACGCCTCGACCATGAGCGACGCTATGCGACAGGCGTTAGAGGAGAGCAATCGTCGTCGCTATATCCAGACCCGATTCAATCTTGATAATCAAAAGATACCGCAGCAGGCACAGCGTAGCGGCGCAGGACAAAGTACTCTACTTCCAACATCGGAGGAGAACAAGAATCCGATCATAAATCTCTACGATAAGACCGAGGAGCAAAACAACAGTGGCAGAATGGCCGCCGATGTCAATGCTCTATATATCACTCGTCAGGATATTGATGCCGAAATTGAGCAGGCAAAGAAGAATATGGAGCGTGCCGCCAAGTCGTTGGACTTCCTTGCGGCAGCACGATTCCGTGACCACATGTACGAATTGCAGAAGATTAAGGATAAGATGCTTTAAGCGTTACGCTCCTTAAACGTAAAGTATCTACCCATCAGATAACTATACACAGCACAAATAACCGTAGTCATCACCTTCGCAGGTGTAGGCCAAATGCCCACCCACTCGACCAGCAGTTTCATACACACATAGTTAAGCAAGATTGAGCCCACGACGCTGAGCATATAGCGCACAAGTTGCCCTCGGCAAGAGAATCTCTGCACTCGAAAGGCAACATTTCGGTTGAGCCAAAAGCCCGTAAAGAATGTTATCGGGAAGAGGATTATCAACGAGAGGATATGCGGAGAAACAACTACAAAGCCAAAATCCACATACTGCTTACATACAATGAAATGGTAGATAACAAAGTACCACATCGCATCGAGCGCCATATTCAGCACACCACAAACACCATATCGGAATATAGGTTGTGAGATAATGCCCCTAAGCGGCGGCAGATAGAGAAGGTCTATCGCTCGTGTTATGATGCCCGCTAACGTCATTCTTTAACGCTTTGTATATACCCACATATCACGGAATGCCGACGAGAGTTCCTTCAATCGATCAACCAACTCGGCACACTCGCCACGTGATTTGCGCTCAAAAACAGCCACCATATAGCGATTATTGTACGTATAGATTGCAGGTGTAAGGTCGATATAACGCTCTGCCACTAAACCAACATAATACTCGGCATTTTTAAGTTCGGAATAGACTCCCCACACCGCATAACTATATCCTGTCTTCATCGCAAGAATTTGTGGTTTCTCAACAACAACTTCTTGAACCGGCTCCCCAACCGGCTTTTCAACTGCAACAGGCTCTACGGCAGTCTCTTGTGCCGCTGCATTATTTTCGGCAGGCTGTGGAACATTCATCTCGGTAGGATGTACCGATGCCGATGTTGCCAACAGTGCAGGCTTCTCCATGCGCTCGGCAAAGAGTTGCTCCGAATAGAGAATATATCCTGCAACACCAACAGCAAAGAGAATACAAAGCGATGCCAACAGATAGAAGAGATAGTTTGTTCGAGGACGCAGAGCTACGCTCCTACGAGGTTGCGGATTCAGATATGCAACAAATGACTTCTCAGGCTCAAACTGACGCTGACACACCACGCCAACGCCATCAATTCGCACCTCATCGTCACGACGCACCTGCTGCAACCACTGCTCATATATAGCCTCAGCACGCTCGCTTGTAACGTCGGTCATCGAGATAATTATCTCGACCAATGACTCTCCACGCTGCTCGCCCGTAAAAGTCACCTCACGGTACGGAGCCATTACCATCTTCGAGGAGGGCATTGTAGCAGGACGACGGCGCACCATCAGTGTTCCGACCTGCGGCAGGTATATATCATGCCCCTCGCCCAACAAGTTGCGTATAAGGTTATCTATCTGCTGTTTCATAACTCTCTCTTATAATCTCTCGATGCGGACTGCCGTGCCGATAGCCGACACCATAAACATCTGCATACCCTTGCCCGACACCTCGCCATAATCGACTTTTAGGCCAACGATAGCGTTTGCGCCTCTATTTCTCGCCTCAATAGTCAACTCGGCAATCGCCTTATCATATATCTTGCGAAGTTTATTCTGATAGGTAGCAGAACTTCCGCCAAAGATGTCAGTAAATGAGGCCTTCCAGTCCGAGAACAATCCCGTACCATTTACGATATTGGTCGAAACCACATCAACATAATCCACGATACGGCAACCCTCAATCGAATTTGTCGTAGTGACTATAATACCATTTGTCATTATTTTCTCTTTGTTTTAGGTTTTACATTCTCGTCAGCAGCCACCATGGGACGACGCAACGAGTAGATAATAGAGCCGACACCTATTGCCACGAACGGTAGGCTGAGCCACTGCCCCATATTAAGCGACATATTAATCTCGAAAGAGACCTGATTAACCTTCACAAACTCGATAAGGAATCGTGTCAGGAAAATACCAATCAACGCCACGCCAAACATCATACCTCTGCGACGAGGGGCATCAGTCTTATGATACATCCACCACAGTAGCGCAAAGGTCAGCAGATAGCAGCACGCCTCATAGAGTTGCGTCGGATGGCACGCAGGAATCATATCTACCGGCACATCTTTATGGTACAGACGCACAAACTTAAATCCCCACGGCATCTTGGTCACATGACCGATAATCTCCGAGTTAAAGAGGTTTCCGAAGCGGATAAGCGCACCGCTGATAGGGGCAATCACACCTAAACGGTCGGTCATCCACATTACAGGAACTTTGTTTTTGCGTGAGCAGAGCCATATTGCCACAATAATACCGATAGTTGCACCATGGCTGGCAAGTCCGCCGTTACGTATCTCTGTAATTATAGCCCACGGTTTTGCCAAATAGTACTCAGGCTCATAGAATAGGCAGTGTCCCACACGTGCGCCAATCATCGTACCGAGCGCAATAAAGAGAAATGCAGAGTCTGCCAACTCCTTCGGTCTTCCCTCCTTGCGACAGAAATAGGAGAAAATCCATCCGCCAACAAGCAATGCGGCAACCCACATCAACGAGTAGTAACGAACCTCAAAACCTCCCAACGAGAAGAGTACAGGATCGAAATCCCAAACAACTGCCAATAAATTTATCATAGTCTCTTCGTTTTATCCTATCCTAACACTACAATACAACCTTGCGGAGCGTGAAGGTAAAGGTACTACCCTCTCCTATCTCGCTACGTACCGATACATGTTCGCCATGACCCTCGATAACGTGCTTAACGATAGCCAAGCCCAAGCCTGTACCACCCTGCTCTCTCGAACGACCTTTATCCGTACGGTAAAATCGCTCAAAGACACGTGGTGCGTCGCTCTTTGCGATACCTATACCGTTATCCTCGACCTCGACCAAAATCTTATCGAGCATATCTCGGCATGTAATTTTTGTCTCGCCACCCTCTTTACCATAACGTATCGAGTTGACAATCAAATTCTCCATTACCTGACCGATATAGAACTTATCGGCAGAAACCCAACATCTTGAAGGCAGGCTGTCGGCTCCCTTTACTGTTAGCGTGATATTGCGCTTTGCAGCCTCCATCTCGCACTGCTCAGCAATATCCTTTGCCAAAGCCACCATATCGAAACTCTCGCACTTCATCTGGTTCATATCGCTTTCAAGACGAGCAATAGTATCGAGGTCACCGATGATATTTATCATTCTATCTACGCTTTTCTCGGCTCTTTCGAGGTACTTGCGATTTACCAACTCATCCTCCAAACCTCCATCCAGCAGAGTAGAGATATAACCCTGTATATTAAATATAGGTGTCTTCAATTCGTGTGCGACGTTACCCAAATATTGCTTGCGGAACTTCTCGGCATCCTTCAAACGAGCAATCTCCTTGTCGTTGTCGTCAGCCCAAGCATTCAACTCCTCCGAGATATTCTCGACACGCTTATCTTTCAACTCTCCGACAATCTCTCCCGTATGAACATCTCTCGAAAATACGGTAGAGTAAATCGGGCGCAACTTGTAAGCCACATACTCAACCATAATCCACAAGGCGAAGAGAGAAATCAATACAAAGGTAACCAGCGTTGCCAACAACACAACCCACCAATCTGCTTTGAGCAACAGCGTAATTACTGCAACACAAACTCCTGCTACGGCACCGATAATCCACGATGCACTCTCCTTGGTTTTAATTCTCATCATAACAAATTAGGTCTATATTATTTTAATTATTTTTCAAGATTAACTTTCCTCTCACGTCAAATACAGCGAGAATATCTGCTCGCTTTACCGTCATATTGTCGTAATTCGACGGGTCGTTAGCCAGAAGCAACAACTCGCTTTCCTGCTCAGCCAGTCTCACACGACGCAACGCCGTCCACTGCGAGGTCACCACCACATACTCATTGCCATATACCAACGCCTGCGGGTTGACCTTCTGCAAGAGCAAAATCGTACCATTTGGCACCTGCGGCATCATATCCTCATTGTAGTATGCCACCGCAAACTGCGCATTGCGAGCCTGCGGAATATGCATATAGAACGATGGCGACAGCCCGTCAAGGTCCACTATATTAGCAAGTTCGCAATCATAGAACGGAATCTGTTCCGAGGTCGTACCATCGACATACATCGAGCCGTAACCAGTAATCAGCCACGCCGTATTTATCTGCGGATACTTACTCACAATCATATTCGCAATATTGCGTGTTATACTGCATCGACCGCTCTTGATTTGGTACAAGCCCTCGCTGCGAGACATACCGATATATTGCGCAAACGAGTTTGTGCTAAGACCCGACATTGCAATTACCTGAGCCAGACGTTCCCAACAATCATTATTTTTTGTCATTTCCTATTTTTTTACAATCTTTGCAACACGGTTCCGTAGTTCAATGGATAGAATATAAGATTCCGGTTCTTACGATAGCGGTTCGAATCCGCTCGGAATCACTCTGTTAGCCTTCTGAAAAAGAGGGCTTTTTTCATCCATCCGCCTCTACGCTCCAACCCAAAGCATGCTTACAATTTACAAATATATAAAAAGATATGCAAATTTGCAATATTTCAACCATACTCTGCAACATAGCGCAAATTTACAACCAGATTCCCCCACTGCGATTTTGATTTTTGCGGAGGAAAAATTAACTTTGCAGTAAATAACAATGGCTACTATGTCAGATTATAGAGATATACGTCACGTAGAGAGTGATAGCGAGTTTGAGGGTCGCATCCGACCACAACAACTCGATGCCTTCTCCGGTCAGGACAAGACCGTAGATAACCTACGTGTATTCATCAAGGCGGCACTTATGCGTGGCGACTCGCTCGACCACGTTCTTCTGCATGGCCCTCCGGGACTTGGCAAGACAACCTTAGCGAACATCATCGCCAACGAGATGGGGGCACAGATGAAGGTTACATCGGGACCTGTGCTCGACAAGCCGGGCGATTTGGCAGGACTACTAACAAACCTCTCAGCAGGCGATGTGCTTTTCATTGACGAGATTCACCGTTTAAGTCCGATAGTAGAGGAGTACCTCTACTCGGCAATGGAGGATTTTAAGATAGACATCGTTTTGGACAAGGGTCCTTCGGCCCGCTCGATACAGATTGAGTTAGCACCATTTACCCTTATCGGCGCCACAACACGCAGCGGATTGCTCACATCGCCGCTACGTGCTCGTTTCGGCATAACCTGCCACTTGGAGTATTACGACGCTGCCGTATTGGCTCGCATCGTAAAGCGCTCGGCATCAATCTTGGGTGCATCAATAGACGACGATGCCGCTACGGAGTTGGCACTACGCTCACGAGGCACTCCACGTATCGCCAACTCGCTCCTGCGCCGTGTGCGTGACTTTGCAATGGTCAAGGGCGAGGGGCATATCGACCTCGAAATCACTCGTTTAGCCCTCAATGCACTAAATATCGATTCCAGAGGACTCGACCGCATGGACAACAAGATACTTTCGACCATCATCGCCAAATTCAACGGCGGTCCTGTCGGCTTGAACACAATAGCCACAGCCGTCAGCGAGGATGCCGGCACCTTGGAGGAGGTTTACGAGCCATTCCTAATCAAGGAGGGATTCTTGAAGCGCACACCTCGTGGTCGTGAGGTCACTGAGTTGGCATACAAGCATCTGGGCGTAACGCCAGAGAACAAGGACGGATTACTCTTCTGATAGCGACTCGAAAATGGCGATATTTGATACTCGGCAGTGCGTCGCCTTCACGGGACACCGCTCCTACAACGGAGAGCGCTACGACATGCTGCTTACAACAATCCGAGAACTATACAACGAGGGCTATACCACATTCTTGTCAGGTATGGCTCTCGGTTTTGATATGGCTGCCGCCGAGGCGGTCATCTCTCTGCGTCGGGAGTTACCTGCCCTGCGCCTAATCAGCGTAATCCCATTCGAGGGTCAGCAACGAGGTTTTCCGCAGCAGGAGCGTGAGCGATTCGAGAGGATTGTCGCAACTGCCGACCAAAGTATTACCCTGCTACCGCAGTATGATATCAGAGCCTACCACAACCGCAACGACTTCCTTGTAGAGAACTCCTCGGCTGTTATAGCCTACTTCACGGGCGAATCGGGTGGCACGGCATACACCGTCAGAAAGGCTGCAAAAAGAGGTATCCGACTTATCAATCTGCACCTTAATCCGCAACAAATGTTAGATTTTATATAAATATAGGTATAACCAAACGAAAAAAATAGTATCTTTGGGCGTTTTTAGAAATTTACACAAACTCAAATAAATTTTTCACATTATGAAAGAAGCTATTGCAATTCTCACAGGTGGCGGTCCTGCACCGGGTATGAATACCGTTGTAGGTAGCGTTGCCAAGACTTTCCTTGCCAAGGGTTATCGTGTAATCGGTCTTCACCACGGCTACTCAGGCTTGTTCAACCCTGCTCCACGCCACGAGGACCTCGATTTCTTCAAGGCTGACTTCATCTTCAACCAGGGTGGTTCGTACCTCACTATGAGCCGTTTCAAGCCAACCGACAAGGATTTTGAGGAGAATTTCAACCTCTCATTCTTTACCGAGAACAACATCAAATTGCTCGTAACCGTAGGTGGTGACGATACTGCATCTACTGCAAACCGCATCGCAAAGTTCCTCGAAGCAAAGCAGTACCCTATCGCTAACATCCACGTTCCAAAGACTATTGACAACGACCTCCCATTGCCAGATGGTACTCCGACATTCGGTTATCAGTCAGCAAAGGAGGGTGGTACCGTTATCGGTCGTGCCGTATATAACGACGCTCGCACTTCGGCTAACTGGTTCGTAGTAGCAGCAATGGGTCGTTCGGCAGGTCACCTCGCATTCGGTATCGGCTCCGCTTGCCACTACCCTATGATCGTAATTCCTGAGATGTTCAACAAGACCGAGATCACCGTTGAGAAGATTGTGAACCTCGTTGTTTCTGCTATCATCAAGCGTAAGATTATGGGCGCAGAGTACGGTGTTGCAATGATCTCTGAGGGTGTATTCCACTCACTCTCTGACGAGGAGATTGCAAAGTCAGGTATCCACTTCTCATACGACGACCACGGCCACCCAGAGTTGGGCAAGGTTTCGAAGGCTCATATCTTCAACGAGATGCTCGAAAAGAAGGTTAAGGAACTCGGCTTGAAGGTTAAGTCTCGTCCAGTTGAGATTGGTTACGAGGTACGTTGCCAGACCCCTATCGCATACGACTTGGTTTACTGTTCTGAGTTGGGTATGGGCGTTTACAAACTCTTCTCAGAGGGCAAGACCGGCTGCATGGTTTACATCAGCCAGGATGGTTTCGTTTCACCGCTCTACTTGAAGGATTTGCAGGATCCTACAACCGGCAAGATTCCACCACGTTTGGTAAACATCGAGTCTGACAAGATTCAGCAGGTTATCAACAACATCATGAACTACATCACTGAGGAGGACTACGAGGCTGCTAAGCAGTACGTAGCAAATCCTGAGGCTTACGATTTCCGCAAGATTCTCAACTGGTAAAATAGTTCGGACATATAAGAAGCGGCTGTCAACTTTGTGTTGGACAGCCGCTTTCATTTATAAGTTATAGCAAACTACGCTAACTCAACCTCATCAAGACTCACGATGCCATTAACAATAGCATAGATAGTCAAACCTGCGGGAGTGTGAATCTGCAACTTACCCGAAATATTTCGGCGGTGGGTCGTGACGGTATGCACCGACAGGCAGAGGTTGTCGGCAATCTCCTTGTTGGTCATACCCTTGGCCACGCAACGGATAATATCCTTCTCTCGGCCGCTCAACAACTCCGGTTTGTCGCCCACAAGCGCATCGTCACCATCCGCACCTCTATCGTTTGCACCCCTCTCCTGCAACTCCTGCTCCAAGCACTCAACCGCAGGCACCAATATATCATCCTCGACCGCACAGTGCGACATCAAGTCCTGCTCGCAGTTGATAATATCGAAGAGTACGGAATTTAGCAGGTGATTATTCTTCTGCGGATAGTAGCGAATGATAATATTCTTCAACTCGCTCAATCTATCCTCAATATGGTTATGTTTCGACGCAAAGGTCTCAATCGAATAGTCGCTATTCAACTCACCCTGCAACAACTGATCGACATAAGAGAATACCGTAGCATTCTCGTAGCCCATATGGCGACGCACCTCAGTAACGTATTCGTCGTAGAATTTAAGGATAAGCAACGCCACCTCATCAGTACCCGAGCAATCTATCGCATCGATAAGTTTGCGACGAATAGCGGGCAAATTGAACTCCAAGAAATAGTCGTGTGCCTGACGCAGATAGTCGGTCAGCGAACGCAACGAAACGTTACGGGGTTCGCTATGATGTCCCGATATAAAGTTCGCAACAGTCAAGAACGTCCCTACATCAACGCCCTGCTTCACACAGATGCTCTCCACACTCTTGTCACCAAAACCCAACGGAATACCAAATCGGCTCATAACCATCAACAATGAACTATTATCCATTATCAGGTCTCGCATTCTATCCGTAGCACGGTAGCACCTCTCCTTATTCTTCAACTCCTCCATTGTATCCAATAGTTTGATTATTGCAAAGATACGATTTTTCGTGAAATTTTCTCCACTCTACCCACAAAAAAAAGCACCGGCCAAAAGGTCGGTGCTTCGGAATAATCATACAACAGATTACTGTGCAGTATAGTACTCAGCAGTAATAGCATGCTTTGTATGAGTACAGTAAGCAGACATCAAGTAATCTACTGTCATAGTCTCTGCGCTCATTACAGTAGTAACTACGCCGCTCTCCTCGGTACGAACCAAAGTACCTGCAACCTTAACAGGAGTTGTTGCTGTACCGAGAGTCATATCCTTACCATCTTTATCGTTTGTACGACCTACCAACATTGCAGCCCAAGTGCCGGCAACCTCAGCCTTTACAGTACAATTGATAATACAGTTGTGACCCCAATTGAATACCTGAGATGCAGATGCTCCACACATACCACCGATAGCAGTAACCTTTGCCTTACAAACTACATCACCATAGTTAGCACAATTCTCCAATTTATTATTTGCAGCACCATAGCCTGCAAGACCACCGAATGTAGAGTCAACGCTGTTGTTATAGATTGTCAAGTTACCATAGTTGGTACATCCAATCATGCTACCACCACCACCGTGGATAGTACCGATACGACCCTTACCTACACCATAGATATCAAGGTTACCCTTATTAACACAATTAGTTGTTACAGCAGTTGTGGTACCCTCTGCACCTGGCCAACCAACAATACCACCACAAGTAGTATTAGACTTTGTACAGTCATTATGGTAGTAGATATTGCCCTCATTGGTACAATTCTCTACATTAGCATTAGTCTGGCCTGTAGAATAGTAGTCAGCACCAATAATACCACCTACGCAAGGGATATGGTTCTTCGAAGCCTCAGCCTTTCCATCAGCAGTCTTAAACTGAACATCCAACTTACCGGTATTATTACAGTTCTTAACAGTACCCCATGGGCAACCAACGATACCAGCAATACCGTAACGACCACCAGCAGCTCCTGCCTTACCAATAGCTGAATAATTAACAGTAAGTGCACCAGAGTTATTAGATTGATTAATCTCGGCATTCTTTGCAATAGCAACGATACCACCCATTGCAGGATATGCCTTAGAGATAGGAGAAAGAATTGTAACCTTCTCGCCAGGAGCAACAGCCTCAGACTTAAGGTTACCACTATTATTACACTCTGAAACCATACCCTCCTGATATGCTGTGATACCTGCAACGATAGCAGCTGCCAAATTGCAATCAGAAGCTTTTGCTGTAACATTACCCTCATTGTTACACTGCGAAACAGCAGCCTGAGAGTATCCTGCGATACCTGCAATAGCCAAAGACTGGGTAATATTAGCAGAACCTGCATAAGTCACAGCAGCGTGGTTGTTACAAGAGGTAATGTTACCACCAGTAACACGACCTGCGATACCACCAACCAAAACTGGGCACTCGGTAGACTCCGCAACTTCACAACTTGCGAGGTTCAATGTTACTGTACCGTAGTTCTCACAAGAGGTAAGATCAGCACCGCTAACATTACCTACCAAACCACCAACTGAAAGAGCACCTACGAGGTCAACACCAAGAGTAATATTTCCGTTATTAACACAACCCTCGATAGGAGCACTTGCAGAACCTGCGATAAAGCCCCATGCACCCTGACCTGCGCTTGCTGTCATCTGGCAAGAAGCGTCGATAACAAGATTCTTCACACCAGCAACAGGAGCTGTTTCAGAAGTTGCGACACTACCGAAGATAGGACCAGCAGCATTCCAGTTAAGGAGTTTATAACCATTACCATTGAATACGCCTGCGAAAGTTCCTGTACCAGCAAGAACCTCAACACCTGCCAAATCGATATCGCCACCCAAACAGAACTCACCAGTCTCTGGGTTAATAAAACGATCATAACGACCCTGGTTTACAGCCTTAACAAAGTCTGCGAACTGCTGAGCAGTTGTAATAGCAGGAACCTTAACCTCCTCATAGAGATACTGTGGAAGAGATGCAACCTCACCACCACGAACCTCAACACCATTCGGAGAAACAACGGTCTCAACAACCTCGAGGTTTGTAGTAATAGTAAGTTTCAAACCTCCTGCATAGTTACCTGCAGGAACAACAAACATAAACTCAGTCGCCTCATCTGGAACCAACTCGATAACCTGACCCTCAGCAGGTGTAAGAGTTACAACAGAGCGTGGGCTCACAGGAGTAACTGTATAATTTCTATAATTAATATGGTATTTACCTGCCAAAGATTCGCCATTTACAGTCTCAACAATGATATTGTCAATCTTCAAGTTCTCACCAGCCTTGGTAGAGAAAGGAAGACGAACAATACCGCAGAGGTTCTTCATCTCAACATCTGTGGTATTAGAATAACCAACCATAACGATATTCTGACGATCGTAAGCGCCCTTCATGAGAGTCTGCTGCTCAGAGAAACGAACGCTACCAGCCTTTGAATAGAGGTCAGCTGGATAGAATACTGAGTATGGATAAGCGACAGCCTCCAAGTTGAATGCAGCAGTAGAAGTACCAACAGCCTCAGCAGCAATTGTACTTGACAACTCGTTGTTACATACGATAGCGTCACCCTCAGCCCATACAACACCGCTCTCAGCGATAGTTACGTTCAAAGTAGCAGGAGCCTTCTCGATAACCTTGTAAGCAACCTGATCCAAAACTGTTGCAACGTTAGCATCAACAACAATATCAGACTCTACATTGAATACATGCTTGCGACCCTCGGTATCATTAACAACAAACTCGAAGCCCTTGTACTGACCCACAGGGAGAACGAAGTTGAAGTTAACAGCCTCAGCACCCAAAACTACAGGCTCAGCGCAAACCAAGTCAATAGCAGACTTAGGCTCACTTGCCTTGATTGCAGGAACGAGATTGCCATCAACATTTGTAAGAGAAACACCATAAACACCGCAGAGTGCCTCATCGTTGAGAGCAGTAAGAGAAATCTGCTCAACAGCAACAGCAGCCTCACCGGTGTAAGATGCATCCAAAGTCAAAGGCAAAGTCAAGAGACCCTGGAAACAAGCCAATGTTACATCGGCAGTAAGATTGTTCTTGTTAGTCTCCTCTACTGGAAGAGCCTCAGCTGCACCACCTGCCCAAACAAATACAGAGCGATCATAGCCACCCGCTACATAATTTTGAAGATCACCAACGGTAACCTCAGAAGCACCTGAACGCAAAGCAGCAGGACCGAGAACAGTAACAGGAGATGTTGAATCCGGATTTGAAACAGTCAAAGCAACTGTCTGCAAACCGTTAGCCTCAGCGCCCAAAGCAGGAGCCTCGACACCATTCACGAGATAAACATCGCCCTCTGCCCAAGTCGTACCCTCTGGGAGAGTTGCATTAACTGTAACAGTAACGTTCTTCTTTCCTGATGAAGGCTTCTTTGTTTCCTCCTCCGGACCGTTGTTACAGCCTACGGCCAACATACTCAATGCCAAGCCGATAAAAAGTAGATTTTTTCTCATTGTTAATTTATTTTAGGTTAAAATGTAAATTTCCGATTTCAAAGTTAAAAATAAATTTTTAATTACAAAACCTTTTTTCAACTTATTTTTCGCAAACATCACATTTTTTATACATCTCACCCAAACCAAGCCTACCACAAACAAAAAAAAGCGTCCGAAATCTCGAAAGAAATCGGACGCCAAAACGCAAATTATAATCGCCAACAAGGGCGACACGCTCAAAAAAAATTATAAATTCTTGTACTGATCTATCACACGGAAGAACTCCTCCTTACCCTCTTGATCAACCTCATTACGAAGCACATAGACGAGTTCACCCTCCTTCGATACAAGCATAATCATGAATTTATTGCCACAATCGCCCAAATTCCACTGATTCTTGAAGATATGCTCGCTATCGTCGATAATTGTTGCACCATTTTTCTCCACACGCTTACGGCAAATCTTACGCAACATATTCTTTGGCAACCAGGTGTCAGGGAAGTTCATGATACCGAAACCATAAATCTCAGGGCCCGCAGCACGACCTGTCTCCTCCAACTCCTCGGCAAACTTATTATTCTTATTCATTGCCAAGTATGCATCCGGATCGACATAAAAAATAAGCAGATGCTTCTCGCCCCAATGAGGCAGAGTCGCAGGGTTTCCGTAAAGGTCCTTGATTGTCACATTCTCCACCTTGCGAGGAAGACCACTATCAGTCATCGGCTCATTCTTGTCACTCTTGCGAGAACTCTTATGATTCTCCTGCGCAGAGACTGTCACACCCAAAATAAGGGCTAATGCTACTAAAATAATTTTTTCAATTCTCATAATGTATTTTGTATTTTGTTTTTCGATATGCATACGTCTCGATAAACGAACAACAAAAGTAAAGCATTGAGACTTTATCTAAAAATAAATTCAATGAACAGGCTGTTTTTAATAACGAAAACACCGCAAATCTCCTCTTTTGGATTTTACGGTGTTTTATTACAAACAAAAGGCATTACGAAAATCTATCGCAAAACTCTTCGTTAAACCATTCGAACTACATCTCTCTGCGATATTGTCCCGGAGTCTGTCCCGTCACACGTTTGAAGTACTGACCCATGAACGACGGATTAGCAAAATTCAGATCGTAAGAAATTTGTTGGATACTCAAATCCGAATATTTAAGCAGATTCTTGATTTCAAGCACGACAAATTCATCAATCCATTGATGCACCGACTTACCCGAAAAACTGCGAACGACACGAGAGAGATGCTTCGGGGTAAGATTCATCTTCTCGGCATAGAACTCGACATTGCGCTCCGTACGATAATGTTCGCCAAGCAATTTAACCAATTGGTTAAAATAATCTGAACTACGATTACGCAAAGCAATATTCTTTTGCGCCGAGGAGTGTGTAACCACAACCTCAGCCATACGGAAAATTATACTTGCAATCATGTGACGCAAGGACAACTCTCGATAGGTCTTAACGGCAGGATCGACCTCTTCGCCATATTGACCGTATAGTCCACGGAACGAATCGTCAACACGCTGCATAATCCTACCCGATTGCTCTCCACTAAAATCTATCAGAACACTACTTTGCTGCAATGCCGAGAACATCGGCATCATCACTCGCAGATCGATATTCATCTCGCCGGCAAACATCTGATCAATGCCTATAAAATAGAGTTCGCACGCCTCGCAACTCTTAAATTGCAACATTGTCGAAGAGGCAATAAAAAGCGTATTTTCGGTCAGTGTGTACTCCGTCATGTGGGATGACAAGGTAACCGAGCCCTTCTTACACAGTATTACCACCAACGAGTTGATTTTTGCAGGATATTTCATCTCATTATCAATGAGTTCGCTCAACGATAGGATATGAGCAACAACTGCACCTCTGCACTCTACATACTCCAACTCCTTACGACGATTCAGATTATTGATTTTGTAAGGAAATAACTCTTTTTGACCCATAATTCACAATTTTTATGCAAATATAATATAGTTTTTCGGACATTAGCAAATAAAATCGAACAAAATGCGATTTTTAGAACACCAATACTCTCTTTACGGTAATCTCCATAAAAAAAATCTGTTTTGCACATTCTTTATTATTCAGAAATAATAACTACCTTTGTAGGCTTAATATTGTATAGAAAACTAAAAAATAAATTTTATGCGTAAATTCTTATTCACTATTCTCGCACTTGTAGCCTTTTCGGTTGTCGCACAAGCGGGGGAATATGTTAAATGGAGTTCTTCCGTCAAGGATAACGGCGAGGGCAACTATACTCTCATAGTTAAGGCCGACATCGCCAAAGGCTGGCACATCTATGATGACACCTTCCTCTTCAACCCTACCACTTTGACATTCAATGTCGGCGAGGGCATAAAGTTGGTTAACGGTGTACGTGCATTATCGACCGCACACAAGGTTTCCGATCCGGATTTGGGCGACTATGGAGAATATAGTGATGAGGCTATCTTCGAGCAGGATGTTCTACTCAACGCCAAGGGCGGAGAGGTATCGCTCACTATTGCTTATCAGGCTTGCACCGGCGGCTCTTGCACCGCTCCTGAGGAGGAGACTTTGACCATCACATTGGGCGAGGCTCCTGCCACCTCCGAAGTTCCTGCTGAACAAGCAGAGATTAAGGCTGCCGAGAGTAGCGACAACGGCTCGTTGTGGGCGCTTATCATCGAGGCTATTTTGTGGGGTCTTGCAGCGATTGTAACCCCTTGCGTATTCCCTATGGTACCGATGACCGTATCGTTCTTCATGAAGAGCAGCACAACCCCTGCAAAGGGTCGTTTGAACGCATCGCTTTATGGTCTGTTCATCGTCCTACTCTACACCATGCCTATTGCAGCCATCATCCTTATCACACGCATCTTAGGTGGCGACTCGGTAACTGCTGACATCTTCAACTGGTTGGCTACACACTGGCTTCCTAACCTTATATTCTTTGTGGTATTTATGATTTTTGCGGCATCTTTCTTTGGTGCTTTCGAGATTACACTTCCAAGTTGGTTGGTTAATAAGAGCGACGAAAAGTCGGATAAGGGCGGTGTTGCCGGCATCTTCTTTATGGCATTGACCCTCGTATTGGTTTCATTCTCTTGCACCGGCCCTATCGTAGGTTCGGTACTCGTGAAATCAACTTCGGGAGAGTTTTGGAGCCCAATCCTCACAATGCTCGCATTCTCAACAACATTCGCACTTCCATTCACACTCTTTGCATTCTTCCCTTCAATGCTTAAAAAGTTGCCGAAGAGTGGTGGTTGGCTCAACTCTGTAAAGGTTGTTCTCGGATTTGTGGAGGTTGCGCTCGGCTTCAAGTTCCTCAGCGTAGCAGACCAGGTTTATCACTGGGGACTCCTCGATCGTGAGATCTACCTTGCAATCTGGATTGTGGTATTCTCACTGCTGGGTATCTACCTGCTCGGCAAGATTCGTTTTGCTCACGACAGCGAGGTTTCGCACCTGAGCGTTGGCCGTTTGGCTCTCGCCGTTGCGGTTTTCTCATTCGTTGTATATTTAATACCGGGTATGTGGGGCGCACCACTGAGCAAACTCTCAGGATACCTCCCACCGCTCTCTTCGCAAGACTTTGTTTTGGGTGCCAACAACACATCCGCAGACAATAACGCTCCCGTGAGTCAGGCTCGCAAATACAGCGACACTCTCCACCTGCCACACGGCTTGGAGGGTTTCTTCGATCTCGCCGAAGCCGAGGCTTATGCAAAGCAGGTAAACAAGCCTATCTTCATCGACTTTACCGGTCACGGTTGCGTAAACTGCCGTGAAATGGAGGCTCGTGTATGGTCTGACGCTACCGTACAGCAAATTTTGCGTGACGAGTACGTTCTCTGCGCACTCTATACCGACGACAGAATGTCGGTATCAGAGAACGATTGGGTTGTAACCGAGGCGGGCAAGACCCTAAAATCTTTGGGTCAGATTAACGCTCACTATCAGTTGAAGCGCTTTGGAGCAAACGCTCAGCCATACTACGTTCTTCAAGGCCGCAACGGCGATGTGCTTATCGAGCCTCGCAGTTACGACCTCGACGTTGCCGGATTTATCGAATTCCTGCGTCGTGGCGTAGAGGAGTACAAAAAATAATTACTCATACATAAAAATTGAGGGGTTGCCGAACATTTGCGGCAGCCCCTCTTTTTTACCCCAATCGGAACGAGTAACTCTTCAAATCAGAGTTGAAACACTCGATGCACCCAATCCACACCTCGCTTGATATGGCGAAAGACTTCGTATATAATATCGAACCTCGCTCTTGCCTGCGCCAACGAAGGACGCAAAGCATAGAGATAAACCAAAGCAGCCAACAACGCCATAAACAGAGCCACTATCAGACACGGAATCATCAGTGAGCCGAAGAAGGCAGCAAGCCAATCTATCAAAGCGACCACCACAAGCAAAATCGACAACAGCGTGGCAATTACCATTATCACAAGTGGCGCAAACAGAGGTCTGGAACTGTGGTTCATCCGCTATGCGTTATCCGATGGTGAAACTTCGTGATGGTGCGCCATTTCGTTGCACTTACAGCGCACTCGCTCCAACTCGCCTGTGACATAATCACGGATGGCATCACGCATTTCGGGTCCCGATTTTGGGGTAAGCAGCACGGTAAGCGCTGCGCCTACAACTGCTCCACTGAGCATAGAAAGAAGGCATAATCCGGTGTTTTTCATTGTTACTACAATTTTAAGGTTACACCTCGAATCCTTGCAAACGGCGAGCCAAAACAAATCCGCAAGCAGAGAAAATCCCAGCTTGTCAAAACTCAGATATTTTACGGTATTTAATCCTTGCGAAGGGTCTTAAATGAGAGCAGATGCCAAGTGATAGCCACAGCAAGCAGAGCCAATGCAACCTGCGCCCACCACCACTCGTTGACCACGGCCACAATGCAATATCCTATGGTAAGCCACACGAGCGACACCGAGCATATCTTCACTCGCAGAGGTATTGCACGATGTTCACGGAAATTTCTGATATACTCGCCAAAGACCGGATGTTCTATAAGCCACTGATACAGACGGGGCGAAGCCTTAATCCAAGCCGCCGCAGAGAGCAACAAAAATGGTGTTGTAGGCAACAACGGCAGAAAGATGCCGAGGATACCGAGTCCTAACGAAATTGAGCCTATAAATATCAAAAACAAATTCATACGGCAAAGGTATGACTTTTTCCACAAATATTTCATATATTTGTGCCATTAAAAGTAACAACACTAAAATTATGAGTAAGAAAATAGGTATTGCTGCGGACCACGCAGGCTACGAAATGAAGGAGTTCTTGACGGGCTACCTCGTATCAAAGGGTTTTGAGGTTTTTGATTACGGTTGCTCATCAGAGGAGAGTTGCGACTATGCAGACTACGCACACCCACTTGCTGAGGCTATCGAGGCGGGTGAGTTCGAGCGTGGTATCGGCATTTGCGGCTCAGGAGAGGGTATGGCAATCACTCTCAACAAGCACCAGAGCATTCGTGCCAGCCTTTGCTGGATTCCTGAGATTGCACACATCACCCGTATGCACAACGACTCTAACGTATTGGTTTTGCCTGCACGTTTCATCGACAACGAGATGGCTTTGGCAATTCTCGACCAGTGGTTGGAGACTGAGTTTGACGCAGGTGGTCGCCACTCACGTCGCTTGACAAAGATTGCAATACGATAATCTAAGGAATGATATTCCGCACCGAGATAGATATTGCCCGCCTACCGTTTGGCATTGACTACACAACGTCTATTCTCTCTATGGGTTCCTGTTTTGCGGAGCGCATAGTGGAACGATTACGTCGTGCGAAGTTTCGTGCCACACTCTCTCCTACCGGAATCCTCTTTAATCCGGCATCCATAGCCCAAACGCTGACCGCATTCGCCGAAGGTCAAGAGGCTGACGGCAATATGCTCGTTGAGCGTGAAGGAGGTTGGGTTTCGCTTATGGCGCACTCTGCCATTGCAGGCAACAGCCGTGAAGAGGCGCTCTCTACCCTATCCGAGAGTTACAAGCAGGGAGAGAGGGCTTTACAGGAGGCCGACACGCTGATTCTTACGTTCGGCACGGCCTGGGTATATACACTTCCAAGCGGGGAGGTTGTTGCCAACTGCCAAAAGGTGCCGCAGCGCAACTTCCTGCGTCGCAGGCTATCCGTAGCGGAGATTGTCGAGATGTTCCGACCTCTGCTTGGTGGAGTTTTATCCGACAAGAGAGTCATATTTACAGTAAGCCCCGTAAGGCACATTGGCGACGGCTTAGCCGAGAACTCTTTGAGCAAAGCGACGTTGAGAGTGGCTATCGAGGAGTTGTGTGCCGAGTTTAAGAACGCATACTACTTCCCTGCCTACGAGTGTTTGGTGGATGATTTGAGGGACTATCGCTTCTACGCTACCGATATGATACACCCTTCGGAGCAGGCGGTGGAGTATATATGGGAGAAATTTACACGTTGCGCTCTAACGCCACAGGCTTTGGAGTTATTGCCACGGGTAAATAAGGTTATCACAGCGGCAGCACACCGCCCAACAAATCCCCACTCGGCGGAGTATGCCGACTTTTGCCGTCGAACACTCGACACAATAGCATCGATGCCTGAGGTTGATTTTTCGGAGGAGAAGGCTCATTTTTTGAGCAAATTAAAGAGTTTTACCAACGCTTAATAATATAAGATGAAGAGATTTGTCAAACATATACTCACACTCTCTCTGCTCTGCATGACTGCCGTAGCACATGGTAGCAAACCCACCTTGGCGGTAAATATCATCGTCAGCGGTATGCGTAGCGACGATTTGACACGCTACGCCGAGAAGTTCGGCGACAACGGCTTTGCTCGTTTGATCAAGCAGGGCGTAGTATTTACAGAGTGTTATGCCGACTTTCTGCCTACATCTTCTGCCGTAGCGCTAACGAGTATCGCCACAGGTACTCAGCCGGCAACGCACGGTATCAGTTCGACACGTTGGTATGAGCGTTCGAGTCGCAACACGCCTGTTAATCTGTGCCGCACAGCAACCGACGGCAACACGACGGCAAATGGCATCCTTTCGGGCTATACCACCGCTCATTTCAATGCGCAGACGCTCGCCGAGGCTGTCGTGGCATCAAATGAAGCCTCGCACACAATAACAATCGCTCACGACGCTCTCTCGGCAATGACCCTTGCAGGAGGCTCAGGAGAGTGCTATTGGTTAGACAACGGCGGAGATTGGGCAACAGCAGAGTGCTATGCCACCACACTGCCTTCGTGGGTAAAGGCTCACAACGACATCGACTTCAACAGCATATATATCCGAGAGCAGTGGCTCTCCCGATTCTCGGAGTCATCGTATCGCAACAGTCGCCACACCGACATCAACATCTACAATCCTGACGCAAAGGGCAGTCGCAGAAGCAGTATATCGCCTAAGCGTGGCAACAAAGAGCACTCGGACAAAGAGACTCTGGACAAGTTGATGCTGACACCTGCGGGAAACAGCGCAATCTTGGAGTTCGCCAAGAAGGCACTGAACAGACTGCTTGACCAACGTTACAGCAAGGGTGTGAAGATGCTCAATATCTGCCTTGACACACCACGTCATATCGTCGAGAAGTATGGCCCTGACTCTATGGAGTGGGAGGATATGCTATACTGCCTCGACCTGTCGTTAGCGGAGTTTATGACCCATTTGTTGGCGCAGGTACAGAGCGAGAACGATGTCATCATCACGCTCTGCTCCGACCACGGCACATCGCCCACATCGCCACACGCCGAAAAGGGTGCAACTACCACCACACCGAAAGAGAGCGAACGATTTAACGTGCGACAAGCAGAGGTTATTTTGAACGCCTTTTTGAGCGCACGCCACGGCCAGCATAATTGGATTTTGGGTTGTCATGACCGAGGCATATACCTCGACCACGAACTCATATACAGACTCGGCAAGACGCTTGCACTGATACAGCAAGAGGTTGCGACCTTTGCACTCCAACTGCGAGGTGTAGCATCAGCAATCACTGCAACAACCCTTTCGGGCGGTGCTTTCCAGTCGGGAGTGCAGTACATCGTGCAGAATGGTTTCTCGCCACGTCGTTCAGGCGATGTCATTCTCACGCTGATGCCACGACGCATAGAGAGCGACTCGCAACGGGTTTCGGCTACCGGCTCGCCATACAACTACGACCGTCATCTGCCACTTATCATATATGGAGGGGGCGTAAAACCGCAGACGGTACGCACACGCACCGACATAACCTCTTTGGCACCAAGCCTGGCTGTGATGCTTGGCGTAGGACGTCCGGAATGTTCGGATGCACCGGTCTTAAAACAGGTTATAGAATCACTTGAATAACAAAAGATATTATCATCACATGAAAGACAAGATACAGGAGGAGATTATCGAGGAGTTCTCGATGTTTGACGATTGGCTTGACCGCTACGACTACCTGATAGGTTTGAGCGATAGTCTGCCATTGATAGACTCCGCCCACAAAACCGAACAATACATCATCGAGGGGTGCCAATCCCGTGTGTGGGTGGATGCACGTCTGGGCGAGGATGGCAAGGTCTATTACTCGGCCGACAGCGATGCAATCATCGTCAAAGGTATCGTATCGTTATTGTGCCGTGCTCTCAGCGGACGCACTCCGCAGGAGATTATCGACCTTGACCTATACTTCATCGAGGCTATCGGCCTTAAAGAGAACCTCTCACCTACTCGTGGCAACGGCGTACTTGCAACAATAAAGCAGATGCGACTCTTCGCTCTCGCCTTCTCCGCTAAACAGTAAAGAGATATGACACCAGAAGAGATTTTACAGGTAGAAAAGGATATTGTCCTTACACTTAAAAATATATACGACCCCGAGATTCCGGTAAACATCTACGACCTCGGACTTATCTACGAGATAGACTTCGACCCTTCGGGCGAGGCCACTATCCGTATGACCCTCACTGCTCCGAACTGCCCTATGGCAGATATGCTTGTCGAGGATGTGAACGTGCAGGTCGGCAAGGTTAAGGGTGTCGCAAGCGTAAATGTTATATTGGTATTCGAGCCTGCGTGGGATAAGAGTATGATGAGCGAGGAGGCTCTCTTGGAGTTGAATCTGCTCTAATTATAAGTTGGTAAGATAGGGGGCTGTTCGGTTTGCCGAATGGCCCCTTTTGTTTTGGTATGGTTTGGCGGCTTGGAGCAACAAGCAGTTTCACTGATTACAAAAAATTTCATATTCATATTTACATTCCCTCCAAACCTCCCTTTGAGAAAGGGAGGCTTTGTCGCTTCGCTCCGAAAATTACAGAAATTTCACGATTTCATGGGCGTGAAATTCATGAAATTTTTGAAATTATTGATTAGGGAGCGATGCGGTGCTGCGCTGCGCACCGAACATGACATGCCCTCTCCCTAAACTCCTTAAATTCCTTAAACTCCCTAAAAACGTAGCAACCCGAAAATCACTTTTAAGTGATGAGTTACAACGCTCGCTGATGGGCGAAGCGATGGGACATACTAAGCGTATTTCCCATTGCTGAGACCGAAGTAGCGGCAGTAAATCGCTCTTAAAATGATTTTCTACCAGACCTCTCCTACCTGATATACAGGAGGTGCTGCAAGCGTATAATCTGCATCCTCGATAATATTCTTGCAGGAGTAGCGGCGACCCTTGCTGTCGGTAGCCACAACCTCCACCTTTGCCGCAGGATTCTGCAACGTATATATATACATATGGTGGTTAGGGGTACAATAGTTAGCACGTGTACTACCCTTGCGGTGACCACGGCCCACAACGCCCGTGTGGTAACCGATTGCCCACCAATCCTTGCTCGACGTGAGGCTCGGATGCTCATCGCCACGAAACGGAGATGGCTTCATCTTCTTCATCTCGCCCGTCAATTTACCATCCTCATAGACCTCTACCTTCCAACTCTTGTCGGCATTCCATACGTTTGCAAGTATCTTATCCTCGCCAAATGGCAGAGTTGGCTGCTCATGCTTTCCTCCGAAGGTTGCATTGCCACGATATACTCGCAACTGATAGTCGGTATCAAAGCCTACACCTTTATATACATAGTCAACAACCTGGTTACCCTTGATATCAAAGATTCCGTATCCGTTTGGCGAGCCGTCGCCATTATTGCGTGACCACCACCAGCAGCCCGATGCCGCAGCCAAGATATGCTCCATAATGCCGTTCTTGTGCTTATAGTGGCGCATATAGTGGGTATGACCCGACATAATTCGGCAGTTAGGGAACTCTCGAAGCAGTGCCAACACCTTCTTGTTATTCTCCGTCTTGCGGAAATGCTCGACAGGGATATGTACGCAGAAGATGAGGAGTTTATCCTTCGATACATGCTGCAAATCCTGACGCAACCACTCTACCTGCTTGTCGGTAAAATCGCCGTGATACTTCTTGAAGTTCTTAATATCGTCATAGACGATGTCGTTCATCGAAACTATATGCACATCGCCACGATTCCACGAGTAATCAATCGGGCCAAACGTAGCCTCAAACATACGCTGCAAACGCACCGAAATAGTTGTATTGCGAGCATTTGTAGCAACCGGCTCATAATCGCAGTCGTGGTTACCTATGGTCTGGAACATTGGCATTCCGATATTCTCGGCAGCCATCTCATTCTTAATCATCGGCATCAGATAGTTGGCGTTACGAGGACCCTCCGAATACACTATATCGCCCAAAGAGACCGCATAGCAAGGCACCTTCGACTTCTTGGCAGTCTTGCGCATATCGGGTGCAGTCTCTGTGCGGAAACGATGTACGTGGCGCAAGTTCTGGCACTGAGGGTCGGCAACCATAATAAGTCGAAAATTCTTCTCCACCCTCTTCAATGGCTTCAACACGAAATCGTAAACCTTATCGTCGGTCAGTTTCTTGTAGAAACAAGGGTGTCCCTGACGCAACGGCACCTCGAACTCTGCCGGCAATGAATAATATACGTAAGCAGCCTCAGGGTGACGGTCGAAGGCATAACGACCCTCCGCATCTGTCGATACAACGGTATATCCGTCACTTACAACAACACCTGCAACAGGCTTATCCTGCGTGGTCTTAATCACGCCCGAAACACTCTGTGCAGCAGCAGTCAGCGTCATCAAAACGGCAGACAGCACTATCAAAAATCTTTTCATATCATGTTTTGGTTTTATTTGGTCGGTTTATTACTTGGATGCACGCTTACGATCCACCTCGTTGAGCAAAATCTTGCGCAGACGCATCGACTTTGGTGTAATCTCTACATACTCATCCTCCTTGATATACTCCAAGGCCTCCTCCAACGAGAATACTCTCGGAGGCACGATTACAGCCTTATCGTCCGAGCCCGAAGCACGCATATTGGTCAACTGCTTCGACTTGGTAACATTTACCGTAATATCGTTACTTCGTGTATGCTCGCCAATAACCTGTCCCATATAGACCTCATCCATAGGAGCAATGAAGAAACGTCCTCTATCTTGCAGTTTATCAATCGAATATGCATAGGCTGTGCCTGTTTCCGATGCGATGATAGAGCCATTGGTACGCATCTCAATATCGCCCATATAAGGCTCAAAGCCCTTCAAGCGGTGCGACATAATCGCCTCGCCGGCTGTTGCCGTAAGCATCGTCGAACGCAAGCCGATGATTCCTCGTGACGGAATATCAAACTCCAAACGAGTACGGCCGTTTGACGACTCCATATTGGTAAGCATACCCTTACGCTTTGTCGAGAGTTCGATAACCGTACCTGCAACCTCATCCGGACAGTCGATAGTCATCTCCTCAACCGGCTCGCACTTCTGTCCGTCAATCTCCTTAATAATAACCTTCGGCTGACCTACCTGCAACTCGTAACCCTCACGACGCATCGTCTCGACAAGTACCGAGAGGTGCAGTACACCTCGGCCATAAACGATGAACGAGTCTGCATTCTGACCTGGCTGCACTCGCAATGCGAGATTCTTCTCCAACTCGCTATCCAAACGCTCCTTGATATGACGTGACGTAACATACTTACCATCCTTACCGAAGAATGGCGAATTATTGATTGTAAAGAGCATCGACATAGTAGGCTCATCAATCTTGATTGGTGGCAGTGGCTCAGGATTCTCTGCGTCGCAAATTGTATCGCCAATCTCAAATCCGTCGATACCGACCAAAGCGCAAATCTCACCGCACTCAACCTGCTCCACCTTCTTCTTTCCAAGTCCATCAAAAACCATCAACTCCTTGATGCGAGTCTTGACACGTGTCACTCCGTCACGCTTTGCGAGTGTAACCATCTCGCCGGCACGGAGTGTACCTCGTGTAAGTTTACCTACGGCAATACGGCCGATATAGGCAGAGTATTCGAGCGAAGTGATAAGCATCTGCGGAGTACCCTCAACGACCTGAGGCTCCGGAATCTCGTCAATAATTGCATCCAACAGCGGCTGGATAGAGCCGGTAGGCTCATTCCACTTATGCGACATCCAGCCTTGCTTTGCCGAGCCGTATATGGTCTTATAGTCGAGTTGCTCCTCTGTGGCATCGAGGGTAAACATAAGGTCAAAAACCTGCTCGTTCACAACCTCCGGACGGCAGTTCGGCTTATCGACCTTATTTACCACCACGATAGGCTTCTTGCCGAGCGAGAGCGCCTTCTGCAACACGAAGCGAGTCTGCGGCATCGTACCCTCGAAGGCATCGACCAACAACAAAACGCCATCGCACATATTCAACACACGCTCAACCTCACCTCCAAAATCGGCGTGTCCGGGAGTATCGATAATGTTAATCTTATAATCTTTGTATATCACAGATACATTCTTCGAAAGAATGGTAATACCTCGCTCTCGCTCCAAGTCGTTGTTATCGAGTACGAGTTCTCCTGTCTTGGATGGTTCACGAAGAAGATTTCCTGCCATAATCATCTTATCCACGAGAGTGGTTTTTCCGTGGTCAACATGGGCGATAATGGCAATATTGCGCAACTTTTGCATAGATTAAATTAGCTGTTATATAAATAATATGTGGCAAAGTTACAAAATTAGTCGGGTTTTATTACTCAAAGCACGACGTATTTTGCAAAAAAAATACTATTTTTGACCCTGCAAACCAATAAAGCAAGCAATGAAACAGACAATCGAGATAAAGAGCCATAGCCACATCGTGATTGGGGATGTTCTCCAAGCACTTCCTGCGCTATTGCCCGACAAGCGAATCGTCGTGATTACAGACAGCAACGTAGATCGTCTTCACCACACGCTTGTCTCCAAATACGAGAATATAATTATCGGTTTGGGTGAGCAATCGAAGAATCTCACGACGGTCGAGAGGCTCTACAACGCACTGTTGGAAAAGTCGGTTGATCGCAACTGTTTTCTGCTCGGAATAGGAGGCGGAATCGTTACCGATGTAACAGGTTTTGTTGCTTCGACATACATGCGAGGGTTGGAATTTGGTTTCATATCCACTACCCTTCTCGGACAGGTTGACGCATCGGTAGGAGGCAAAAACGGAGTCAATATCGGCGGCTTCAAAAACATCGTCGGCACCATCACCCAACCACGCTTCGTGATATGCGACCCACACCTGCTAACTACCCTATCGGACAGAGAGTTCCGTGCAGGACTTGCCGAGGTTATCAAGTCTTCAATCATCTCCGATGCTTCGCTCTTCTCGCTCTTGGAACAGAACGATTTCGAGACATTGCGCCACAACGAAGAGTTGCTTGGCGAAGTCATCGCTGCAACACTGCGCATCAAGACCTCGGTCGTAGAAGCAGACGAGCGAGAAGGAGGATTGCGCCGAGTGTTGAATTTGGGACATACACCTGCTCACGCCATTGAGAAATGTTGCCACAACCACAACCACGGCGAGGCAGTTGCAATAGGACTAAACCTTATTGCCCAAGCGGCAGCGAAGGGGGAAATAATGGACAAAGAGGAGGCCGAACGCATCGGCATGCTACTCGCAAAATTCGGTTTCGACACAGAGTTACCCGTACCGCTTGCGGAACTGCTCAAAGCAATGCGCAAGGACAAAAAGCGTAACGGAGAGGCTATCCACCTGATTGTACCAGAGCATATCGGCAAGGTCAAAGATATAAAATTAACATACGAGGAGATGGACGATTTCTTCGCTAAATAACACGTAATTAACTCAATCGAATATATGATAAAGGCGCTTATTTTTGACATGGATGGTACGTTGGTGCAGAATATGCCCTACCACCTCCGTGCTTTTGACGAGTTGGCTCGCCGCCATGGTTTCGATATTATAGAACCGGCAAACCCTCGTTTCTTCGGCATGCACAACAGCGTAATCATGCCTCAGGTTTACTCTCCGAAATCTATTGCAGGTCACGATATCGAGGATCTCTCATATGAAAAGGAGGCTATTTACAGAGAGTTGTATGCGGGCAACGTAAAGTTGACCGACGGTCTGGAAGAGTTGTTCCAGGATGCTATCGACAATGGTATCAAGTGTGCAATAGGTTCTGCCGGTCCTGTTGAGAATGTGGAGTTTATTGTCAAGGAGTGTAATCTGGCCGAACGTCTCGATGTGATAATTTGCAACCGTGATGTTACGCACTGCAAGCCTGACCCGGAAATCTTTATCAAGAGTTGTGAGCGTCTTGGCTTTGCTCCCTCGGAGTGCGTAGTATTCGAGGATGCCGTCAGCGGTGTAAAGGCGGCTATTGCTGCTGGTTGCCCTTCCGTTGCCCTAACCTCTACACTCGATGCTGAAACGTTGCGCAACGCAGGTGCTGACCTGGTTGTGGACGACTTCTACGGCATCACTATTGCCCGTTTGCAGGAACTTTTCGGTTAGAGAACTATCTCAAAGAGATTTTTTCGCATAAAAGATGGCGGAAAACGAAGTTTTAACTTTGTTTTTTGCCATCTTTTCTATATCTTTGTGCGAATATGTTTTAACCAAATTTTAGTCAATTCAAAAAGTTATGGATATTTTATCAAGTGTTATTAAATTATTGTTCGGCAGCAAAGCCGATAAAGACCGCAAGGAGGTAGAGCCTTACTTGCTTAAAATCAAAAGCATATACCCTTCCATTGCAGCCCTCTCGAATGACGAGTTGCGTGGTCGCTCAGCTGCTTTGAAGCGCAAAATCGCTGATTTTATCGCAGAAGACGAGGCTCATATCGTAGAGCAGAAGTCCCGCTTGGAGAGCGCTGACATCTCTCTCGCCGAGAAAGAGAAGATTTCAAAAGATATAGATACCACCTTGAAGCGCATCGACGAGAAGATCGAGAAGGTACTCGACGAGATTCTTCCTGAGGCCTTCGCTATTATGAAGGATACGGCTCGCCGTTTTGCAGAGAATGACGTTGTGGAGGTTACTGCCAACGAATTCGACCGCAACTTAGCCGCAGAGAAGGATTTTATCAACATCGAGGGCGATAAGGCGCTCTACTCTACCCGCTGGACTGCCGGCGGCAACGACATCAAGTGGGATATGGTACACTACGACGTACAGTTGTTCGGTGGTGTGGTACTCCACAAGGGTAAGATTGCCGAGATGGCGACCGGTGAGGGTAAGACCTTGGTAGCGACACTACCCGTATTTCTCAACGCACTCGCAGGTAAGGGCGTACACATGGTCACAGTGAACGACTACCTTGCAAAGCGTGATGCCGAGTGGATGGGCCCTATGTATCAATTCCACGGTTTGTCGGTAGATTGTATCGACTCGCACCAGCCAAATTCAGAGGCTCGTCGCAACGCATATTTGGCGGACATTACCTTCGGTACAAACAACGAATACGGCTTCGACTACCTGCGTGACAATATGGCATCATCGCCGAACGACCTCGTACAGCGCAAGCACCACTTTGCAATCGTCGATGAGGTGGACTCGGTATTGATTGACGATGCTCGTACTCCGCTCATCATCTCTGGTCCTGTGCCAAAGGGCGAAGATCAGATGTTTGAGCAGTACTGCCCGGCTATTCAGCACCTCTATGGTCTGCAAAAGGATTTCGTAACCAAACTTGTTGCCGACTCTCGTGCTTTGGCCGCAGATGGTAAAATGGAGGAGGCGGGAATCCTTATGTATCGTGCATACAAGGGTCTGCCAAAGTACAAACCATTGATTAAGTTCCTCTCGGAGCAGGGCATCAAGGTACAGATGCAGAAGACCGAGAATATCTATATGGCGGACAACAACCGCCGTATGCCGGAGATTACCGACGACCTCTTCTTCGTGATTGACGAGAAGATGAACTCGGTAGAGTTGACCGACAAGGGTCACGAGGTATTATCCCGTTACTTTAAGGAGGATGGTTTCTTCGTACTGCCAGACATCGGTGCAGAGATTGCCGAATTGGAGTCGCAGGAGTTGACCTTGGAGGAGAAAGCGCAAAAGAAGGATGCGCTCATCAACGACTATTCGATCAAGTCGGAGCGTGTACATACCGTAAACCAGTTGCTCAAAGCGTACTCAATGTTTGAGAAGGATGTTGAGTATGTAGTTATGGACAACAAGGTAAAGATTGTAGATGAGCAGACAGGCCGTATTCTCGACGGTCGTCGCTACTCCGACGGTTTGCACCAGGCTATCGAGGCAAAGGAGCGAGTAAAGGTGGAGGCTGCAACGCAGACTTTTGCAACCATCACACTCCAAAACTACTTCCGTATGTACCACAAGTTGGGCGGTATGACCGGTACTGCCGAGACCGAGGCATCGGAGTTTTGGAATATCTACAAACTCGATGTTGTAATCATCCCTACCAACCGACCTGTAATTCGTGAGGATAAGGATGATGTTATATACAAGACCAAGCGTGAGAAGTATAATGCTGTGATTGCAGAGGTTGCTCGTCTGGTTGGCGAGGGTCGCCCTGTATTGGTTGGTACTACTTCGGTCGAAGTTTCGGAGTTGCTCAGTCGTATGTTGCAGATGCGTGGTTTGAAGCACAACGTATTGAATGCAAAGCAGCACCAGCGAGAGGCTCAGATTGTTGCCGAGGCAGGTCGCCCTGGACAGATTACCATCGCAACCAACATGGCAGGTCGTGGTACCGATATCAAACTCTCGGAAGAGGTTAAGGCTGCCGGTGGCCTCGCAATCATCGGTACGGAGCGCCACGAGAGCCGTCGTGTGGACCGCCAGCTGCGTGGTCGAAGCGGTCGTCAGGGAGATCCGGGTTCTTCTCAGTTCTTCGTGTCATTCGAGGATGACTTGATGCGTCTGTTCGGCTCTGACCGTATCGCCGCTATGATGGATAGAATGGGTATTCAAGAGGGCGAGGCTATACAGTCGAGCATGATGTCGAAGGCTGTGGAGCGTGCGCAGAAGAAGGTTGAAGAGAACAACTTCGGTATCCGTAAGCGCTTGCTCGAATACGATGACGTGATGAACTCTCAGCGTGAGGTTATCTACACTCGTCGTCGTCACGCACTCTATGGTGAGCGTATCGAAATCGACCTCAACAACTTGATGTACGACTATGCCGAGGCGTTCCTCAACGAGCATGAGGGCGACGACTTCGAGTCATTCAGTTTTGAACTTATCCGTGAGGTGGGTTTACAGCCAACATTTACCGAGGCGCAGTACGACAAGGCAAAGCGTAGCGAGTTGGTTGAGATGATTGCCGCAGACTTGCAGGCGCTCTTCACACGCCGTGCAAAGGCCGTAGCCGACACCGTACGCCCTGTTATGACCCGCATATACGAGGAGCGCAAGGATAATCTCGACGGCAATATCTACTTCCCATTGACAAATGGTCACCTGGGATACAACGTGCCTGTAAACTTGCAAAAGTGCAAGGATTCGGATGGAGCCGAGATATACAAAGTATTCTCGAAGGTGGTACTCTTCACTATGATTGACGATGCGTGGAGAGAGCATCTGCGAGAGATGGACGAGTTGCGCCACAGCGTACAGAATGCATCTTACGAGCAGAAAGACCCGCTGCTTATCTACAAGTTCGAGTCGTTCGGACTCTTTGCTAAGATGTTGGAGAAGGTTAATCGTGACGTATTGGCCGTACTCAACAAGTCATACGTTCCTGTACAGCAGCAGAACCCTGAGGCTATACAGTCGGCACGTCAGCAGCGAGCAAAGGTTGATGTAAACAAGTTGCAGGCATCACGCATGGCAGCCGCTGCGGCAGCAGGTCAGGCCGAGAAGAGCAAGCCTGCGCCCGTACAGGTAGAGAAGAAGGTCGGTCGCAACGATCCTTGTCCTTGCGGTAGCGGCAAGAAGTACAAGCACTGTCACGGCAAATAAACATTAAGACTATGGGAGCATACGCAGCAGAGAAACAACGACAGTTGGATGTACGCTATTTGAAGATGGCTCGCATTTGGGCTGAAAATTCATATTGCGTTCGCCGTCAGGTTGGTGCGCTTATTGTAAAGGATAAGATGATTATATCGGATGGCTACAATGGTACACCTTCGGGCTTTGAGAATGTGTGCGAGGACGAGATGGGCAAAACCAAGCCATACGTTCTGCACGCCGAGGCAAACGCCATAACCAAAGTAGCCAAGAGTGCAAACAACTGCGAAGGAGCAACCCTATACATCACGGCTTCGCCGTGCATCGAGTGTGCCAAGTTAATTATTCAGGCAGGCATTCGTCGTGTAGTATATGGAGAAAACTATCGTAGCAATGAGGGCGTGGAGTTACTACAACGTGTAGGTATCGAATGCTGTTTCGTGGAGGTTGAATAACAAATATCCAACGATACACCATACACTAACCAACCTCAACAACTAACCCGAACAACCAACAAACAACTAATAAACCAGCATGTCACGTATCAGGCGCACAATACGGAAATATATCTTCGAACGCTACCTGTCATCCTTTGCGATAGCCGCTATGGATATTACAATGGCTGTCGTTTCGATATATCTCGTACTCACAGTACTGCGCATACTTGTACCTGATTTAGGAATCGATTTCCGCCAAACCATATTATTGGCCGGAATATCGATTATTGCCTCTACCATCTCAATATTGGCAACCAAGACCCACCATATCATCATCCGACACACAACCATGTCGGACGTATGGCACATTGCGGCGGCGGCACTCTTGAAGCAGGCTCTTTTCGGGGCAACAATGCTTGCATTATCAATGCATCCAAAGGTTGTATTTACGATTATTATTCTCGACTTCTTTGTTCTATTCTGTGCCGAAGTATTGACTCGTCTGTTTATGATTCTCGTGTACGACCATATCAAGCAGTCAACATTGGAGGACAGTGGTCGTAAGCGTATATTTATCTATGGTTCCGGGGACAAATCTACGGCCTTAAAGATGCGATTGGAGAACTCTCCGCACTACAAGGTAATGGGATTCATCCAATACGGAGCGGTTGCAGAGCACGCCTCATTGCAGGGGTTATCTCTCTTCTCGTTCCGAGATATGGATCAGGAGACACTTCAATCCACATTTAACAGTTGTGGTGTCACAACATTGCTCTTCCCTAACTATGAGAGTTTGAAGGAGGAGCGAGAGCGTCTGGTCACAATGTGTACACACCTGAAAATCAAGATTCTCGTTGTACCGCCTATCGATGAGGTTCGCAAAGGAGCATTGCCTCAAAATGCAATCCGAGAGATTCGCATCGAGGACCTGCTCGGCCGAGATGAGATAAAAATCTCGATGAAGGAGATTATCGAGAACTTCCACGACAAAACAGTACTCGTAACGGGTGCGGCAGGCTCAATAGGCTCTGAATTATGTCGTCAGTTAGCAGGTTTCGGAGTACGTTCGCTGATTATGATGGACAATGCCGAGACCCCAATGCACAATATCCGCTTAGAGTTGGAGGAGCGATACGAGAAGTTGGATATTCATCCTATCGTAGGCGATGTTCGCCACATCGAGCGCCTCGACTACATCTTCTCCACGTTCAAGCCACAGGTAGTATTCCATGCAGCAGCATATAAGCATGTTCCGCTTATGGAGGAGAATCCGTGCGAGGCGGTGTTGGTAAACGTGGTCGGTTCTCGCAATGTGGCTGATATGTGTATCAAACACGGCGTGGATATGATGGTAATGATTTCGACCGACAAGGCGGTAAATCCTACCAACATTATGGGTTGCACAAAGCGTCTTGCCGAGATTTATGTTCAATCTCTGGGAGAGGCTGTATCATCTGGTAATATCGGAGGGGGGAATACGAGATTTGTAACCACACGCTTCGGCAATGTCCTGGGTAGCAACGGTTCGGTTATTCCTCGTTTCCGTGAGCAGATACTCAAAGGCGGACCTGTAACCGTTACACATCCTGAGATTACCCGCTTCTTTATGACGATACCTGAGGCCTGCCGCTTAGTAATGGAGGCAGCCACAATGAATCTCAATAATAGAATCGTAGTATTTGATATGGGACGCTCGATGAAGATTGTCGAGTTGGCCGAAAGGATGATTGAGTTGGCGGGATTCAAGGTCGGAGAGGATATCAAAATCGAGTTCACAGGTCTGCGTCCTGGCGAGAAATTATATGAGGAGGTACTCTCGAACAAAGAGAATACGGAGGAGACCTCGCACGACAAGATTCGTATAGCACGAGTACGTGAGTACAATTATGCCGAGGTGGCCGAGGCGATAGGCAGACTCCAAGGGTTGGCCAGCCACGTGCAGATTATGGACCTGGTATCAAGCATGAAAAAGATTGTTCCGGAGTTCAAGAGCCAAAACTCTCGATTTGAGGAACTTGACAAATAATTTAGTAACATTAAAGCAAGTTAATATATGCCAAATATTTCGGAACGTGCAATACTGATGCCGGCATCACCAATTCGCCGACTTGCACCACTCGCCGAGGAGGCAAAGCGCCGAGGCACGAAGATATACCACCTCAACATCGGACAGCCCGATATCGAATCTCCACAGGAGGGTTTGGATGCATTGAAGCGCATCGTCCGCAAGATTTTGGAGTATAGTCCGAGTGACGGTTTTCTCTCCCTGCGAGAGAAGTTGGTCGGCTACTACGATCAATATCAAATTAAACTCTCGCCTGAGGATATTATCATCACATCGGGCGGCTCAGAGGCGGTACTCTTTGCCTTTATGTCGTGCCTAAATCCGGGTGACGAGATTATCGTTCCAGAGCCTGCATACGCCAACTACATGGCCTTTGCAATCTCTGCGGGAGCGGTTATTCGCCCTATAACATCAACTATTGATGATGGTTTTGCTCTGCCAGAAATTGAGCGTTTCGAGCAACTGATAAATGAGCGTACACGAGGTATCCTTATTTGCAACCCGAACAATCCTACAGGTTATCTATATACACGTAAGGAGATGAATCGCATTCGTGATCTTGTGAAGAAGCACGACCTGTTCCTCTTCTCCGATGAGGTCTATCGTGAGTTCATCTACACCGGCTCACCATATATTTCGGCTTGCCACTTGGAAGGCATTGAGGAGAATGTGGTTTTGATTGACTCGGTATCGAAGCGATACTCCGAGTGCGGTATCCGTATCGGAGCCCTCATCACAAAGAATAAAACACTGCGCAAGGCGGTTATGAAGTTCTGTCAGGCCCGATTGAGTCCTCCACTACTCGGCCAGATTGTTGCCGAGGCCTCGTTGGATGCCCCTCGCTCATATGCCATTCGCACATACGAGGAGTATATCAATCGCCGCAACTGCCTTATTGATGAGTTGAACAAGATACCTGGTGTGTACTCCCCTATCCCTATGGGTGCATTCTACACTGTGGCACGTCTGCCTATTGACGACAGCGAGCGCTTCTGCGAATGGTGTCTTAAAGAGTTTGAGTACGAAGGCTCAACCATAATGCTTGCTCCTGCATCAGGATTCTACTCCGAGCCTAATATGGGTAATGATGAGGTACGTATTGCCTACGTATTGGAGCGTGACGAGTTGCGCAAGGCGATTCGTGTGCTTGGCAAAGCTTTGGAGGCATACCCCGGAAGAACTAACAAATAGAGAGCAGAGCAATGGCGAGAAGTTGCGACATAATCTCACGCATACTTCGCTACGCACTTTGGGAGGATGAGAGCATGCTCGACAGAGCGCTCTTTGAGTCGTTGAGCGTAGAGGAGTGGCACGACGTGCATACTCTCGCACTGCGTCAGGGCGTCGTAGCGATTATGCTTGACGGCATCATGAAGGCCGACATTCCCATCTCTCGTTCGGCCAAGATGCGTTTTATATCCTCAACCGACAAGTTGGAAAAGGGGTATGGATTAAGAGTCGCTCTGGCAGACAAACTCGCCGAGACCTACCGCTCGGAAGATATCCGAATGATGATTCTAAAAGGTATAGGTCTCTCGCAACTATACCCTATACCGCAACACCGTCCATGCAGCGACATAGACATCTACCTGATGGGGCAACAACGTAAGGGCGACAACCTTCTGCGCCAAAAGTATGGCATAAAGATTAACGAGGGGCATCACCATCACACGGTATTTCATCTTAAAGGGGTACTCATCGAAAACCACTATGACTTTATCGAGGCACACTCCCGTCGCTCAAAGGCTCGTTTGGAGGAGTACCTCAAAGAGTTATCGGCAACGGAGCAACCCCTCACGGCTCGTCTTCGCAAGGAGGAGTATCTGCAACCTGGGCCAAATCTCAATGCTCTGTTTCTGACACTGCACGCCGCAGACCACTTTGCAGCCGAGAATATCTCCATTCGTCACATCACCGACTGGGCAATGTTTCTGCGCAGGTACCATTCCGAAGTGGATTGGCAGAGATTGTACACTCTTGCGGAGGAGTTCGGATTCAAGCAGTTTCTTGACATCCTAAATAGTATGTGTGTAATATATATAGGTATGCCGAAGGAGTATGCTCCATCCATAACTTGCGACACGGCATTAGTTGAGCGAGCATGGAACGACTCTATGCAATACAAACTAACACGCATCCCTAAAAATTTTATTACAGGTTGGGTATATCGTCTGCGTCGCCGCTACAACAATGGATGGAAGCGTCGCATGATAACCTCCGAGAGTGCGCTCTCAACACTCCTCTACTCGGTCTTTTCTCACGTTATACACCCAAATATGTTTCGTAAGAATTAGGGCATAAAACAAACAAGGGGCAAACATTCACTGTTTACCCCTTGATTATTTATGTGCACCTCCTTATTAGAATGGCAAATCGTCCGGATCGTTTGCCGGCATTGGTGGCACTACGGGCGCAGTCTCCTGCACAGGTGTAGCCTGATATTGAGGTTGCTGTGGCTGCTGGAACTGCGGCGCAGGTGTACCTTGTGGTGCATAACCACCCTGCTGCGCTCCCTCAGGACGACGTCCAAGCAACTTCATCTCATTGGCAACAATCTCGGTTGCATAGTGTTTCTGATTAGAAGCATCTGTCCAATCACGTGTACGCAATGAACCCTCGATGTAGAGTTGGCTACCTTTACGGACATATTTATCTGCCACATCTGCCAAACCTCGCCACATGGTAATCGTATGCCACTCGGTCTGCTCAGTGCTCTCATTTGTCTGACGGTTGAAAATACGCTCGGTGGTTGCCAAACGCAAACGTGCAACCTTTACACCTGTCTCCAAAGTTCGGATTTCTGGGTCTTGGCCAACATTGCCAACTAATATTACTTTGTTAATCATACTATTAGAGTGTTTTTATCAATTCTATAAAGAGTTTGCCCATACGCAAACCTGCCTTGCGACCCTGAGCCTGCACATCCTCATGATCGCCCTTCTCGTCGCTCAAACCGCAGTTGGTAATAACCGACACACCAAATACCGGAACTCCCATATGGCGAGCAACAATAACCTCCGGAACAGTTGACATACCTACGGCATCACCGCCAATAGCCTTGAAGTAGCGATACTCCGCCTGCGTTTCAAAAGTTGGTCCCGTAGTACCCACATAGACACCATACTGCAACTTTATGTTGAGTTGCTCGGCAATAGCTGTTGCCTTACATCTCACAGCCGAACTATAACAGTCGTGCATATCCGGGAAGCGAGGTCCAAACTTATCGAGATTCTTGCCGATAAGCGGATTTGGCAACAAGTTGATATGATCGGTAATAACCATCAAGTCGCCAACGCAGAACGAGGTGTTGATACCTCCTGCTGCATTCGACACAAAGAGGTATTTGATGCCGAGCAGAGCAAGAACTCGCACAGGGAATGTTACTTGCTGCATAGTATAACCCTCATAGTAATGGATACGACCCTGCATTGCCACAACACGACGCCCTTCGATAGTTCCAAATATCAATCTGCCCTTATGTCCCTCAACGGTAGAAACCGGCATATTCGGAATCTCCGAGTACTCAATAATCTTACATGGAGTGATATTATCGGCAAAATCGCCAAGTCCTGTACCTAAAATTACGGCTACCTCAGGTTGAAAGTCAGAGGTGGCACTACGCAAATAATCAACGGCTGCTAAAATATTTTCCATTATCCCTTAACGTATTTATCGTCGTTAAATTTGTCAATATCTCTATCCAAATTATGGAAGAAATCATTAACCGTGCCATCATTGAATGTTATCTCTACACGCTCGTAGAAAAGGCGATTGCGCAAATGAGCCGGAAAGCGAGAACTATGCGCCAACTTAACAGCATCCTTCTCCGTGGTAATGATATAAGCCTCAGGATGACGCTCCAAAGCCCCAATCATCATCTTCAAATCGTTGACACGATAGATGTGGTGGTCATCAAAATCGATATTCTCAACCACCTCATATCGCTTGGCCATAGCCTTATTGAAGGCGTCGCTATTGCCGATACCCGACATAGTAACAACCTTGCTACCTCGTGGCAGAGTCTCGGTCACATCGGCAAATACGGGTACAGCATCACCCTGACGCTGACGTGTAAAGTAGATAAGTTGCGAAGCCTTTGAAATCAGGTTTTTCTTCCATAGACGAGTATCCAACGGCTGCATATCATCAGGACACTTCGTAACAATGAAGTAGTGGGCTCGATGCAGGGATGCAATATTATCTCGCAACTGACCCAGCGGCAACATATGGTCCTTATTAACGGGGCGAGTAGCATCAACCATTATGATATTGATAAACGGCTTGACATATCGATGTTGAAAGCCGTCATCCATAATTACAAGGTCTGTATCAGGGAACTCCGAAAGCAATCGCTCAATACCATAGACACGCTTCTCGCATACGATTACCGGAATCTGCGGAAATTTACGTTTGATTTGCAATGGCTCATCGCCTACGGTAACGTAAGTATCATCTACATTTACCACTCTGTAACCCTTAGTCTTACGACCATAGCCTCGTGAAATAACGGCCACATTGCGTGTCAGGCAATAGCGAGAGACGATGGACTCCACGGCAGGAGTCTTTCCCGTGCCGCCAACAGTAATGTTTCCGATGCAGATTACAGGTACATCGAATGAACGTGAACTTATCCAGCCCAAGTTAAACAGGAGATTACGAAAACGGACAACCATTTCGTAAATCAACGATGCTATTTTAAGAGCAAGCCACTTCATCTCTATACATAATTTTTCAAAGATAACGAGATTTTTCCAATCGACCAAATAAAAACTTGTTTTTATTATTTTTTACAAAGAAAACCGAATGGACAACTATTTTTTCGCTACAAAATTCGTCTGCCTACTCTTTTTTTTCATACCTTTGTTGCAATATGAGAAATTTTTGTCTGATAGCAACCGTACTGCTGGTTGCACTATACAACATAGGATGCTCAACAACGAGCAAAGAGAGCGAAAAAGAGCCTAATATGCTCTTCGGCATAGATGCCGATCTCTACAATGTTAACCGTCACACCGTACAGAAGGGCGACACTTGGGGAGCGATTCTTGACAACCACGGAATAACCGTTCCCAAGATCTCCCGCCTCGACCAACTCACACGAGAGATATGCCCTCTGCGCACCATTCGTGCCGGCAAGAACTACACAACATTCACCCGCACAGACTCTACGGGCGTTGTACTCGACCATTTGGTTTACGAGAAGACGCTGACCGACTACGTCGTATTCTCTTTTGTAGGCGACTCGGTAGCCGTTCGTGAGGGAGTTCGTGAGGTAGAGTTACGCCGAACAAAGAGCAGTGCCGTTATCGAAACATCGCTCTGGGGTGCAATTATGGCAGCCGAAATGCCTTATGCTTTGGCAGCCGAGATGGAGGATATATATCAGTGGACGGTCGATTTCTTCGGCATACAGAAGGGCGACAGTTTTACCGTAATATACGACGAGAAGTTCATTGACACGCTCTCGGTCGGCATTGGTCGTATATGGGGAGCAAAGTTCAACCACGGTGGCAAAGATATATACGCCATACCGTTTCCACAAGGTGGCAAAGTACAGTATTGGGAGGCAGACGGAGGCTCATTGCGCAAGCAGTTGCTCAAAGCCCCTCTCAAATTTACACGCATATCCTCAAAGTTCAGTTACGCCCGATTACATCCCGTACTGAAAAAGTACAGACCTCATACGGGTATCGACTATGCAGCACCTGCCGGTACGCCGGTACGTGCCGTAGCCGACGGAACCGTAACATTCAAGGGGTATAAAGGTGCCGGTGGCAACACCATCTATATCAAGCACCCCGGCAATCTCAAATCGGGATACCTTCACTTGAAAGGATATGCAAAAGGCATAGCAACAGGCAAGCGTGTATCGCAGGGTCAGGTTATCGGATATGTCGGCAGCACTGGCCGTTCGACCGGTCCGCACCTCGACTTCCGTCTTTGGAAGGGAGACAAACCAATAAACCCTCTGACAGTTCCACAGAAGCCTGCTGAGCCTATATCAAAAGAGAATCAAGCGAAGTTCGAGTGGGTACGAGAGCGAGTAATGGCCGAACTTAATGGCGAGGTAGCAGACTCTATGCGCATCCGACAACTCGACTCAATAACAATCAACTAATGGAGTCGCAAATGGAAGAGCGCATTGTAAAATTCATAAAACGTCACCACGTCCTGACGCTATGCACTACGGCAGACGAAGCTCCATATTGTGCGGCGTGCTTCTATGCCTATGATGCAGAGCGCAACCTGCTTATTTTCACTTCCGACAACCAGACTCGTCACGCTACGGAGATGGCCGCCAACCCTCGTGTTGCTTGCGCCATAACACTAGAAACACGTATCGTAGGCAGGGTGCAGGGGGTGCAGATTTGCGGCATAGCACGACAGGGAGACGAGCAGGCTCGCAAGTGCTACATCAAACGTTTCCCCTATGCAGCAGCCGCTCCGCTCCAAATTTGGGTTGTAGAACCTGACTTTATAAAACTGACCGACAACACGCTCGGCTTTGGGAAGAAACTGATATGGACAAAATAGATAGAGATATAACCAGAGGCATAATCATTGTTGCCGGAGGTGTTGGCAGCAGAATGGGAAGTTCGATACCAAAACAGTTCGCCCTTATTGGGGGAGAACCCGTACTTGCTCGCACAATAAACACATTTCACACCACATTCCCTGCATCGAAAATTGTAGTGGTACTGCCCGCTACACAGATTGCCTTCTGGAAGAACTTCTCGGCACGATTCAACGTAGCCCGTCACACCATTGTCGAGGGCGGAGAACAGCGTTTCCACTCGGTCAAGAGGGGCATTGAGGCGTTGAGTGACGGTGTTGACTACATAATTATACATGATGGTGTAAGACCTTTCGTATCACAAGAGATGATTAAGCGTGCAGCGAAGTGCGCAGAAGAGTACGGCTCGGCAATTCCCGTAATAACACCCGTGGACTCCTTCCGCAAGCAAAACGAGGATGGTACATCGGCACAGATTGACCGCTCGGTGCTGCGAATCGTACAAACACCACAGATATTTGAAGCGGGGCTGATTCGAGCAGCATACGACACAGAGTTTGACCCAGCATTTACCGACGACTCTTCGGTGGTCGAGCGTGTATTAAACCACAAGGTAACACTCTGCGAGGGAGAGCGTTTCAACATAAAGATTACCACTCCTGAGGATTTGGTTTTCGGCGAGGCGATTGCCCAGATGCAGAGAGAAGCGAGTGCAGAACAAGAATAGAAACAAGACGACAAGATGCAAGAGTATAAGTTTAAGCCCGACGCAAATACGTGGTATTGGACCATAGCCTACTTTATCTCCTTTGGCTCCATTGCTGCCGCCATATTCCTCTTCTACGACGGAGGATATATGCTTGCGTGGGTTGTCGCCATCACAATTGCGGTCATTGCTCTTATGGCGCTCTCCATTCCACGACGCATTGTGGCCGATGAGGAGGCATTAGACATCTATTGCATCAGCGACTTCACCACATTGCCATACGAGAGTATCAGTTCTGCACGAATAGTCGAGCAGAAGGAGATGATACTGATGGTACCAATCTTTGCCGGAGTAGGATTTTTCGGATATTATGGTTGTTTCTTCAACCTCCGTAAGGCTGAATTGGTCAAAATTTACGCTTCTCGCTGGAACAACTTCGTGGAGATAACCGATAAATGCGAAGAAAAATACTACCTCTCGTGCGACAATCCGCAAGAGTTGGTTGCATTTATAAATCAACATATACACCCAGACAATGAATAGAAATATACTTTACAGAAATGTTCCGGGTCTGATTTTTAGTTACAGACGACAACTCAATATCGTATTTTGGATGATGGTTGCCGCCGTGGTTTTTATCATAGTATTCAGACCATTCAACATATACGAGACGCTAGACCTGAAACAGATGATGGACCTATCGCCTATCATCACATCGCAGCAGGATGCATATTGGGTTGCACTGATAACCGTTGTCAGCATAGCGACCATAGTGGTCACGCTCTCACGCATGGTTATGGTACGATACAAGCACTATGATAATGCTCTCACCTACCGTTGGTATTTGATGTGGTGCTGCATCGAGTTCATATTCGTGGCACTCTGCATCACATTGTGTTCGGCTCTGCTATTCCACCACGGATACAGTAGCATATTCAAGATTTTCTTTAAGGTCTTAGGTCGAACAAGTTTGATACTGTCCCTACCCTACTCCTTCTGCATACTCTACATAATCATCATCGACAAGTCGCAGCAGTTGAAGGCTCTGCGTGAGAGCATCAGCAACGAAGAGTCGGCATTACAAAAGGCTTACGTACTCTTCTATGACGACCGTAACGAGATGCGCCTATCCGTAAAGCGAGAGGATGTGATACTAATAGAGTCGGCCGACAACTATATCTGCGTCTGGTACCTAAACAACAACATCGTCAAGAAATGTATGATTCGCAATACGATGAAACGCTTGACCAAGCAGTTGGAGGAGACCTGCATACGACGTTGCCACAGATCGTACATGATAAACATGGAGCGTGTAAAGGTGTTGCGTCGAGAAAAAGAGGGAATATTCATAGAGTTCGGCATTGAAGGAGTCTTCGATGTGCCGATATCCCGCACATACATCAGCGACATTACCACATGGCTAATGAAATAAAAGTAAAATATCAATTAGAAAATGACACATTATCTTTCACGATTTACCGAGGCCGCACAAAACAACTGGCACAAGCCTGCCGTTTGCGACTACCGAGGAGAGAGTTTCCTCTATGCAGACGTTGCAACCCACATTGCGAAGTTGCATATCCTCTTCGAACATGCCGACGTGAAACCCGGCGACAAGATTGCAATATGCGCAAACAACACCGCACGTTGGGCTATATCATATTTAGCCGCTGTATCTTATCGAGCAGTTGCCGTTCCAATACTTACGGGATTCACTGCTGCAAATCTTGAAAAATTGGTCACTCACTCCGACAGCGTCATACTCTTCACGGAGCAGAAGACCTGGGAGTCGTTAGACGTAGAGCAGATGCCGAATTTGAATGCAGCAATCTGTATCGAGAACTTTTCCTGCCCGTGGTCACGCAACAATGTATTGAAGGAGGTTGCGCCAAACATTCAGCAACTCTTCCGTGACAAATATCCGCAGGGAATGAAGCGTACCTTCATCCACTACGAACTTGGTGAGCCTGACGATTTGAATACTATCAGTTACACCTCCGGAACAACATCTTCGCCAAAGGGTATCATGCTCTCGAACAAGAATATCTCGTCAAATATTACCTTTGGTATCAACCGTATCAAGATTCCGAGAGATTCCCGCATTGTATCGATGCTCCCGTTGGCACATCTCTATGGTCTTGCTTTTGAGTTTATATTCCCAATCTGTTCAGGTGCTACCGTATATTTCCTCGGCAAGACTCCAAGTCCGAGTCTGCTGATGCAGGCATTCGCCGAGGTGCATCCGTATATGCTCATCACTGTGCCTCTGGTATTGGAGAAGATTATGCGCAACAAGGTTATACCTGTACTCGAAAGGCCACTGCTCAAAGCCGGTCTAATGGTGCCAGGAATGCGTCAAATCATATTCGCAAAGATTCGCAAGCAGATACTCACAGCCTTTGGTGGCAACATGAAGCATATCATCATCGGTGGTGCTGCAATCAGCGGCCCTATCGAAGTATTGCTCAAACAGATTCGCCTGCCCTACACCGTTGGTTACGGTATGACGGAGTGCGCACCGCTCATCGGTTATGAGGATTGGTACGACTTCGCTATCCGCTCGTGCGGAAAACCGGTAGATGGAATGGATGTTCGCATCGACTCGCCGGATCCACAGAATGTCGTCGGAGAGATTCAGGTCTGCGGTGACAACGTGATGCTCGGTTACTACAAGCAGCCCGATGTTACACGTGCTACATTTACCGATGACGGATATATGCGCACGGGTGACCTCGGAATTATCGACAAGTACGGCAATATCTACATCAAGGGTCGCTCGAAGAATATGATTCTGACCTCTAACGGGCAGAATATCTATCCGGAGGAGATTGAGGAGCAACTCAACATGATGCCGCACGTGCGTGAGTCAATCATCATCGAGCGCAGCAATCGCATTATAGCCATTGTTGCTACCGACAACGATGACAGCAACCCGCTGACAATGCAGCAGTTGAAGACTATCATGAAGTCCAACCTCATTATGCTCAACCAGAAGTTGCCTTCGTATTCGCAGGTGGCCGACATAGAGATTTTGGAGGACGACTTCGAACGTACTCCAAAGAACTCTATCAAGCGCTTCTTGTACAAATAGTCTATCAGACACAGCCACAAAAAAAATCCGCAAGCCTTATGACTTGCGGATTTTTCATTATTGTTACACTTCGCTATTTAAGCGCTGCGAGTTGCTCCTTGATTGCTGCAATCTTAGCCTCTGCATCCGACTGCTTTGCACGCTCGTTGGCAACAACCTGCGCAGGTGCCGAATTTACGAAACGCTCATTAGAGAGTTTCTTCATTACCGAAGTAAGGAAGCCCTCATAGTATGCCAAATCCTTTTCAAGTTTAGCAACCTCCTCCTCTACATTTACATTATCGCCCATAGGGATAAAGTACTGCGTGGTCTTAACGATAAATCCTGCATCAGTAGGATTCTTCTCTGTCACAGCATTTACAGCCGAGAGGTTACCCATCTTACGCAACACGGCCTCGAACTCCGAAGGATAGTTCTCATCTACTACAACCTTCAACTCTACGGCCTCCTTCTGTGGCAGATTCTTCTGCTTGCGAATGTTACGGATTGCCGATACAGCCTCCTGCACGAGAGCAAAGCGAGCGAGCAAGTTCGAGTCTGCCTCCTCCACCTTAGGCATCGAAGCAACCATAATAGACTCGCCATCCTTGCGCTCGGCCAAATCCTGCCAAATCTCCTCTGTCACGAACGGCATAAACGGATGAAGAACAAGCATCAACTGCTCGAAGAACTTCTTGGTCTCTGCAATAGTCTGTGCATCGGCAGGCTCTCCGTATGCAGGCTTAACGATTTCGAGGTACCAACCGCTGAAATCATCCCAGAAGAGTTTATAAGCAACCATCAATGCCTCCGAGATACGGTACGAACGGAAGTTTTCTTCTATCTCGGCAAGCGCAGCATTAAACTTGGCACGGAACCAAGCAATGGCCGCAGCATTATTCTCGCTCTGTGCGAGGTTCTCGTCCACATTCCAACCATTGATAAGGCGGTATGCGTTCCAAATCTTGTTACCAAAGTTACGTCCCTGCTCGCAGAGAGCATCGTCGAACATCAGGTCGTTACCTGCGCTCGAACAGAGCATCATCGCCACACGAACGCCATCGGCACCATACTGTGCAATAAGGTCGAGCGGGTCAGGCGAGTTGCCCAACTGCTTCGACATCTTGCGACCAATCTTATCACGTACGATACCTGTGAAATATACGTTGCGGAACGGCATCTCTCCACGATACTCGTATCCAGCCATAATCATACGTGCTACCCAGAAGAAGATGATATCCGGACCGGTTACCAGGTCGTTAGTTGGATAGTAGTAGTTAATCTCCTCGTTATCAGGGTTGCGAATTCCGTCAAACACCGAAATAGGCCACAACCAAGAAGAGAACCATGTATCCAACACGTCCTCATCCTGACGCAAGTCAGCCAACGTGAGAGTTGCATCGCCCGACTTCTGCTGTGCAAGCAAGAGGGCCTCCTCAGCAGTCTCGGCCACAACATAGCCACCCTTTGGCAGGTAGTATGCAGGTATACGCTGACCCCACCACAACTGACGAGATATACACCAATCCTTGATATTCTCCATCCAGTGGCGATATGTATTCTTATACTTCTCAGGAACAAAGCGGATTACATCCTCCAAAACGGCCTTGGTTGCAGGCTTTGCAATCTCCTCCATCGACATAAACCACTGCATTGAGAGTTTTGGCTCGATAGCCACACCTGTACGCTCCGAATAGCCCACATTATTGGTGTATGACTCGGTCTTTTCGAGCAGGTCGGCAGCCTCCAAGTCCTTCTCAATCTGCTTACGGCACTCGAAACGATCAACACCGACATACATGCCAACCTTATCGTTGATAGTTCCGTCGTCATTGAAAATATCGATAGTCTCCAAGCCGAACTTCTCACCGAGCATATAGTCGTTCACGTCGTGTGCAGGAGTTACCTTCAAAGCACCTGTACCGAACTCAATATCAACATATTCGTCTCGAATAATCGGAATCGAACGACCTACCAACGGTACGATAACACGTGCGCCCTCCGGAACATCCGCATAGCGAGGATCGTTAGGGTTAAGACATACGGCTGTATCGCCCAAGATTGTCTCTGGACGGGTTGTTGCAACGATGATATTGCGATCGCTTCCCTCCAACTTATAGCGCAAGTAGTAGAGTTTACCCTGCGACTCCTTATATATTACCTCCTCGTCCGAGAGAGCGGTCTTTGCCGACGGATCCCAATGTACCATACGTACACCACGATAAATCTTGCCCTTGTTGTAGAGGTCACAGAAGACCTTGATTACTCCCGCAGTGCGAGGCTCATCCATTGTAAAGCAGGTACGGTCCCAATCGCACGACGCACCGAGTTTACGCAACTGTTTGAGGATGATACCGCCATGTTTTTCCTTCCACTCCCAAGCGTGAGCGAGGAACTCGTCACGAGTGAGCGATGCCTTGTCGATACCTTCGGCTTTAAGTTTTGCCACCACCTTTGCCTCGGTTGCAATCGAAGCATGGTCGGTACCGGGTACCCAGCAGGCGTTCTTGCCGAGCATACGGGCACGGCGCACCAGCACATCCTGCAACGTATTGTTGAGCATATGACCCATGTGCAACATACCGGTCACGTTTGGTGGCGGAATCACGATAGTATATGGTTCACGCTCATCTGGCTCGGAATGGAAAAGGTTGTGGTCGCTCCAATAGTCGTACCACTTCTGTTCAATCTCTTGCGGAGAATACTTGTCTGCAATCTGCATAATGTTATATTTTTTAATCTTCAATCGCACTTTTACGCATATCTGCGTTTAATCTTACAAAGATAGACCATAAAATTAAAATATCAAAACTTAGACCCTCCAAAAACCGCTTTCAAATAATACAAACATAAAATATCTCTAAATATTTTTATTTATAAAATAAAAGAGATAACTTTGCAGCGAAAATGCGCCTGCATCAATAAATTTGATACCAAGGCGTAAAAAACAGAGCAAAAGCACAAAAAACTTAATTTATAAACTTTATTAAACTCAAACATTTATGACAAAAACAAATCAGAGAAGTGTCTATACGACACCGGAGGTTCGTTTCTGCAAAGTTGGCATTGAGGCCGGTTTTGCAATGAGTCTCCCATCAAACTCAATCGAGGATTGGAATCGTGACGAAAACCAATTGGATTTCCAGTAACAAACCCTTAAAATTTTAGAGAAACAATGAAAAAATCTATTCTTTCTTTGGGTTTGATGCTGGCAGCATTGACCCTTACAAATTGCTCGCAGAACGAGGAGTTCAATTCAACTCCTGCTTTGGGCAACAATTCAATCGAACTTTTTACACAGATTGACACTCGTACCGCAAACGACGGACTCAGCACAATCTGGGTTAAGAATGATGCTATGAGCGTATTCTACGCAGAGGCTAATCAGTCTGCATACTCTTCTAACCTCTCTTTCAAAATCGCTGAGGCAGACTTGGCAACAGGTCGTTTCACCGGTAATTTGGCAGAGGGCGAGTCTTTGGATGCAACCAAGTCTTATGACTGGTACGCAATCTACCCATACAAGGAGCAGATTAACGCTCCTGTAAACACCAACGGCTACCTATACATCGGCGCTAAGTCTAACGTTTCACAGAAGCAGACCGGCAACAGCAACATGGATCACGTATGCGGTCAGGACTACCCACTCTATGGTCTTGCAAAGGGTGTTGCAGCAAACGAGGCTCCTGTATTGACAATGAAGCACGCTGCTTGTCTTGTTGAGGTTAAGGTTACCAACGGCTTGACCGAGCCTTTGAAGGTTACCGACATCGCATTTACTGCTGTTGAGGATATTCAGGGTAGTTACTATATCGACTTCTCTACTGAGACTCCATCGTTCAAAGCAAGCAACGACAATTATGTATCAAACACCGCTACTTTGGAAGTAAGCAATGGTGGTGATATCGCTGTTGGCGAGTCTGCAACCTTCTACTTCGCTGTTAAGCCTTTCGAGGCTGCTGCAGGCGATGAGTTGGAGTTGGTTCTCGCAGGAACAACCCCAAGCGGTACAGGTGAGCACACTGCAAGCCTTGAACTCTCTGACGATGCAGAGTTCGTAGGCGGTACAATCAAGACTTTGAACGTAACCTACTCAACCGCTGTTGAGGTTCTCGAGAAGGAGACTTGGTCACTCGTAACTATCCCTACCGAGATTACTGAGGGTACTTATGTAATTCTTACCAAGAATGCAAATACCGGTGTAGTATCTTATTTGCCAAACGCTACTACCTCTTCAGGCCCTGCTCAGACCAGCACAGCAGCATTCGACCTCGAGGCTTTGGAGGTTAGCACCCACCTTGTAACTGAGGATATGCGTTGGACATTCACCGGTACTACTTCTGCAATGAAGATTACCAATGCTGCGGGTAGTTTCCTCTATGCAACCAACACTAATAATGGTATAAAGGTTGGCACAACTGAGGATTCTTGGGTGATTACAAGCAACGTAAACAACCCTGCTGCATTCTCAATGAAGGATACTGCACAGAATCGTTACCTCACAGCTTACGCAGCTAACAACTGGCGTTGCTACACCACAGACTATGCTGCAAATGCTTACACCGAGGACAGCAAGGGCCAGAACGGCGAGGTTTATCTCTACCGTCTCGGCACTATCGATCGCACACCTACTTTGTTTGTTGAGAATCTCACTATCGAGGAAGTTAATGCAAATGGTATAGAGGCAACATTCCCTGTTATCGCTGCTCACTTGACTGACGCTGTTGTTGTAACCTGCGACAATGTCGTTGTAACATCTGCAACATACGCTGAGGGCGAGGTATCTTATACCGTTAGTGCAAATGATGGCCCTGCTCGTGAGGGCTGGATTAAGCTCACTGCTGGTTCATTGGAGGTAACAGTTACTGTAAAGCAGAAAGAGGTTGTTCTTGCTAAGACTCTCCCTTACACTGAGTCATTCAAGACTTCAATTGGCGATTTTGCTATCGAGAATATCAGCCTTGGCTCACTCTCTCAGATATGGTCTCAGGACTCTAATTACTCATGTATGGTTGCTAACGGCTACGGCGCAAACGCTGGCGTTGGCGGATACTTGGTTTCTCCAACTATCGACCTTACAACTGCAACATCTCCTATACTCTCATTTGAGCATGCTATGGGTTATGCAAGCAGCAACAACAACGAGTGTACCGTTTGGATTAAAGAGGTAGGCGGAGAGTATGCACAGATTACCGTTCCTTCAAAATACCCTACCGACTACACCTTTGTAACCTCAGGCGATATCAGTTTGAAGTCATACGTAGGTAAGAAGGTTGTTATTGCATTCAAGTATTTGCTCGCTGATAGTTCTGCTCCAAAGTGGGAGATCAAGAACTTCTCTGTTGAGGATCGCAAACTCAGCCAGAGCCTCTCATTCGCAAAAGGTTCATTGGATGCAACTATGGGTTCGGCTGTTACAGGTTTGACTGTAAATGGTGCGCAGACTACTGTAACTTATACCTCTTCTAACACTGCTATTGCTACCGTTGATGCCTCAACCGGTGCTATCACACTCGTTGGCGCAGGTAACACTACCATCACCGCAACTGCTGCCGAGAACGACGAGTACTCTTCTGCATCTGCATCATACATACTTACCGTTGCTGCTGCAGGTTCGACATCTACCACTGTAACCCTTAACTTGGGCGACTATTTGAGCGGCGAGGTTGCAGACACAACAAAGCAGTGCGGAGATTTCACACTCTCATTTAAGAAGATTAATAGTTCTATTTCTAACTGGAATTCAGGAGGTCACCTTCGTCTCTACAAGAGTGACATCATGACTATCGACGGTGGTAGCAAAGTTATCTCAAAGATCGTTATTGTAACTACCGGCGGAAATTACACAGGTGGTTTCACTTGCGATTCAGGTAGCGGTACCTATTCAGGTGCTACATACACCTGGATTGGTTCTGCAAGCAAGGTTGCCTTGACCGCAGCAGGCTCGCAGGCTCGTTTCAGCAAGATCGAAATCACTTACGCTGAGTGAAGCAACACCGGTGGTGACACCGGAGGTGGTAACACTACAACCGTAACGGCGGCTCTGCCAAGAACTTGGGCAGAGTTGCCGGCTGCAAAGAGTGGCGCAGACTATGAGGTCTGCGCCCACGAGCAGCTCCCTTCGAACAAAAAGTTGCGCAACTACTCCTTCTGCTACGACAACTCGAAGCATTGTGCACTCTGGGTAGCATATCCATTGCACTCGTGCTACCTTGGCTCTGCCAAGCGTGATGATTGCGAGGTATGGGATTACGATCCTTGCTGCATCAAGAATGCTAATGAGCCAAGACTTAACAGTTCGTACACATCGAGCAAGCACGACAGAGGCCACCAGTTGCCGTTTGCCGACCGCAAGGCTTCGGTAGCAGACGGAATGACGACATTCTACTTTACGAATATGACTCCGCAGCATAGCGATCTAAACCAAAAAAGTTGGAACGACTTGGAAGGTAGTGTTCGTAATATGATATGTTCTGATACTCTCTACGTCGTAACAGGCGCTCACTTTGAAGGTTCGTCATCGAGCAGCACAACCGACAATGACGGTATGTCCTGTCCGTTGCCTACCCACTACTACAAGGTACTACTCCGTACCAAGAATGGCAATACAGGCAAGAGAGTACACAACTGCTCGGCCAACGAATTGCAGTGCATTGGTTATTGGGTTAAGCACGATGGCACATCGTCAATCCAGACCAAAAGCGTAAAGGAGATTGAGGATTTGACAGGTTTTACCTTCTTCGCCAATGTTCCAAATGCGCCAAAAAGCACATACAACATCTCAGAGTGGTAACCGAGAGGTTTCGACAAAGAAAAGTCCGTGCAATGATGCACGGACTTTTTTTGTTGTGTTACTTACCTTCCACCTTTCTACTCGATGTAAGGAGTTTAGGGAAGTTAGGGAAATTAGGGAGAACATTGCGGTGCTGCGCTGCGCACCGAACATGACATGCCCTCTCCATAAACTCCTTAAATTCCTTAAACTCCCTAAAAACGTAGCAACCCGAAAATCACTTTTAAGTGATGAGTTACAACGCTCGGCGGAATCCGAGACGATGGGCTGTACTCGGTGTACTGCCCATTGGCGAGGAGAACGTTAGCGGAAGTAAATCGCTCTTAAAATGATTTTCCTAAAAAATCACTTTTAAGGCGAAAGATGCAACGCTGTCGAGTATGGTCTGGTAGGAGCATACTGGGCGTATGTGACTATCAGACCACACGCAGACGAAGGTGGCAGGTTTCCCTTAAAATGATTTTTTAACTCAGCGCTATAAGCACCAATATCTGTGCGGTAAATATTCGCAAGAACATCGTAAGCGGATATACGGTAGCATAAGCAACCGCAGCACGGTCATTCGAGCCTACGGTGTTAGCATAAGCAAGTGCCGGAGGATCGGTCATAGCACCCGACATAAGACCCATAATCGAGAAGTAGTCGATCTTGCTTACCTTGCGGGCGATAATACCCACGATAAGCAACGGAAGCACCGTGATAATAACACCATAGAGAATCCACCAATAACCACCGCCAACGATTGATGACACGAAGGTCTCGCCTGCACCAAGACCTACGGCTGCGAGGAAGAGTGAAATACCAATCTCACGAATCATCATATTTGCGCTATTGGTCGTAAAGGTCACCAGGTGGTAACGTGGACCATAGCGAGCCATAAGAATTGAAACAATAAGCGGACCGCCCGCCAAACCGAGTTTTACAGGCTGTGGAACACCTGGGAACATAATCGGAATTGAGCCGAGCAATACACCGAGGAAGATACCAATGAAGATAGGCACCAAGTTCGGGTGGTCGAGACGACGCACTGAGTTACCGAGGATAGATGCCACCTCGTCAAGGTCGTTATTACGGCCTACCAACACAACGACATCACCCACCTGCAAGCGCAACTCGTAGGTTGCCACGAGTTCGATACCTGCACGAACAACACGAGTGATAGTTACATTGTAGTTCTCACGAATATGGAGGTCGCCAATATGCTTTCCATTGATGTCGTCCTTAGTTACAAGGATACGACGTTTTTCGAGATTTGTAGATGATGACTGCCAAGCCTTATCGTCAAGTTTTACACGCTCACCAATCAACGACTGCACCAACTCAACATCCGAAGAACTGATAACTACACGAAGAATATCGTTCATTTTGAGTTTGGTATCACCCGAAGCGATACGCTGCTCGTTATCACGTATCATACGTGCAACGACAAACTTGCTACGTGTAATGGTTGCAACCTCAGCAATAGTCCTATTCTCAATACCTCGATTAGAGACCCGCAAATCGATACGTAAGGTCCGAGGAGCATTACTGCGCTCGGCAACCAACTTCTCTCTATCGAGTTTCACACGGAAGATGTAGCGGATGATAAGCATCGAGAGAATAATACCCACAACACCCAACGGATATGCCACGGCATAGGCTGTCGCCAGCGAGTTGTCGTTCACACCCGAAAGGTCGGATATAGTCTGCTGTGCGGCACCAAGTCCCGGGGTATTTGTAACAGCACCCGAAAGGACTCCGACCATTGTAGTCAAATCCTCGCCTGTCACCTTGTGGATAACAAAACATATCACACAACCCAGCACCACGATAAGCATCGCCAGCAGATTGAGTCGCACGCCACCCTCCTTAAACGACGAGAAGAAACCCGGACCTACCTGCAAACCGATGGAATAGACAAAAAGGATGAGTCCAAACTCCTTGATAAAGTTGCAGATGCGGGGATCAATACCCAGACCTAAATGTGATAACAGAATACCGACGAACAATACCCAGGTAACGCCTAACGACACCGAGCCGAACTTGATGCGACCAAGCATAAGTCCGAGGCTGACGGTAAGGCCGAGTATAAGCACCGAATTAGCAATACTATTCGAAAAAAACAGACCTTCTAACCACTCCATAACTATTTTTGATTATCTCATTAACCTATATCCCCAAGCAAAAAATGGCTTACAAGCCGCTTGGGAGAGCAAAATCGGCACAAAGATAGTAATTAAATTCATTTATTATTTCCCCTTTCTGATTTTATTCACCAAAAACATTCTTGACAGAGAGGATACAGTAAAACAATAGCAGGATACCCACCTCGGATATCCTGCTACTATTTAACAATATTGTTTAGTCACGTGGATACGCTGCAATAAAGACATTGCGCTTACGCAACTCATCCTGCACACGCAACAACTCTGCAAGCGATACTCGACCTACAACATACTTGTTGTTGTCCGAAATATAACTCTCGCTTACCGAATCAAAGTGAACGAGAGCGAGGTCGTCAGCATTGGTGTAACGGTAGTAAACACGGAACGAGTGGTCGGTAGTATATGTTGGCAACTGCGAATCGTTGCGCTTCTTATACTCGTACTTATAGTCGTACAGACAAGCGGTAATATCACTCAACACGGCCGAGCCTGTCGGATAACCACCCGCACCACGACCGAACATAAACTGCTTGTCGTAGAAAAGACCCTTGATAACTACACCGTTGAACTCATCCTCTACGCTATAAATATACTTGTTGTGTGAGATAAGTTGTGGCATAACACTCATAATAAGTCGATTGCCTTCGAGTTTCTCAACGTGGGCTACCAACTTAAAACGACGCTCCTTCTCCGATGCAAAACGGATATCGTCATCGTTCATATTAGAGATACCGTAAGTAAATACCTTCTCCGGAGCAACGTAGAGTCCGAAAGCGTGGATAGTGATGATGATGAGTTTGAAGAGTGAGTCCCAACCATCAATATCGAGCGAAGGGTTACTCTCTGCAAAGCCCAAATCCTGCGCAAGTTTCAACGCATCAGGATAAGACATCTTCTCGTTGAAAATCTTCGAAAGGATAAAGTTTGATGAGCCGTTAAGGATACCCTTTACAGAGGTCAGCAGATCGTTGTCGTAGTACTCCTCCAAGTTACGGATAACAGGAATCGAACCACAAGCCGATGCATCATAGAGCAATGCTGTGTCATACTCACGCTGCAACTCGATTAACTCCTCCAAGTGTGCCGCCAACATCTTCTTGTTACCCGACACAACAGGCAGACGCTTTGTGAGCGCTCGCTTTACAATATCATAAGCAGCATCTGCATCGTCAATCAACTCAACGATAAAGTTTACCTGCGGGTCATTGAAAACATCATCCGCCTTATCGGTAAAGTTTGCATTTATAGAGCGTGGCTTTGAAAGATCTCGCACGCAGATACGCTGAATTGTCACATTCGAAGAACCGATACGCTCCAACACATCGTAAAGACCCTTACCAACGGTTCCAAAACCGAAGAGTCCGATTTGTAATTTCTTGTCTTTCATACACTTATATTTTATCTCTTATTTTTCCATAAAATCAGTTATAATTCGATTCAGTCGCTCGTGCTCCACCAAGAAACCATCGTGACCAAACACTGAATCGATGGTATGGAACTCCACGTTCGGGATATTTGCCACCAGAACATCGTGGTCGGCCGGCGTGAAGAGTATATCCGACGTGATTGCCACAACAAGGCTCTGCGCCTTAATCTGTGAGAGCGCCTCCTCTACCGATCCTCGGCCTCGACCGAGATTATGCGAATCAACCGCCTGCGAAAGACGGTAGTATGAGTAGGCATTGAATCGACGGCGCAACTTCTCGCCCTGATAACGCTGGTAGGTCAGAACTCGACGCTCGAACGACACATTGTTTGGCTCAGCATCCTCCTGCGAGATATTATACGCCATACCGCCTCGATAACTGAGCAAAGCAATACTGCGAGCCACCGACATACCGTTAAGTCCTGCCTCAGCCTTTCTCTCGCCATAGGTTGGATCGCACTCAATAGCCATACGCTGTGACTCATTGAATCCCGAAGCCCAAGCATTAGTACGTGGAGAGGTTGCGATAAACGCCGCCTTCTCAGCAAAATCAGGCTGCATAACCGACCACTCCAAGCATTGGAAACCACCAATCGAACTACCTATAAGCAGTTTGACACGTTTGACACCCAGATGCTCAGCCAAGAGTTGATGCACACGCACCATATCTCGCACAGTAACAAGCGGGAAGTCGCCATACCAAGGCTCTCCCGTCTGCGGATTAACCGAAAGAGGGCCCGTAGTACCATAGTGCGAGCCAAGGAAGTTGGCACACACTACAAAATATCGCTCTGGGTCGAGAAAACGTCCCTTCTCCACGGTATGAGGCCACCAATCAGCAACGTCCGAGTTAGCAGTCAGGGCGTGGCAGACCCAGATGACATTGCTCTTATCGGCATTCATCGTGCCGTAGGTATCATAAGCAATATCAAGCGACGGGAAGGTATATCCACCCTCCGTTGTAAAAGGTTGCGTATATCTATATATTTTACTCATGGACCTTGGTAAATGCCTGTTCAAAATCCTCGATTATATCCTCAACATTCTCCAAGCCGAGCGAGATACGCAACAAGGTAGGAGTCACGCCCGCAGCCTTCAAATCGGCCTCGCTCAACTGCTTATGTGTGGTTGATGCAGGATGAGTAACGACGCTGATAGAGTCGCCAATCATTGTCATATTGCCCATAAGTTTGAGTGCCTCAACGAACTGAACAGTACTCTCCAATGTACCCTTCAATTCGATATTCATCACAGCCGATGCACCGAAGCGGTAATACTTCTGTGCATTCTTATATCCCGAATGCTCCTCAAAGCCTACATAACTTACCTTGGCAACCTTCGGATGGTTACGGCAATACTCTGCCAAACGACGGCAGGACTCAACCTCGTGCTTAACACGCAACGAGAGGGTCTCCAAGCCGATAAGCATCAGGTAAGCATCGAATGGAGATGGGCAGGTACCGAAGTCACGCAAGCCATCAACACGACACTTTACCACGAATGCCATATTGCCGAAGGTCTTATAGAGATTCAGGCCGTGGTATCCCTCCGACGGACCATCAATCTGCGGGAACTTACCATTACCCCAATTATAGTTTCCGCCATCGACGATAATTCCGCCCATAGCAGTACCATGACCATTAATCCACTTGGTAGCAGAGTCCACTACGATATTTGCACCCCACTCGAATGGGTTACAGAGATAACCTGCCGCACCAAAGGTGTTATCCACAACAAACGGAACATCCTTCTCTTTTGCCAATGCGCCGAGTGCCTCCAAATCCAATACATCGCAGGTCGGGTTACCCATGCTCTCGCCATATATCATCTTTGTACGGTCGTCAATCAGCGCTGCAAAGTCCTCAACCTTATCGCTCTTTGCGATACGCACCTCGATACCGAGTTTACGCAACGATATACGGAACTGGTTGTAAGTACCACCATAGAGGAATGGTGCCGCAACAATATTATCGCCGGCTTCGGCAAGAGCCGTAACCGTGATAAAGATTGCCGACATACCAGACGATACCGCCAAAGCGCCAACTGCACCATAGAGCGAAGCAATACGCTCCTCATAGGCTGCGGTAGTCGGATTATGGAGTCGGGTATAGATATTTCCCGGCTCGCTCAACTCGAAGAGGTTGGCTGCATAATCGCAACTCTTGAAGTGGTATGCTGCGGTTGGGTATATTGCAATACCTCGTGAGCCTGTATAATCCACGTGGTATCCGCCATGAATCTGGCGAGTCTCAAATCGTAATTTTTTCTCTGACATATATCTATTCTTTTTGTTACCTATATTATATATAAATTATGGTTCTCGCACCGACTCCACCCACTCGATAGTTTCGTAGGAGAGTGTATCTGTGCGGTCTCGCCAACTCTTCGCTCTCAACAATCGCTCTTTGCGACGCTCCATTGCTGCCGAAATCGGGAATTGTGGCAATGACAACCTCTCCTTCTCCTTACGTATCGACACTCTAATGGTACGCTTAAAGACGCTATCTCGTGCAGGGCGACGCTCCGGCTGCCAGGTAAAGCCCTGCAACTTAGTCGAGCGTTCTGCCGGTATCTTATCTATCGGATAGAACCAATAGGTAGGATTTGTACGATATGTAATCGTTGCAAGTTGTCCGTTCTCAATATACGAACTCATATCGCCCGCCTCGATATATGCCATCATCGTAGGCTCCGGCGAATCCTGCTCCTGCACATAATATATCGTCTGAACGTTACCATTCACATCGTTGCGATAGATAGCATTATTACGGAAATGGGCAACCATCTGCTTACCTGCAACCTGATTATAATGCGCCGTATCAATCTCGGCAACCGTCATCGGCTTGCCCTCGAATTCGGCACGTGTAATCGTACCCTCCTTCGTAATGATATGCATTATCTCCGAGGTAATCTGATTCTCCTCGTTCCACAAAATAGGTGTATGATGCAGGTGGATAATCGAGTCTATCGTAGTCATTGCAAGTGAGTCACACACCATCTGGAAGTCGGTGCGGAACATCTTCACACGACGGAAGGCCTTTATCTCACGATATGTCGAATCGACAGCCACGGTATCGAGTGTCACATCCGTGCTATCCTGCTTTTCCTTCGGATAGTATATATCGATAAGCGAATCAAGAGTCCTTCGCAACAACGCATCGTGCGGCACAGAGTCGGCACGAATTACAGAGTCGGCCTTAACAAGCAGCGAGTCGTGAACCGGCGCAATATGCACACCTTTACGTGTCAGGCGATCCATCGCTCTTCGCAGACGAGCAGCTACACGTTGCTGAATCTTCGCCTCATATATCGAGTCTTGGCGCTCCAATTTCTTATAATATGCCGTACGCTTTGCCTGACGCTCATCGGCGATTCTATCGAGTTTAGCCTCCAATGAGTCGGCCTTCACCCTCTTTATAGAGTCACGAATAACCTTCTGCGCAGCCTTAATCGAGTCTCTTCGCATCGCCTTACGCTCCTTTGCCGTAAGGGTATCGAGTGGATTTACAAGTGAATCGGCAGCCAAAGAGTCAATCTTCAAAGAGTCTGCAACGCCGAGCGAATCTACTCCTGGCAAAGAGTCAGGTTTTACACCATCGGCATTCTCGGACGGCACCTCCGACGCACCTGCAACCTCGCCGACCTGCTCTTTACCCTCGCTAATCTTTGCCTTAGCTGCATCATTGACCTGTGCAGCCTTACGACGCAACTCATTCATTCGCTCCGCCGTGGATTTCTCTCGCTTGGACTTACGCTGCTGTCCTGCACTCTCCGCATCAGCGGCATCAGTACTCTTACTCTTTTTGGCATCAGATTTCGGAGCATTATCTTTTGCTGTGGCAGCACTCTCTGCCTTGGCATCCGATACGACATCGCCCACCTTTGGCAATTTGGCAAGAGAATCGGCCTGCGCCAAAGAGTCGGCAAGCAATCGCTCCAAACGCTCACGCACAGGGTCTCTGGTATAGAGATACATCGAGTCCGAGCAGATAAATACGGTATCACCCTGCTCCTTGTCATAACTTATCAACGAAGGTTCTCTGGTCATAAAGGCATTACCTGGTTCCTTCCAATACTCGACCCAATCACCAAAGGCCAGGAGTTTCTGCTTCTGGTCATCGAGTTGCACGTTGTTACGCAGACGTGCATAGCCCTGATCGCTATAATAGTCGAGTGTATCACTCCACATCTCCTGCTCCTCGGTCAGAACATAGCCGTTGAGTGTCAGTGTATATCTGTTTTCATTGTTATCGAACGAACCTTGGTCGGCATAGAGATACTCATTATCCTCCGGATTCCAGATATTGGTATTAGCATAGAACTCTCCCGTATTCTTATCGGTATTATAGACTACCGAGTCGCTCTTCATACGATAGGTTTCGTTACGCATTTGCACGGCATCTACACATATGACATTTTTGGTGTCTGCGTAGTAATATCCTCGCATAGACTCCAACTGTGTATCGCCATCTACAACGATACCGCCACCCTTATACTCGCCAATATTCGACTCCGTATTAAAGAGGAAGTTGTACGTATATAGTGTAGTTCCTCGGTCAACCACCTTCACTATATCGGAATAGATGTGCGCCTCGCTCTTCTCTCCATCGTACTCGGCTCTATCTCCGTAAATATATATCGTACCCTTATTTATCAGCACATTACCAAAACACTCGATATGGCTATCGGAATAACGCACCGTAGAGTCGCACGTAATAATCGTACCATTGTGATGTGCGGCAAAGTTACCGACTGCAATAAGAATCTTCTGTCCTCTTCTGTCGATTTGCTGTCCGCCATCGGACTTCATATCGACAAACTTCTTATCCTTGGCAGGCGTCTTCTGCTCGGTGTCAAGATTACTTTCAGGCAGTTGTGGCATACCGTGGCTGCCGGCAAGCACAATACTCGCCAGAGCCAACAACGAAACTGCTATTGCAACTACCCTTCTACTCATACTTTTATGCTACTTTACCCATTGAGGATTCTCCCACTCGCCCTCACGATACTCAGGGTCGATATAGACATACATGCTCTCAATCTTCTTGCTCAACCACGTCTGGAAGTCCTTCTGCTGCTTCTCTTGTAAAGCAATCTGCTCCAATTGCAAATAGTCCTCATCCAGCGATGCATTATGTGCGGGGTGAATCTTCACGAGTTTGATAATCTTGCAGATGTCGTTACCATTCAAATCCGTGGTACGGAAAGCCGACGAAATATCTCCCTCCTGCATATGGCGGATATGGTTATAGTCGTCTATACTCTTTCCACCACCAACACCGAAATCCTCCTTCAAGAACTTGGTTGCCGTGAGTTTTGCATCAAAAGCAGAGTAATGCTCCAACATATCGTGGTTGGTTACAACGCCGCCATTCATCTTCGTATGCTTATCATCCGAGTGAGCCAATGCGGCAGCCTCAAACGTCAACGAATCCTTGCGAACGAGGTTTGCAATGCTATCCAATTCGAGCATCGGAGCAATCAACTCCTCGGTTGTATATGTAGGACGAAGCAAAATATGGCGACAATGGTACATTGAACCATTTCTGTCAATCATCTGTATAAGGTGGAAACCAAACTGTGTTTCAACAACCTCCGACACCTGCCCCGGCTTCAAGTCTGCCAACGCATCAGCAAACGGCTTAACGAAACCGGCCAACTGCGAAGGCTCCAACTCGCCACCTCGAATGGCTGCGCCATCAACCGAGTACATACGAGCCAGCGTTGCAAACTTTGCCTTGCCGGTTACAATACGCTCACGCATATCGAGCAATCGCTCACGTGTACGACGCTTGGCAGCATCCATACCCTTCGGGAACTTGGTAATATGCGCATAGGTGTATTGCTCGGCAATAATCGGCAGGCTATCCTTATCGATATTGCGATAGAAGCGCTCGACCTCTCCCGGAACAACTCGTGTCTTACTGATAACCTCCTGCTGCATCATTGATGCATAGGTCTGCTCCTCAATCTGACGGCGATACTGCTCTCGCATATGATATATCGGCATGTGGTGCTTACGCTCCAACTCCGTAACAGAGCCGTTACCCTCCGTATCAATCAACTTTTGGATGTGAGTCTCTACACGCTGTAACACATCTGCCGTATTGATACTCACAGAGTCAATCAAAGCCTGATTATAGAGCAACTTTTGCATAAGCAACTGCTCCAAAGCCTCATTCTTTGGATCTCTGTCCGAGGTATAACCTGCGGCACGGCGCTGCTCAACGAGTTGCTTTGCCAAACGCTCCACATCCGAGTGGAAGATGGAGGAGTTACCGACAACGGCAACAACCTTATCAAGCATCACAAAACGCTTCTGCGCAACACCTACCAGAGTCGCAACCAAAGCCAAAATTATCAAAAGTATTCTTCTCATATCTGTTTAATCTATATTTTCGTTATTAAAGTTCATTGTTGCGTGGCCATTTTGCACGGCACTCTCCAACATTCGCTGCTCCTGTCGGCGAATAACCTCGCCCTGATGACGCATCGTCAATATTCGCAAAATATTATCCCGTGCCATAAAGAGCGGCATAGTATCGCCAACCTCCAAGACATTAGTCACTCGGAAGTAGTAATATGTATGGTTATGAACTATCTGCTGCACATCACGCTTGGCAATCAGCGTCTCATACTTCTGCGAACGCAATAGAGGCAGATACCCCACAAACTCATTTACATCCGTCCACTCTTCAAACTTATTTATGCGAAAATTGTTTTTCAGACACACCTGCTCCACATCCTCAAACGCTCCGCTCTTCTTTGAGCGCATAGAAGAGAGCATCCACTCTCGACGACGGAACTGCTCCGGAACAGCAACTACATAGCCCTTGACAACAGGAGTTTTGAGTTTAAATTCGCTCTTATGAGCATTATAGTAATTTTCAATCTCGGCATCGCTAATCTCGGCACTCGCATCGGTATTCAGGTAATACTGCTCGATTTTACGAATCAACAATGACTGGCGATACTCCTCAACCATACGGTCAATATCCGCCGCCGTATTCGAAAATATCAATTCAGCCTCCTGCAACTTCAAACGACGCACAACCCACTTCTCCACGTAGGCCTCAGCCAAAGCCACGGAATCTGCGGCTACAACGCCTTTCGGCAAAGCGGCTGCAACCTCCTCCGGTGTCAATACCACACGCCCAACCTTGGCAACAGCGTTATCGCCAAAAATAACAGCGGCCTCACGACAAGATTGTGTCGCAAGAAACACTGCACAAATGAGTATGTTTCTCAATATTCTCATATACAAACGTGCAAATATACTATTTTTGACGGAATAAAACGTATTACGTAGTAATAATATTGCCATATAAAGAGAAAAAGCGGCCTTTTTTGACCGCTTTTTCCCAATATTTTCTCAAATTTGACTCTATACTACCTAAAATTGGAAGGATTTTTCTCTCCATAGACTCGATTCTCACCCTCCGTATTCGGGTGCATACGATGCCACACCTGTGCCAAGAACTCGCTCTTCTCGGCCACCTCATCGTACCTCCACGGAGCCGGCATACACTTATCACACCAATGTCCACCGAGCAGCACGAGCGTCGGTGTCGCCTTGAAGGTGTGACCGCATCCGCAACGCCACTCCAAAGGAGTGCGCATATCGCCCGTAGTCATACTTTGCGAGAGGCACTCGCCACCCCTGAACTTTGCTGCCGTGCGCATATCCTCGATACCGAGCGTCGCCAACGGCTTACTCTCATCGTAGCCGTGCGATAGTCTTTCAGCCTCGGCCTCTCCCGCAAGATTTATATCACGCATCTGCTCCCACTCGCCTATCTCGTCTCGCTCCTGACGTGAGCCGAAAAATGCAGAGACACGAGACTCATTTCCATGCTTTAACCATCCGAGCGTTCCAAATGTTTTATCCCTGGCAATCAGTCGCATAAACGGCTTAATAACAAAGCCGGGGGCCAATACCGCCAACGAGAAAAACCACGGAGTCTGGCGACTCATCCGACGAAAATACTCCTTAACCGGAACGTTTGCTCTGAAATGCAGAATCTCCTCCAAGCGATCAGAATCAAGATACCACTGACCATGGAAATTATGTGTAGCAAACCACTTCACATCAAATATCTTCTCCGGCACGGGGCAGTGTATTGCACCAAGGAGCAACTTCTCGAAATCGTAGTTGGTCAAACGGTACTCCGCACCACTGCCGATATTATAGAAACGGCACCAAAAATCCTCAGGCACATCCTCTCCGCACACATTAGCCAACAGACGCCCAGAGTCCTCCACTGTCGCCCACTCCAAGACTCCTCGGATAGGAACGTGGAACATTATCGGATCCATATTTCTCAACAATGCGGGATAGAGAATACCTGACTGTCGTAGGCTCACCCAATATCGCAGACCAGACTCTGCAAAGATGCGTTCTGCCAAACTCTTAGAAACGGCGTAATAATCAAACATAGAGGGCATTATAGGATCACCACAACGCCCCCAATGCAGTGGCTCACGACGGTCGCCCGTTTGTGCTACACTGCCTATATAGACCACCTTTATTGCATCAGGATTCGGTTGCGCCTTAACCGCATTTACGATATTTTGTGCCGCCGTAACATTGACCTTCAATGTCGTTGCAGGATAGTAGTCTGCCGCAGGTGAGACCATTCCTCCAACATGCAAAACATAGTCTGCTCCCGAGACCGCCTTCAACACATCCTCATAATGAGTCAAATCTCCCCACACTATACGGATTCTATCCTCATACTCCGCCATCTTGCGACGGTTTTTCTTTGAAGGACGCACCAACACCGTTACATCCAACTCAGAATCACGTTTTAACAACTCCTTCAAACCTGCCGACCCCATTACGCCGGTAACGCCGGTTAGCAACACTCGTCTCTTCATATTTACCTCAAAGGTTACTCTTTTCTATAAACTTTTCGATAGGACTCAAAGCCTATTCCCAAACATATAACCACCGACACTGCATAGATTATCCAATATCGCATACCTCCGCCAAAGAGTTGACTAAACGACACATTATCAAGACCAAAGGCGATAAGTGCATACGCTATGGAATTATTGAGTGCATGTAGAATAATAGTCGAAAAGAGTGACTCAGTACGCAGGTATATCGTACCGAAAATAAGACCTGCGACAAGTGCCGTAATTGCCGTAGCAGGCTGTAAATGGATAATGGCAAACAAGAGTGCGGACATCACTACCGAAAGGAGTTTTCCCCAACGACGACGAAGTGTTTCGAGGACTATTCCTCGGCATATCAACTCCTCAAAGAACGGAGCAAACAACACAGCCGTCATCAAAGCCCAAAAGCCTCGACCCGTACCATCATCTCCCACATCGGGCAACAAGTGCAGAAGCGGCTCCAAAACAATCTGCGCAGCCACCAACCATATCAGGCCGAAAAGGATTATATTCGGGTTAAAACCTTTACGTGAAAAACGAGCCACAACACCCTTACCGTCACGCTTGGCTACATAGAGCAACAACAGACCGAAAGCCAATGCCATTGACATCGGATATATAACAGCGAATCGTTCTCCACGAAGAATCTCCACCCTCATATAACTCTCCAAATCGACCAAATCGATCATCTCGGATTGAGGCATCGTCAGACCAAACAGAAAAGAGAGAATCGTAACAACCAACTGCGACCCGAAGATTATAAGAATCATAACTACCAAGTCGCCAAATGCAGGAAAATCCCCGTGTGACTTCTGTTGCAAATCCTCCGGATCAAGCATCTGCACCTCGTCGGAAACCTCCTCATTGTTAAAAATCTCTTCTGCCATAAATTTCTATTTTGGTGCAAAGATAAAAATTGTTGCGATACAACACAACATTTTGGCCATTGAGCGCAATATTTTCCACATTTTACAATAACAAAAACAGCAGATATTATCGACAAAAATCATTTTCCAAAGAAATACGGAGAGGATTCTGTTAGTTTTTGAGAAAAAAGTTGTATCTTGCAATCTGAATTAAACTCTTTCGAACTATGAGACGATTGATTTTGACCCTTATTTCCATGATGACTGTCTGCCTTGCACAGGCACAAGATACCGCTGTAACACAACCTGATACAACAGCGCAGCCTACGGTTTCGGTTCCAAAAACCGACTACCTTGCACCGTTTGAAAAGATTGCCGTAAGCGGTCCTATCGTTGTTAAATTCTGCCGTGTCGAGGACCCTGATGACATCAAAATTGTCTATGACACGAAAAATAACATCGCATCCAGATTCCGTGCACAGGTAGATCGTTACGGAGTGTTGCACCTCTCCGACCGCTTCGATACAAAGCAGTTTCCCGTAACTACCGATGTGACCGTATATCACACAATGCTAAACGAGATCTCCATCAATCAGGCTACGGCAACATTCGACTCTGCTTTGGAGAGCCGCATACTCGACCTCTCGGTATCGGGAGGTGCGGTGGTCACGGCAACAATACACACTCTGGATACATACGTAGAGTGTACGGGTAAGAGTCTGCTCAAACTTGACGGCGACTCCCGCTACTTCAAGATAGTTGTATCGACTGCCAAGGTTGACGCTTTCAAACTCTCGACCGTATCTTTGGACGTCAATGCTTCGCACAATGCCGAGGTACGTTTTACAGTAACCGAGCGTTTGGAGGCGGTAACATCTACATCCGCAAAACTGCTCTACAAAGGAACTCCGGAGATTATCCGCAACCGCAACTCGATGTTTGGCGGCGACATTCTTGCAATAGAGGAGTAACATCTATCGGCAAATCGTATGCGTACATTTTTGGAAGAGGCTGCCAAGCAACTCTATGAGCGATACGGAAACGACTGCTCATCGCTTGTTGTTGTCTTCCCATCTCGTCGTGCCCGCATATTCTTCACAAGTGCTTTGGCAGAAATTGCCAAGCAGCCTATGTGGGAACCTACATTTATGACCATAGACGAGATAATGTCCGGACTCTCCGACCTGCGTTCGGCAGACCGCATTCGTCTTGTAGCCGAATTATACCGCATATACTCAAAATATCATAACGAAACATTCGACAAGTTCTACCATTGGGGCGAGATGCTTATCGCCGACTTCGACATGGTAGACAAGTATCTTGTCGATGCTTCACGTCTATTCCGTAACATCTCCGATATCAAGGAGTTGGAGGCAGACTTAGACTACCTGACACCACGCCAGATGGAGATCGTGCGAGAGTTTTGGAACACGCTCGACGACTCTACTCCGCTCTCGGAGCAGAAACGTCGATTCCTCAATATTTGGCGCACACTCGGTACAATATACGACGAGTATCGTCAGCACCTACTCTCGCTCGGAATCGGCTATACGGGAATGATTCATCGCACAGCCGTTCAACGCCTATCGGGCGACACTTCGGCGAAGTTGGAGGATAGAGAGTATGTATTCTTAGGTTTCAATGCCCTATCTGCCTGCGAGATGCAGTTGCTCAAACATATGCAAAACAACTATCGCACCTCGTTCTTCTGGGATTACGACGACTATTACGTATCAAATACGGAACAGGAGGCGGGAATGTTCATTCGTCGCAACATCAAAGAATTAAGCGGCGAGCAGGCTATAACGCACAACAATCTCTGCCGTCCTAAAAATATCAATGTAATCACGACCGGCACATCGGTAGCGCAGTGTAAATACGCAGTATCAAGGCTGTTAAGTATTGCCGGCAAGAACAAAAAGGGGGAGATTCAACCTCTGAGCAAAGATACGGCGATAGTATTGACCGACGAGAATATGCTGATGCCGTTGCTCTACGCTCTGCCGAAAGAGTTGGGCAAGGTAAACGTCACGATGGGTTATCCACTTCGCAACACGCTCGCCTATTCGTTTGTCGAGCGACTGCTGGGTTTGCAGAGCCACGCCCGCACAAAGGAGGGAAAGACAACCTTCTATCACGTTGATATTGAGGGCATACTCACTCATCCATACATTGCCGACACTGCTCCAAAAGAGATTGCTGAAATTCGCAAAAAGATACTCAATGAGAGGATATACCATGCCGAGCAGGAGTTGCTCGCCCGCACTGAGTTACTCTCTCAACTCTTTACTCCGACCACGAATTGCGACGAGTTATTAACTTACCTGCGCAAATGTATAGACCTCGTAATTCAGTCGGCCTATGAGGGCAAGGATGCACCATACCGAAGCGAATATCTGATTCAGGCCTTGGAGGGATTGACCAAACTGCAAAATATCATACACTCATGCGATATGGAGATGTCGGCGGCAGTATGTCGTTCGCTCGTGCGTCGCCACTTGCAGAGCATACGTATTCCGTTCCGTGGCGAGCCATTGGAGGGGTTGCAGGTTATGGGTATTTTGGAGACTCGAAACATCGACTTCCGTAATGTCATCATTCTTTCGATGACGGACGACAACTTCCCGGGCAGCCATACCTCCGACTCATCATTCATACCGTACAACCTACGTTTTGCCTACGGACTTCCTACACCAGAGCATCACGAGGGCGTGTACGCCTACTACTTCTATCGCCTTATACAACGTGCCGAGCATGTTGATATGATATATTGCTCACGAGCCGATGAGAAGGGTGCTGGCGAGCCGAGTCGCTACATTCGACAATTAGAGTATGAAACCTCATTCCCGATACAATATAAAAATGTATCGGTCGATATAGATCCAAATCTGTCCCGACACATATCCATCAAAAAAGATGAAGCAATAATGGAGTCGTTGCAGAGATTCATAACCGGCGGAGGCTCTGCATTATCGCCAACTGCATTCTCTCGCTATGTGCAGTGCCCACTGAAATTCTATTTCGCCTCGGTTGCCCGCATAAAACCGGAAGATACGCTAACCGAGGATGTTGACAATCAAACATTTGGAAACATATTCCATAAAGCGGCAGAATATCTGTACACGGAGATAAAGGATGTGGCAAATCCTGCAAATCTTCTGCAACAGATGATAGAAAACGGCACGGTCGAGCAGATGGTTGACAAGGCAATCATGTCGGAGTATTTCAAGCAAAAGGAGGGGACAACCAAGAACTCCCAACTTGAAGGCGAGATAGATATTATTCGCAATATTGTTCTGTGCTATCTTCGTGACAATGTCCTGCAACACGATATTCGTCGCAACAACTTTGCTATCAAGGATTTGGAGTTAAAGGTCGATTTCGACTTCCCTTTCCAAAGCGCAGGCCGCAACCTCTCGCTCCATTTCGAGGGTTACGCCGACCGTGTCGAGAGCCTCGACAACGGCACATTGCGCATCATAGACTACAAGACCGGAACGGAGCATTTGAGTTTCACTTCACTCACATCGCTATTCTTCGGCGAGGCTCGTGAGCGACAGTCAAACTTCATCAACACGATGCTCTACGCCATGATGTTGCACCACAAAAGCGGCAGAGAGACCCAGCCCGCCCTATACTACGTTCGCAAGATGGGCGACGCCGAGTACTCTCCACTCCTGACCGATAAATTACGCAAAAGCAGTGGCGACCCATACAGCACCTATGCAGAGTCGTTTGAGGGACATATCTCACACATACTCGGCGAGATATACAACCCCGACACTCCATTCACGCAATGCGAAGATACTAAGCAGTGCGAGATGTGCGATTTTGCCTCTATATGCTCTCGCAGGTAGTTCTATCTGCTACTCGGTCGTCACGGATTGTAACTCCGCCTCCTTCACCCTATCCTCCAATCCATCCTGCCACCTCATTGCGGCGTGCGTACCATCACAATAGGGTTTATTTGCCGAGTGACCACATCGGCACAGAACACTGCGGTTTCGAATCTCGTACCCTTGCCCGTTCTCTCGCTCTATACTGATACCGCCCCTTACCCAAAGGCCGCCACTGGACTTGATTACAGGGTCCTCAATGAGGCCGAGGCTCGGCTCATAGTGCAGTTCGTAGGGCTTATCCGCATCGTTATCCCACGCCATCAATCGGCCACTCGGGCACATGGAGGCTCCTCGCACGGCAAGTTTGCGTGCAATCTTATCATCGGAGGCCTCGGTCAAAGCCCAGACTCCCGTCGCCGCATCACAGAATCGTGCAAAGACACAGAATATTGGATTGTCGGTTATGCTGATTGTCTCGCCTGAGGTAATCTCAACATTATCCAATAATCCCGCACGGTCGGCAGTAAGTCCCGGATTCCATTCAGCACGAGTATGCGAGCCGTCGCAATAGGGTTTATTCTTAGAGGATCCGCAGCGGCATAGAGCCGTAGGCTCCTTATCGGTTGAGAAGCAGTCGCCCTCACGAAAATACCAACTATCACCCACCTCATTAGGCATTATAAACTGTAATCGCAACGGCGGACGACCATAGACTAAATAAGGACCTTTCTCCTCGACCACAATCTTAAATTTCTCATCGGCACGGTGCGAACCTGCCTCTATTTTTTGCCTTGCCATATACTTTTTGCTATTATTTTTCGTTGGTTGAGTAACAATTATTGTTCCCAAGAAGAAAATGGGGAGAAAGTATTTGAATATTCACGACTTTTTTGATATTTTTGCACGATAATATATACTTAGAGAAATAAGACAAACGAAAATATGAAAACGTTAAAGACTTTTCTTTTGGTTATTGCCACAATACTCGTTGCTGTATCCTGCAAGAAAGAGGAGAACTTTTCGCTCTCTTTCCAGCAGACAGGATACTACTTCAAATGGGGCGGAAACAGCGTAACCATAAACTACACCTCGACAAATGTCGCAAGAGTGGAATTGAAGAAGATTACCGACAAATGGAATTGCGAAATCAACCACGCAGCCCGCACTATCATAGTAACACCTCCTGCCGACCCTGGCACCGAGGAAGAGCGCAACGAGTTACGTACCGGCACATTGAGTCTGAACGTAATCTCGAATAAGGGAAACAACTCAACCTACGCACTCACACTCTACATCATCGGCGACAAAGAGATTCTATTGACCGATGGCAACAAGTATGCAAACTGCTACGTTGCAACAGAGCCTGTTACCGTATATACGATTGATGTCTCTCACAATGGTGGCGGAGAACAACTGTCAGGAGTCGAGAATGTAAAGATTTTGTGGCAGAGCGACAATACTCCTATCGAGAATTTATCATACAGTAAGGAGGATGGCACAGCAACATTCTTTATCGACTGCGCCAAGGATAAAGACGGTGAGGAGGATTTGTTGGAGAACGGAGAGAGAGTTGTTCCTGAGGGTAACAGCGTTTTGGCAGCGTACAACGCTGCGGGCGAGATTATTTGGTCTTGGCACATCTGGGTAGTAAAGAGTGCTGACAACCCACTTACCGACCACAGCACATACTCGAACGGCGTAACATTTATGAATAAAAACCTCGGCGCATTCGCCAACCACAATGGCAACAGCGAGGATACCGACCTCATACACCGTTCATACGGTCTCTACTATCAGTGGGGACGTAAGGACCCATTCCCACGTCCATATGCATACAACTGCTCAGGCGGTAATGATGAGCGCATCTACAACGCATCGGGAAGTTCTACATACACCAAAATTGAGGAGGTTTCCGCAACCGTGGGTAATGTAGAGTACTCTATCAAAAATCCGATGGTCTATATCACCAATGCCGCCTCTATGGGTGAGAATGGCGACGGTGTAGGCGACTGGATGAGCAGCAGCAACAGCAACCTCTGGAACGATGCCGAGAAGAGCGAATATGACCCATGTCCTTACGGTTGGAGAGTACCTCGCAGTAGCGACTTTGACGTTTTGAGTCTCTCGGCTGAGGAGGACACAACAGATTTGGATGCGGCTCGCAACCGCTACGGCTGGACGTTGACAGATGCCAATGGCAATACATACTTCTACCTCGGAGGAGGTTTCCGCTCGTATTACAACGGAAAAATCGTAAATATGAACCATAAAGGTGATGCCCTCTACCCTGCTCCTGAACCATGGGAAGGATACTATTGGACATCGGGCGTAAGTGCAGACGGAAAGCAATCTACCTGCATGTACTTCGACCTGACAACAACACGTTCGCAGACAATAAACAAATTCCATAAGAATTACCCTTCAAAGCGCTCAAACGGAATGCAGATTCGTTGCGTGAAGGAGCAATAACCCTGAGTATCACCATAAAAGACCGTATGCTATGATTCTCAAATTCAGAATGCTCAGTGACGAAAACGATAACTTCGTCAGAGATTTAGAGGTATCGCACGAAATGACTCTTGCCGAGTTCAACGACTTCATTGTCCGTGCGCTTGGCTACGACGATTGTATGTCCTCATTCTTTACGGCAGACGACCGCTGGAATCGCCAGCGAGAGTTTACCTTGATGGATATGGATGGTGGTGTCGGCGGCGAGGAGAGACCTATACCGATGTCGGAGGTCACGCTGGCAGAGTTGGCTGTTGCCGAGTGCAACAAACTCATTTGGCAATTCGACATGTTCGGCGACCGTGCGCTATATCTCGAACTCGTAAGCGCAGGACAGCCTGAAAAGGGTTTCAAATACCCTCGTGTAGCATTCGAGAATGCACCAGTACCTGACCAATACGACCCGGATGCGGTATCTTCCGACGAAGGTTCTATCTTCGAGGAGATGATGGGCGACTTTGGTGAGTTCGACGGTGACGACAATTACGACGATGAATACTAAAAAACGGCTCATAGTAGTCGTTGGTGCAACCGCCTCAGGCAAGAGTGACCTTGGAGTGGCGCTTGCATTGCATTATCATGCCCCTATCATATCAACCGACTCTCGTCAGTTCTATCGTGGCATACCTATCGGCACGGCGCAACCGACAGCAGAGCAACTTGCTGCTGTGGAGCATCACTTTATAGCCAATCTCGACATAACGACCGAATTTAATTGCGGCGAGTACGAAAAACAGGCTCTTCTAACCCTTGACGAACTATTTAAGAAGCACGACACGGTAGTAGCCGTCGGAGGCTCAGGCCTCTATATCCGTGCATTATGCGAGGGTATGGACGACCTGCCGGAGGCCGACAAAGAGTTACGCAAGGAGTTATCCAAACGTCTTGCCGACGAGGGTATCGAGGCTATGACCGAGCAGTTAAAGGCTCTCGACCCCGACTACTACGAGCAGGTTGACAGAAGCAATCCCGCCCGTGTAATGCGAGCATTAGAGGTCTGCCTCACGACGGGGCAGCGATACTCCAATCTGCGAAAAGGAGGACGCAAGGAGCGAGATTTCCAGATTATAAAGGTAGGTATCGAGATGCCTCGTGAGATTCTCTACGAGCGTATAAATCGTCGTGTGGATATAATGGTCAAGCAGGGTTTGGAGGCTGAGGCTCGTGCCATGCTACCTCACCGTGCGTGCAACGCCCTGCAAACTGTGGGATACTCGGAGATGTTCGAGTACTTCGACGGCAAAATTTCGTTCGAGGAGGCCATCGAACTCATAAAGCGCAACTCCCGCCGATATGCCAAGCGCCAAACAACGTGGTTTAAGCGAGATGAGCAAATCGGTTGGTTTCATCCGTCGCAAGAGAGCGAAATAATCGAATATATCGACTCTCAATTTGGATAATCCGATATAAAGTTGTACATTTGCATCGCTTTGTTCAAACGAAGTGCTGCTCGGATGGTGGAATAGGTAGACACGCCGGACTTAAAATCCTGTGGGCAGAAACGCCCGTACGGGTTCGATTCCCGTTCCGAGTACACAAAACGTCATTCTAATTTATAGAATGACGTTTTGCGTTATATGGCGGTCACAAACATGACTGCCGTAATTGTTTATCTTACAAAGCAGGAATTAACAAGCCTCGTAAAATCTTCTACCCCTGCATTATATCCGACGCCGGTTTACCTGCAAGAATCAGCGATTTCATCTTGTCCATTGCCTGCTCGGTATGCGAGAAGAAGAGTTTATAACCCTCGCAGAAGTAGTTTAACCCAGCCTCGCCCGTAGAGTCGCAGATAAAACGGTGTTTCGGACACTCGCCGTGGCACAACTTATAGTATCGGCAATGACGGCAATCCCTCGGCAGGGATGAGCGTTTTGCGACACCGAACTCGAACTGTGCATCGCAATATGCCAGGTCGGCCAACTTATCTTTATGGATATTTCCGATTTTATACTCCGGATAGACGAAGTGGTCGCACGAATAGACATCGCCATTATGCTCTACCGTAAGACCCGAGCCGCAGGTCTCGCACAGCGAGCAGATTGACGGCATAACGCCCACCTCCAACGCCAACGTAGCATCGAAAAGTTGCACATATCGCTTGCCGACATCCTTCGCCACCCACTCATCGAATACATCGCACATAAACTCGCCAAAGCCACGTGAGGAGATTGACCACGGTGCAATCTCGGCCGTAGCGGTATCGGGCGACTTTATAACGCCATCTTGCAGCAACTCCGCCACGGGCAGGAACTGCATAAACATACTTATACCTCGCAGAAAGCGATAGACCTCTCGCCCCTGACCCTCACTATGCACATTGACCGTCGAGAGCGTATTATACTCCACACGGTTACGATAGAGGCGTTCGATGCCCTTCATCACACGTGCAAAGGTCGGGTTTCCGCCCACATCGACACGATGTGCATCGTGGATATGCTCAGGGCCGTCTATCGACACTCCGATAAGAAATCCGTTATCTCTAAAAATCGAACACCACTCATCATCAATGAGCAGTCCGTTTGTCTGCAACGAGTTCTCAATGGTACGTCCGTTGCCATACTTCTGTTGCAGTTTCATCGCCTTACAGAAGAACTCCTTACCTGCAAGCAGAGGCTCGCCGCCGTGCCAGGCAAAGGCAATAACAGGCGAATTATTACCCTCGATATTACTACGAATATATTGTTCGAGCAGTGCATCATCCATCAGGGGCTGATGTCCGCCATAGAGCGCCGCTTTATCGAGATAGTAGCAATACTTGCAACGCATATTGCATAAAGAGCCGACAGGCTTCACCATAGAGGTAAAGCCACGTCGCTCGTTACGTTTAACAATATCTTCGTATGTAAACTCTACACTTCTTCGCATTATCTCGAAATATCAATATTGAATGGCTCATACTCGGCGAGATGGTGACTCTCCTCGATGAACTGCCACATCTTTTCGACGATTTCAGGGTGCTGTGCTGCAACATCCTTATCGTCGAACTCAATATCCTTACCGGGAACGCTCACATCGAAGAGTTGCATTGTACGATTGCCCTTGAAGAGATTCTTAACCAAGCCCTTCCACTTGCCGTAGCGTACCGCCAACTGACCACCTGCCGAAGGGTACTCCCAATAGAGGTACTCGTGTGATTGCTGTGCCTCAGGCTCTCCCGAAAGGGTCGGCACGAGTGAAACACCATCATTCTTCGGAGCCTCTACACCTGCCAACTCGCAGATAGTAGGCATAACGTCGGCAAAGTTTCCGATATGGTCGCTAACGAAGCCCTTCTTAATCTTTGCCGGCCAAGAGGCGATAAACGGCATACGGATACCGCCCTCATGGAGCGAACGCTTACCCCAGCCCTTACCGCAACGGTATGGTGCTGCGCTATCCATCCACACCGTAGGCGAAGATGCGTTGTTTGCAGGGCCATTGTCGCTCGAAAACATAATAACTGTATTCTCGTAAAGACCCAGACGCTTCAACTCCTCGACAAGTTGTCCGACCTGATAGTCGAAGTATGAAATCATTGCCGAATATGTTGCGTGCGGATAGCGGCAAGGGTAATAGTTGTGCGGCCAGCCGTTTACCTTGCACTTCTCGCCAACCAACGGTTCCTCGTCACCATACTTTGCAACATACTTCTCGACCCACTCCTGCGGAGCCTGCAATGGCGAGTGCGGGAATGGAGTTGTCCACATCAGGAAGAACGGCTTATCCTTATTCTCTCGAATAAATCCTACGAGGTTGTCATACATAGCATCCGGAGCATAAACTTTGCCCTTGCTATACTTCTCGTAACTCTTCGGGTCCATCGGGTCTGCACCCTCATCAAGTTTAGTTCCAGGATGCGTGATGGTTGCATAGTCGTTGATATACTCCTTCTCGCCATTCTTCCACATATAGGCAGGATAATAGTTATGAGCCACACGTTGACAAACGCATCCATAGTAGAAATCGAAGCCCATATCCCAGGGAGCAGAGCCGCTAACAGGTCCACCGATACCCCACTTTCCAACCATACCGGTAACATAGCCACCCTGCTGCATAACGGTACCGAGGGTTGGAGTTCCCGGTTTCATACCCATTTGTCCCTCGATGGAAGGGTCGTGATCCACCATATCGTAGTTCCAAATACCATCCTCGACATTACCCTCGACATTCTCTCGAATCTGCGAGTTACCCATATTCTGGCCTGTCATCAGGCAACAACGAGATGGGGAAGATACGGGAGCCGCCGTGTACATGTCGGTAAAACGAACTCCGTTCTCTGCCAATGCATCCAGATTAGGGGTCTCGGTCTTGGTTTGTCCATAGCATCCAAAATCGCCATAACCGGCATCATCCATAAGGATAAAAATCACGTTAGGCTTCTCATTTGTTGCCTTACCGCCCTCGCAACTTGTCAGTGCGACAGGTACCGCTGCGGCAGTAGGTACTGCAACGCACAATGCGGTCTTTGAAAATTTCGTAAGTTTCATAACTATATATGTAGGTTTTTGTATTGCAAATTTATAAATAAATCGTCAAAACGCAATCTTATACAACAGATATATAATGTATAAGGTGTAAAAAAAGTCCGGATATCAAACGACATCCGGACTCTTGCATCAAATGCTATACACTAAATTCTATATAGGATTATTAGTTCAAAGTTGGAAGGAAAGAGTAATCCTTCGAGTAGTGGAGATGCTGCTCTGCATATTTTGCAGGGTATGATACCTTAACGTCAACAATCTCACCATTCTCCTCAACCAAAGTATACTCAGGGTTTACAAAACCACCGTAAGGCTCAATACCCAAAGCGTAGTAACGCTCACGAACCTGCTTGTGAAGTTCCGGATCAATCTTAACAGCATACTTCTCAACAATCTCCTTACCTGCTGCGTAGTCACCCTCGCTCTTAATGCGTTGCATCTCGTAGAGCAACTCTCCGAAGAGTGTGCGCAACTTATCGAAGTCGTTCACAACGACATACTTCTTGCCATCCTTCTCAACCCACTCGATAACGTTGTCAGCCTTACCCTGCTCATAGCACCACTCGGCAATGAGTTTACGGTTACGCATGTGTGACTCCTCTACATTCTTACCCAACTCAATACGAGAGAACTGGGTCATCATACCATTCATAACATACGAAGCGTACTGTGCCTTTGCAACGTCAAGTGTAGGAATAAGACCAAGTTCTACCAACTTCTCATCGCCCAAGTAGTAGAGAGCAAACAAATCGGCACGAGCCTCCTCCAAAGTCGAAGAGTAAGAGCCGAGTTCTGTACCTGTTGTACCCTCTGCCAACTGACCCGAACCGTGACCAAGACACTCGTGAAGGTCGGTGTGCAAGTCATCCGAGAGTTTGCCCCACTGCTTCATACGCTCACGATCCTCATCACGAAGTACGAACTCCTCCGAGAAACCGTTGCCGGCAGCAGCCTTCTTGTATGCATATGTAATATTGTCGATTGTCACAGACTTCGAGCCGTGTTCCTTACGAATCCAATCAGCATTTGGAAGGTTGATACCGATAGGTGTTGAAGGATAGCAGTCGCCACCGAGCATTGCCACGGTAATAACCTTTGCTGAAACGCCCTTAACTTCCGGCTTGCGATATGCAGGATTGATTGGCGAGTGATCCTCGAACCACTGCGCATTCTCCGAGATGATACGAGTACGCTCACAAGCAGCCTCGTCACGGAAGTTTACAACAGACTCCCACGATGCCTTCATGCCGAGAGGATCACCATAAGTCTCTGTGAAACCGTTCACGAAATCTACACGAGAGGTGGTATCCTTAACCCACGATACGTTGAACGCATCGAAGTCACGCAAGTCGCCGCTACGATAGTACTTGATAAGCAGACCGATAGTTGTTTTGAGCGGCTCCTCGGCAACCTGCTCAGCCTTCTCCAACCAATAAACAACCTGCTCCAAAGCCTCAGAGTACATTCCGCCAATCTTATAGGTCTTCTCGTAAATCTTACCATTCTCCTTGATAAGTTTTGAGTTCAAACCATAAGAGATTGGACGAGGATCCTTTGGATCCATCATCTTGGCATAGAAACGCTCTACCTCCTTCTGGGTTACACCCTCGTAGTAGTTACCTGCCGATGCTACAATCATATCGACACCTGCGCTCTGGTTGAGGCGAGATGCATAACGTGCAGGGTTGCAGATGATATCGGCCAACTCCTCATAAGATACAGGCGACTCAACATTATACTTGCCCAACTGCTCAACAAACCACTCCTTTGTAAACTCTACACCGAACTTGTCATTCGAGTAGTGGTGGTGGATACCGTTAGCAAACCAAACCTTCTTCAAATACTTCTCCATAGCAACGAACTGCTCGCAAGAGCGGTCGCCATCATAAGATGTATAGATGCTCTCCAAAGCACGACGGATAGCAAGGTTGTACTTAAAGTTCTGATCGTACATAATATCACGACCACACTTTGCCGACTCGGCAAGATAGTATACGAGCAACTTCTCGTTGAGCGGAAGGTTCTCGAACTCCGGAACCTCGTAACGCATTACCTTAATGTCGTCGAATTTATCGACAACCCAATCGGCCTCCTTCTTCGACTCTGTACACGCAGTAAGAGCCATTACAATAACTCCCATAGAGGTCAAAATTACTTTTTTCATTCTTCTAATTTATTAAGTTTTACAAAAAATATACAACATTTAACTTGCAAAGTTAACCAAAATTAACGATTTAGCAAAAAATCGTCTCCATCTCGCAATGTCGGGAAATCGTTTCGCCACTCTTCAAGCATCGCCATATCGCAATCATAGAGGAGCACCCTCTCCTCCGCTCCACAATTTGCGACCATACTGCCCTCTGCATCAAAGACGGCCGAACCGCCGGAATACTTCGTGTAAATATCTGTACCAACCCTGTTTACAGCAACAACATAACACTGATTCTCTATCGCCCTTGCTGCTGCCAACGTATGCCATGCCTGCATACGCTCCGACGGAAAGTTTGCAAGATATAGCGCCACATCATATTCGGGTTTCCCTTCCACCAGACGATTGCGAGCAAAGATTGGGAAGCGCAAATCGTAGCAGGTTTGCAGCAGAAACGACACCCCTTGCCACTCAACAACTACCCTATCTAAACCGGCAGTAAAGCGCTTAGTTTCTCCACCGATACGAAACAGATGATGCTTGTCGTATCGAGCAAGAACGCCCTCTGGCGTAACAAAATATTGACGATTGTAGAATTTATCATTCTCACGTACAACCAACGTTCCCGCCACGGCACAATTACGTTCCGCAGCCGTGTGACACATCCATCGCAGCGCCTTGCTATCCTGTTCTGAACAAGCAACTTTTTGCGCCTCAATTACGAAACCTGTACTCCACATTTCGGGTAACAGGTAAATGTCGGCTGCTTCGGATGAACGTATCAATTTATCAACGTTTGCTATATTAGCCGACTCATTGCACCACTCCATATTGGTCTGCACAATTCCAATCTTCATCTTCGTCGTTTTTTTTGATAATTACTCCGTAAAGATAGTTATTTTTAGTTAAAAATAGCCGTGTCGAAAGATTGTTGATAAGAAACTTGCAAATTTATTTGGCGATTTGCCGCTAATGCAATACCTTTACAAGTCGGAAAACAAACTCAAAAAAGATATATGAAAAAAGTAGATGTAGTACTCGGCTTGCAGTGGGGAGACGAGGGTAAAGGTAAGGTGGTTGACGTATTAACCCCTAATTATGATGTAATCGCTCGTTTCCAGGGCGGTCCAAATGCCGGACACTCGTTGCACTTCAACGGCGAGAAGTTCGTTCTGCACACAGTGCCTTCGGGCATCTTCCGTGAGGGTTCTATGAACATCATCGGTAACGGTGTAGTTATCGACCCTGCAATTTTGGCAGAGGAGATTGCACAGATTGAGGCTACGGGAGTAGATGTTTGCTCTCGCTTGCAGATTTCGAAGCGTGCTCACTTGATTTTGCCTACACACCGTGTTCTCGACGCAGCAAGCGAGGCCGCTAAGGGTAAGACCAAGATTGGCTCAACCCTCAAAGGTATCGGTCCTGCATATATGGACAAGACCGGCCGTAACGGTTTGCGTGTTGGTGACATCTTGTTGCCTGACTTTATGGAGCGTTACAATGCTCTGAAAGCAAAGCACCTTGATCAGCTCAGCCACTACGACTATGTATTTGATATTACCTCTTACGAGCAGGAGTGGTTCAAGGGTATTGAGTCGTTGCGCCGCTTCAAGTTCGTTGAGAGCGAGCAGGTTGTAAACAACCTCATTCAGAATGACGCTACAATCCTTGCAGAAGGCGCACAGGGCTCATTGCTCGACATCGAGTTCGGTACATATCCATTCGTAACCTCTTCTAACACCCTCTGCGCAGGTGTTTGCACCGGTCTTGGTGTTGCTCCGACACGCATTGGCGAGGTATATGGTATCTTCAAGGCATACTGCACCCGTGTAGGTAGCGGTCCATTCCCAACAGAGTTGTTCGATGCTACTGGCGAAACTTTGCGTCAGGTAGGTAACGAGTTCGGTGCTACAACCGGTCGTCCACGTCGTTGCGGATGGCTTGACCTCGTGGCTCTCAAATATGCTGTTATGATGAACGGTGTTACCGGTTTGATTATGATGAAGTCTGACGTATTGAACGACTTCGAGACCATCAAGGTTGCTACCGCATACGAACTCAATGGCGAGACTCTCGACTACTTCCCATACGAGGCTGATGACAATATCATCCCTGTATATCGTGAATTCAAGGGTTGGAACTGCGACATATGCGGCGTTCGCAACTTCGAGGATTTCCCTCAGGAGTTCAAGGATTACGTTGCATTCATCGAGGCAGAGACCGGCGTACCTGTAAAGATTATCTCAGTAGGTCCGGATCGTGAGGAGACTATCGTTCGATAATCGACAACCATACAACAGAAAATCATCCGGCTTGTTTTAAA
>JAZOWW010000012.1:0-17003 GCA_045659425.1 Alistipes sp. | reverse complement strand
CGCCATCAAACATTGCAAGCAATGTTTATGCTGCCCCTCGACTTGCATGTGTTAAGCCTGCCGCTAGCGTTCATCCTGAGCCAGGATCAAACTCTCCATTGTAAAAAATTATAATGTATTGTTAGAGTCCTGACTACTTCTTTTTCCTAAAAGGAAATTGACAGATAAATACTACACTTTCTCTCAATTTATAACCAGTAAATCAAAGAACCGTTTTCAAAATTCCGCTTTCCAATTTCGGAGCGGAAAGTGGTGCAAAGATAAAGCAAGTTTTTCAATCCACCAAACTTTTTGAAACATTTTTTTGAAAAGTTTTTCAACAATCACTTTTTTAACAATTGTTAAAAACCCTTTTCAGAACCATTGCAACCGTGTTATTTCCTGATTGCGGGTGCAAAGATACGGACAATTTTCAAACCTCCAAATCTTTTCGTGAAAAAAACGCACTTTTTTGTTAAAAAAATTAAAAAATACCCGAAAATACCATTTATACCTATATATATTATATATAAGAGGCGGCAAACTCTGCGTGACAACCCCCGAAATCACACTCAAACCCCTCTCGGCCGACCTTTTCCCTTTGCCAAAACCTCGCAAATCCTTTACCATCCAGCGGTCCAAAGATAGGATAGACGAAAATAATTTGTATATTTGCCAAACAAAAGTGTTAATAAATCGAAAATATGAACTGGAAAAAGATTACGATTTTGTTGCTTGTACTGCTTATTGCAGACCAGGCGCTCAAAATATGGGTAAAGACATCGATGCATCTCGACGAGTCGATTACAATCATTCCCGATTGGTTCCGTCTCCACTTTGTCGAGAATAACGGCGCCGCTTTCGGCATGCAACTCTCTCTTGGCAGCCGCTTCGACTGGGGTAAACTCTTGTTGAGCCTCTTCCGCATCGGATTGGTGGGAGCGATGTTCTTCTACCTTCGCCACCTTATTCGTGAGAAGGCTCCCAAAGGTGTCATCATAGGCATCACGATGATTATCGCCGGCGCTATCGGCAACATCATCGATAGCGCATTCTACGGCCTTATCTTCTCGGCCTCGACTCCGGCAACCATTGCCGAGTTTGGTGGCAGTTACGCACCGTTTATGATGGGCCGTGTGGTTGATATGTTCTACTTTCCCCTCTTTCAGTGGAATAGTTGTCCTAAGTGGTTACACTTCCTGCTCGACTCTAACAACTACTTCTTCGGAGCGATTTTCAACCTCGCTGATGCATATATATCGGTTGCGGTGGCATATTTAATCCTGTTCCAGCATAAATTTTTCAAATAGGCAAAATCGCACCGAAAAACGCATATCGCCGATGTTCCCGATAAGGACATCGGCATTTTTTATTTACAACACGGTCCTTTTGCAAAAAAAAATTTGTGCAATCAAAAATATTTCTCTATCTTTGATTGAATATTTAACAGAAATTCAACTTAAAACCATAAAACACTATTTTACTATTATGAACAAAACCATTTTCAAGGGAGCATACGATGCACCCGTATTGAGAAGTTTGAACGTTCGTTGTGAGGAGGGTTTCTCGCAGAGCGTAACTATCGACGGATTGACACCTATGGACGGTGTTTGGGATGAGGAAGCCTCAACCGGAGCGTTGTAATTCAATGTCAAATTAAAGAAAAAATGAACACAATGAAAAGATTTTCAATCATTTTCGGTTTGGCATTGGGAATGCTGACCGTAGGTTGCTCACAGGAGATGCCGGAGGATGCTAATCTTCCTGTTAATGGCAATACTGTAACTTTGGGAGTAACTCTCGAAGAGGGCGATATGGCCCGCACATCACTTGGAGGTTTGAATGACGGCAAATACTCTGTACTTTGGTCTGCTGGCGACAAGTTGGCAGTAAATGGTGTTACCTCTTCTGCTGTTGCAGATGCACAGGTTGGCACTACATATGCTACCTTCACAGTAGAGGGCGTAGAGGCTCCTTACAATGTACTCTACCCTGCCGAGGCTCTCAACGCTGATGGCAACTCTGTAACCATCGCTACCGAGCAGGCTTACACTCCTGGCTCATTCGCTAATGGTAACGCAGTTTTGGTAGGCTACTCTGAGAATGGCGCTGTAAATGCTAAGCACCTTTACAGCTTCGTTAAGGTTAACGTAGTTAAGGGCGCTGAGGATGTTGCTTTGAAGAGCGTAACCGTTAAGGCTCTTGGTGGCGAGGCTATCTCTGGTACCTTTAAGGTTGATTACCAGAACGCTACTATCACTCCTGCTGCCGGTCAGGATCTCGCACGTGTAAGTTCTGCTGAGCCTATCGCTATTGGCGAGGGCGTATCATTTGTTGTTGCAGTTCCTGCAGGTAGCTACTCAGCAGGTTTCGAGGTCACCGTTGCTGACGTTAACGGTCAGGGTATGACCCGCAAGGCTACCAACCCTGCTTTGGCAAATATCCCTGGTGGTTATATCGTAAATATGCCTGCTTTGACCTACGCTCCAGAGATTCCGGTTAGCATTGCTACCCCTATCACTACTGCTGAGCAACTCAGCGCATTCATCGCTGCTGTAAATGCAGGTGATTTCAGCGCATACGTTATGGATAATGGCGAGGTTATGCTCGGCTCAGATATCGACCTTACAGGTGTAACTCTTGAACCTGCAAACAACTTCTCTGGCGTATTCAACGGTCAGGGCTACGCTTTGAAGAACTGGACTGCATCACGTGGTCTCTTCTCTGCACTCGATGGCACTGTTAAGAACGTTGTTGTTGATAAGTCTTGTACTCTTACCAATGCTGATAGTACTGTCAAGAATATCGGTTTCATCGTTGAGAATATCAATACCGACACTGCAAAGGTAACCGGTTGTGTAAACTATGGTAACGTAAATGTTCCAGATGTAAGTGGAGCAGAGTGCCGTATCGGCGGTGTTGTAGGTGTATCATACGGTTTCATAGACAACTGTGTAAACTATGGTAAAATCAGCGTAACTTCTAATGCAGTTAATAACGGTCAACTTGTTGGTGGTGTTGTTGGTTATGCTAATCCAAACACCGGTGGTAAGGCTCCTCTTGGAACGGATTTCGTTGCTAATTGTATCAACTATGGTGAGGTAGACGTATTATTCCCTTGCCTGCCTAAGAAGGTGTACGTTGGTGGTGTATTGGGTGCAACCCAGGTTTCGGAATCTACAGCGACTACATACCTCGGACAGATTACGAATTGCTCTAACCTCGGTAAGGTATCATATCGCTTCGAGACTTTATCCTCAGGTACTTATGGCAACGTCGGTGGTGTTGTAGGTTATTCGGCAGCAAACATGGAGGGTTGTGACAACCACGGTGAAGTTTCGTTTACCACTCCTTATGAGGATGCATCGCAAGCTGGTACCCGTCCTGCATTTGGTGGTGTTGTAGGTAGTTGTATTTATGGTGTAAAGGATTGCAACAACTATGGTAAGTTAACCGTCGAAGGTCGTTGGGCTGCTGGTACCCAAGATGCAGCAGGTTCAGGTTCACAGGGCGGTTCTTCATTTGGAGGTATTGTAGGTTGTACTGGTATATACAATGCTTACAATGCTAACTATCCGGTAGAGAACTGTAACAACTATGGCGAGGTTAACATCTACGACAACTGTAAAGCAGAAGGAGGAACTGTGGGACGCCATGGAGGTGTTATTGGTTACACTACTAACGATGTAAAGAACTGCCACAACTATGGTGAGGTTAACATCAAGCATGACACCTACGAAGTTTACGATGCCGGTGTTGTAGGTGATACTAAGGGTGGTGTATATGATTGCTCTTGCAACGGACCTGTAAATATCGAACTCTTGAATGTACCTAAAGCCGGTGGTGCTATCTATATTGCAGGTGTTGTAGGTTATGCAACTACAGTTGTTGATAACTGTCACCTCAATGCAAACCTTACAGCTTCAACCAACAATGCAAGCGGTTCACTCCGTTTCGCAGGTGTCGTAGGTCAGGTTAAGACTGCCTCAACACGTAGCGTAACCATTTCTAACTGTTCTGTTAAGAAGGGTGTTAAGTTATCATTCACTACCGATAATGATAAGGCTAACTACTGCGGTGGTATTGCAGGATTGGGCAACAACGGTATCTCTAAGTGTGTAAACGGTGGTGATATCGATGTTAAGATTACCGAGGTATTTGCTGACAATGATATTACTTACCTCGGCGGTATCGCTGCTGCACAGCAGGAGGATATGAGCGAGTGTACCAACAACGGTAACCTCTCTATCGATATGTTCAACTCTACAGGTCCATTCTATGCTGCAACAGTTTTGGCTAACAACAAGAAGGCTGGCGCAGCACTCAGCAACTGCCACAACACCGGTAACCTTACCGTTACAAATTATGCCGGCGCTACTGAGTTCATTAGCGTATATGTAGGCTGCGAGGCTGACGACACTACTGCAGACACTGAGACTTGTACCAACACCGGTACTGTAACCGTAAACGGTACTGCTCTCTAATAAGTGTACAGTTTTTGAATAATTCACCCGCTCGGTTTTCCGAGCGGGTGTTTTTTATTATCGCCCTCACACGGGGATGGAGATAAAAAAAAGAAAGGCTTTCATTGTTGGGGAAACAGATGAAAGCCCGAATTAGGTTAGTTAGGTTAATGAGCGACGTGGGAGAACCCCACGTTTGTAAATACAAAAGTACAAGTTTTTTATTAAAACACAAACTTTTCGTCATATTTTTTCGAAAAAAGTCGAAAAAAGTTTCAGTTTGTAATATTTTGAATATCCAACCTTTGCATTTGTAAAATTTAGAGTTCGCACCAAAACCCGCTTCTACATCGTTTAGGCCACAAAAAGGTGGAGAAAATAGGTCAAAAGGAGCATCCAATACATACTTGTCGAAAGGGGCGACGGCAAATTTTCGAGGGCATAAGTCGAAATCGTCGCAACGGGGATGGCAAGCATCGGAAGAATCGTAATTCCACAAGCGGGGATAAAGAGTGCGCCAAGCAAAACAACAAGCAACACCAACTCCAAGGTCATCGCCTTGCGAGCCTTGCCGAGCATCGCATATCTGTTGACGTTAATCTGTACAAGACCGACCATAAGCGTAATCAGCACCAATCCCACCAGAATTGCTCCCACGACAGGGAATGGAGCAAGCGGAAAGGTGTTCTCCGTGCGAGCAAGCGAGGCATAGAGAGCCTCGACAACATCCTTGAAGTCGTTACCTGCGTACCAATAGCAATAACTTGCCGCTAAGATAGGCATAAGCCAACCAGTGAAGCCGACGACGCTCTGACGCCAATTGAGCGGAGACTGCACGACAGCGACCACAAGCAGCAGGACAAAGACCACGCTCGGCGGGTATATAATAGAGGTCGCACCCAGGAGTAACCCCGCAAAAAATACGCTATTCTTGCTACCAAAGTGGTTATATGCATGCAGTAGCAGCATCACGCCCATAGCCGAGAGAAACGATGCCACGGAGGCGGTCAATGCGTTAGGCGTAGCGAAGATACCGCATGCCACAATCATATAGATAGGTATCGGCAGGGAAGAGAAACCTCGTAGCGCACCCATCTTCACCGATATACGCTCAACGACAATCGAGGTCGCCAGAAGCATGAATATTGCGGCGGCAATCTCAATCCAGCGAGGCAGAAAAGCCGTCTCGGCCAACTCTATGGGCATAGGGTTGAGCGAAAGGCGCACGTATGCACCCACAGCGATAAGCATCGCAAGCATAAGGGATATGAGGCTCGAATGACCTGATATTGGTGATGGCATTGACGTAAAACTTCTTGTACGGATACAAATTTAACGCTTTTTCACAAATTTTTCCTAAATTTGTATCACTATGTTAGAAAATTCATATCAAAAAGAGGTTATCGAAGCGGGGTGCGACGAGGCCGGACGTGGATGTCTGGCCGGCTCGGTTTTTGCCGCAGCCGTGATTCTGCCACCCGACTTTCATCATCCGCTACTCAACGACTCGAAGCAGATGAGCGAGCGCAATCGTAATCTGCTGCGAGAGGTGATATGCCGTGAGGCGGTGGCGTGGGCTGTGCAGGAGGTATCTGCCGCACGCATCGACGAGATAAACATCCTGAATGCCTCGTTCGAGGGCATGTCGTTAGCCGTAGCGCAACTCGACCCACAGCCGCAGTTTCTCGCCATAGACGGCAACCGTTTCCGCACGAGGCTCGACATCCCATACCAATGCATCGTCAAGGGCGACGGCAAGTATGCCAATATTGCCGCAGCGTCAGTCTTGGCCAAGACCTTCCGTGACGAGTACATGTGTCGCATCGACGCCGAATATCCAATGTACGGCTGGGCAAAAAACAAGGGTTACCCGACAAAAGACCACCGTCTGGCAGTGCGCAAATACGGACTATCGCCCTACCATCGTGTGACATTCAACCACGAGCAGGGACAGTTGGAACTTTTTTCGCTCTGACGGCACAATAATTGAGACCTTTTCCTCGTTATAATAGAGAATAAACAGACGTAAACTAATAAAAATGACAACTATGAAAAAGATTTTTGCTCTATCGCTACTACTTATATCTGTGCTCATCGCCAAGGCCGACGAGCGACCAGTAGTATTTGATCAGTTGCCTGCCGCAGCACAAACCTTTATCAAGACACACTTCGCAGATGCAAAGATGGTATATGCCACAATGGACTCAGACTTCACAGAGACCGATTACGAGGTACGCCTCGACAATGGCGCAAAGATTGAGTTCAACGGCAGTGGCAATTGGAGAGAGGTGCAGAACAAGAGTCTGCAAGTTCCTTCATCGGTAGTTCCGAAGGGTATCACCGAGTATGTAAAGCAGTACTTCCCGGACGCTCGCATCGTAAAATTGGAGCGCAAAACCTTCCGCTACGACGTTTCGCTCTCAAATCACATCGAGTTGGAATTCGACCTCAACTCGAATTTCCTCCGCTACGACGACTAATATCCGAGGGGGGGGTAATACTAAGACAAACAAAAAGCCTGTCAACTCTTCGTTGACAGGCTTTTCTATTATATACATCCACATCAAGTTTAGTAACTCTTTGCAAATAATACTCTGCACTGCGAAGGCTTGCCGGTGAAGATACACTTGCCCTCCTCTGGCTCAACATCCAAAGGAATACAACGGATAGTAGCCTTTGTAGCCTCCTTAATTGCCTGCTCGGTCTCAGGAGTACCATCCCAGTGAGCCGAGATAAAGCCACCCTTATTATTGAGCACCTCAACAAACTCTTCCCAGGTATCAACCTTGGTAATCATCGAATTACGATAGTCGAGTGCCTTCTTGAAGATATTTGCCTGAATCTCGTCCATCAAACCTGCCACCAAGTCAGCGATACCCTCCTGCGATACGGTCTCCTTGGTCAAAGTGTCACGACGAGCCAACTCGATAGTGCCATTCTCCATATCACGCTGACCCAAGGCCAAACGTACAGGCACACCCTTCAACTCATACTCAGCGAACTTGAAGCCCGCACGAACATTGTCACGGTCGTCAATCTTAACACGCAGGCCCTTAGCCTTCAACGCGTCAGCAATCTCATTCATACGCTTACGAGCCGCAGCCAACTGCTCCTCTCCCTTGTAGATTGGCACCAAAACAACCTGTGTAGGAGCCAACTTCGGAGGCAATACCAAACCGTTATTATCCGAGTGAGCCATAATGAGCGCACCCATCAAGCGGGTAGAAACACCCCACGATGTTGCCCATACATATTCGAGTTTACCCTCACGGTTAGCATACTTTACATCGAATGCCTTTGCGAAGTTCTGGCCAAGGAAATGAGAAGTACCACTCTGCAAAGCCTTGCCATCCTGCATCAACGCCTCGATAGTGAGGGTATCCTCTGCTCCTGCGAAACGCTCGTTTGGTGACTTGTGACCAACGATAACAGGAAGACACATCCACTCCTCGGCAAACTTCTGGTAAACCTTAATCATACGTGTTGCCTCCTCGATAGCCTCCTCACGGGTCTCGTGTGCGGTGTGTCCCTCCTGCCACAAGAACTCGGCAGTACGCAAGAAAAGGCGGGTACGCATCTCCCAACGAACAACATTCGCCCACTGGTTGCACAAGATAGGCAGGTCACGATAAGAGTTAATCCAGTTCTTGTATGTATTCCAGATGATTGTCTCCGAGGTAGGACGTACAATCAACTCCTCCTCCAAACGTGCCTCCGGATCTACAACAACACCCTTACCCTCCGGATCATTCTTCAAACGATAGTGAGTAACTACCGCACACTCCTTGGCAAAGCCCTCAACGTGGCTCGCCTCACGAGAGAAGAAAGATTTAGGAATAAAGAGCGGGAAGTATGCATTCTGCACACCTGTCTCCTTAAACATATCGTCCAACACCTTCTGCATACGCTCCCAAATTGCGTATCCATAAGGTTTGATAACCATACAGCCACGTACAGCCGAGTTCTCGGCCAAACCTGCTTTCATTACGAGGTCATTGTACCACTGCGAGTAGTTATCCTCGGACTTGGTCAAATCTTTAAGTTCTACTGCCATATCTTTTCTCTATTTTTGATTTTCCTAATGCTTTGGCGACGGTCAAAAAGAAGTACCTTCGCACAAAGTGCAAAGGTACAAAGATTTTTTCATTTTAAGCAACTGTTTTTCAATTATTAGAACTTGAAAGAGAGGGTTGCCAGCACCGTATGGCGATTCAACAGTGTCGTATAGGTCGGACTTGCCATATCCTCCACCTCATTATAGGCATAAAAACTCTTATACGGAGTCATCTTATTGTGCTGATATTGGTATGTAACGTCGAGTATCCAATTCTTCGAGAATGCAACACCCGCACCTGCTCCCACATAGTCTGTACGATAAATCATCGGCGAGGAATATACCGCCTCCGTATCCTGCAAAGCGCCGCTCCACAATCCGTATCCGGCACGCAGTGCAACCTGCGGAATCACTCTAACCTCAACACCGACACGCAACGTATTCGAGCCTTTGAACGTATCTTTCATATATCCGTCATAGAGTTTACCGCCATACGGCGAGTTGCGAACACGCATTCCGTTATACCAATCTCGCTCATAGTCCACCGATACAACGGCACGCTGTCCGATAGTATATGATGCACCAAGAAGCAGACGAGTCGGCGTGATATAGTCCCAACTATAATCATCCTTATCTATCAGCGTGGAGGTCATCTCCGAGAACGGTGGATTGATATACCCTGCGGCATCCACCTGATAGTCTTTCACATTATTCACAGCCTCTACGGCCGATGTCATACCCGCTCTGTAATGATACGTAAGCGAATATCTCGTCGGAGTATGGACTGCGACACCGATACGCAAACCCTTAATCGGAGAGTATATTGCACCCAACTTGAAGTTCACGCCCGATCCCTTCATCTGTGTTGATTGGTCATAGTTGAAATAATCGGCACGGTAGTTCAATCCGGGATTGCTGTCATAAGTATAACTCTCGCCATAATAGATATTTCGTTTGAGATTCATCACCGTCAATCCGAGAGTTGCTCCCACATAAATCTTGCTATTGATATTCATACCCAACGAAAGGGCATACTCTCCTGCCGAGCCACTGCTCTCCACCGTCGTAAAGTAGGCTGGGCGTGCGTTTACGCCAATCATATCACGAGACCAAACACCGCTACCATCTCCAATCAGACCTGTCATATAGCCCAATGCCGCACCCCAATATGTAGGGTCTATGCTACCCCAATTGAAGTCGTTTGCGCTCAACTGTGCCGATGTAATACCGCTACCTCGCATCTGTGCAGCAAACGCATCAGCGATAGAACTGCCGCCAACACTCCCTCCCGCAGCGTATGAATAGCGATAGTTGTAATCGGCAAGGTGATTATATCCAAATCCGAGGTTGAGTGCCGTTACGCCGGTTGAACTCTCACGGAGTTTGACGATAACACCCATATTTCCCAAGGTAAAACCATTCTCATTGTTTCCCTCAAAATCATCGGCCGAATTCTTCGTGCGAGAGAACGACACCAATGGCGTGATGGCAAGTTCGTTTGTGCTATACATTCCCAGACCTGCGGGATTTATCGACATCGAAGCCATATCGGCACCAAGCGAGGTAAATGCTCCCGCCATAGCGGCCGAGCGAGCCGTCATCTGCGAAAATTGGCTGTGCGACGCATTAAAAAGGTTGAATGCCGTTATCGTACTCGGATCTACAACCACACCTCCCACATCATATTGTGCCGCAGCGCTTCCCGATATAAGCATTAGCGCAGATATATACATCAATACTCTCTTCATAACCATTTTCATCTATTAATGTTCACAAATATTGCACACATTCCGTGCCTTTAACGTCTTTGTCCGCCACCGTGGCTACCTCCCGAATAGTTTCCGCCGCCGCTGTAACCGCCACCTCCGTAACTACCTCGGCTCGAACTGCTGCCACTGCTACGATATGAATTACCCCCACTATTGTAGGAACTACCGCTCGAACGTGAATTTGATGAGCCTGAACGATACTGAGAGCCACTGCTACCCGAACTGCCTCGATACTGTCCGCTACCAGTCACCGTACCACTGCTGCGACGAACATTTGTGCGATCCGATGGAGCCGTCGAGTGTGACGGGCTGCTCGGGCGACTGCCTCCTGAGAAGGATGGCGAGCCACCGGGACGTGAGGTATTTGGACGATGTACGACATTTGGACGATGGTGCTTGCCGCCGCCATAGTGTGGTGGTCTTGGACGTGACGGTCCTCCTCCGAAGTAAGGCGGATAAGGTCTGTAATAAGGGTAGCCCCAACCATACCACGAGTAGCGAGGGTAATATCCCCACCAAGAGGAGTAGAACGGATAATTCCAGCCATAGTACCAATTATACACAGGCACTACGGTAGCACCCCAACTACCAAACATCGAGGTCACATATTTAGGCTCAACCCAAACCTGATCGCCCGACACCATAACATTGTAAAATGCCGGATCATACGCCGAGGCGTAGAAGTAAGCATCCGAATATCGCAAATTATAGTAACTCGACGGCATACGATATGTCGGCGAAGCGAATCCGTAAAGACGACGTGCATATGCACTCTCGTAGTCATCGGCAAGTACGCCCGAAAAATTATTTGATACAGTAGAGTCACCTGCAAGCAACGTCTGATTGTACTCTGCCTCTGCCGCAGCAGCCTTTGCCTCTGCAAGTTTCGATTCCCAAAGTGCCTGACGAGCCTCGGCCGCTGCCTTCGCAGCTTCAGCCTCAGCCTTCTGACGCTCGGCAATCTCCGTGCGACTATGCACCTGATATAAATCATTGCTTATTGAGGCCGCTTGGAAAGAGGTTGAGCAGCCACTCAACACTGCCAACCATATCACCGATAGCAAAATAATACTCTTCATAACCACAAGACTTATTAACTGTTTAACCTGCAAACGAAAAATCGTGCCTTAATCTTATCCTCGTCTATACAAAAGTAATAAAAAAGAATATATCTTATATCACTCCGTCGGCGAAGCGTCTCTTTTTTAGAGGTGAAACGACTTTTTTTGAAGTCGAAGTGGTGGTTTTTCTAAAATAGTTTCTATATTTGCAGACCGAATTGAGGAAAGATGCCGGAGTGGTCGAACGGGCCGCACTCGAAATGCGGTGTACGGGCAACTGTACCGGGGGTTCGAATCCCTCTCTTTCCGCAAAAATAAAACGAAGCAAGGAGATGTCGAGAATTCGACATCTTTTTGTTTTACAACAATGCGACACACAAACTTGTTTGTGGAGGCGTAGTGGTGTAAAATAAAAGAAGTTGATTTATCAACTCCTTGCGAAGTGATATACTTGCAAGGAGCCCGCCGGCGAGGCAAGGGAACGATGAGCGCCAGCGAATCAATCCCTCTCTTTCCGCCACGAAGAAAATTTCGACAGACGACTGCTAAAAATGGTCGTCTTTTTTCCTACTGCGATGGAAGTTTCTTGCACAAAGTAGCGGAAGTCATCACCCTCTCTCCTCTTGCCCAATTAAACAACAACGCCCGACGCTATTGCATCGGGCGTTGTTGTTTAAGTATATCTACTCTTAGTGAGTAAGGAATTCAAGGTCGGACTTCAAACCTACAACGAGGTTATCGTACTCACGCAGACCTGTACCACCAGGAATCAAGCGTCCGCAGATAACGTTCTCTTTGAGGTTTGCCAAAGGATCGGACTTCGCCTGGATAGCAGCCTCGTTGAGTACCTTGGTTGTCTCCTGGAAGGATGCAGCCGAGATGAAGCTCGAAGTCTGCAATGCCGCACGAGTGATACCTTGGAGTACCTGATTTGAAGTTGCAGGAACGATTGGACGAGTCTCTACGAGTTTCAAATCACGACGTTTGAGAGCAGAGTTCTCATCACGCAACTTGCGAACCGAGATAATCTGACCAGGGTGAACATTTGTTGAATCGCCCGCAGAGGTTACTACAACCTTATCGTACAACTCGTCGTTCACATCCATAAACTCCCACTTATCGACAATCTGGTTCTCGAAGAAGCGAGAATCTCCCGGATCCTCAATCTGTACCTTATCCATCATCTGACGAACGATTACCTCGAAGTGCTTATCGTTAATCTTCACACCCTGCATACGGTAAACCTCCTGTACCTCGTTCACAATGTACTCCTGTACACGTGTAGGACCGAGGATACGCAAGATATCGCTTGGAGTGATTGCTCCGTCTGAGAGTGCCATACCTGCCTTCACGAAGTCGTTCTCCTGAACGATAATCTGACGTGACAGTGGCACGAGGTAGCGACGAATCTCTCCCGACTTCGAAGTGATAACAATCTCACGGTTACCACGCTTAATCTTGCCGAATGTTACCTCACCGTCAATCTCCGAAACAACAGCAGGGTTAGATGGGTTACGTGCCTCGAACAACTCAGTTACTCGTGGCAGACCTCCGGTGATATCACCACCGCTCTTTCCTACTACACGTGGAATCTTCACGAGAATATCGCCGACGTGAATCTTAGCGTTGTCCTTAACGGCAACGTGAGCCGATACCGGAAGGTTGTAAGACTTAACCTCCTCACCCGCCTTATCAACGATCTTGATAACAGGGTTCTTTGTACGGTCCTTAGACTCGATAATCACACGCTCCGACAAACCTGTCTGCTCGTCACGCTCCTCACGATAGGTAACACCCTCAATGACATTGTCATAAACAATCTTACCATCGAACTCAGAGACAACAACTGCGTTATATGGGTCCCACTCGCAAATCATATCGCCCTTCTTAACCTCTGCACCATCAGCCATAAAGATTGTTGCACCGTATGGCAATGCGTGAGTATAGAGAACGATTTCGGTCTTCGGATCCACAATGCGGAACTCCGACTGACGAGAGATTACGATATTGATAGCCTCACCCTGTGAGTTCTTACCCTTAACGGTACGCAACTCATCAATTTCGAGGCGACCCTCATACTTAGATACTACGTTAGTTTCAACGGTTGAACCTCCCGCAACACCACCGACGTGGAACGTACGGAGCGTCAACTGTGTACCAGGCTCACCGATAGACTGTGCTGCGATAACACCTACAACCTCACCCTTCTGTACCATACGTGCGGTAGCAAGGTTACGGCCGTAACACTTAGCACAAACACCATGACGAGATACGCAAGTAAGTACCGAACGAATATCTACCGACTCGATTGGCGACTTCTCGATTGCCGCAGCAATGCTCTCGGTAATCTCCTCTCCTGCCTTACAGATAACCTCACCTGTAAGTGGGTGGATAACATCGTTAAGAGCGGTACGACCCAATATGCGATCGTAGAGAGTCTGTACAACATCATCATTACGCTTGATAGCAGTAGCGGTCAAACCACGCAATGTACCACAATCCTCCTCGTTGATGATAACGTCCTGTGCAACGTCAACCAAACGACGGGTCAAGTAACCTGCATCCGCAGTCTTCAATGCGGTATCGGCAAGACCCTTACGAGCACCGTGGGTAGAGATAAAGTACTCCAACACTGACAATCCCTCCTTAAAGTTCGAAAGGATTGGGTTCTCGATAACCTGCTGACCACCCTCAACACCTGACTTCTGCGGCTTCGCCATCAGACCACGCATACCAGACAACTGACGAATCTGCTCACGTGAACCACGGGCACCGGAGTCAAGCATCATATATACAGGGTTAAATCCATCCTGGTCCTTAGTCAAGGTATCAACCACCTGCTTAGTCAACTTATTGTTTACGTTAGTCCAAACGTCGATAATCTGGTTGTAACGCTCGTTGTTGGTGATGAGGCCCATGTTATAGTCATCCATAATGGCATCGGCCTTCTCGTAACCCTCCTGTACCAGCGCACCCTTAACATCAGGGATAACCACTGCATCGAGGTTAAACGACAAACCTCCACGGAATGCCATCTGGTAACCCATATTCTTAATATCGTCGAGGAAGTTTGCCACCTTGTCGGCACCCGCCTTCTTCATGACGTCGGCGATAATGTCACGCAACGACTTCTTAGTCAGAAGAACGTTAATGTAACCTACCTCCTTTGGAACCACCTGGTTAACCATAATACGACCAACGGTTGTATCCTTCAAGACCTCGATCTCATTACCATTCTCATCGAGATCACGTACCAAACACTTAACCTGTGCGTGAATATCTACACGACCCTCGTTGTAAGCAATGATTGCCTCCTCTGGACCGTAGAATACGAGACCCTCGCCCTTAACTCCCGGACGTGGCTTGGTAATGTAGTAAAGACCGAGTACCATATCCTGCGAAGGCACGGTAATTGGCGCACCGTTAGCAGGGTTGAGGACGTTGTGCGAACCGAGCATAAGCAACTGTGCCTCCAAGATTGCAGCATTGCCGAGTGGCAAGTGTACCGCCATCTGGTCACCGTCGAAGTCGGCGTTAAACGCAGTACAAGCAAGTGGGTGCAACTGCATTGCCTTACCCTCGATGAGTTTAGGCTGGAATGCCTGGATACCCAAACGGTGAAGGGTCGGAGCACGGTTCATAAGTACCGGATGTCCCTTTATGACATTTTCGAGGATACCCCAGATTACAGGGTCCTTGCGGTCGATAATCTTCTTTGCAGACTTTACAGTCTTAACGATTCCACGCTCGATGAGTTTACGGATAATGAATGGCTTGTACAACTCTGCCGCCATATCCTTTGGAATACCCATCTCGTGCATGCGCAACTCAGGTCCTACGACGATAACCGAACGTGCCGAGTAGTCAACACGCTTACCGAGCAAGTTCTGACGGAAACGTCCCTGCTTACCTTTGAGTGAGTCAGAGAGTGACTTCAAAGGTCGGTTGCTCTCGTTCTTAACAGCGTTGCTCTTACGTGAGTTGTCGAACAATGAGTCAACAGCCTCCTGCAACATACGCTTCTCGTTACGCAAGATCACCTCAGGAGCCTTGATCTCGATCAATCGTTTAAGACGGTTGTTACGGATGATAACACGACGATAGAGGTCGTTCAAATCCGATGTTGCGAAACGACCACCATCCAGTGGCACGAGAGGACGCAACTCCGGTGGAATTACCGGAATAACATCAAGCACCATCCACTCAGGTTGATTCTTACCCTGCGAAGCACGGAAAGACTCAATAACATTGAGTTGTTTAAGGCTCTCGCTCTTACGCTGCTGTGAGGTCTCACGTGAAGCACGGTCACGCAAATCGTAAGACATCTTATCCAAATCAACATCCTGCAAGAGAACCTTGATAGCCTCAGCACCCATCATTGCGATGAACTTGTTAGGATCATCGTTAGGAAGTTGCTGGTTGCCCTTTGGAAGAGCATCCAAAATATCGAGGTACTCCTTCTCTGCAAGAGTTTGGAGTTTAGTAATACCCTGAGCCTCTGCTGCACCCGCCTGGATGACAACGTAACGCTCGTAGTAGATGATAGCCTCCAACTTCTTAGACGGGATACCCAACAGATAACCAATCTTTGAAGGAAGTGACTTAAAATACCAAATGTGTACAACAGGAACCACCAACGAAATGTGACCCATACGCTCACGGCGAACCTTCTTCTCGGTTACCTCTACACCGCATCGGTCGCAGACGATTCCCTTATAACGAATACGCTTGTACTTTCCGCAGTGGCACTCGTAGTCCTTCACAGGACCGAAAATGCGCTCGCAGAAGAGTCCGTCACGCTCCGGCTTGTAGGTACGATAGTTGATTGTCTCTGGCTTCAGCACCTCGCCGCTCGACTGCGCCAAAATCTCCTCCGGAGAGGCAAGGCTTATCGAGATACGGCTATAACCGGTTGTATTATCTTTATTGACTGCCATATTTTTATACAGTTTTTCTATTTATACCTACTTATTATTATTCGAGTTTAACAGAGAGAGCCAAACCACGCAACTCGTGCAACAACACATTCATAGCCTCAGGAATACCTGGCTTTGGAAGGTTGTCGCCCTTAACGATAGCCTCATAGGTCTTGGCACGACCTGTAACATCATCAGACTTAACGGTCAAGATCTCTTGGAGAATATTTGCTGCGCCGAAGCCTTCGAGCGCCCAAACCTCCATCTCTCCGAAACGCTGACCACCAAACTGTGCTTTACCACCGAGTGGCTGCTGTGTAATAAGCGAGTAAGGACCGATTGAACGAGCGTGCATCTTATCGTCGATCATGTGACCGAGTTTAAGCATATAGATTACACCCACAGTTGCAGGCTGGTCGAAACGCTCGCCGGTACCACCATCGTAGAGGTAGCAACGACCACTGCGTGGAACACCTGCCTCAGCAGTGTACTCGTTAATCTGGTCGAGTGACGCACCGTCAAAGATTGGTGTAGCGAACTTCAAGCCCAACTCCTTACCAGCCCATCCGAGAACGGTCTCGTAAATCTGACCGAGGTTCATTCGTGAAGGCACACCAAGTGGGTTCAAGCAGATATCCACGATGCTACCATCCTCCAAGAACGGCATATCCTCATCACGAACAATCTTCGCAACGATACCCTTGTTACCGTGGCGACCCGCCATCTTATCACCTACCTTCAACTTACGCTTCTTACCGATG
>JAZOWW010000011.1:0-15940 GCA_045659425.1 Alistipes sp. | reverse complement strand
TTTCATATATCGAACAAGTGCTTCACCCATTGGTAGTATGTCCAACTGTATCAAAACATTTCGATACTTCATATAATCTACACCGCCAGGATTATCAATAGCAGCCTCAACATAATTCCATACATCCTGCCGTATTATTCTACTTATGCCTATTCTTTTACAGTAATATTCTAATCGGCGTTCTTGTCTATAATCCATTTCTTAAAACTCTTTGAATGCCATAATTCATTTCATCAACAATGCTATCTTGGTCCATATCTCTCGGAAACTCCCAGGATTCTGAGTGAGTACCAAAAAATGGGCTTTCAGATAGCCAAGATGTTGTAATTCTATTTTCACCTATCAACTTGATAGAGAAAATAACTTTTCCACCCATATTGGCAACGCCCCAAGACACCGATCTGCTGTTTTCCTTAAAAATTACAGCTTGTCCATCATTTGATAATCGTTCAATGATTGTAGAGAACTCTTTTCTTAGCGGAACACTATTCGTTTTTGTCCCAAATAAAAAATCAAACATAACTACATAATATTAAAGACCTTATCAAAAAAGTGTTTCAAACTTGTTTCTGATGCACTTTCTAATGGCAATTTACATTTTATTGTCAACACAGCTAATAATTCTCTTTCTTTATTATCTAAATTTCCATCAATTCCCGCAAGCGCTGTTAAAAATTGTGTAACATAGACTTTTTGAGCATATGACATATTTCTTATAGTAGTTAATACTTCATCTATTGACAACATTGTACTCAATGACATTGCCTGATCATCAATATCAAGTTCACTCATCTGCGTTGACACCAAGACTAATTCTCTTGGATCTTTTTTACCATCTGCTTGAATCATCGCCATTGCAATATGAAAAATGGCAGCCTTTTCTTGTAATGTAAAGTTCATCATAATAAAATAAGTTTAAGTTTGCCCACCAACCCCGAATAAGGCGTTATTACAAAAAAGAAAGTGTGAGGTCGATTAGTTTATCTTTTGGAGGCTCTGGTAAGCCCAAGCACAAATAAACAATACCCCACACTCGTATCTATCTACAAGAATGGGGCAAAACACCCCATTGAAGAATCAATACGGAGTGACGAGTGTGTTGCTTCCCCTTGTGCTTTCGAAATTTACCAGATTTCCAAAAGGGATAAAAAGCTAATACACTTTCATCAAAATATGTCTGCAATCCGAGAACTGCAACGCAAATATATAAATAATTTCTGGATAAGGTTAGTGTGCCAACAAAAAACACGACCTTACTTTATGCAAGGTCGTATAAAAATGTATTGTTTATCTATTATTCTCTATTATTCTCTACCCATTGCTGGTAGTAGTCGTGTATAAAGGCTCCCTCCTGCTTGTAATACTTCTCGATATTCGATGACGAGAGCCAGGTGATATATCCGCCCGTGAGACCTGCGTCGAACAATCCACGAATCTCCTTCTCGACATTCTCGGCATCGTAGGCGATGCCGTTTCTATCTACGTGGCGCATGACGTTGTAGGCTTGAACCCAGGTGCGCACAACGGCAGGGTTTGGAGTGATGCGTTGGCGATCCTGCACACGCTGCCCCCATGCGTAAAGAATCTCGTAAGGGTGATTCCACGGCTTTGTGATTCCGTAGTAGCCGTTCGAGAAGTGGTCAGGATATGGCATTCCGCACATAACGTCGGCGATGTTCGAGAGTGCCGGCCAATATTGTCCGTAGGCGGTGGTGTAGCCCGGGTTGGCAGCCTCGCCAAAGACATCAATCGAGACGTATGCGCCCAAAGCGTGAATCTCGTCACAAGCATACTGCACGAAGCGCTGGATTGCCTGCACCTTGCTCTCGTTGTAGCGGTTGTGGTAGTCGATAAGGTTCTCGACACGAGTCATACGGTCCGGGAAGCGAACGTAGTCGAAGTTAATCTCGTTGAAGCCGAACTTGCGGATAACCTCCTTGGCCAATTCGACGTTGAACTGCCAAACCTTGCGGTCGTAGGCACTCGGCCAGTAGGCTTTGTTGTGCTTGAATGGAGCACCCGTAGCCTTCTCGGTAATTGCAACCTCAGGGTGGTCTTTTACAAGGTATGAGTCCTTGAAACAGGTGATACGTGCAACAACATAAAAACCCTCCTCTTTCAAACGCTTTACGGCCTTTGCATACAACGCCTCCTTGTTAGCACCCGCACGAGCGTAGTTGGTTGGCGAGTATAGGCGCATTGCCTCGGCCTTGTAGCCTGGACATTCATTGTCCTTGATGTCGATTACGAAGGTGTTGATTTTGGTGCGTTTAGCCAACTCGATGTACTGCTCGATATTGCCAATGACCTTTGGAGAGATGTTGAGGTAGAGAGAGTAGCACGACTTTGGCATCTGGTTGTTCGGGAACGACGGCTTTTTGTAAGGGAAGAAGTCGCAACCCATGGCCTCGCCACCGCCGAAAGAGTTCTTTGCAGCCTTGTGTGCACGGTCGTACTTTTCCGGCATATATCGTTGGAGTGACTCCTCATGGGTAAATACGGTGTATTTGCCGTATATGTGACCCTCTATATTGCCGTGAAGTACTTTATAACGATTTACTGCACCCTCGGCATCGATGGTATCGAAGCCCAAAACCTGCAATTTTGTACCCTTCTCTGCCAAAGAGCCAATCTTTGAGGTCTCTGTATCGACGATGATTGAGGCGGGAGTGCGGACGAAAATCTCATTCTCCATAACCACCTCGGCAGTAGTGCCGACCAGATTCTGCTCGGCAGCATATAGACGCTGCTTGCCACGCACAACCTGCACATATGTCTGCTTATCGACCTTCTTTGTACGGTTTGTAACTACCTGCAACTCGGCGCCTCGGACCAACGTATCGGCAGGTAGCAGTGCGTTTTGCTCCTCGTCAAGAGAGTAGAGTAGAGCCGTGTGTGTAGCCGAGCCGAGATAACGGGTTTCGATAATCTCGTCGCTTGAACAACCGCAGAGAGCGAGTGTCAAAAGGGATAGGATCGTGCAGAAAATGTTTTTCATAGTTTATTTTGGACTTAATAGATTGCAAAGATAGTATTTTAGCCGAAAAAAGCCTTACCTTTGCATCGAAATTATAAGAAAGTGATATGAAAACAAGTTGGAAGCCCGGAACAATGGTATATCCGCTGCCTGCCGTAATGGTGAGTTGTGGTGAGACTCCGGAGGAGTACAATATTATGACGGCAGCCTGGGTGGGAACTATCTGCTCGGAGCCGGCAATGTGTTATGTCTCAATTCGTCCGGAGCGCCACTCTTACGAGATTGTAAAGCGCACGGGAGAGTTTGTCATCAACCTTACGACCGAGGCGTTGGCCGAGGCGACCGATTGGTGTGGGGTGCGTTCGGGTCGTGATTTTGATAAGTTCTCGCACTGCGGACTCTCTGCCGAGCGTTGTAGTGTGGTTGCTGCGCCGGCTATTGCCGAAGCACCCGTAAGTATCGAGTGTCGTGTCAAGCAGATTATTCCGCTCGGCTCGCACGATATGTTTATCGCTGAGGTGGTCAATGTGCTTGTGGATGAGCAGTATATCGATCCTGAGACAGGAAAGTTCGACTTGGAGCGGGCAAAACTTATATGCTACTCGCACGGCGAGTATTTCAAGGTTGGCGAGATGATCGGAAATTTCGGTTGGACGGTACGTGGCTCGTCAAAAAAGAGAGAGATTAAGCGAAGTAAAAGAAGAGAATAATTATGGAACAGCAACAGAGTGAATATTTGCAGAAATTCGAGCAGACTCTTGCCGAGAGCCTGACTAAATATGCGTCGGAGCGCAAGTTGCTTGGCGGATACCTCTTTACCGTGGAGGAGTTGGACGAGACGTGGCGTCACTGCGCACCCGATTATATGGGTGATGCTGTGCCGCAGATTGCCGAGTATCCGTTGGCAGCGATTGCGTGGGCGGCATACTTCGGTATGGGTGCGGCGCTGATGTGGGATAAAGAGACGCTCAAAGAGCAGGAGAATGCCTATCTCAAATTGCGTGATGCTCGTGGTTTCGACGAGATGGACGAATATGTCAACTATCTGCTCCTGGATGCAGGTGTAAAGAAGACGGAGATTGATTTGATAGAGGATGCACTTCGCTCGGCAGCACAGATGGCCGAGACGGCAATCCGCAAGGAGGGTGTTGAGCCACAGAGCGTAATGGCATTCCATATCTTTGCTCGCACAGTAAAGATTATGTTCACGCTCGGTGCTTCGATTGCCCTTGCATTGCTCGGTTTCCGATACGAGAAGGTAAACGTGGAGTTGCCGTCGTAGCAGAGCCGTTATTCCGATTTTTCGACGATAAAGTCACGGCTGAGTCCTGCCCACTGGCTGGTGCGCAGTTTTTTGCTGAGCAGAAGTTTACCGTCGTATATTACCTTTATTATAAAAGGGAATGGACGAACGTGTATAACCTCATTCTCGGCAGGTAGAGTGTTCGGAATGACATAGGCAAAGATGTGCAGGTGATGGCAATCATCCGCTTCGAGGATTACGAAGCGAAAATCGGGAGTCCCTTTCGGGGCTGCGGTGAGGTGGCTGCCTATCGGGGCGATGGAGTTGTCCACACCGGTAAATCCTACCTGCTTGCCCTCGCTGTCAAATAGACCGCAGGTGACAACAATATTGTAGCGCCAATGCTCCGCTGTTGCTAACTCTATTTCGATGCGGTACCGCTTTGCGTTTGTCATAATTTTTTGCTTTTTCAATCTTAATTTGTGCAAATGTAATAACTTTGCACGGAAAACTTTGCACAATTTGCTTTTTTGTCGTACATTTGCAGACTAATTGCGCAGAATGAGTATTGCGAATAAATACATAATCGACTATCAGTCAATGAAAAACGGTCATTACGCACTCGACTTTAAGGTCGATGGCGACTTTTTTCGTGAGTTTGAGTCGGTAGATGTTAAGGGTGCAGAGTGCGATGTTCACGTAGAAATGGAGCGCACACAGTCGGCAATTCAACTCTCGGTGGCAATTACGGGTAATGCTGTTGTTGAGTGCGACCGCTGCTTGGACGATTGCTCTATTCCGGTTGATTACGAGGGCGACCTTACGGTGCATCTCTCGGAGCAGGAGGGTGAGTACGATGGTGAGCAGATGTGGATTACTCCGGGTGCAGAACTTTCGCTCGCTCAATATATTTACGAGAGCGTCATCGTGTCACTGCCATACAGTCGTGTACATGAGGAGGGAGAGTGCGACCCCGATATGTTGGCTCGCTTTACGGTAGCGCAAGAGGAAGATTTGGAATAAAACTCTGGGAAAGAGAGAACTAAAATATAAACTTAAAAATAATAAACAGTTATGGCACATCCAAAACACAAAGTCTCGTCAACCCGACGTGACAAAAGAAGAACTCACTACAAGGCTGTTGTTCCTACCGTAGTAATCTGCTCGAACTGTGGTGCATCGGTACTCTATCACCGTGTTTGCCCTGAGTGCGGTTACTATCGTGGCAAGTTGGCTATCGAGAAGAAGGTAGCAGAGTAGTTCTACATGAATTTGAAAAGAGAGGGGTTGCTTGACTTATGTTGCACAACCTCTCTTCTTTTTGTCTGTTTCGCAGGTAGGATTTTATGATAAAGATAGGTTTGGATGCAATGGGTGGCGACTTTGCTCCCAGAGCGGCTGTCGAGGGTGCAGTAATGGCTCTTGAAGAGTTGGGCGACGATTGTCGAGTGGTGCTTTTTGGTGACAAAGAGCAGATTCGTCATATCCTTGCCTCGGAGGGTTGTGCTGCCGATAGATTCGATATTGTTCCTACGAGCGAAGTCATTGAGATGAATGAGCATCCTGCAAAGGCCTTTCAGACTAAAACAGAGTCGAGCCTCACGGTTGGATTCGACTATCTCGGCAAGGGTCTTATCGACGGCTTGGCAAGTGCCGGCTCAACCGGCGCTATGATGGTTGGCTCGATGCTTGTGCCGAGGCCTATTGACGGAGTGTTGCGTCCGACTATTGCTACAACGCTCCCGACACTTGCGGGTACACCCGTTATAATTCTCGATATTGGACTGAATGTAGATTGCCGCCCGGAGGTGTTGGAACAGTATGCCCTTATAGGCTCTGTCTATGCGGAGTCGGTGTTAGGTATCGAAAATCCGAGAGTGGCATTGCTTAACATCGGGGAGGAAGAGTCAAAGGGTAATATGCAGATTAAGGCTGCCTACAAATTGATGAGCGAGGGGGTAAAATGTGGACGCTATAACTTTGTGGGCAATATCGAGGCCTCACATATATTCACAGGCGATGTGGCAGATGTTGTAGTCTGCGACGGCTTTATGGGTAATACCATCATAAAATTGTGCGAGGGCCTCTATTCTGTCAACCTTACCAAAGGTGTACAGGGTAACTTCTGGGAGTCTCTGAACTATGAGCGGCAGGGAGGCACTCCTGTGCTTGGTATCAATGCTGTGGTTACCATAGGACATGGCAAATCGACTCCGCTTGCGGTCTGCAATATGATTTTGGCAACTCGTGATGCAATCTGCAACAACCTTGTCGAGAAGATGCAGAGCCGATTTCGTTAGGTATATTTGTTTACTGAATCTTGTTTTGACCGATAATCCTTTGCAGGGTTGTCGTTTTTTTTATATCTTTGTGGTAACACAACTAAAACAATAGATAAGATGAAAAGGCTTTTTCTTTTGGTTGCAGCATTGTTGGTGACCATAGTTGCACCGGCTGCAATTTCGGCTGTTACGCCGAATAAGATTGTCGTGCCTAATTTTGGGGAATATAAAACCTTGAAGGGCGACTTTCACGTTCATACGGTTTTCTCCGATTGTAATGTCTGGCCTGTGACACGTATCCAGGAGGCTATATGGGAGGGGTTGGATGTAATTGCCATTACGGATCATATTGACACTCGTCATCGTAAGATGGTTAACAACGGCTATTTTACCGAGAAGTGTGATCGTGACGAGTCATACCGTACTGCTGCGAAGTATGCCGGCAAGAAGATTCTTGTGATACATGGCGGAGAGATTACACGAGGTATGCCTCCGGGACACTTTAACTGCCTTTTTGTGAAGGATAATGACGATATCTGTGTCGCAGCCGAGAAGAATGACCACGACCACGTATTGGCGATGGACGGTGGTTTGAAGGAGGCTCGTAATCAGGGTGCTTTTATCATGTGGAACCATCCTAATTGGCACAAGCAGGCTCCAAACGAGACCATAATGTGGCCGTGTCACGAACGATATATCAAAGAGGGGTATATGGACGCTATCGAGATCTACAATATGGCGTGCGGATACTCTCCTGAGTCACATCAGTGGGCGTTGGATAACAATCTGGCAGTGTTGGGCAATTCCGACTGCCATGGACCATTCTTCAACGAGATAGACTATATGAAGGGCAATCATCGCCCTGTAACTTTGGTCTTTGCCAAGGAGAAGTCACTCGAAGGCGTACGTGAGGCTTTGGATGCTCGTCGTTCGGCAGTCTTTGCCGAGGGTATGGTCTATGGTCGTGAGCAGGATCTTGTTCCACTATTGAATGCCTGCGTAAAGGTTAAGAGCAAGAAGTTCGGCAAGACCGGCGTAACATTTACCTTGGAGAACAAATCCAGCATTCCGATTGTGCTGACCAAGGCTCCCGGCTCTGAGGGGTTGTGGTACCCTCGCTACATAGTTATTCCTCCATTCAGCACGCAGTCTGTAAAGGCTCGTCCGTTGTTGGTGGATAACAAACAACCGAAGTTCGATCAGTCGCTCTCGGAAATTGTCGTGAACTTCAAGGTCGACAACTTCCTCGGTGCACCTAATAAACCTATTGATTTTTCGGTGAGCGTTCCGTGTGAATGGTAGTCTAAATTGTTAAAGAATAGAGAGTTATGAAAAAGATATTATTGTTTGCGTTGGCCGTTTCGGCAGCCCTTGGTGCCTCGGCTATTACGCCTAATAAGATTGTGATTCCTAATGTTGAGGGATATAAGACATTGAAGGGTGATTTCCATATACATACCGTCTTCTCCGATGCGAGCGTTTGGCCTACAACACGTGTGCATGAGGCTATTTGGGAGGGTCTGGATGTGATTGCAATTACCGACCATATTGACACTCGTCATCAGAAGATGGTCAATAATGGTTATTTTACCGAGAAGTGTGACCGTGATGAGTCTTATCGTGTAGCGAAGAAGGCGGCGGGTAAGAAACTGCTCGTTATTCACGGTGGAGAGATTTCACGAGGTATGCCTCCTGGACATTGGAACTGCCTATTTGTTAAGGATAACGATGAGATTTGTGCTGCTGCCGAGAAGAATGATCACGACCACTTCCTTGCTGCGAAGGGAGGCTTGGCCGAGGCTAAAAATCAGGGTGCATTCACGATGTGGAACCACCCGAATTGGGAGAAGCAGGCTCCGAATACAACCAAATGGTGGAAGGAGCACGAGAAACTCTACAAGGCGGGCTATATGAATGGTATCGAAATTTATAACAAATATACCGGTTACTCGCCTGAGGCTCACGAGTGGGCATTGAAACGCAATATCACGATGTTCGGAAACTCGGACGTACATCATATGTTTATGTACGAGGAGGATTATCTGCATGGCGAGCATCGACCTGTGACTCTGGTCTTTGCGAAGGAGAAGTCGCTCGACGGTGTACGTGAAGCATTGGATAACCAGCGCACAGCCGTTTTTGCCGAGGGTATAGTCTATGGTCGTGAGCAGGAACTCGACCCTCTCTTTAAGGCATGTGTGAAGGTTAAGGGGGTGAAGTTCTCGGATAAGCAGGTCTCGTTCACTTTGGAGAATAAGTCAAGCATTCCTGTCACGTTAAGCAAGGCTCCGGGATCAGAGCATATCTGGTATCCTCGCTATATCACTATCCCGCCAATGAGCAGTATTACCGTATCTGCAAAGTTGCTTCTCGTGGATAATAAACAGCCGAAATTCGACCCTTCAACCAAGGAGGTGTCGGTTAATTTCTACGTAGATAATTATTTAGTTGGCCCATCGAAGCCGTTGACATTCTCGGTTACGGCAACAAGAGAGTAAACCACTTTTAAGGGCTATTAAAGAGAAGGATTCGGAGCGCAAGCGACCGAATCCTTCTCTTTTGTAGGGAATTTAAGGAATTTAAGGAGTTTAGGGAGGGGCATATCGGGCTCGGTGCTCGTTGTTCGGTGCGCAGCACCGCATCGTTTTCCCTAATTTCCCTAACTTCTCTAATCTCCCTATCTTCCCTAACCTCTCTCTCCACCCCCCCCTACAAGAGTAGGTATTTATACCTAAAATAACTCTTCGCAGTAAAAGAAAGTGTCAAAAGTTATAAATTATGGGAAAAATGCGGTATATTTGTATCAATAATTAGTAGCGAACAGTAGTGGTCCTGACCTCGGAAGAACCTCGATAGTCGAGTTGTTCAAGGTGAAACAAATACCCAAACGGGAGCACTATTGCTACGAAAATAAGAGTCGATATGAAAGAAATCTTATCTATCTTGGACCCGATGAATCCCAATCTTGGATCGGGTGAAATGACACTTGTGAACATTATTCTTGCGCTGGTTATGTTCGGCGTAGCACTTGGTATAAAGGTGCAGACATTCAAGGATGTGTTTAAGAACCCGAAGTCGATATTTGTTGGAGTTATGATGCAGTGGGTAGCACTGCCTGCCGTGACCTTCCTGGTTGCACTGTTGCTTAGTCCTTGGATTACACCGATGGTGGCTATTGGAATGCTCTTGGTGGCATCGTGTCCGGGTGGTAATATCTCGAACTTTATGTCCTCGTATGCAAAGGGTAATACCGAACTTTCGGTCTCAATGACCGCTGTTACAACAGCCTGCGCTCCGATTATTACCCCTATCAACTTCTACTTCTGGGGTATGCTTTACTGCAAGGTGGCAGGTATTAATAATGAGATTCCTACGCTGGTGATTCCGTTTGGCGATATGTTCGAGCAGATTATGTTGTTGCTCGGTCTGCCTATCGTTTTGGGTATCACTTTCGCTCACTACTTCCCAAATATGACAAAACGACTGATGAAGCCGTCGCAGATTCTCTCAATCATACTCTTCTTCGGTATGGTCGCTGTGTCGTTCTCGAAGGTTGTGTCGGCTCTCGAAGGTACACAATATGTAGTTCTTGGAATTCTTAGCGCAGCATTGATAGTTGTTATACATAATTTCTGCGCATTGAGTGTCGGCTATGCAGGAGCAACGCTCTTTAAGTTGCCGGTGGTCGACCGTCGCTCTATGACTATCGAGGTGGGTATCCAGAACTCTGGTCTCGGACTTATCCTGCTCTTCAACGATCGCATCTTTGACCCTGCAATTTGGGATAATAATGGCGGTATGCTCTTTATTACGGCATTGTGGGGCGTATGGCATATCATCTCCGGTCTTACCGTGGCCTCTATCTTCCGTCGAACAAAATTGGCATAAAGTATGGCAAAGCAGAGGCAAGAGAAGAAGATTCAGGATTACGATGCGCTCTATGATTTTTTGCGCTACTATGTGGACCTCGCACTAAAACTCTCATATCGCCGTATTAAGTATGTAGGCAAGGAGTTTATTCCTAAGGATGGCGCAGTAATCTTTGCTCCAAACCATACCAATGCGCTTATGGATGCGTTGGTAATATTGGCGCTCGACCACTCGCCGAAGGTCTTTGTGGCACGTGCCGACATCTTCCGCAATCCGAAGGTTGCCAAGATTCTGAAATTCCTCAGAATCCTTCCTATTATGCGTATGCGTGACGGATTGGATGAGGTTAAGAAGAATAATGAGACCATCGAGCGTGCTGTCGATGTGTTGCGTGACCGTATCCCGTTTTGTATCTTCCCAGAGGGTACGCACTTGGCAAAGTATTCATCATTGCCACTTGCTAAGGGTATCTTCCGTATTGCCCTCTCGGCACAGGAGTTGATGCCAGATATGCCGCTCTATATTGTTCCTGTCGGTATTCGTTACGGAAACTTCTTCCGTTTTCGCTCGACCGTACGAGTACAGATTGGCGAGCCTATCAATGTCGGTAAGTTCGTTGCCGAAAATAGTGAATTGACCGTAGCCGAGCAGATGACCTCGATGCGTGCAATACTTACCGAGCATATGCATCGTTCGATATTCTATATCCCTAATGACGATGATTACGATGCAACATACGAGATGTGTGCAACTGTCGTTAAGGACCAAATACGAAATAATAAGATTGCAGTCAATGGTAAGCGTCTGCGAGGTATGGATGCCTACTTCGAGGCTAATAACCGCACGATACGTGAGATTCAGCAACTCAAAGAGAGTCAGCCGGAGGTGGCTGCGCAACTGATGCAACTTGGTCGTGAGGCGGCAGAGTTGCGCAAGGCGCAGAGAATTAGTACCCACTCTGTGGCTGCTCGATTCTCGTTGCTTTCGTTCGTGGTCAAGAGTCTGATTTTTGTGCTGACATTACCATATACACTACCTGTATCGTTGCTTACGTTGCCTCTCTACGGTGTGTCGGTAAAGTTGTTTAAATTGCTCAAAGATTATGCATTCCGAAACTCGGCACGCTTCCTTGTAAATCTAGTATTGTGGCCATTGTTGATGATTATTTACTCGGTGGTTGCTTACATCTGTCTGCCTTGGTATTGGGCATTGCCACTAACTTTGGCGTTGCTCCCTGCTCCAATCGTGGCACACGAGGCTTGGAGATTGTTACGTCTGCTTGCTTCGGATGTCAAGTTATTGAAGGATAAGACGTTGCGTGGTAAGTATAGCGAGATGAAACGAATATTTTATTCTGCCCGAAAATAAATTATAATAGTTTAAATATATGAAGTTACGTTACGTAATTTTGGCGATTGCCATACTCTTTGCATTTGACCTGTCCGCAAAAGAGAATAAGAAAACTAAGGTTGCCAAGGAGTCGAAGCAACAGACTTCTGAGGTAAAGGCCTCAGAGGATACCTCAAAGAAAGAGATTGTTAAGAAGGGTTATAACTTCGGACCACTGCCCGCTGTGGCGTTTGATGCTGATAAGGGTTTCCAACTCGGAGCCTTACTCAATATCTATGATTTTGGAGATGGCTCTATGTATCCTAATACTCGTCAGAACTGGTATTTTGAGGCTTCGTTCTTTACTAAGGGTTCACAGTTATTTGTAGTCTCTTATGATAACCGTTTCCTTATTCCGGGTGTGCGTTGGTCAACCTCATTGGTTGTTACAAACGATAAGGCTATGGATTTCTACGGCTTTAATGGTTATATGTCTTACTACGATAGTGAGCGTGTGGCTTTGGGTAAGGATAAGAAGAATATGGAAAACTATCTCTATACCCCAAAGTATCGTGTAAATCGCTTGGCGGTCTTGTTTAAAACCGATTTTGTGGGTAATATCTGGAATAATAAACTCTTCTGGGAGGCAGGATACCATTTCAGTTACATCAAGCAGGGCTATCAGAATCAGAGTGCACTCAACCTTGAAAAGATTAACAAGAATAAGGATGAGGCAAAGATGTTCCCTGCAACCGAGCCGACTATCTTCGACATGTATCGTCAGTGGGGTATTATCTCGGATGATGAGGCTTGGGGAGGTATCAATAGCACCCTACGTGTAGGCTTGGTATTCGATACACGTGATAAGGAGGCTGCTCCGTCACGAGGCATTTGGGCAGAGGTTCACTTGACTGCTGCTCCAAAGTGGCTCGGTACAACCAATCCGTACTACCGTTACTCTGCTACTTTCCGCCACTATGTGCCTATCGTAAAACGTGATATTCTGACCTTTGCTTATCGTTTGAACTATGAGGGTACTATCGGCAAGAGCGCACCACACTACGTTCTGCCATACATCACCACAATGGGTCCTTCGTATGACCGAGATGGTATGGGTGGTTACCGCACTGTCCGTGGTATTATGCGTAATCGTATTGTAGGTCTTGATATGCTGACCTACACTGCTGAGTTGCGCTGGCGTTTCGTGCAGTTTACGCTCTGGAAGCAGAATATTGCCTTTGGTTTGAATGTCTTCTCGGACGGTACAATGGTTACCCGTAACTTCGATATGACATTCAAGGGCGAGGAGAAGTATCGTGATGCTTATGATGAGTATATGGCAAAGGGAGCGGGTCGAGACCTTCCGCATATCACTGTTGGTGGAGGTTTGCGATTCATTATGAACCAGAACTTTATCGTAGCGTTTGAGTATGGTTTGCCTGTTGGACGTCTGCGTCAGCAGGATGGTAAGGGTGCTTTCTATATCAATACAGGATACCTATTCTAATATAAATATAGGTAATAAGATAATGGCTACCCCGAAAAGGGTAGCCATTATCTTTGTTGGGAAAATCATTTTAAGGGAAACCTGCCGCCTTCGTCTGCGTGGAGGCTGATAGTCATATACGCCCAGTATACTCCTACCAGCCTCTACTCGACAGCGTTGCATCTTTCGCCTTAAAAGTGATTTTCTACCCGTGCTGATGGGTAGGTCGTGTGAGGGTTCGGAGCGAAGCGACAAAGCCTCCCTTTTACAACTGCGTCGCAAACCGAGAGCAGAGATTGCTTGCAGGCTATGCCGAGGTGCAGCAGCAGAAACGACTATTTAAATAGTCGTAAAGGGAGGTTTGGAGGGAATGTAAATATGAAAAAGGATGTAATCGTAGATTATGTCCCATCGCTTCGCCCTCAGCGAGCGTTGTAACTCATCACTTAAAAGTGATTTTGAAGTTAGGCAAAGAAAAGCCTTTTAATAGTGATTTACTTCCGCTACTTCGGTCTCAGCAAGCGTTGCATCTTTCTCCTTACACTCCCTATTTGCCTTACTCCTTGCGACACAGCCTTTGAATTCGTTCGAGAGATGAGCGTGAAAGCGGGGTTGACCCGAAACGCTCCTGAAACTCCTCTTCGGTCATCTCTGCCCAAAGGTTAGGCGTGAGGTGTAAGGGATTGAAAAGAGGTGTTGTTATTGGATTAGATGCCTTTGGCGCACGACGGTTGTAAGGGCAGAGGCTTTGGCACTCGTCGCAACCGAAAATCCAACCGTGGCAATCGGTGCAGGTGTCACATTCCCTCTCTATTGTCGCTCTGGATATGCAACGACGAGTATCTATGTGACCATTCTCTATTGCGCCATTCGGGCAGCCGTCAATACAGCGATGACACTCTCCACAGCCAATGCCTTTATATGGCTCGTCGTAGGAGTCGCACTCCTGGCAAAGGACAATCTCGCCCAGAAGGACAAATGTTCCGAATTTGGGCGTTACGAGCAGCGATTGACGGCCAATCCATCCCAAACCTGCCTCGACGGCATATCGCTTCTCGAATATCGGTGCGGAGTCAACAAATATGCGGCCTTTGAGGGTCGGAACCTCCTCTTTCATTCTCTCGCACATCGTGCGCAGCATCTGCTTTATAGTGTCGTGATAGTCACGCATGGTGGCGTATGAGGCAATCTTGGCGGGGAAGTCGATAGGGTAGCCCTCGCTTATGTCGTTCTTGTAGTGCAGCGCACATACGATAATACTCTTCGCCCCCTCGACAAGTTTTGTAACTTCGGCACGCTTATCGATATTGCGCTCCATATAGGAGAGCGAGGAGTGATATCCCTGCTCGATCCATTGTTGTAGGAAGAGGCTCTCGGAGATTAGTCCGATGGGGCGAGCAATGCCGCAAAGGTCGAAACCGACCTCTGTTGCCAACCGTTTAATTTCCTCCTTATACAACATTTTGTCTGAATTTAGACCCAAAAATAATGAAAATTATGGAAAAAACGCTATATTTGCAAATAATTGACTATTACCGGTTTATCGAAAAACAATGCACTAAATCGGTATAAGTGATATAACTTAAATTAGAGAAACGTATGAAAATTAACACTTTAAGAGAGGTGTTGCAGCAGAGTCTCGAAAAGTTTTCGGACCGTGTAGCATTCTCGTTATGGCGTGGTGCAGAGGTGACCTATAAGGAGGTCGGCGAGCGTGTGAAGCAGATTCAGGAGATGTTGGTGGATGCCGATATTCAACCGGGTGACCGTGTTGCTATTCTTAGCAGCAGCGTGCCAAACTGGGGAGTTGCATATTTTGCAATTACCTCGGCTGGCTATGTTGTGGTGCCTATTATGCCTGACTTCTCTTCGGAGGATATTGACCGTATTGTTGAACACTCGGAGTCGAAGGCTCTCTTTGTTTCGGATAAACTCTACTCGAAACTCTCGAAGGCGACGGCAGATAAGTTGAATCTGGTTGTTCGTACCAAGAACTTGGGTATTATTGCTCAGAATGTAAAGGGTGGCAATGGCTCAATGGCAACGCCGAAGCCTGAGGATTTGGCTGCAATTATCTATACTTCGGGTACGACATCACAGCCAAAGGGTGTTATGCTTACCCACTACAATCTCTGTTCGCAGTTGTGGATGATTGATAAACTCTTCATGGTATATGAGACCGATATCTTCCTCTCGGTATTGCCGTTGGCCCATACCTATGAGTGTACTATTGGTCTTATTTTGGCTTTCTATCACGGTAGTCACGTGGTATATCTCGATAAGGCTCCTACCGTATCGACCCTGCTGCCTGCTTTGAAGGAGGTGCGCCCTACAATTATGCTTACAGTGCCTCTCATTATCGAGAAGATATACCGAGGTGCTGTTTTGAAGAAGTTTACCTCTAACGCTTTTATGGCGACACTCTATAAGGTTGGCTTTATCCGTCGTTTCTTACATCGCATCGCAGGAAAGACCTTGACCAAGACCTTTGGTGGTCGTGTTCGCTTCTTGGGTATTGGCGGAGCAAAGTTGCATATTGACACAGAGACATTCCTGTATGAGGGTGGCTTCCCATACGCTATCGGCTATGGCTTGACTGAGACTGCACCAATGGCTGCAGGTCAGATCCCTGGCAAGTGCCGTATTGGTGCAACAGGCCCAGCTATGGCTGGTGTTAATATCCGTTTGGACAATATCAACCCAGAGACAGGTCTTGGCGAGATTGTTATCAATAGCCCATCGGTGATGCAGGG
>JAZOWW010000010.1:0-25591 GCA_045659425.1 Alistipes sp. | reverse complement strand
AGTCTGCTTCAATGTATATATTAAATGGGGATTGAATAAAGTATTTTTGTTCTACAATCTCACCTTCTTTTACTGTACTTTGAAATTTATCTTCATTGATATTACTAATGTTTTTAATTGAACTTACAATTTTGATTTTATCTAATTTAATCACTGATTTTTCATTTTTCTCTTAATTATTTTCTGAATATACCTCCTTAAAAAACTAATTCTCTACTCTTGATAAGTGGTTATTCATCGGTGTTTTCTTCCTCATCGTCTTGGGTTGGTTTATGCTCCACTGTACGCCAATAGTCGAGCATTGAACGGCGGATATTTTCCTTATGGAAACTTGATTTTGACTTCCCCCTTAACGCCTTGCTGATTTTCTCCTTTGTGGAGTCTTCCAACTCCCTCCATTGTCTTTTATATTCGCTCATATTTTTTAATTAGCGGGTGTTCTTATTTCCCGACACTAATAAATATGGAAAGCATAGTAGAAAAGTCAAGTATAGTAAGAAAATTTTTGAATTTTTTCTTCATTCGGATATTCGGAACAGACAACACCACACCTACTTATCTTGCTATTACGCCTCCGAATTTAAGGCAGGAAACCGCTCTTGCAACCGCTTGAAGGGTAGTCCCCTGCAAAGATATAAACCTCAACATTTTTTAATTATAAACTTGGAAGATTGAGGGGGGGGGTGAATCCTCTTTTAGAGTTTATTCTTAAAAAATATAAACACAAAAAACGCCCCATCAGGAGCATATCTGACGGGGTGTTATATCACTATTTATTAGAGTTTTGGTATTAATCTCGCTGTTTCTTCTAACATTTTAAGGTCTAAGATAGGTAACGGGAATTTTGTCAACTGACTCCCTGCTGTTCTAGCAATCATAATTCCTCTTACCGCTCCTACTGCAATATTGAGTATAGTTCTCATCAATTCATCATTGATTTGCACACCATCTTTTGTAGATATAACAGCCTTAGCCTCCTCGGGTTCTCTATAACTGAAATGAAACATATATCTACATTCCAATATAGGCTCATCATTGTACGCATATTGTACTCCAAAATCAACAACGAGCGTTTTATCATTAATGTTTGGAATGACATTATTAATATACCCAAACTTCAACACATTGGGATTGATATCTTCATGTGGAGTATTGAGCATAAATTTAACTTCATTGCTATTTACTAATGCTACCTCTATTCCTCGTGTTTTCATAATCTTAGCAGATTGTTGTTATTGGTTGAGAATATCTCTGATAATCCATTGTACGATTGTTGTTTGTACGAATGTGAGAATAGTTTCTATGTGGAATGTGAAAAAGTACATTTATAGAATAATCTCGTTGTTCATAAACATCTAGTTGCTTTGTTACCACTTGTATAATTGGGCTATCAAGAACAGCAGAAATCTTGGCCAAGGTTCTCAATGTAAAGTTATGAGTACCTTTTAACCACTTGGATATCTCAGATTCTCGCTTGCCCATAAGCTCAGCAAATTCTTTTTGAGAGATTCCTCGTTCTGCAAGAATGCTATCAATTTTACTTGCTATATCAAACGACAAATCAACCTCAATGCTTATTTCCTTTGACACATTTCCCAAACATTCTAAAAAAAGATTTTTCGTGTCCATGGTTTTTGCTTATTATATGGTTATTTTGACACTATTGTCAATAATTATTTTATTTAAATCTAATCTTATTTGATTCTTGCGAATATAATAATTTATCGCCCGTTCAATACTGGCTAAATCATTGGTGTATTGGATAATGTTCGGATTATTGTTGTAACTTCCACGCTTAGTGTCGCCATTTCCTATTATCAAGATTCTATCTGACAGTCTTACGCAATACAATCTTAGTGTGTCATGATTTTTTCTATACTTTATATCTAATGGTATTGCGACTACATTATCTTTCATCTTGCTTTCATTTGTTCGAAATAGTCGTTCATATGCTCCATTTTCTGATATTTTCTGTATCATCGCAATGATTCTCTGAAAATCATCTTGTATTAATGGGTCTGATGAGTTCTTGAATTTGAGCATAAACTCAGTGAATTCAGTTTGACTTTTATCTGCAAACTGAAAAGTGTAGATGCCTGCTGCATCTGTAATTAGAAGACCCTTGATCTCAACGATTCTCTTCATGGATGGGGAACTATGCGAGTGCAAAGATAATACCATTTTTCTAAAATTGTACATTTTTTGTTGAAAAAATTAACTTATAAGTGTATTTTTATTATAAGCACCGCTTTTTACAAAAAAAATCAAACATTTGCTATTCTGAAAATAACGCAACAGTCTACTTATTTATAACATTTTGTTTTATATTCATTGTACCACTTCCAAAAGGCAATTACTAAGTCGTAATCAATTAAGAAACGATTAGATAACTTGATTGTTTGTTCAATTCACGAGAGATAATCGAAAGATTGTCTCTCGTTTTTTTTGTTGCAGGAGGAGGACTCGTTCAGTCGGTGGCGTTTCGGCAGAGTTGTCGTTGATCGGGAATAATCTCTCTTAATGCCCAAATCTTTGCCAAATCCTCCAAGAAAGAGTTCGAAAACAGAACGCCACGGAGTACGAAAGGAGAAGTTCGAGAGGACTTCTCTTTTTTTTGTGTTGTCGGGGTTGGGGAGAGATATTTTGTCTATTACCAAATTGTTTCTTACCTTTGTTATGCGAACATCTCATAACTACAATGTCAAGGCTAAATATAATAATAGCAAGTATAATGTTGGTATCAAACATAGCGACTGCTTCAACAGCACCCATTACGCATCACGAATTTTTCGTAGAATCGGCCTACGACGGACTAAAAATCAGCGTATTGGAGGTTACCCCTACCGAAAAGCCGAAAGCGGTAGTTTTTCTTGCCCATGGTCTTTGCGGATGCAAAGAGCGTTTCCTCCCTTTCATGGAGTATTTGGCAATGAATGGCATTGCCTGCGTAGCAAACGACCATCGTGGGCATGGCAGCAGCATACACAACGAGGAGGATAGAGGCTACACCTATCAAGGCGGAGCAAAAGCAATGGTTATGGATATGGAGATAGTGGCCGAATACATCGGCGAGCACTACCAAGACACCCCCATCACACTGCTGGGACACAGCATGGGGTCATTGGCTGCCCGTGCATTCCTTAAACACAACGACAGTCGTCTTGACAAGGTTATTGTCTGCGGAAGCCCTTCGCCAAACCCTATGGCTCCCATCGGAAGGGCGATTATCAACATGATGAGCAAAAGAGATAACGGCAAAAGACGACCTGAGATTTTGCAAAAATTCACATCGACAAGTTACAACCGCAAATTCAAGCACGAAGGATATCAGGCCTGGACATGTTCGGACGCAAATGTTCGCAAGCAGTTTGCGAACGACCCACGCTGCAACTTTACCATCACGGTAGATCTGGCAAAGGCGCTGATGGATCTATTCAAGGAGGCTTACAGCAAGAAAGGATGGAGTGTAAACAACCCTGCACTCCCTATTATATTTATCTCCGGAGATGACGATCCGTGCATGATAAGCACCAAAAAGTTCGAGAAGGCAATAAAGCAGATTGGCGACTGCGGATATAGTAATGTGCACAAGGTTACCTATCCGCAGATGCGTCACGAAATCCTCAACGAGAAAGACAAGCAGAGGGTGTGGAATGATATTTTGTCCTTCATAAACGGCTCCCCGACCAATTCTAAATAAGCACCGTTTCAAGCGAGAGACGCCATTTGTGCATCTCAACTTACACAAAAAAGGAGCCTGACCAACTGTTTTGTTAGCCAGGCTCCTTAATAATTATCCTTCACGTTTTAATAGTTCTTCACACATCGTACAGGCATTGCCGTCGTGCCCACAATATGGTCTGAACTAATCGTAACTCCCGTATCATTTGCATTGACCGGCTCAATATACCAGCAGCAGTTCACGCCGCTAATTGCAGTACCCGTAGTCTCTCCATCGCTGATGTATCTGTCGCCGAGCATACAAATAAACATTGAGCCGCTCTCGCCGAGCGACGAGAAACCCCTGGCATACGTGCGCACACCCGAAGGATAGAGATTAAAACCGAAATCGGCTGCCGACTCATGATTATTAGGATTACTGTTCCAACCCGATGCAGAGCGTAAAACATTGGCTACGTCACACGTATTGAAAACCCTCTCCATATTAGGCATCTCCGCTCCATTGACCGCAGCAGCAGCGCAGAGCAAATCATATACATCCTGTGCATTTGCCACATGCCAGCCATAAGGACAGATACCCTGCAACTGCATTGACAACACCGGTGAATCCTGATTGCTCCTCAAATTTATCCGGCGAATACCTAAGAGTGTAATGGTATTACCGACAGCATCGGTAATCATCGACTGATTGCGATATCCCTCCGGCCAGTCCGCCAGATAGTGCAACAAATCCACGCCCGCAGAAGGCACTCCCGTAATAATCTCCGACGGAGTATAAAGACGGCCTCCCGCCTCGGCATGTTCCGCAGAACCTTGCACGCTGCCTCCGCTCTCTACATCATCATATTTGGAGTTACGAACGGTCGAGAGATAACTAAATGAGCCATAGCCTCCGGTATTAGTTCCGGCAGCAGGGCGTGTTCCGAGTTTCAACGTGCGGGCATTCCTGCCTCCGTCCCAATTCAACGACTTGGTCATCCAGGTCTTTGTGCGGCCGTTGGCCGTATATTCTTTGGTTGGATAATACGGTATATGGCTATCGGGCAATGCGTTTAGAGTAGATACACGCTCAAACTCATAGACCATATCGTTAAAATTCACGGTCAGGGTACGCATTCCGTCAATATCAAAGGTCGGAGCCGCCGGTAGTTCTGATGCCGAGTTTACCTTCACCAAACGACCACCCTCCGCCAATGCATAACAAGGGAATTTAGCCGCAACATTATCCGTGTTGATGCAGATATACGACGGAGTCTCCGTATTATGGAAATATCCTTGACAATTATAAACGCCCTTGACTGCGCTCTCTGTCATTGCAAGACCTTCTGCCACGGATGTAGTATTGCTACGACCTACCGGCAAACCATATACGTAGTAATCTCTGCACTTATTCTGTCTTATCTGCAACAACCACTTCGGATAGTTGGTAATAATCGAGTAGAACTTATCGATATTATCAACATATTTCTGCACATACGGTTCATCATATACCGCATAGGTATATCCGGGGATTTTATCGACACAATAGACGCTGACTTTTAGTCCCGCATTTATATAATCTTGTAGATCATTAACGCCCGTTCCGCCCCAAGAGGAGTTCATGCCGCCCGTACAAGAGACATTTACCCAGTCGGCATATCCCTTTCTCTTCACATCGGCAGCCCTGCTGCTTTTCGTCCAGCAGACATTGATTCCGTAAGATTTGATTGTCTTATGAACCTTCGACGTCACCTCCTCGTCACCTATCATAATAAACTCGACCCAATTCTCCGCACCATAGTCCTCTACTATCTTACATGTCAATTCACAAGATCGAATGGCAGCATCACGATAAATGGCAGTCTCTGTTTTGAGCAACTTCGGATCAAAGTGTATCTTCGTACAAGACCCCGGCACCATGGTTACCTCCAACAACTCTTCGAGTGTCGGAATATGCTCGCCATTTGCCAACTTTCCCGCAAGACGAAGTTCTTCCAAGGTGCATAACCACGGGCAAAGACCATTTATCAAGCCCTGGCTATTGGCGTGATACACGATAATCTTATCATCCTTCGTGCAATATATATCCATCTCTGAGGCCATACATCCGAGGCTTTGCGCATAGCGCATCGCTGCCAACGAATTGTCGGGATGCGTACCGGTACCCATCTCCTTTGAGCCTCCTCGATGCGCTACTATATTATTATTAGCAGGCACAGGTGCGCTTTTTCTTCGCTTTGTAGGTCGCAAATTAACATTCACAACACGATAAGAGTTTCGGGTAATCTCCTCCGGCTCATAATCGAATTTATAGACTCCCTTATTTGTATGCACGCTCAACACGCCGCTATGCTTACCGGGAGCAATCACCATATAAACCGTATTATTTTTAAGATTCTCTCTCTCTACCGAGAATGGCTCGCCTATTTTAACAACAACGCTCTTTGATGTTCCCTCGACCTTCAACTCCTCCTTACCGGCGGCCAAATCGACATCAAAAGTTCCCGCTACGGCAGAATCCTCCGAGTCAAAGGTTACATATCTCACCTTTTCACCCTCGCACGAGTGAGTGGATGTATATACATTCACGGCAAGAAATGCTCCTATCGGACGGAAATAGAGACTTGGGGATTGCACACCGTCACTAATGGTACAGGAGGAGACCATCGGCATATTCTCAACATTGAACACGCCTCCCAAACTCTGTGTTTGTGACATCGGGATACTCATCTGCACCTTACCGCTATGACGTGTATCATTCAATGACGTGTATGGCATATAGGCCATTACCTCTCCCTCGGTAATAGGCGTAGAGGTAACCACCGAGAATGAGGCCAAGCCCGTCTCCTTATTCAGCGTGATATTATAAGGGCGATTGCTTAATTCGTGATGCTTTGAGGCATATACACCAACATGTTCGAGGCCCTCCCAGGCATAACACATCTCTTCATCTAAAAAGAGACGGCTCTTTTGGTCAAAATTCACATAAAAGTCCCGTCGGCACTCCTGTGGCATAGGAGCATCAACATCAACGTAAGAAGTACAACAAGTACTTATCAAAGCAAAAGTCGCAAAAATTATGGCTTGTAATCTCTTCATAAATACGCCTTATGGTTTCTCTAAAAAATATTCTTATTCGCACAATCGGACTCGCCCTCTTGCGACAACCGCACAAAAGAGCGCTCCCTATTAGTAGTTTTTAACACATCGCACGGACATTGCAGCCGTACCTACAATATGATTTGAGCCTACGGTAAGCATTCTGCTCTTTGCATAAGCAGACTCCATATACCAACAACAATTTACACCGCTAATTTTACTTCCCGTTGTCGTTCCATCGCTTGTATATCTGTCGCCAAGCATACAGATGAACATCAAAGCCTTATCTCCCAACGAAGAGTAACCGTCGGCATAAGTACGCAGACCCGAAGGATAGAGATTAAATCCAAAGTCGGCTGCCGACTCATGATTTTTCGGGCTGTTATTCCAACCCTGCTCGGAGCGCAAAACATCTGCCACGCTCCACGTGCCTATCATCTTATCCATAGTCAATGCGCTATCGCCCCTTACTGCCGATGCAGCGCAGAGCAAATCATATACATCCTGTGCATTTGCCACGTGCCAACCATAAGGGCAGATACCCTGCACCTGCATGGTAAGGGTTGGCGATTGAAGATTAGCCGCCAATGTTGATGCATCGAGGCCGCCGATGACAAACGTACTACCCTCGGCATCGGTAATCATCGCTTGATTGCGATACAACACCGGCCAGTCTGCCAACTGATGAAGCAACTCTACTCCCGCAGAAGGTACTCCCGTAAGAATCTCCGACGGTGTGTACAGGCGACCTCCCACCGCTGCATGCTCTGCCGAGCCTTGCACGCTACCGCCACTCTCTACATCGTCATAGGTTGCAACACGAGCCGTCGAAAGATAACTCAACGAGCCATAACCACCCGTTGCCGTACCGGCAGCAGGACGTGTTCCGAGTTTCAATGTGCGAGCATTTTTACCTCCATCCCAATCCAGCGATTGAGTCATCCATGTCTTCGTACGACCATTAGCCGTATAATCGGCGGTCGGATAGTAAGGTACGTGATCATCCGGCAGTGCGTTAGGAGTCGTCACACGCTCGAACTCGTATGTCATCTGATTGAAATTCACGGTCAGGGTACGCATACCGTCAATATCAAACATCGGAGCCTCCGGAGCCTCCTCTGCCGACTGAACCTGTACCAAACGGCCGTCTGCACCCAAAGCATAGCAAGGGAACTTCGGCGACTGATTGTCGGTATTTATCAGGATTCGTGACGGAGCATTCGTATTATGGAAGTATCCGGTACAACTATATGTACCCGACGACGAGAGCAAAGTCTGCATCATCGGCAGTCCCTCGGTAACGAGTTCGTTATCGCCACGACCGACCGGCGCACCATACACATAGTAATCTCTGCTCTTTCCCGCACGTTGCTCCAACAACCACTTCGGATAGTTGGTCAAAATGCAATAGAACTTATCAAGATTGTCAAGATATTTCTGAATAGATGGCTCGTCATATATTGCGTGGCTATAAAACGCCTCCTTATCTACGCAATATACACTCGGCTTCATACCCTCATCGAGGTAGTCCTGCAAATCATTTACGCCTTCTGTACCTCCCCAAGCGGCACTCATGCCCTTCTTGCACGATACGTTTACCCAGTCGCTCCAATCTCTACGACCCTCCGCTATAATTTTTGCAGGAGTCCAGTCCGTTGCCCAACCGACATAGATACCGCAACTCTTCACATATTGATGAAGGTCACGCATCACGGTCTTGTGTCCCGTAACACAGAGTTCAAACCAAGCCTCTGCGTTGTACTCCTTGATAATATCACAAGCCAACTTTCCAGCCTTGACGGATATATCTGGCTGATTATCAACCTTCTTCACATCAAGTTGCACCTGCGTACAACTTCCAGGAACAACCGTAACCTCTATCAACTCTTCGAGTGTCGGAATCGGCTCACCATTGTTCATCTTTCCCGCTAAGCGAATCTCTTCAAGGGTGTGTTCCCAAGGATGGAGTCCGTAGATTTTCAAGTTACCATCGGCGTGTGAGACGATAACACGGTCATCCTTAGTATGGTAGATATCCATCTCCGATGCCATACATCCGAGACTCTGCGCATAACGCATAACCTTCAACGAGTTATCCGGATGGCTACCGGCTCCCATCTCTCGACCTCCGCCTCGGTGTGCGACGATGTTGTTATTAGGCTTCAACGGTGCACTCTTTTGGCGCTTGGTACTACGAAGTGCCAAATTTACCTTGCGGTAACTGTTGCGTTCCAAATCTTTCGCCTCGTAATCATACTGATAGATACCCTTATCGGTATATACGGTCAAAACACCATCATGTGTTCCCGGTGCAAGCACCAGATATACGATATTGTTATCATCTTTCTCTCTTGTGATGGCAAACTGCTCCTGCATCTTTACCATTACCGATTTAGAGGTTCCCTCCACACGCATTTGACTCATATCATTTGCCAGGTTCACGGAGAACATACCCGAAACGGCCGTTGTCTTACTCTCAAAAGTCACATATCGCACCTTTTCACCATCGACAGAACGGTTATACGCATATATGTTTACGGCAAGGAATGCGCCCAACGGACGGAAGTACATAGTCTGCGGCGTAGAGCCATCCCCCTCAACCTTACAACTTGACACCATCGGCATATTGGCAAGGTTGAACAGGCCGGCCTGACTTTGAGTCTGCGACATCGGAATATTAACCAGCACCGAGCCACTGCCCTTAGCATCATTGGTCGCAGCGTATGGCAAGTATGCCATAACATTGCCTCCCGTAACCGGCTGTGCGGTCGAAAGGGTGAACGACGCAAGACCGCTCTCCTTGTCCAGAAGAATGTTTACGGGCTTATTGACCACCTCGCCGTTCGAAGTATATACACCAATCTGCTCTCTGCCCTCCCAGGCATACTCCCCGTTCTCAAAATTCACACGGGTATCATCGTTAAGCGAAGTGATAAACTGATGAGAATAGAGGGTTGAAACAATATTCTCATCTGTTGTCAGGTCGCTAACGCAAGAGAACATTAATGGCAGCGCCATAAGGAGTACCATCGTCTTCTTGATGTAAAGTTTATTCATTACAAGTGGTTTTTTATGTCGTTAGGAAACAAATATATGAAAGATTAACGACAAAAATCGAGGCTTTCCAAAAAAAGTTGTAAAAAAAACACAAAACAAGTTTTAATTTGAATTTTAAGCGCTATATTTGTGAATGTTTTTCGGATTAAAAAAATCCTTACACATTAACAATAATGAATAAATATGCAATAAAGGTCATGTTCGCTGAGGCCGAACATGCTAAATATGCAGAACAGATATGCACTCTCATCTATGAGTCTGCTTTACAGCGAGGCACCGGCATAGCCAAGCGCTCGCCTGAGTATATCGCATCCAAGATTACGGGAGGAAAGGCCGTGATAGCCCTTGACGGAGAGCGACTTGTGGGATTCAGTTACATCGAGTGCTGGGGTCACGGTGACTACGTTGCCACCTCGGGACTTATCGTAGATCCGGAGTATCGCCACTTCGGTTTGGCCGCACGTATCAAGGAGATGACCTTCGTATTAGCACGCAAGCGCTTCCCGTTTGCAAAACTATTCAGTATAACCACCTCTTTACCGGTTATGAAACTCAATTCCCGTTTGGGCTACAAGCCCGTAACCTTCTCGGAGTTGACCGACGACAAGGAGTTTTGGCAAGGCTGTCAGGGTTGCTGCAACTACGACATCTTACAGCGCAACAACCAGCGCATGTGTCTGTGTACAGGTATGCTCTACGACCCGAAAACCCCTCTTACAAACCGTTCGATATTGGAGCCATATGTTATGGCTATCAAGAATAAATTCCGCAAAATCTTTCACTTGAAATAGAAAAAAACAGATAAAATTATGGATAAGAAAAAGGTCGTTTTAGCATTCAGCGGAGGTCTCGACACCTCCTTTTGTGTTAAATATCTCGCCGAAGAGAAGGGCTATGAAGTATATACGGCTATCGCCAATACGGGTGGTTTCTCGGAGGAGGAACTCGCCTCGATTGAGGAGCGTGCCTATCGCTTAGGCGCAAAGCAGCACGCCACTCTCGACGTTACACAGACATACTATCAGAAGAGCATCCGCTATATGGTTTACGGAAATATTCTGCGTAACGGCACCTACCCTATCTCGGTATCGAGCGAGCGTATCTTCCAGGCCATCGCAATCATAGAATACGCCAAGAGTATCGGAGCCGACTGTGTGGCTCACGGTTCAACCGGCGCAGGCAATGACCAGGTACGTTTCGACCTGACCTTCCAGATTCTGGCTCCGGAGATCGAAATTCTAACCCCCACACGAGATATGACCCTCACACGAGAGTACGAGATCAACTACTTGAAGGAACACGGCTACGAGGCCGACTTCAAAAAGATGGAGTACTCGATTAACAAGGGTCTTTGGGGTACTAGCATCGGCGGTAAGGAGACTTTGAAGTCAGAGTTGACCCTGCCGGAGAGCGCATATCCAAGCCAGATTACCGAGCAGGGCGAGCGCACCCTCCGTCTGGGCTTCGAGAAGGGCGAGATTACCTCGGTAGATGGTAAGCATTTCGACGATAAAGTTGAGGCTATCCGTTGCATTGAGGCCATCGGCTCTCGCTACGGCATTGGTCGTGACATGCACATCGGCGATACCATCATCGGCATAAAGGGCCGTGTAGGCTTCGAGGCTGCGGCTCCGATGCTGATTATCGCTGCCCACAAGATGCTCGAAAAACATACGCTGACCAAGTGGCAACTCTATTGGAAGGAGCAACTCGCTACTTGGTACGGCATGTTCCTGCACGAGGCGCAGTATTTGGAGCCTGTGATGCGTGACATGGAGGCCTTCCTCGACCACTCGCAGGAGAATGTAACGGGCGAGGTGGAGATTACCCTGCGTCCTTACGGATATACGCTCGTAGGCGTATCATCATCGTTCGACCTTATGAAAACCGACTTCGGCGAATATGGAGAGGTTAATAAGGCTTGGTCGGCAGACGACGTGAAGGGTTTTACCAAGATTTTGGGTAACCAGATGAAGATTTTCTACAACGTACAAAAACGCAACGATAAGGAGTAATGGTTAAGGTCGGAATCATAGGAGGTGCCGGATATACAGCCGGAGAGTTAATCCGCCTGCTGCTAAACCATCCGCAGGCAGAGATCGTCTTCGTTCACTCATCGAGCAATGCGGGCAATCCCGTTTGCCGGGTACACGGTGGTCTGTGGGGCGAAACTTCCTTGTGCTTTGTGGCTGACTACGACCTCTCATCAATAGATGTTTTGTTTCTCTGCTCGGCTCACGGCAAAAGCCGTGCCTTCTGGCAAGAGAACACAATGCCTGAGGGGTTAAAGATTATCGACCTTGCACAGGATTTCCGTGACGAGTCGGATGGCTATATCTATGGACTACCCGAGTGGCAAAGGGAACGCATAAAGGGTGCCACAAAGATTGCCAATCCCGGATGTTTTGCTACTGCCATACAACTTGCATTGCTACCGCTTGCTTCGGCAGGAGCCTTGCGTGACGAGGTGCATATCACTGCAATCACCGGCTCTACGGGCGCAGGTGTAAAACCGGGAGCAACAACCCATTTTAGTTGGCGCAGCGACAATATGTCGGTATATAAGGCATTTGAGCATCAGCATCTCATCGAGATTGGTCGCACACTCCGCACGCTGCAACCATCATTCGTCGATGAATTAAATTTTGTCCCTATGCGTGGCAATTTTGCCCGTGGTATCCTCGCCTCGGTATATACCGAGTGTGATCTCTCTGCCGAGGAGGCAAAGGCGCTCTACAAGGAGTACTATGGTGATGCGGCATTCACATTCGTCGCAGAGGGCGATATTGACCTTAAACAGGTTACAAATACCAACAAAGCATTGCTTTCAATTGCAAAGCACGGCAATAAATTGCACATAGTCTCTGTGATTGACAACCTCTTGAAGGGTGCTTCGGGTCAGGCCGTACAGAACATGAATCTCATCTGCGGATTTGACGAAAAGGAGGGACTACACCTTAAACCCAACGCATTTTAGCTATGAAACTTTTTGACGTATATTCACTATACAACATTGAGCCTGTACGTGGTAGTGGCAACTATGTCTATGATGCCGATGGCACAGAGTACCTCGACCTCTATGGCGGTCACGCCGTAATCTCGATAGGTCACGCACACCCGCACTACGTCAAGGCTGTTTCGGAGCAGGTCGGAAACCTCGGTTTCTACTCCAACTCCGTCGAAAACTCCCTGCAAATACGCCTGGCCGAGAAGTTAGGCCGAATCAGCGGCTATGACGACTATTCGCTCTTCCTCTGCAACTCAGGTGCCGAGGCAAACGAGAATGCGCTGAAACTCGCCTCGTTCCATTCGGGGAAACGCAAGGTATTGTGCTTCTCCAAGGCCTTCCACGGCCGCACTTCAGGTGCTGTTTCTGCGACGGACAATCCATCCATCCAGGCACCCTTCAACCGCACGGATGCCGTAGAGTTCGTTCCACTAAACGACTTGGAGGCTGTCGAGGCGAAACTCGCCGAGGGAGGTTTCTGCGCCGTACTTATTGAGGGAATACAGGGCGTTGCCGGCATACACGTGCCGAGCGACGAGTTTATGCGAGGCCTGCGTGAGGTTACCGAGCGCTATGGCGTATCCCTCATTTTGGACGAGATACAATCGGGCTATGGCCGTACGGGTCGCTTTTTTGCACACCAATGGGCAGGTATCCGCCCCGATATAATCACTTGCGCCAAAGGCATTGCCAACGGCTTCCCAATGGGAGCAGTACTCATCTCCCCTAAATACGAGGCGAAGAAGGGCATGCTCGGCACAACATTTGGCGGAAATCATCTCGCCTGCGCTGCTGCCATTGCAGTATTGGATGTTATCGAGAGTGAAAACCTCGTCGAGAATGCCAACAAGGTGGGCGAGTATCTTTTAGAGGAACTCGGCAAGATTCCGACGCTCAAACAAGTGCGTGGTCGTGGCTTGATGATTGGTATTGAGATTGAAGGCTCGGCAGCAGAGTTGCGCAAGCGACTCCTCTTCGAGCGCCATATATTCACGGGTGGTGCAGGTGCTACCACCGTGCGACTGCTCCCTGCGCTGACTATCGGCAAGGCGGAGGCAGATATTTTCCTTAACAATTTCAAAGAACTACTATGAAAAAATTTACTTGCGTAGAAGATATAGGCGATTTGAAAGCCGCTGTGGCAGAGGCATTGGAGATTAAACGAGATCGCTTTGCCTTCACCGAACTCGGCCGCAATAAGACCCTGCTGATGATATTCTTCAACTCCTCGCTGCGCACCCGTTTAAGCACACAGAAGGCGGCGATGAATCTTGGCATGAACGTAATGGTGTTGGATGTGAACCAGGGTGCCTGGAAACTCGAAACCGAGCGTGGTGTCGTTATGGATGGCGACAAGGCGGAGCATCTCTTGGAGGCTATCCCCGTCATGGGTTCCTACTGCGACATCATCGGTGTACGCTCCTTCGCAAAGTTTGACTCCAAGGCAGAGGATTACGAGGAGAGAGTCATCGAACAGTTTATCCGCTATTCGGGTCGCCCCGTATTCTCTATGGAGGCAGCAACACGCCACCCGTTGCAGAGTTTTGCCGACCTGATCACCATCGAAGAGTATAAGACCAAGGAGCGCCCGAAAGTCGTTCTCACGTGGGCTCCGCATCCGAAGGCTCTGCCACAGGCAGTACCTAACTCCTTTGCTGAATGGATGAATGCTGCCGACTATGATTTTGTCATCACACACCCTCATGGCTATGAACTCGACCCTCATTTTGTAGGCAAGGCAAAGGTAGAATACGACCAGCGCAAGGCTTTTGAGGGGGCAGACTTCATCTATGCCAAAAATTGGGCAGCATACTCCGACCCGAACTACGGCAAGGTACTCTGCACCGACAGAGATTGGACAGTAGATACAGAGAAGATGGCACTTACCAATGATGCTTTCTTTATGCACTGCCTTCCGGTGCGTCGCAATATGATTGTCACCGACGAGGTTATAGAGTCGCCACGCAGTATCGTCATCCCAGAGGCCGCCAATCGTGAAATCTCGGCACAAGTTGTTATCAAACGCTTACTCGAAGGTCTGAATGAATAAGATAAATGTTGTAAAGATAGGTGGCAATGTCATCGACAACCCCGAGGCACTCAAACGCTTTGCCCACGACTTTGCTGCTTTGCCCTCTCCGAAGATTCTCATACACGGAGGAGGTAAATTGGCAACACGTCTGGGCGAACAACTCAACATTCCTGCACAGATGATTGATGGCCGCCGTATCACCGATGCCGAGACCCTCGACATCGTGACAATGGTATATGCCGGTCTGCTAAATAAACGCATCGTTGCACTGCTGCAAAGCGAGGGTTGCAACGCTTTGGGACTATCCGGAGCAGACGGAGATGTCGTGCGTGCCGTGCGTCGAAAGCCGGAGCCGATAGATTTCGGTTTTGTAGGCGATATTGACGCTTCAAAAATCAATACAGAGTTGATTCGCACATTGCTTACAAGTGGCATTACCCCGGTTTTTTGTGCCATCACTCATGACGGTAAAGGCTCATTGCTTAATAGCAATGCCGACAGCGTAGCCTCGGCAGTAGCCGTAGCAGCATCGACAATTGCTCCGACATCGCTCCTCTTCTGCTTCGAGAAGGCCGGCGTGTTGCGTAATGTAGATGATGAGGCCTCGGTAATCGACGAAATTCGCCCAGACAACTACGCCTCACTTCGTGCCGAAGGTGCTATCAGCAAGGGTATGATACCCAAGATCGACAACGCTTTTGCCGCCATTGACGCCGGCGTGTATAGCGTCATAATAAAACATTCCGACGCCCTATTGCAGGAGTCGGGAACAACCGTAAAGAGATAGAGTTATGCAGTGGAGTCTCAATGAGATAATCGAGTTGCTGTGCAGCATGATTGCAACACCTTCGCTCTCCCGAAACGAGAGCGTCGTGGCCGACTTGGTCGAGCAGAGTCTGCGCCAACGTGGCATTGAGAGCCACCGTCATCACAATAACATCTGGGCGTTGTGCCGCAACTACTCCCCGGAGCGCCCTACACTTATGCTCAACTCCCACCTTGACACCGTGCGTCCGTCCGACGCCTGGACTCGTGACCCGTACACCGCTACTCGTGAGCAGGGTCGCATATACGGGTTAGGCAGCAACGATGCAGGAGCCTCGGCAGTGGCTCTGCTTGCAACATTCTGTCGCTACTACGAGCAGGAGTTGCCATTTAACCTATTGTTAGCCCTCACAGCAGAAGAGGAGGTAACAGGAGAGAATGGTATGCGAGCGTTAGTCAAAGTGTTGGAGCAGAAGGAGATTAAGGTTGACATGGCAATCGTCGGAGAGCCCACACAGATGCAGGCGGCCATCGGCGAACGAGGACTCGTCGTGTTAGACTGCACGGCACACGGCCGTAGCGGCCACGCAGCACGCAACGAAGGCGAGAATGCGATATACAAGGCATTGAAAGATATTGAGCGCCTGCGCACACTCTCCTTCGAGCGCACATCATCGCTGCTTGGCGAGATAAAGATAACCACCACCCAAATCGAGGCGGGCTATCAACACAATATCGTTCCGGACAAGTGTCACTTCGTTGTCGATATTCGCACGACAGATGCCTATACCAATGAGCAGACCGTGGAGTTGATACGCTCGGCCGTCGAGTCCGAAGTTACACCACGCTCCACACGCATACAGGCGGCAGTCATCGCCGAGTCGCATCCGCTGACGGTTGCGGCCACGGCTTTGGGATGCACTACCTTCGTATCGCCAACTACATCCGACCGTACCGTAATGCCATTCCCTGCCCTAAAAATAGGCATTGGCGACTCGGCTCGCTCGCACTCGGCAGATGAGTACGTCTTGGAGAGCGAACTTAAACACGGCGTGGAGTTATATGCTGCACTTATTGAAAAACTGAGAGAAACTTTATAGATTATGAAACTTTGGAACAAGGGGTTTGAGCCCGACAAAGCAATAGAGGAGTTTACCGTGGGTCGTGACCGAGAACTCGACCTGCGTCTTGCTAAATACGATGTACTTGGATCTATGGCACACATCCGCATGTTGGAGTCCATCGGACTTCTCTCATCGGAAGAGTTACCCGTGCTTTTAGAGGCCTTGAAGGAGATTCTCCACAGCGTCGAGCAGGGGGATTTTGTAATCGAGCCGGGGGTGGAGGATGTTCACTCGCAGGTAGAGTTGATGCTCACCCGCCGCTTGGGCGATGTAGGCAAGAAGATTCACTCCGGTCGTTCACGCAACGATCAGGTGCTGGTCGATTTGAAGTTGATGATGCGTGACGAGTTGCAGAACATAGGTCGCAATGTAGTTGCTCTCTTCGAACAACTGCAACGCCTCAGCGAGGAGTATGCCGATGTACTTATGCCAGGTTATACTCACCTGCAAGTTGCTATGCCGTCATCCTTCGGCCTTTGGTTTGGAGCATATGCCGAGAGCCTTGTCGATGATATGCAACTGCTCTCTGCGGCCTATAAGGTGGCAAACCAAAATCCTCTGGGCTCAGCAGCGGGCTACGGCTCATCATTCCCTCTTGACAGAGAGATGACCACCCGACTGCTCGGATTCGAGACACTCCACTACAACGTAGTGGCTGCACAGATGAGCCGAGGCAAGAGTGAGCGTGCTGCCGCATACGCTATCGCAGGCGTGGCCTCAACGTTAGGGCGTTTCGCAATGGATGTATGTCTCTTCATGTGCCAGAACTTCGGCTTCGTATCATTCCCAGACGAGTTCACTACCGGATCATCAATCATGCCACACAAGAAGAACCCCGATGTCTTTGAGATTATGCGAGGCAAGTGCAACCGTTTGCAGGCCGTGCCGAATGAGATTTCGTTGCTGACTGCAAACCTTCCACTCGGATACCACCGAGACTTACAACTACTTAAAGATATCCTTTTCCCTGCTACTACCGAGTTGTGCAACTGCTTGCAGATGTGCAATATGATGTTGCAGCATATACGTATTCGTCGTGACATCATCGAAGATTCACGCTACGACTACCTCTTTACGGTCGAGGATGTCAACCGCTTGGTACTATCAGGAGTTCCTTTCCGTGAGGCTTACCGTCAGGTAGGTATGCAGGTGCAGCAAGGCGAGTACAAGCCGACCCGAGAGGTAGAGCATACTCATGCCGGCAGCATCGGCAACCTCTGCAACGACCTCATCGCCCAAAAGATGGAGCGTGCGAAGGAGGGTTTTATCGAGTAGTCCAAACTCTTTGCATATAACCAACAAATAAGGGTTGCCCGATACTATTTCGGGCAACCCTTATATTATATACATAAGTCTTCCGTTTGACCTTCGCTTTGCATTGGTGATACTTATAATTAGTGATTTTTCTCGCTTTTTACACATATATTTCGTCGCTCTGCATTACCTAATTGTAGGTATTTTGAGGGGTGACCCCTCTCTACTTACGTTGATTATTATACCTTTGCCACGGTTTTGAAGAAAGATTAAAAAAACAACAAACATATATGAAGAAAATTAACCTATCTATCCTTGTCCTCTTGTTGGCACTTGTAACCCTGCCGGCAACCGCACAGACGCTGAGCGAGACCAACATCTTCGGTCACGTTGTAAATGCCAAGACGGGCGAGCATCTACCATTCATCAATGTCTCAATCGAAGGCACGACAATCGGCACAACATCAAACGTCGATGGCCACTATGTGTTGCATGAAGTGCCTACCGGCGAACTCATCGTGGAGGCCTCGGCCGTAGGTTACAACACCGTACGCCGTCGTGTGGTGATGGAGGAGGGAGTTCCTTTGGAACTCAACATCGAGACCACCGAGACCCAGGTTTCACTCGACGCTGTCGTAGTCTCGGCATCACGTAACGAGACCACCAAGCGTGAGGCTCCATCGTTGGTAAGCATCCTCGACGCTCGTCTGTTCGAGAGTGCTGCCGCCCCAACTCTCGCCGAGGGCCTTTCATTTCAGTCGGGAGTACGTGTAGAAAACTCCTGCCAAAACTGCGGATTTGCACAGGTCCGCATCAATGGTCTCGATGGTCAATATTCACAGATTCTCATCAACTCTCGTCCGATATTCTCAGCCCTGGCAGGTGTCTATGGTTTGGAGCACATCCCTGCCAATATGGTTGAAAGAGTGGAGGTTGTACGTGGAGGCGGTTCTGCACTCTATGGTTCATCTGCCATTGGCGGCACTATCAACATCATCACCAAGGAGCCTCTACGTAACACAGGAGAGTTGGCTCATACGCTAACCTCAACAGGCTGTACCGGTGCTCTCGACAACAATACAACCCTTAACGCCTCGCTTGTCACCGACAATCGTAAGGCAGGTATGTATGTCTATGGACAGAGCCGTATGCGAGACCCGTACGACCACGATGGCGATGGCTTTATGGAGATTCCTGTACTTCGTTCTCAGACCATAGGAACACAGGCCTATATCAAAACCGGCTTATATAGCAAACTGACACTCGACTACCACGTAACCAACGAGTATCGTCGTGGTGGCGACAACCTCGACATGCCTCCGCATCAGGCACAGATTGCAGAGACCACAGATCACCTTATCAATAGCGGAGGTTTGACATTCGAGGGCACATCTCGTAATTCAAAACACCGTTATAGTGCCTACACCTCGGCACAGTCAACCAAACGAGAGAGTTACTATGGCGCTGACTACAACCCTCATGCCTATGGTAAAACCGACGGATTGACTGCCGTAGTCGGAGGCCAATACCTCTATCGCATCAGATTCTTCGAGTTGACTACGGGTCTTGAATATAACTACGACTACCTTTACGACAACCCACTTGGCTATGTGGCACTCGGTTATACCTCAATGCGTACCGAGCAGCATATCCATACGGCAAGCGCTTTGGCGCAGGGCGAATTTAAGTTCAAGAAGTGGGGCTTTCTCGTCGGCGGTCGTCTTGACAACTGGAACAACGGCTCGAAAAATCTCTTTATCCCGTCACCTCGAATCACCCTGCGATACAACCCTACACCGGACATCAACCTGCGTGCCGTATATGCAACAGGATTCCGTGCGCCGCAAGCCTTTGACGAGGACCTGCATATCCTTGTCGTAGGTGGCGATCGTACCCGAATTCGCTTGGCAGAGGATTTGAAGCAGGAGCGCTCGAATACATTCAGCGTATCGGCCGATATGTATCACACCTTCGGCCGAGTGCAGACCAACCTGCTCGTGGAGGGTTTCTATACAATCTTGGACGATGTATTTGCTCTGCGTGACTACGCAGGCAGCGAACTCGGCTCAACAATCAAGCCGATAGAGGGCAAGGATGGCGTTTACGACATAACCGATGGTGCACGTATGTACGAGCGCTACAATGGTTCGGGCGCAACTGTCATGGGACTAAACATCGAAGCCAAGGTGGCATATATGCCTTACATTCAGGCACAGGTGGGTGTAACCGTGCAGCGCAGCCGCTACAAGGAGCCTGAGCAGTGGAGCGATACGGCAGAGGCGACAATCAATATGTTCCGCTCACCGAACACCTACGGCTATTTCACAATCTCGTCGCAGCCTGTGCGCAACTTCAAGATCGACCTCACGGGTAACTACACCGGCAGAATGTATATGCAGCATGCCGCAGGCGGTTTGGACGTTAATGGCAATACGATTGAGAACGACCGTATCGAGCACACACAGCCATTCTTTGATCTCGGTCTTAAACTCTCTTACGACATTAAAATCTATCGTCATATAACCTTGCAAATCAACGGAGGTGTCCGCAATATCCTTAACTCTTACCAGCGAGACTTCGACCGAGGCCCACAGCGAGATTCAGGATACATCTATGGTCCATCTTTGCCAAGAAGCGCATTTGCAGGCGTAAAGTTGTCGTTCTAAACAATTTCCTGAGAGTTACGCAACTCGCTCGAAAGCATATTTAGTCAATAAAAGTCGATGTAAAAACATTTTGCATCGACTTTGTTTTTTATTCAACAATAACCTTCTATATATAACACGTTGTATTACAAAACTTTAATCCCCACAATACCATATCCACCCATAAAAAAGCATCACATCCACCGAATTTTTATTTGCATAATTAAATCTTTTTTTGTTACTTTGTCATATCAATATCATTAACTCATAAAATCATAAAGTTATGAAGAAACTTTTACTCACCCTTGTAGCTTTGTTCTGCGTAGCTACTACAGTTTCTGCTAAAGGCGGCAACTTCTTTACAAATCATGATTGGTCTGCAGGTCTCCGTGTAGGTTACGGTGTTCAGGCTCAGGCAGAGTGTTTCCTCAACAAGAGCAACTACCTCGAGGCTCGTCTCGGTCTCTTTGGTGTTTTGAACGCAGATTTTACCGCTCTCTACAACTGGCATCTTTTCGATTGGAACTGGACTCCAAAGGTAGGTTCTTGGTATTTCGACGCCGGTGTTGGTGCTAACTTGGGTGGTGGCGTAGGCTACGTTTACGGTGGTGTTGCCGGTCAGGCTAAGTTCGGTATCAAGTTCAACAAAGTACCTATCCGTCTTGCTGTTGACTATACCCCAACATTAGGAGTTGGTGGTGCCTACGGCAAGTATAAGGGAGATTCTGGCAATGTGGGTCTCTACGCTTTGGGATTTGCCAATATTGGTCTCTCGGCAACTTACTGCTTCTAATCGTTTAACGATATAATCGTTACGAATTGAGCCTCGGCAATCAGTGCCGAGGCTTTTTTTTGCATCGGAGCGACGTTACATTTCTAAAAAAAACATATATTTGCACCGAATATATACAATAAATAGTCGCTTTTTATGTTCTATTAGGGCATATATTAAGGCGCAATATACAGACTATGATACCGAACACACTGTACGAGGTTTTCTGCTCAGCAGTCGAGAAGTACTCCGCAAGGGTTGCTTTCTCGTTATGGCACTCAGCAGATATAACCTATGGAGAGGTTGGAAGGAGAGTTAGAGAAGTACAGCAAATGCTTGTATCATCAGGATTGCACGCAGGTGACAAGATTGCTATTTTGAGTAATAACCACCCAAATTGGTGTGTCAGTTACTTTGCAATCACCACGGCCGGTTACGTTGCCGTGCCTATCATGGCTAACCTCACAACCGAAAATATCGACAATATTCTCGAACATTCGGAGTCGAAGGCGCTCTTTGTGTCGGACAGACTATACAGCAAGGTACCAAAACATCGCCTTGCTTCGATGAATATCATCATCCGTACAAAGAACCTCAAAGTAATTACCCAGAATGTTGCCGAGCAAGGCTCAACAGCACTTCCCAAGCCAGAGGATCTGGCCGCTCTGCTCTACACCTCAGGCACCACATCACAACCTAAGGGCGTTATGCTCTCGCACCGTAGCATCTGCTCGCAATTGCCGATGCTCGACTCGATGTTCTGCCTGAACGAGGATGACGTTCTGCTCTCCGTATTACCTTTGCCTCACTCCTACGAGTGTACAATCGGTTTCTTGCAACCTTTCTTCCATGGAGCGAAGGTAGTCTATATAGACAGAATCCCTACCTTGTCGGTGCTAATGCCAACATTGAAGGCGATTCGTCCAACGATAATGTACACCGTTCCGCTCTTTATCGAGAAGATATATCGCAGCGAGGTGCGCAAGCGCTACACCTCCAATATATTTATGCGCACGACATACAAGATGAGATTCTTCCGCCGTATGTTCCACCGCAATGCTGGCATACGTCTCTCAGCACTCTTCGGAGGTCGTCTGCGATTCTTCGGCATAGGCGGAGCGAAACTCGACCCTACGGTTGAGCGTTTCCTTGTCGAGTCAGGCTTCGGATACAACCCCCTCTACGGCTTGACAGAGACCGCTCCACTGATTGCAGGTGTAGGCAGTGGTTACCGCTTGGGCTCTACCGGTCCCGCACTCGAAGGCATAGAGTGTCGTCTGGATAATCTGAACCCGAAGAAGGGGGTCGGCGAGTTGGTAGTCAAGACCCCAAGTTGTATGATGGGCTACTACAAAAATGCGGAAGCGACAGCAGAGGTTATTACCGAGGATGGATGGTTCCGCACGGGCGACCTTGCAAAAATTGACAAAGATGGCTGGATCTACATCAAGGGCCGTGTAAAGAATATGATTGTAGGCGCAAGCGGAGAAAATATATATCCCGAAGATATTGAATACGTTATCAACTCCCATATTTGCGTTACCGAGTCGCTCGTTGTTGGTCGCAACGGAGGCAAACTTGTTGCGCTGGTAGTATTCGATAAGGACGCACTGCAACAACGCTTCGAGGAACTCAATCCGCTATGGAGTCACAAGGAGGTAAGCCGTGAGGAGATGATGGCAGATTTGAAACGAGAGATTATGCAGAGCGTAAACGCTTCGGTCAGCACCACATCCCGCATCACAGAGATTGTTGAAGAGAGAGAGCCATTTGCACGAACAGGCTCGAACAAAATCAAGCGCTACCTCTATAAATAAGAGCAAAGAGGTAGAAAGTTAATAGGCTGTCTAACACAAGATTAGACAGCCTATTTCCTATGAAGACAACCCTCGACTACTTGCTTTTGGCAGCCTTTGCCGCAGCCTTCTTCACCTGATCGGAAGCCAAATACTCTTTAATCTTATCTGGATAGTCGCTCGAAATATAGTCGATACGATGACGAACAGCCCAATCGACAACCTCCGGATGGTTTACAATCCAAAGTGTAGTCTCAACGCCCTTAGCACGAGCATCATCTACAAGGTGTGGCATATTCATAAATACATACATGCTATACGAAAGTCCCGTGATACCATCTTTGAGCGCCACGTCAGCGTCAACCTTTGTACTGAGCGAACTATTCAAGTATAAAACAGGACGACCCGGCGCTACACGAACACACTCCTTGCAAGCGTGGTAACTGAACGATGTAAACTCCACCTGATCGAGCATGTTGAGTTCCTTACACATGGCAACCAAACGCTCTACGATCTCGGTCTCCTCCTGCGGCGTGCGATGCTTCTTAATCTCTGCAATCTGCTTAATCTCAGGATGTTTCTTCGCAGTTTCGAGCCACTCACGCAGCGTAGGCACTTTATTGCCATTAGGCAAAGTCACCTTGCTGATCTCTGCCCAGGTATCCTTCTGTGCATCGAGCGTTGTCCCTAAAATTTTAGAGCCGTGCGCAACGATAAGTTCGCCATCGGCCGTAAGGTTAATGTCGAACTCTACACCATAAAGACCACCGAGATTCTGCGCATTAACCAACGCTTTAATTGTGTTCTCATCTGTACCCGGAGCCTTGTAGAATCCACGATGAGCCACCAACTTTGGCTGTGCTGCCGCCGATGCAGCGACGCACAACGCCGTTACCATAAAGAGGAAAATTTTCTTCATATTTTTGTTCATTTAAGTATATTTCGATTAATACATCTATGCAAATGTACGCTATTTCGCCCACATTAACAACATCAACACCCATTCTCCCAATATTTTTTTGCAAAAACGTTGCAACGGAAAGGTTCGACAATGAGAGAGGATAAATCGCTGTTACTGAAAAATTTATTTGTTTTTTGAAAGAAATTGATTACCTTTGCAGTCCGTGCATGTGCGCATAGAGCGCATAATGCTCGTAAATAACTAATTATTAACTTTTTAACGAGCGATTGTATCGCAAAAACAAAACAAATTTATGGAAAACATTAAGGTAGCAAACGAGAATTTCGATTGGGCAGCGTTTGAGAGCGAGTCTGGCCTCTATCCACAGAGCAAGGAGGAGATCGCAGCGCAGTACGGCGAGACTATGTCTAACATCGCTGTTGGCGAGACCGTAGAGGGTACCGTTACTGAGATCAACAAGCGTGAGGTAATCGTAAACATCGGCTACAAGAGCGAGGGTGTTATTTCGGCTTCGGAGTTCCGCTATGACGCTGAGTTGAAGGTTGGCGACAAGGTAGAGGTTTACGTTGAGTCGGTAGAGGACAAGGGCGGTCAGCTCGCACTTTCGCACAAGAAGGCTCGTCAGCTCAAATCTTGGGATCGTGTTAACGAGGCTTTGGAGAAGGACGAGATTATCAAGGGTTATGTTAAGTGCCGCACTAAGGGCGGTATGATTGTAGACGTATTCGGCATCGAGGCGTTCCTTCCAGGTTCGCAGATTGACGTTAAGCCAATTCGTGACTACGATGCATACGTTGATAAGACTATGGAGTTCAAGGTTGTTAAGATCAACCAGGAGTTCCGTAACGTAGTTGTATCACATAAGGCTCTTATCGAGGCAGAGCTCGAGGCTCAGAAGCAGGTTATCATGTCTAAGCTCGAGAAGGGTCAGATCCTTGAGGGTACTGTTAAGAACATCACCACTTACGGTGTATTCATCGACCTTGGTGGCGTAGATGGTCTTATCCACATCACTGACCTGTCTTGGGGTCGCGTAAGCCACCCAGAGGAGGTTGTTGCTCTTGATCAGAAGCTCAATGTTGTTATCCTCGACTTCGATGATAGCAAGAAGCGTATCGCACTGGGTCTTAAGCAGCTCACTGCTCACCCTTGGGAGTCACTCGACTCAGAGCTCAAGGTTGGTGATAAGGTAACCGGTAAGGTTGTTGTTATGGCTGACTATGGTGCATTCGTTGAGATTGCAGCTGGTGTAGAGGGTCTTATCCACGTTTCAGAGATGTCTTGGAGCCAGCACCTCCGTTCTGCTCAGGACTTTATGAAGGTTGGCGATCAGATCGAGGCTGTAGTTCTTACTCTCGACCGTGAGGAGCGTAAGATGTCACTCGGTATCAAGCAGCTCACTGCTGATCCATGGGAGAACATCGAGACTAAGTACCCTGTAGGTACAAAGTGCAGCGC
>JAZOWW010000009.1:0-10504 GCA_045659425.1 Alistipes sp. | reverse complement strand
GCAGCTTACTCCCGATCCTTGGGCAGGTATCGACGCTAAGTACCCCGTAGGTACAAAGTGCGCTGCTAAGGTTCGCAACTTCACTAACTTCGGTGTATTCGTAGAGATCGAGGAGGGTATCGATGGTTTGATCCACATCTCAGACCTCTCTTGGACTAAGAAGGTTAAGCACCCAGGTGAGTTCACTCAGGTAGGTGCAGATATCGAGGTTATCGTTCTCGAAATCGACAAGGAGAATCGTCGTTTGAGCCTCGGTCACAAGCAGTTGGAGGAGAACCCATGGAACGAGTTCGAGCAGCAGTTCGCTGTTGACACTGTTCACCAGGGTACCCTTGCAGAGGTTAACGAGAAGGGCGCAGTTGTAACTCTCGGCGAGAATATCGAGGGCTTCGCACCTGCTAAGCAGCTCGTTAAGGAGGACGGTAGCGTATTGAAGGCTGGCGAGACTGCTGACTTCAAGGTTATCGAGTTCTCTAAGGCAACCAAGCGTATCACCCTCTCACACACTCGTATTTTCGAGGAGGTTAAGCGTGCAGAGGCTGCTGCTGAGAAGGCAGAGCGCAAGGCTGCAGCAGAGGCTACCAAGTCTTCTGTAAAGAAGATTCAGGCTTCTGTTGAGAAGACAACTCTCGGCGACATCGCTGGTCTTGCAGAGTTGAAGGCTCAGTTGGAGAAGAAATAATCTTAACTGATTATTCTTTATAGCAGACCCGCTACTCAAACGAGTGGCGGGTCTTTCTTTTGAACATATACTCACACAACTTTATTGTCAGAACTATAATGACGACATCTCTGTATCATCCACAATACCCTCTTGGGTAGCAATAGATAGCAACTCCTCTCGCAGAGCCTTTGGGGTTACATTTTGACGAATAACTATTAGATAAGAGTGGCGAATCTCTCTTTGTAACTGCTCATCCGATAGTTCTCCATTAAAAAATATATCATTCCAATGTCGTTTATTCAGATGGAAACCTGCACGCACTTGCGTATAACGTTCTCGTAGCATAATAGCACGGTCAGGGTCACACTTAACTGCAAAGTGGTCGGGACGCTCCAAGAATATCAAGGCAAACATCCGGCCGCCCACCTTATAAACGATTGTCACATCATCAAAAGGCAGGGTCTCCTCAACCTCCGGCAAAGAGAGACAAAACTCTCTAAAATCTACAATATCCATAGAGCAAATATACCTATTTATTCTTTGATTTCTATGAAAATTTATATCTTTGTGAAGAGTAAACCAATTTATAACGAACAAATATGAAAGAGATTCTTATTACTGTACTGCTCTGTGCCACAGCTCTTCTTGGTCTTCGCTGGGGTTTAGAGGAGAAAAAGAGCGAGGGGGCAATCCAAACAATAATGGAGCGTCGCAGCATTCGTGCCTACAAGGATACGCCGGTAGAGCGAGAGAAACTCGACCAGATTGCACTCTGCGGCATCGCTGCACCAAACGCTATGAACAAGCAGGCGTGGGCGATACGCATCGTTGATTCTAAGCAGTGGATTGACGACTGTACCGCAGCATACCTCCCAACAATCGAGGGTACTCCGATGGCGGAGCATCTCATCACCCCGGACTTCCGCAACATGTTCCGCAATGCTGCGGCCGTTATCTTCGTAGCGGCAGAGCCAAGTCTTTACTCAGGTGTGGACTGCGGTCTTATGGGTGAAAATATGATGTTGGCAGCACATGAACTCGGCCTTGGCACCTGCTGTCTCGGCTCTCCTGTGCCATTCTTTAACTCGGAGGCGGGTGCACCATTCCTCGCATCGCTCAACCTCCCGGCTGGCTACGCTCTGCAATACGCTTTGGCTGTTGGTTACCCCGACGAGGAGCCGGAAGCCACATCACGCAATGCCGAGGTTATCGAGTATGTAAAATAACATAACGGATAAAATCTGTTTTTACATGTATTCCTATATTTGCGACCTATGATGCGGCAATATCTACATAGCATATTTTACATGGTTGCAATGATTGTTGTGACATCTTTATCGGCATCATTATCAGCAAGCCAGCGCAATGTAGGCACATCGCCGTACGAGGGTATCGAGTTGCTGGGATTAGACACCATTGTAACAATGGATGGCGTAGATATTACAGCCATAAAACACCGCACATTGAAGGAAGAGGCCTCCGCCTCAACAACCATAACCCAAAAGGATATTGAGCGTGAAGGTATCAAGGGAATCAAGGATGTAGCAACGATTGTTCCTAACTTCTTTATGCCTGACTATGGCTCCCGCATGACCTCCTCAATATACGTAAGAGGTCTGGGCACACGTATTGACCAGCCTGTTGTGGGTATGAATGTGGACAATGTCCCCGTGGCTGACAAGAATATGTACGATACTGCACTGCCGGATATCGAGCGCATCGAGGTTCTCAGAGGCCCTCAATCCACACTCTACGGCCGTAACACGATGTGCGGCATAGTCAACATCACGACACTATCGCCTCTGAAATATCAGGGTCTGCGCCTAAATGCAGACTACGGCTCTCGCAACTCATTCAACATAGGTATCTCGGCATACAATAAGTTCTTGAACAATATGGGAACTTCCATATCTGCACAATTTGCCAATTCCGACGGATACTTCCGTAACCTATACGACAACCACCTCTGTGACAAGGAGAGCAACGCCAACATCCGAGCAAAAATCCAATATCGCAAAGGTGCGTTAAGCATCGACAACGTCATCGCTCTCTCCTCCATCGTACAAGGAGGTTATCCATATGCCTACGCAGGTGCAGGCAAAGGGATGACGGAGGAGCATCCAGATCTTATCGGCTCGATATGTTACAACGACGAATCTTCGTATCGTCGTCTGGGCGTAAGCGAGGGTTTTACCCTGCAATACGACTGGCGCAACATCTCTCTTTCGAGCATCACAAGTTATCAATATTTGAACGACCGCATGGTGCTTGATCAGGACTTCCTACCGTTGTCATATTTTACACTAACCCAGGCAAAGTCGCAGCACGACTTGACACAAGATATTGTCCTGCGCTCAAAAAGCACATCCCGCTACCAATGGATGGCCGGTGCTTTTGCATTCTTCAAGCATCAGACAATGGATGCACCTGTGACATTCAAACGGGATGGCATCCAGCGACTGATTATAGACAATGTGAATACCTACTTTGGTAACGGCAAGTACGAATATTTCTGGGGCGATAGCGAGGGTAACGGTGCAGAGGAGTTACTTCTTGATAGCAACTTCCACACCGCCACTGTCGGCTGGGCAGCCTACCACCAATCCTCTCTGCGTGCAGGACGCTGGCTCTTCACTTTGGGATTGCGCCTGGATGGCGAACATGTCAGGATGCTCTACAACAATATGGTTGATAGTCAATATTCGGCACGCACAATTGAGAGTGGCCAGGTGCAGACTGTTCCCGTATCAATAAACGACAAAGGCACGCTCAGCAAAACCTTCTTCGAGTGGCTGCCACGACTCTCCATAATGGTAGATTTGGATGCGGCAAAGCGCAATAACCTATATTTCAACGCTTCGAAGGGCTATAAGGCGGGAGGTTTCAATACACAGATGTTCTCGGAGGTGTTGCAGCGACGCCTAAAACACTATATGGGACAGACGCAGGAGCTCGACGTTTTACAACTGATAACCTACAAGCCTGAACAGAGTTGGAATTTTGAAGTTGGAGGACATTTTTCGACTACCGACGCACGATTTACCTCCGATATTGCGTTATTCTGGATAGAGTGCTTCGACCAACAGTTGACAGTCTTCCCTGAGGGACAAACCACAGGTCGAATGATGACCAACGCAGGTCGCACTCGCAGTTTCGGTGCAGAGTTGTCGTTCAACGCAAGGTTGTATGAGGGATTGTACCTTGCAGGCGGCTACGGATATACGAATGCCCGTTTCCGCAAATATATAAATGGAACGGAGAACTTCGCTGGCAAGCATATCCCCTATGCTCCGGAGCACACTCTTTCTGTAAGATTGAGTTATGCCGTCAAGATTCGCACCTCGTGGCTCAAAACCATCGAGTTCAAGGTAGGAGGTAGCGGAGCCGGCCGAATATATTGGAACGAAGCAAATACAATATCGCAACCATTCTATGCGCTGGCAGACGCCTCTGTGAGTCTCTGTGGCAAACGATGGAATGTGGATATATGGGGGCGCAACCTGCTCAATAGTAGATATGATGTATTCTATTTTGAGTCTATGGGCAATCGCTTCCTACAAAGAGGCAAACCGATAAGTTATGGTGTAAGAGTCGCTTTGAGATTTTTGGAGAGTTAAATGAAAAACAATAAAACAAATTTACTATTTATGAAAAAGATTCTTTTTGCAATCGTAGCACTGCTTATTGCAACATCCTGCGAAAAACTCTTTCCTTCCGGAAATGAGTATTCATGGGAAAAGCACTTCGAGAACACAATGGTTACAACGGGAGGTATAAACGTGCTCCCTTATGAGGAGGAGGCAACCGTCATCCTGATAAGCCCGGATATTACCGAGCCGGTACTAAACATCTCTATCGAGGGGGTACGCTTCGTATCTATGATGCCGGAGGTAAGTTTCCAACTCGAAGGCCTCACATACAAACTATACGACAACAACGGCGACAACTCCGACCCTTTGACAGGTGCTTGGGTTATCACCCGTGCATCGATAGTGCCAAAGATTGGCGGCATAGAGCGTGAGGATTGGAAGATACTCAACTTCCGTGCAACCATAACAAACACTGTTACCTTGGAATTTGACGTAGACTATGCCGGCGCTCGCTACCACGCAACCTTCGGAAAGAGAGCCGAGGAGGAGATTTGGGAGGCTTCACACACTCTTGACGTTAGAACCGCATCGGAGGCTTTGGGAACATTCGACGACGAGGCGACTGCAACATTCGTGCAGAGCGATCTCAACGTCAGCAAGTTCGACATTACCGTCGAGGGAATACAGTTTGCTGCTCAGATGCCGAAGGCGATCTCTTTCTGCCTCAAAGAAGTCTCTTTCAAAGAGATAACGCACAACGAGTGGGGCAAGGTCAAGAGTTTTGATATTGCATCTATCGTACCGCATATCAACGGCGAGCCAAATGAGTCCTATACGTTCACCAACGTGAAGGGTATCGTATCGGATTCTCACGTCGATATCACGATGAACTATGGCAATTTTACAATCCTAATGACAAAAAGCACACTCTAAATAGAGGGATAACAACACTGTAAACCAAACTATCAAAGATATGAAAGCAGAGTACAAACCCTATGTTGAAGAACTTGTAGAACTCGCAATAAAGGAGGATTTAGGTGATGGTGATCACACCTCTTTGTGTTGCATCCCTGCCGCTGAGCGTGGTCGTATGCGACTTCTCTGCAAGCAAGAGGGCATCATTGCGGGCATAGAAATTGCTCAACTTATTTTGGAGCGTCTCGACCCTGAGGTTAAGATGGAGAAAATTCTCTCGGATGGCGACCGTGTTAAGGTTGGCGACGTGGCATTCTATGTTGAGGGTCGTATGCAGTCACTGTTGCAGGCAGAGCGAATCCTGCTCAACATTATGCAGCGTATGAGTGGCGTGGCTACACAGACTGCCGTATATGCCGATCGTATTGCCGACCTCCATACCAAGGTACTCGATACCCGCAAGACCACTCCCGGAATGCGTGTATTGGACAAGATGGCTGTAAAGATTGGTGGTGGAGAGAATCACCGCATCGGTCTCTTCGACATGATTCTGTTGAAGGACAACCACATCGATTTTGCCGGCGGTGTTCGCAAGGCTGTACTTGGCGCAAAAGAGTACTTGAAGGCAAAGGGCAAGAATATTCCTATCGAGTGCGAGGTCCGTACCTTGGAGGACATCGATGAAGTATTTGCTGCGGGCGGTGCAGACCGCATCATGTTTGACAACTTCTCGGTAGAGATGACTGCCGAGGCAGTTAAGAAGGTTGCAGGTCGTTGCCAGACCGAGTCAAGTGGCGGTATCACGCTCGAAACTCTGCGTGACTACGCATTGACCGGTGTTGACTTTATCTCGGTAGGTGCATTGACTCACCAGATTAAGTCGCTCGACATGTCGCTCAAAGCATGCTAAAAGCCGATATAAGAGAATGAATACGGAACCTGCCTTTCATAAAATCACTCTCTCGGACAGAGAGTTGTTCGAGCAATATATGGCAAAAAGCGAATTGCGCAACTGCGATTTGAGTTTTGCCAATATATACTGCTGGCAGGATACCTATCATAGCGAAATAGCCGAATATGGCGGATTTATGCTCATCCGATTCCGTTTGGAGTCGGATGAGCCTGCTTATATGCAACCTATTGGCGAGGGTGATATTCGCCCGATTATAGAGATCCTGAAAGCCGACGCTGCACAATTTGGCGTACCTCTCCATATCTTTGGAGCGACACAGCAATGGTGCGAAGAGTTGGAAACTCTCTACCCTAACGACTTTGCCTTTTCGCAACAGCGAGCCAATGCCGACTACATATACCTGGCTTCCGACCTGGCAACACTCCCCGGCCGACGCTATCAGCCGAAGCGCAACCACATAAACCGCTTTACGTCACGTTACTCTTGGCGCTACGAGCCGCTCTCCATCGCCAACATTGCAGACTGCGTGCGTCTTAACATGCGCTGGATGAAGAACAAGAACTGCTGTTCGATGCCGAGCGAATATGCCGAGCAGTATGCGATACAGAGGGCGTTCCTCGAATTTGACAATCTCCCTCTGCGTGGAGGTATTCTCTATGCCAACGACGAGCCTGCGGCATTTACGTATGGCTCTCAGATTAACAGCGACACCTTCTGCATACATATCGAAAAGGCCGATCCAAACATCGAAGGCTCAGCAACAATGATAAATCAACTATTCGCCAAGGAGATTGCCGCCGAGTATCAATACATCAACCGTGAGGAGGATTTGGGACTTGAAGGGCTGCGATATGCCAAGATGAAGTATCATCCCGTAGAGTTACTCTCGAAGATTTCGGCGAGGTTACTCAATGAGCGTGAACGTCAAATCCGCACACTCTGGCAGGAGGTATTCGGTGACAGCCGAGAGCAGATTGATGCATTCCTCGGTAACTACTACTCCCCCGATACGACTCTCACATCCGAGGCTGACGGCCGCACAATATCGATGCTTCACATTGTGCCGATGCAGGACGTGGAGGGGCGCAAAGCAGCCTATATCTATGCCGTAGCCACCGATGCCGCACATAGAGGAGAGGGCTTTGCCTCGCAACTCCTTTCGCAAGCGATACAGAAGATTGAGGAGGGAGAATATGACTACGCCTTCCTAATACCAAGCGGGGAAGATGCCCGCCGTCTATATCTTCGTCACGGCTTCCGTGAGCCACTGCTCCCCGTACGATTCGGGAACGAATACGACTTCGGAACAGGCAATGCCGAAGCAAATCTCGCTATGGTACACCCCATAGCCACAAAAGATTATCCGACTGTCGAAATCTCGACAATCGGATAACCCTATCTTCAATATTTACATCTCTTATGCCTTCTGCGACGAGAGCTCCCCTGCTCGTGTCAATGCCTTGTAAATATCCGGCAACACATTCTCCTCGCCAATCATCTTCACAATGCCCGAACGGTCAAGCGACTTGTAAACCGATTCATTTACTCCCGAAAGAATAACCTTGCGGCCATCTTCGAGTGTAGATGAAATAAATATCTCCAAGTTGTGCAGACCGGTAGCATCCACAAACGACACCTTGCGCATACGAATCACTCGAATCTGTTTCGAAGAGCGTGTACGAGCCATCTCCTCGAACTTGTTTGCAATACCGAAGAAGAATGGGCCGTCGATCTCATAAACCTCCGTATTCTCGGGTATCACAAGTTGCTCATCCTGACCCTCGCCATCGTTATGTACATCCATCTCGTTCTGAACAACCGAAATATGAGTATTCTCCATAATTCGACGCATAAAGAGTACCACCGCCAATACCAGACCAATCTCGATAGCGATAGTAAGGTCGAAGATAACGGTCAGAAGCAATGTCGTAAAGAGGACGATAATATCGGAACGAGACTGACGGCACATCGAACGAATTGTACGCCAACCGCTCATATTGTACGATACCATAATCAATACTCCCGCAAGGCAAGGCATCGGAATAGCACCTACAAGACCACCGAGCAACAACAATACAAGCAACAAAACAACAGTATGAACGATACCTGCTACCGGAGTGCGGCCGCCGTTGTTGATATTTGCCATTGTTCGAGCGATGGCTCCTGTTGCAGGGATACCTCCGAAGAACGGTGCAACGATATTTGCAATACCCTGAGCCATAAGTTCGGTATTCGAATTGTGACGAGAGCCGATAACACCGTCAGCAACCATAGCCGAGAGCAAAGACTCAATAGCACCAAGAATTGCGATAGTGAAGGCAACCGGCAACAAAGACTGCACGGTAGCGAAGAAACTCTCTCCCTCCGGAAGTGAAGGCAGACGAAGTTGCGGCAGACCCGATGGCAACTCATAGAGATCGCCAATGGTTGCAATTGAGGAAATGCCCGCAAAACGCTCTAATAACCAGCATACAAGCGTCATTACAACAATTGCAAGCAACGATCCCGGAATCTTCTTCGAAATACGTGGAGTATATACAATAATAAGTATGCTCAATAGACCGACGATAAACGAAGGCCAATTTATATTGCCAATATTCTGGAAATAACATACCCATTTATCGATAAAGTTTGCCGGAACATCCTCGATACCAAGACCGAAGAGATCGTTCATCTGCGTCGAGAAGATTGTTATGGCAATACCGCCCGTAAATCCTACGATGATAGGATAAGGCATAAACTTGATGACGCTACCCAGGCGGAAGATACCCATGAGCATCAACATTATACCCGCCATTACGGTAGCGATGGCAAGTCCTCCTACGCCATACTGCTGAATAATACCATAGATGATAACAATAAACGCACCTGTCGGGCCTCCAATCTGCACTCGGGAACCTCCAAATAAGGAGATGAGCAAGCCTGCGATAATAGCAGTTACAAGTCCCTCAGTAGGACCTACGCCCGATGCAATACCAAAGGCAATCGCCAACGGAATGGCAACAATACCAACAATGATACCCGCCATGAAATCAGTCGAAAACTGCGCCTTGGTATAACCTCGCAGAGTCGAAAAGAGTTTCGGACGGAAATCAATCGAAAAACGAGAATTCATAATCGTATCTGTTTGAGTTTAATAGAATCTAACCTTTTCGGGCGCAAATATACAGCAAGCAATAAGAAGAATCAAATTTTTGTCCCCTTTTTAGATTCACATCACAAAGTTTCATGCATAAAACAGAATACAAAGAAGATGAAATGCAACAAAAAAAGTTTCAAAAGAGGTATCACCACGCCTTTATACAATATTTTTTGGTATTTTATTATTTTTTATTGTATTTTTCTTGCTAATTTCTCTAATATTACCTATTTTTGAAGTGCGATAGAATCGAATGACCATAAATCAGAGTTTTCATTAAACCCTTAAACTTGTTTGCAATGTGCCAGAAAGAAGATCTTCACAACTTAGAGTTAGAGATAGGAGAAGTCTATCTATTCAATATCTCAGAGCCATCGTGTCCATGCGACAGTAGCATATGGGGCATGTTCGACAAGATAGTCGACTCGACCATATACCTCGAATCGCAGAGCAACGATTTACAAAACTTCCTACTTTGGCATCCGCTGCCGACTGAGTTCAGGTTCGTACGTCTTGCGACACGCAACGAATTGCGGGACTATATCTACAACTTAGCCTCGTGGGAATCATCCCGCAGACGATAAGCAACATATTCATAATGAAGGAGATAAACTATCGAGAGGAACTCTGATGGTATGCCTCATTATGCACTCTGCCACTCTTTCTCAACTTGCAATTATCACATAGTAAAGTTATGTGATATTATTGCAAGATGCAAATAAATTACAATCTTTTTTACGATATTACTATCAAATGGTGTAAATACACCCTGGTTTTACCCTGACTTTGATTGATCTTATTCGATTTTATCCAACTTCAATCGACCCTACCAGCACTGACGGACCTTACCCGACCTTAAAATTCTCACACCTCCACACTCTGGTATTGTTCTCAGTGTCCACAAGAGAAACCAGAACTCGTAAGTGTTAGGATCTCTCTTATACCGCTGGGTATCGAAAACGATACCCAGCAGTCGGGGTGAGAAAAGTGTCTATGAGGGTTAGTGGCAGAACTTTCAGCACAAGAATTATTCCTGTCCCATAATAAAAGCCCCCTTTACAGAGCCCGACGCTGCGGAACGAGGGCATAGCGAGCTCGCTCACTTTGCCGAGTCGCAAGGAGGAAGACAAAGTCATGGGGGCTTGGGGGATAGGTAACATACTTCTCTTTAAGACCAGCCTTGCAACAAGGGTTCAAAAGGTTCTAAGAGTAAGTATTCGTATATAGACAAAAAAAAGACCAACCTTATTGGCTGGTCTTAAAGAGGCGGCTACCTACTCTCC
>JAZOWW010000008.1:0-1600 GCA_045659425.1 Alistipes sp. | reverse complement strand
TGCGAATATAAACTGCACTCGCTGCAAAATATTGAAACAAGTTTCATATATCTTGCTCGTTTGTTTTTATATTTGCCTCATAAATAGTAAGACCATGTCACGCGAAGAGAGTAACAGACTGAAATATACGATAGCGCTGATAGCCGAGTTTGCAAGCAGATTTGGCATCGGGGAGAAGCAGGCATATAACTATCTGGCTCGCTTCAAGGGATTGGCACATCTGGCATCGTACTATGATGTGATACACACGCAGTCGTTCGATGACGCAGTGGATGCTATGGTACAAGTGTGTGGACATAACGGAGGAGGACTAAGATGATACTGACCCAGGGACAGATAAAGATGATGCAGGAGGATATGTATGCCGAGTTGATACAAATCTTGATGGAGAAGTACGGCTATACATTGGAAAAGGCGATGGATACGCTTTACAACTCTGAGACCTTCGCACGACTGCAGGATGCCAATACTGGATTGTATTACCAAAGTCCAGGATATGTGTACTCGTTCTTGAATAGCGAACTGAGCCTTTGCGATTATAGGAGTTAAAGACTCCGTTATTACCTCATCCTTACAATCTTTAATCTGCTTCGCATCTTTTAATTAGGCTGCGGCTCGGAAGAGCTCAAAATAAGTTTTGGCTTTTCTCTCGCCTTGCGCTAATTTTATCGCCCAATCCCCAAGAAGAACAAAAAGAACGCAGCCACGGGCGATTAGGAAAATGCAAAACGCCAGCAGAAAATAGAGAACCGATAACAATCTGCCACGAGAACGAAGAAGTCTATACCTCCGATTCCCTCACCGCGTAAGCAAACCGCAGGATTTGCCTACCAATATGCTATAAAATTCTTGTACAGGATTCCCGAGCGTTTCGTTTGATGGACATTGTTTTGCTTGCTGAGATGCGAGGCTGCAACGATTCTTCTCCACTGAATGAGATGTATATCTTCGAGAGGAAAGAAACTTTACCTTAGATTTGTCGCTAATCTGCGGAAAAACCCTTACTTTTGCACTTCGTATTTGACCAACGATAATGGAAGAAAACTTTGATATACGCCGACAGCAACTCGGGGGCAAGGACAAGGACTTCGAGGTGGCACTGCGACCGCTCCGTTTCGAGGACTTCTCGGGACAGGACAAGGTGGTGGACAACCTGCGCATCTTTGTCAAGGCGGCCCGCCTGCGTGCCGAGGCTTTGGACCATGTGCTGCTGCATGGCCCTCCCGGATTGGGTAAGACGACATTGAGTAACATCATCGCTAACGAGTTGGGCGTGGGATTCAAGATCACCTCGGGTCCCGTGCTCGACAAGCCGGGCGACCTGGCTGGCCTGCTCACCTCGCTCGAGCCGAACGATGTGCTGTTCATCGATGAGATACACCGCCTATCGCCCGTGGTGGAGGAGTACCTCTACTCGGCCATGGAGGACTACCGCATCGACATCATGATCGACAAGGGTCCCTCGGCACGAAGCATACAGATAGACCTCAATCCCTTCACTCTCGTAGGTGCTACCACACGTAGCGGTATGCTCACGGCACCGCTGCGCGCCCGCTTCGGCATCAACATGCACCTGGAGTACTACGACAACGATGTGCTC
>JAZOWW010000007.1:0-154127 GCA_045659425.1 Alistipes sp. | reverse complement strand
AGAAAACCTCTCTGAAACAGCGTTTCAAAGAGGTTTTACATTACTTTGTCCTTTTTATTTTGGACTCTTGGAGCGGAAAACGAGACTCGAACTCGCGACCCCAACCTTGGCAAGGTTGTGCTCTACCAACTGAGCTATTTCCGCATTGTAGATTCCGCTCCGGAAATATTTTGCAATCATTCCCCCGATTGCGAGTGCAAATATAGAGCAAATAATTTTCACGTGCAAACTTTTTATCAAAAAAAATAAAAAAATTTCAGATTGTCGCTATTTTCACACACTCCCGTGTCAAAATAGAGGGCGGTCTGTACCTGCAACAAACAAAAAACTGCGCCCCCTCACAAGAGGAAGCGCAGTGTATAAATACTCTTGATCAGAGATTAGAGCTGACAGTCAACACCATCAACCTTAACAACTACGTGATTTCGGGAGAAAATATAGTCGCTAAAATCAGCATAGTTGCTGCTGGTGAATGCTACACCATTTATAGTACAATTCTCAAACTCATACGCTTTATCTGCACCAATGCAGTCAACCCATTCATTATTAGTTGTACCATCGAAAGTGAATTCGCAGTTAATCATCTTTGCACTACCCCAAAGGTTTGCACCATTGTAATTGCTCTTGCCATTACCAACAAAAGTACAACCCTCAAATACTACTGTAATATCGCCAGCCAAAGCATTGAATCCAGAAATAGTACAATTACGGAAAGTAACATTGTTAGCACCACCATCAAAGTGTACACCATAGGTCGAACCAGAGAATACGCAATCCTCAAATACTGCGGTATTACCAGCATACGCCCAACGAGCACCATTTGAACCATCGAAAGTACAACCCTTAAATGTACCATTAACAGTCGATGCTATCACAGAACCATTAGGGTTTGAGAAAGTTCCACCTACGATAGTTGCACCATTGATGTTAACGTTAGAAGAACCGGTAAATACTGTACCCGGAGCACAGGTTACAACATCACCTGCGGAGAAATCACCGGTAGAAGGCATTGTATACTCACCGGCAGCGAGGTAAATGTTTGCGTCACCAGAGGTAAGTGCAGTCTGCAAATCTGTTTTTGATGTAGCAACAACATCGGTAGTCTCTTCAACAACATAATACTTACCATCCTTCTCTACGCTCTTCAAACCGTCAGCAGCGAACTCGGTAACGTCGCTTGTGTAAACACCGCCATAAATGTAGAATACCTGAGCGTTGAACTCGCCACCTACATACTTATTACGCTTAATAAGACCATTGAAAGTACCACCGTAAAGGTTAGCAACGAACTCGTCAACATCTACACCAAAGCCGAGCAAACGAACTGAGCAATTTGTATAAGTGTCAGGATTGAAAGTACCACCATTGATAGTGAGGGTAGCCTTATTTGCTCTTGCACTTACGTTTTGGAGGTCGATACAACCATTGAAAGTACCGCCGTTGATAGTTACAACTGTATCGGTATCCTCGGTACCCCAAATACGGATAGTAGAATAATTAGCAGCATTAGTAAGAGTACCGCCGTTGATAGTGAGGTTGCAGTTGTTATCGATAACGTGTGGGTAGCCATATGTAGCAACCTCAGCACCACTTGTATTAACGAGATTTACACCCTCCTCAACAGTGAGGTAACCATTGTTTACAATAACGTTAGAAACGTAGTTTACACTAGATGTAAGCGCTGCGGTGTCGCCATACTTAATTGTACCCTCGGTAGCAGCACGTGAAACATTGTTCTTGATAACGAGAGTACCATTGTTCTGAATCATTGAGTAAGCACCGCTCTGAGCCTGCTCCTGAGAGATAGTGTGACCATTGAGTACGAGAACCATCTCAACGCCCTTCTTTACAACGAGAGGCTCGGTGAGGGTTACATCGCCGTCCAAAACAACTGTACCACCAAGGTATGCAGCCATTTTGAGTTTATCAACGTCAGTGTCAGGAAGATCATCTGTGAAGTCCTCCTCAACAACAACGGTAATGTTTGCTGCATCGGTGAGCAAGTTACCGAGTACGTTGGTACGATAGTTACGCTTCAAATATGCGCTTGGGTAAGCGATAGTCTGAGTAGTACCATCGTTGCAAACCAAAGTTGCTGAGATAGCCGACAACTCCTTATCGTTTACCAAAGTGTAAGTAGTAGCAACATAACGGTACTCTGCACCATTGGTCAAGAGTTTCTCCTCTGTGAGTGACGGAACATCAGCCAAAGCAAATGCAACCTGCTCCTGCTTGCCGCTAACAGCACCTGTGAAGAGGTCGAGGCCGGTGTAAGCATCTACTACGAGGCTTGACTGTGACAACTCTACGCCTGCGCTCTTAGCAGCAGCAATGTCTGCGTCAGTTGTAGCGTAGTTGAGTTGTGCAAACGGACGATACAAAGTAAAGGTCTCATTTACAGGACCGCTTACAGTGTAATCCTTGCAGAGGAAGAATGCATCCAACTTCTCGTTGTTAGCCTTAACGCCTGTGTAATCAACAGCAACAGAAGCGGTGTTGTCTGCCAATGTTACAGTGTAGTGACCGTTGTTCGAGTTCTGAGCCCAGAAAACGAAGGTATAAGTCTTACCCGATACCAAACGAGTCGAGATAGTTGCCGAGCCGTTAGACATAGCAACGGTACCGCTGATATCCTCCAAGAGGTCGCCGTCAGCGTAGATACCATAGTGTACCTCGTTTACGGTGTTACCGTCTGCGATACTACGTGAGCCAAAGCTTGGAAGTTCGGTTGTGAGCGAAACCTCTACCTCAGCACCAGGAAGCGCAACAGTCTCTATCGGCTCTGTCGCACATGATGCAACAACCATAGCAGTTGCGAGCATCAGAAAAGCATAAATCTTTTTCATAATGAATTGAGTTTAATAAAGTTGTTAATAATTTTGTTTATTTTGTTATTTAGTTTATTGTTTCAATTTTTCGTTATATCACTGCCGAGAACCTTCCCAAAAGGTTTGTTCTTCTATTGCTCTTCAAAGGAACATCCTTGATCACATATTGGTCTATAATCTTGTTTGCACCATCCTCAACCGTCAACGTCACCTCAACACTCTCGGCAGGGAAGAGGAAGCAAGAGATAAGGCGACGATAACCATCCTCAAAGCACTCTCCCTCCAAGCCTGTGGCGACGAATGTCTGCACGTTCTCCGTGCGAGCAAACGGCGTATTGGTAAAGGCGTCAAAAGTAAGCGCACCCTCCTTCACAACAACCGTAACACGGGCTTGTGACGGGTCTGCAACTCCATCCCACACCTCCTGCGGCACGCAGACGTTCAGCATAGCGAGCGGACGGCGCAGAGTCACCGTTTGAGACACACCTGCGGATATGATCGCCGAGCCTGTAAACGCATCATACATATCGCTATTGGCAACACCACTCGCCGGCATAGTCAGCGATGCGAGTGACAACGACTCCGACACACTCCACTCTGCCTCCGAGTTATACGCCCAGAAGAAGGCCTTGTAGTCAAACTGTGGAACGAGCATCATCTGAATAGAGGCCTGACCATTGCTGAACGGGGTAGTCGTAGCAATAACAGGTGTTGCAGCAAGCACTCCGCCATCATAAACTCTATATACGGTATAATATAGGCGGTCAACGCTGCCTGCACTGCCAAATACGGCACGTGTCTCGCTATCGATGGTAACACACATCTGCACAGCGGCAGGCTCGCCCACCTCCTGCTCAAAACCCATATCGGTGCTACAAGCCACACTCAACAGAGCGGCAAGTACCACAAGGATTTGATTCGATATGTATTTCATCAACTTCATTATATTATATATATAAGTGTTACTACTCTTCAATACGGTAATTAAAGTCATCATCAAATGACGGATAGATACCCACGCCGCCACCTACGCTGCGGGTAAGGAAGTTATCCTTGATTACGGTTATCTTGCCTCGCTTCACCGAAACAGGAATATTTGACACCTTTGAAAGCAGTTCGTTCTGCTCATCATAGACTTCGAGCGTTATCAAGGCATCCATACCATTAGGTTTAACCATCATATAATCAAAACCCAACTCTGCCTCCGTATCCGAGATAGGAGTAATGGATGATGTAAAGTTCTTGCCCATATCTCCCGCAACAGGCTCATCACGGAAAATATCAAACTCGTTAGGCATCCAACCGTTATAGTGGAATTTCAAATGGAAATCCGAGAAGTTGACCGAAGTAGGAACCATATCCTCCGGCTTAATATCCATACCCATCATCCTGGCACGAGCCTGACGCAACTCCAACACTCGTGTGACAAACTCTTGGAGGTCAGTGGTGATGAAGCGCCACTTACCGTTAGGTCGCACCATAGAGAAGAGGGCCTCTACCGGCGTAGGGTCAAGGTCGTAACGTACCGGCACTTCGATGTCGCAATTACCTATAAAGGCATCACGCATATCGAGATTGCCGTAGTGAGTATCTCCGACAATACGAATGCTCGAAAAGTCATCTACGTTATAGAACTTATCTTCAATGCTGTTATTATCCACGTAGTCTGCCCACGCATAGAGGCGATAGCGGCCCGGCGCAAGTCGAACAGTGGTCAGAAAGTCGAGCGAGGTAGCATCACCGGTTGTGAAGACCCACTCCTTGGTCGGAGTCTGGGAGTAGTCGCCCGATGCCGTAATAGGATATACATTCACACGATAGCGCACATCGTAATCCTTCGGCATGGCCGAGATGATAGGCGAGGAGAACTCCGTGCGATCAACAACGGCATCCACCTCCATGTCCGACTCAAACTGCATACGCAGAAGCACGTTGCCGTCCACAGGCACGGTAGGCCACTCGTGGACATCGCACGAGAGCATGGTACCAAGTAGCACCATACACACGGACAGATATTTCGCCAACTGCTTCATTATCGGATTACACTATCTCTTTTTCAAATCAAAACTATACGAGAAATTCACGCCCACGTTATCGACTGCAAATGCCGCCTTGCGAACACTTCCCACAGCCTGCGGGCCATCTTTGTAGTTGAGGAACTTATCGTAATGAACGTCATAAACGCCGAGACCGAGAGTAAACTCGACCTTCCAACGTTTATCTTTGCTTATAGGCATACGGTAACCTGCGTTGATACCACCGCCGAGCGCAGGAGTGTCGCCATTGTGGTCCTGGATACGCCACTCGCCGTTGAGAGCCATATTATAGAGCGCCGTACCGAAGTGTGCACCGACAAACCATCCGTCACGCTCCTTAAACCAGTAGCGCAACTCCGGATAGACTCCCAACAAACGGAACTTGATTCCGTAGGTGAAGTAATTCCATGCAGAGTAGTATATCGGAAGGTTAAACGAGAAATGTTTTGCCAAATCAAACTCCACGGCCACATTGGTCACACCCATAGCCCAGGCAAAAGCGTTGGTTTTGAGCGACACCTGTGGTCTCCAAGCAGGCTCCACCTTTGGCTGCGAGGCAATAGGAGTCGGCAGAGCAGAGAAATTGGCAGCCGTCAGCGCCCCCGTCGGAGCAACCTGCACAGACTCCTCTGTCGGGAACTTTGGTGGCTCAACACCCACCACCACAATCATCTTGAAACGACGCAACAGCGGGAAGTGGTTATCAAGCATATATTGCCAACTCTCTCCATCGTGTAGATTCATAAGCGGTCGCTCAACATCCACGGTCGATAATGTGCGTAACAGATGCAGTACCTCCTGCTGATGAGGGGTCTGCGCATCATTCTCCACAAGACGGATAAGTTCGCCATAGTCCTCATCTCGCAAAATTGTCTCAACAACCGTATCCGCCACACGAACACGCTGGTTGATATACCCCATAATGCTTTTTGTACGCAACTTGGATAAGCGCTGATTAAAGGAGAGCGGACCCTCAGGGGATGCACCCGATATATATGTTACCTTAATGATTGTTTGCAGGGTATCTTTTTGGATTGCACGAACATGCTCCAAGAACGACTCCATTCTCTCTCCGTTACCCTCAAAGTCGGCCTCCCAACGTGCGCTATTTTGGCGAAAGAAGATTTTGAGCGAATCCACCCTCTCCTCTCTCGCAAACGCAGTTGCACAAGACAACAGACAGAACGAAAATAAAAATAGTCTCTTTATAATGTGTTGCATATTCGATACATTTCTCGCCCATATCCGTTACACTCGGACTCACTTCGGGCAGGAACAAAATATCCTTCTGCAAAATTAAACCTTTTATACTTTATAAACAAGGATTTTAGGGAGAAAATTTACCCCCCCCCCCCGCCACTTTTAACACATTGATACACAGCGTGTTAGAGTTTAAACACTTTCGTACACGTATATAAAAGCAGGTACTTTCGTTGATAAAAATTGGCTGTTCGTGGAAAAATTCGCCCTCTTTCCGGCAGGGTTTTCGGTTTTTTTGAGGGGCAAAGCGGTGGCAATGGGGTGCAACGAAAGGTTAAGTAAGGGCGGATAATGTCACGCAACTTGCGGCTGCTTTAAGATCGAGTAAGGGGGCAAGGGAGATTGAGGAGTTTATGGAAATTAACGATTGCGCTATCCTGAACTTCTCTAAATTTACTAAATTCCTTAATCTCCTTTAAACTCTTGCGCCCCTACCAATAAAAAACCACCTAACAAAATCGTTAAGCGGTCTAGTTTAGCACAACCCGTAAATCGGAGCAACAGCCCCCAAATGGTTTTTCGCTAAAAGCGTTTCAGAATAGCGTAAATCTCAAATGCAAAGCCAAATACAACCACTATTGGAGCCAAAGTTATTCGGCGCCAAGAGAAGATTCCGTAGTCGAAATTCTCAGGTGTTGCAGGCTCGCCACCCGACATCAAAACAAAGCCGATAACGATAATCACGGCACCCACCAAAAGCAACAGATAGTTGCGCATCGAGAGGGCCATCTTCTCGTCGTTCTCGCTCTTTACGCTATTAAACTTGGTAACAACTCTGTTCCACCACTTTTTCATACTAATAGAGATAAATTTTATTAGACTTCATATTCACAAATTTGTTCACCGCAAAGAGGGTAAACAGTACGGCAACCACAAGACCTACGCCGACGAGCGCCCCTGCAATAACTGCCATCTCCTCTACTCGCATAACGATTCCCAACTCCGGCATAGTATATGCCAATCCATAAAGCGTAAGGCCAAACAGCAGAGTAGCCAAAAGACCGGCAAGTAAACCCTGCACGGCACTACGGCCGAGGAATGGTTTCATTATAAACCACTTGGTCGCACCTATTAACTTCATTGTATTGATAATCTCTCGTCGAGAGAAGATTGCAAGCCGGATGGTATTGTTGAGCAGGATCAGCGAGATAACAAGCATTGCACCACCAAAGAGCAGCAACAATAACTGCATAGTATCTAAGACATTATGCACTCGTTCGAGCAGTTGCTCCGGATAACTCACTCTATCGATCTCCTTATAGGATTCTAACTCCTCGACAAAGGCCTTTCGAGCCTCACGGTCGGCCGAAGCGGCCGAGAGTGTCACATCAAAGGTGTCGGGCAACGGGTTCTCGCCGAGGATACCCTCTATATCGACATCAAAGGCTGCACGGAACTCCTCGTCTGCAAGTTTCTCCTCCTTCGACACAAAGCGCACGGCTGTAACCTGTTCACTTCTCAAAATACGAGCCGAGAGCGAATCTCGCTGGACCTCTGACAACTCCGACTTCAACTCCACAATCATGGTCACTCCTGCACGCATACCCTGTGCCGTCGTGAAAACCGATGCCATAATATATCCTATGGCACCTAAAACAAAAATGACAAGCGCAATACTCACCGTAGAGACCGCATATGAACGAAGCACTCTACGCTTCAAGACTCGGTTGTTTTTCATCTTTTACAGTATAAATTATAGCGAAAATTAACATCAAAATAATAAGTATCGAACTTGCTAACGTCGTCGCCTCGACGGCTCCCCAGTATGGCGCACGGAAACGCCACTCGATGGTGTGCTGACCCTCAGGCAGCGGCATACCTCGCAAGATATAATCGACTCTCATGGCCGAAGCCTCCTTGCCATCGATATATGCCGTCCAACCCTTGTCGTAGAATATCTCCGAGAAGACGGCGAAGGTAGGAGCCGAGGCTGCATAGTCATATTTGAGGTAGTTTGGCTGATACTCAGTAAGATATATAACACCATTGGTCGAAAACTCTGTTGTCGGCAGGGTCTCCCGCTCCGACACAACGGCACATTCTGCCAAATTCAACTCTCCAAGTGCCGAAAGTTCCTGCTCCGCAGTGGATGCTGTCACAAGTTTCTGCACCAACCACGCTGCTCCAAAAGCCGAAGAGCGCACCATAGGTTCACCGTCTTGGGTTATCACGTATCGAGTATTCAGCATATCGAGTACACCCTCATTGAGCGATAGCAGGTATCTGTCTATAACATCTTGATAACGACCAAGTTTTGCGCCGTGATAACCTCCAATGGAGCGGTGAAACATCGAGGTTGTCGCATCGTTAAAAGGCGATACCGTGAGGTTCAAAACTCGATAGCCGAGCGAAGCATCCTCCATAATTGCCAGGTCGGCCTCGCTTGGTCGCATCTGCACCTTACGTGGAGAGACAAAATCTTCGTGCGACAAATATCTACAAGCGACACCACCCAAGTCTGCAATTACGAGCAGAGCCATTATTGCTACCATATAACCTCGCTTCAAACGACCGATGGCACACACCACCACACATGCGGCAGCCAACACCACAAAGAGCAGTGAGCGCAGAGCGTCAGCCCTCAAAATCAAGGCACGCTCCTTCGCCATAGCATCGGCAACCTCAAAACCCAACTCATCGTGCAACCCCTTAGCGATATAGTCTTCTGCACCCGACTGTTTGAGCATATAATAAAACTGCTCGCTCATCATCGCTCCGTCGGCCTCTCGCCCAAAATCGAACATCGAAGAGCCAAAGAATATAAACGCCACAGCAACAACCGCAGAGATACCCGCAGCCACAGCCGTAGCACGCAGTACTCGTCTTTTATCTTGACAACGCCACAACTGCCAGAGCGCAATACCCGCCAACAGCGGCACGCTCCATTCCACAAGCATCAACGACATCGACACCGTGCGGAACTTGTTGTACAAAGGTAGATACTTAAAGCACAACTCCGTGAACCACATCATATTATGACCCCACGAAAGCAGTATGGCAAGCAGCGTCGCCGTGCCAATCCACCAACGGTTGCGATTATCTGCCAGCAACAATCCGAGCAGTGCCAAAAATATCACCACAGCACCCAAATAGGTAGGGCCTGCCGTATATGGTTGATCACCCCAATAGGTCGGAAGTTGCGTCGCTACATCCGCCATACCGAGTTCGCCCAAGGCATCTGCTACCTCACCATCCTTGGAGAAGGTATTTGCCGAGTCACCACCCATAAAATCCGGGATAAACATATTCCAACTCTCGGCCTGACCGTAACTCCATGCCGTAGCGTACTCCAAATCAAGACCCTTGTTCGCAACATTATCCACAGCCACCTCGCTACCGCCACGTGTGGTGTCGGAGGTGTGCTGCATAGTATAAAAGAGTGACGAAAAGTTTGCTCCTACGGCCAACACCGCAGCAACAGCCAAAACTGCCGTACGCTTGGCAAACTCTCGCAGAGAGTTCTCTCGCCATGCAAACACCGCATCACTTACCCACAAAGCCACTATGGCAAGAAGGAAATAGTAGGTCACCTGCGGGTGATTGGCACCTATCTCCAACGCAGCAAAGAGCGCCGAAAGCGCTCCGCCGAGCAGAATGTGACGACTGCGCAGGGTCATATATATTGCTCCCATCATAGCAGGCGCATAGACCGCAGCCCACATCTTGGTAACGTGTCCCGCACCGATAATGAGGAAGAAATAGGTCGATAAACCATAGGACAAACCCACTACAAGTCCTACCCATGGCGAGATACCCATCATCACAATCATCAGCCACGCCGACAACATCGCAAAGAGCAGAAATGCTATCGGGGTATCAACCACGCCAAGCACCCAATCGGTTGCCCGTTTGATGATTTGTGCCGGATAGCGGATGTTTATCATATACGCCGGCATTCCGCCAAACATTGCACCCGTCCACTGCGGATCCTCGCCCGTCTCGGCTCGACACTCACGAATATCACGGCTCATTCCGTCGAATTGCTGAATATCGTGCTGCGGGAGTACCCTGCCGTCAAACTGCGGAGCGAAACATATCGCCGAGACTGCAAAGAACAGAACAACAGCCACACACAGAGGGGCTGCCTTCTTCAATATTTCGAGAAATTTATCCATTTTACGCATCTATAACGGTCAAAGATAGAAAAAAACATTCAGATTATAGCCTTGACTGACGTTTTTTCACTATCTTTGTTCGGATAAAGACTATTTATGGCAACACTTGAAGATATAAAACGTCCGATAGCCGAGCAACTCGAAGAGTTTAACTCTTTTGTTCGCCGCTCTTTCGACGAGAAGGAGGGAACAATGTTGGGCGATATGATTGACTACATTCTCACCTCCCGAGGTAAGGGGCTTCGCCCGATAATCACAATGCTCTCGGCAGGTGCCTGCTCTTCGACCGGCAACTTCGGCAAGCGCACGCTGCTCGCCGCAATGCTTGTCGAGATGATACACGTCGCCTCGCTCGTTCACGATGATGTTATCGACGAGTCCGATATGCGCCGTGGTCGTGCCTCGGTAAATGCCCGCTGGCAATCACGCAACGCAGTAATCTTTGGCGACTACATCCTGGCAAAGAATATGGATATTGGTTTGAAAAGCGGCCAATACGACCTGCTCAACCATATCATCCGCAGTATGGCAACACTCTGCGAGGGAGAGATTATCCAGAGCGAGCATGCCGGCAAACTCGACACCTCTCGTGAGGCATATTTCGACATCATATACAAGAAGACTGCCTGCCTCTTTGGCTCATGCGCCTCGGCCGGAGCAATCTCGGTAGGTGCATCTCGCAGAGATGTGAGCGCAATGTGCAACTTCGGAGAGGCTCTTGGTATGGCATTCCAGATTGTTGACGACATTTTGGACTACACCCCCGATAACAACGCCGGCAAACCTGCCGCCAACGACCTGCGTGAGCGCAAAATCACACTGCCTTTGATTGAGGTTTTGGAGAGAGCGGAAGAGTCGGAGCGCAACCAAATCATCGAGCGATTGGAGGAGTGCGCTACAAACGACGATGCCGTGGAGTTCATCCGTGCAAAGGTGGAGCAATACGATGGCGTAAATCTTGCACGTAAAACAATGCAGCGCTTCCTGCAACGTGCAATGTCCGAGTTAGCAACTCTGGCCGAAACACCTTTCCGACAGGCACTTATGGAACTATGCACGTTTGTCGCCGAACGTGACCGATAGGTCAGCGGATTAGCGATCGAGGTGTTTTAACAAGCAACAACCTAAAATAAATTTAATATGAAAGCAGAACAGAAAAATTACACACTGCCTATTATTATGATGTTTGCCCTCTTCTTTATGATTGCATTCGTCACCGGATTGCAGAATCCGCTTGGTGTAATCGTTAAGGAGCAGTTCAAACTTGCTGATTGGCAGACCCAACTCGGAAATGCGGCAAACTTTATCGCCTATGCATTTATGGGTTATCCCGCAGGCTTGCTTTTGCAGCGCATCGGCTACAAGAAGACCGCTTTGTGGGCTATCGCCATCGGATTTATCGGCGTTGCGATAATCTTGCTCGGTGGTGTGACTGTTAGTTTTTACACATATCTCGCAGGTGCCTTCATCGGAGGCTTCTCGATGTGTATGCTCAACACCGTGGTGAACCCTATGCTCAATACCATCGGTGGTGGTGGCAACCGAGGCAATCAGCTCGTACAGTTTGGCGGCTCTTGCAACTCTCTCGGAGCAACCATCGTTCCCGTACTCGGAGGCTATCTGATGAGCAGCACAGCAGGTGTGGCAGGCGCAACAAAGACCATTCTCGACACCGCCCCTGCTCTCTACCTCGCTTTGGGTATCTTCGCCGTGGCATTCTTTGTACTTTGGCTTACAAATATCCCTGAGCCTTACGTTGCCAAGGTTGAACAGGACAAGAACGACCCACATTCGGCACTCTCGTTCCGTCACTTCATTCTCGGAGCCATCTCTATCTTTATCTACGTGGGTATCGAGGTGGGTATTCCTAATATCGCCAATCTCTTTATGACTGGTAAACCCGCCGAGGGAGGCCTGGGTATCGCAGAGGGTACCGCAGGTATGATTGTAGGATTCTATTGGTTGCTGATGTTGGCCGGCCGTCTTATCGGCGGCGTTATCGGTGGCCGAGTATCCTCAAAGGCAATGCTTACAACCGTATCCACTGCGGGTATCGTCCTTGTTTTGTTGGCTATCTTCCTGCCACAGGTAGAGGTTCTGATGCCTGCTTTCGATAAGGAAAATCTCTCGTTTATGCTCACTCCTGTGCCTGTTAACATCTTGTTGTTAATGCTCTGCGGTCTCTGCACATCGGTTATGTGGGGAGGTATCTTCAACCTTGCGGTTGAGGGTCTCGGCAAGTACACCTCGAAAGCATCAGGTATCTTTATGGTTATGGTATGCGGTGGCGGTATTCTCCCATTGATTCAGGGATTCATAGCCGACAAATCGACATATATGAACTCTTACTGGGTGGTTATCGTATCGCTCGTATTCTTGGTATTCTATGCTCTCGTAGGCTCAAAGAATGTAAACAAAGACATCAAGGTCGATTAAAGATTTTTGAGAAACAGAACAAAAAAGCGTTGCTTCATACGGCAGCGCTTTTTTTGTTGTGCCAAATTTTATAAATATTTAATTTTTAGGGCTTTTTATTGATTTTTATAAACCTTTAACCGCTAAAAACAAGAAATCTTTTCGCTTTTTCACACCCGACCACTTACTATTTGTAACCCGCAACACCCCATAAGGGGTGCGACAAGAGGGTGTTGTATTTGGAAATATTCGTTTTTTTTGCTACCTTGCTCGGCGAAATGCGCATAAGCGCATACGCAGACGAGGATTACACCCCTCACAAACTAACAAATTGTAACTAAAATAAGTATTAATTAAATATCAAATTTCAGATGAAAAACTTTGGAAAAATTTTTATGATTCTTTCGGCGTTTGCTCTTTGCACCACCCTGACTGCGTGCAACGACAACGTGCCTGATGCAGATAAAGTAACTATCAGCATCCAGGCAGGCGAGGCAACCGAAACATCTATCTCGTTCACAATCACAAGCAATGGTGCAGATTCGGGTGTATATTGGGTTTATAAGGCTTCGGAGCCTATCGACCTGAACATCAGTGAGGGAATGTCCTTTGTGGTTAATTCGACAACCGAGGTTGTTGTGGACAACCTCGAACCAGACGTTCTCTACATGGTAAAGGCTTACGCAAAGAATCTTGTAAACGAAGCCTCATCGGAGACAATCTCGATGACGACACTTGCTGAGGTTCCGATCCCAACCGTTTCTGTAACGATTAACAACGAGACAGACATCACCGCAAACAGCGTGTCATTCAGCCTTACCCTCAAAAATGCAGAGGAGGCAGCTTGGATTATCAACCCAATGGGCAAGGATTTGAAGGCTGACGAGATCTTCACAACCGGCACAAAGGTTACCCCGGCATCTGCCGAGGAGACTCTCACCATTTCAAAGGATCAACTCACCCCTAACACCAACTACGATTTGTGGGTTGTTGCAAAGAATGGAGAGAAGGTTTGCGAACCTATTTTGAAGACATTTAAAACAAAAGCCGAGTAATAAAAACTGAGATATTATGAAGATGTTTAAGAATATATTGATGAGTAGCCTCTTGGCAGTAGCAACATTGTTTGCTGCTTGTGGCGAGAAGGGCCCTGTTGGAGGCGATGATAATGGTAACGACAACGGTGGCGGCAACACCGATCCGTCAAAACCATTAAAGGTTAATATTGAGATTACTACCGGTACCGTAACCGATAACAGTGCAGTATTTTCTGTAACCACCACAAATGCCGATAAGGTTTTGTATTGGGTACACCTCACCAAAGATGCCATCACAACCGGTAAGTTGAACATGGCTGAGGGTACGGAGATTGAGGCCGGCGAGAACGTTGTGGTTACTATCAACGACCTTAAAAGTGCCACCGGTTACAAGTTCTATGTATATGCAGAGAATGCTGAGGGTTCCCTCTTCCAGACCGCTTCTATAACAACCTTGCGACCAGGCGAAGGCCCTGCTGCGCCAAAGGTGAGCACTGAGGGTGACTCTGTAACTGCGGACTCTATCAAGTTCTGGGCTATATTCGAGAGTGGTTGTGAGGCAGGATGGTACCTCGTTGTTCCTGAGGGTGAGAGTGTAACCGCAGAGCGAGTAAAGAGCGAGGGTACGGCTATCAATGCTTCTGACGTTGAATATGGAGAAAAACTCGTAGAGGTTACCAACCTTACCCCAAAGACTTCGTATGATGTCTATGTTGCAGCAGAGCGCAGTGGCGTACTCGGTCTTTCAAGGGTTTATAAGGTTAGAACTCAGTCTGTAAATTTGTTTACATATTTCAACGCAGTTAAGAGTTATGCTCCGGATAGTTTCGAGAAGGACAGATTCCTTATCACCTTCTCTGTTGTTGACCCTGAGACTCAGAATCCAATCAATGACGACACCCTCTCCATTCAACTTGCCGACATGCAAAATAAGGGTTACCTTGATGGTACCTATACCCCTATATCGGTAGATGCAATCACCGGAGAGGAGACTTCTCTCTTTGGATTTATTCCTGATGGAGGTTATTCAAACTTTATCTACAAGGGTGTAGGTTATGAGTTTGTAATGCCTGAGGCTGGTACCGAGAGTCAGTACTATGTAAAGATTGGTGGCGGTATGGTTACCGGTATCGACAACAATAAGGTTGATATACGTCTGCCATACAAAGATGCAGAGGGCAACCTCTTCGTTATGGAAGGAACATACAATGGTCCGCTGAACTATTCGGGTAACTCCGGTGCACAGACCGCCGAGCGTAACAACCTCTACATGTTCAACAAGATGACCTCCGAGTGGGAAGGCAACACCGTAACCTTGTTCGGAAGCAGTATTACTGCCGGCTCAATCACTTTGGTACTCAACACTCCTGATGGTAAGATTGCGACACCTGAGGAGTCAAGATTCTACTGCGTTGAGGATAACTCTCTCGATGCAGAGAAGAGTAACCATACAGAGTATGCATTAGGTTTTGATACTATGGACTGGGTGTTTACCTTCACAAATGGAGGTATGACATTCGAGCGTTTGGCTGACACCGAGGATGGTAAGGAGTGTTACCAGATTACATTGCCAAAGAGCGGAAACTCATTGGTTCAGGGTAATCCAAAAGCACTCAAAGGTATGATGCTCGAACCAAAGCAGTTGATTATCAACTATGTTAATAATGATGTTGAGCGTTGGATTGTAATTATCACTCCGAAGGGAGAAGAGGTAGAGGATGACCCAACCCTGAGTTAACAAGTCTATAAAACAGATACGGGAGGCTGTCAACAGGACTTGTTGAACAGCCTCCTTTTTTTGCGAACATTATAATCATTTTCTATTCCTATATAAAAAATTAGTATTTGACATTTCGCAAAAAGATTGTATCTTCGCAGTAGAGAAACAAAAAAACAGAAATAATAACTCAAACAACCTTACAACTATGAAAGAATTGAAAGGAACTAAGACCGAGCAGAACCTTTGGACAGCGTTCGCAGGTGAGTCACAGGCTCGTAACAAGTACACCTATTTTGCATCTGTTGCAAAGAAGGAGGGATATGTTCAGATTTCTAAACTATTTGAGGAGACCGCTAACAACGAGAAGGAGCATGCCAAGATTTGGTTTAAACTTTTGAAGGGTATCGGCAACACAGCAGAGAACCTCCGTTCGGCAGCCGAGGGAGAGAACTACGAGTGGACAGATATGTATGCAACCTTTGCAAAGGAGGCACGTGAGGAGGGTCTGGACGAGATCGCAGCATTGTTTGACGGCGTTGCAAAGATCGAGAAGGAGCACGAGGAGCGTTACCTCAAATTGTTGGCAAACGTAGAGGGCGGTTTGGTCTTCTCTCGTGAGGGCGACACCATCTGGCAGTGTTCTAACTGTGGCCACATTTGCGTAGGCAAGAAGGCTCCTGAGTTGTGCCCTGTATGTAACCACCCACAGGCACACTTCGAGATCAAGGCAGAGAACTACTAAAAAAGTATAGAAACATAATAGAGAGCCTGCCTGACCCAAAAGGTCAAGCGGGCTTTTTTCTCTTATTGAAAACAACCTTTAAACTTGGGACAATGAAGAAAAATCTACTCTACGTTATCGTAGGACTTGCCGCACTGCTTACTGCGGTATATATCTACGAAAACCGCACACCTTCGGAGGAGTTATCTGACAAGGAGCGTGTAGTCGCTATTCTTGAAAAGGGTGGTTGTGCAAGTTGCCACTCCTCAAATCCCGAACTTCCTTTCTATGCAAAGATGCCTGTTGCGGGCAGTGTTGTGATGAAGGATGTCGAGGAGGGTTATCGTGCTTTCGATATTGCACCAATGATGGATGCCCTCAAAAATGGCGGCAGACTCAGTCCTGTGGATGTAGCAAAGGTGGAGAAGGTGGCAGCAGACAAGCGTATGCCTTCGCCAAAGTACTACCTTGTGAATTGGGGTTCACAGATGACTGAGGAGAAGAGTGAGGTTATTACCGACTTCGCTGAGGATTACCGTGAGGGATACTACAACGATGGCCTTGAAGGTGATCGAGCAGACGAGCCGCTCCGTCCGATTGCAGACTCTTGGGAAGTAGATGCGCAGAAGGCTGCTCTCGGTAAGTTGCTCTACCATGATGTACGTCTTTCGGTTGACAATACCGTATCTTGCGCTTCGTGTCACGGCCTCAACACTGCCGGTGTCGATAACAAGCAGTTCTCGGAGGGAGTAAGTAAGCAACTCGGTGGCGTAAACGCTCCGACTGTATTTAACGCCGTCTATAACTTCGTACAGTTCTGGGACGGCCGTGCCGTAACTCTTGCCGACCAGGCTGCGGGCCCGCCACTCAATCCGGTAGAGATGGCTTCGGCATCTTTTGATGAGATTATCGCAAAACTCAAACGAGATAAACAACTCACATATCAATTCAAGAAGGCATATCCTGATGGTTGGTCACAAGCAAACATCACCAACGCCATCGAGTGTTTCGAGAAGACATTGCTCACACCAAACTCCCGTTTCGACAAGTATCTGCGAGGGGATGATGATGCACTCACAGACGAGGAGGAGGATGGTTACGAGTTGTTCAAGCATTATAGTTGTGCAACTTGTCACGTAGGCCCTAATGTAGGCGGTGAATCGTATGAGTTGATGGGTCTGCGCAAGCATTATTTCGCCGACCGTGGTTTGGAATTGACCGTAGAGGATAATGGCCGCTTCAAGGAGACCGGAGAGGAGCGTGACAGACATCGCTTTAAGGTGCCAGGATTGCGCAATGTAGCGTTGACATGGCCATACTACCACGACGGTACAAAGGAGAGCCTAAAAGAGGCTGTATGCGACATGGGAACATATCAGGTAGGTGTTGCCCTCACGGATGAGGAAGAGGACAAGATTGTGGCCTTCCTGAACACCCTTACGGGCGAATATGAGGGTAAACTGCTGACCAATGACAATGTTCAACCGGTAGTGGAGTACCACCACGATTAAGACTCTGTGAGGTGGAAATAAAAAGGGCTGTCACAACCTTGTTGGACAGCCCTTTTTGGTGTTTTATGAATGTAGTATTAAATCCCTCTCTCACCCATCAACACAAGTAGAAAATCATTTTAAGGCGAAAGATGCAACGCTGTCGAGTATGGTCTGGTAGGAGCATACTTGGCGTATGTGACTATCAGACCACACGCAGACGAAGGCAGCAGGTTTCCCTTAAAATGATTTTATCACTTTTAATAGAGGAAGTTATTGAATGGATAACGACCACAGTGAATCTCTCGCACCATTCCGTAAAGGTCTCGACGGAACTTTTCGATATTGGTCTTCTCTTGTGCAGAGATGAAGATGCAAGGGGTATTCTGCTTTGCAAACCAACTCTCTCGCAAATCGTCCAACGAGCGATTCTCCTTGGTTGGCGGGGTCAAATCGTCCTCATCCTTTTTAATATATGTATAGGCATCAATCTTGTTGAAGACCAAATATACAGGCTTCTCGCCCGCACCAATATCCTGCAACGTCTGCTTCACAACATCAATCTGCTCCTCAAACTGCGGGTGTGAAATATCAACCACATGGATAAGCAGGTCGGCCTCTCGTACCTCGTCGAGGGTTGATTTGAACGACTCAATAAGTTCGGTCGGCAACTTGCGTATAAAACCAACGGTATCCGAGAGGAGGAATGGCAGGTTATCGAAAACAACCTTTCGCACCGTGGTATCCAGCGTTGCAAAGAGTTTATTCTCTGCAAAAACATCACTCTTGGAGATGAGGTTCATCAGTGTAGATTTGCCGACGTTGGTATATCCCACAAGCGACACACGCACCATGCTACCACGATTAGAGCGCTGCACAGCCATCTGGCGGTCAATCTTCTTCAAATCCTCCTTCAACTTCGAGATTCGGTTACGGACAATACGGCGGTCGGTCTCAATCTCACGCTCTCCCGCACCACCACGGGTTCCCGTACCTCCTCGCTGACGCTCCAAGTGCGTCCACAATCCCGCCAGACGAGGCAACATATACTCACACTGAGCCAACTCAACCTGCGTCTTTGCATAGGCTGTTTGCGCTCTCTGACGGAATATATCAAGGATAAGTCGTGTGCGGTCAATCACTCGGCACGGCATAGCCTGCTCGATGTTGCGGGTCTGCGATGGCGAAAGTTCATCATCAAAGATAACCACATTAATCTCGTTATCGGCGCAGTAGGTCGCAATCTCCTCCAACTTACCAGGACCTACATAGATTCGGGATGAAGGTTGTGGCAGACGCTGTGTGAAGCGGCGCACGGTAACAATAGAGGCTGTCTCAGCCAAGAATTGCAACTCATCAAGGAACTCCTCGGCCTGGCGAGGCTCCTGGTTGTCACGAATCACAGCCACAAGCACAGCACGCTCAATGTGTTGCTCCTCGACGATATTCTCCTTCTTGTTATTTTTTTTCTCTTTATTCTCCATATTTCAAAAAAGGGTTGCCCCATTAGGACAACCCCCATATTTTCATGAAATCCGATTTTAGTTCTGGATACGGAAGTCGATTGGCAATGTGTACTTCACACGCACAGTCTGGTTACGCTGCTTACCAGGCTTCCACTTTGGTGAGGTTTTGAGTACTCGGATAGCCTCATCAGAGAGTGAAGTATCAGGAGTTTGAAGCACCTGAATGTTAGTAAGCGAACCGTCACGCTCTACGACGAACATCAAGAACACACGACCAGAGATGTTGTTCTCCTGTGCAATCTGCGGATAACGCACCTTGCTCTGTACCCAGTTACGGAAAGTATTGAGGTCACCACCCTGGAATGTAGGCATCTCCTCTACCTTTACGAACGGCTGGTCATCCTCGATATTCTCCTCCTCAACAGCAACCTGCTGGATAATCTCGACATCCTCCTCAAACTCTGCAAAGTCAACCTCGGTAGAGATCTTGGTGTCGTTAGTCACGATATTGAGGATATCGGTGATAACGGTAATCTCGGTCTTCTTTGGGGGCTCTGGTGGTTTCTGATCCTGACGGGTAATCTCGGTGATCTGCTCCTCTACCGGACCATAGTTCATGTCGATCTTCTCGACAGTAACCTCTCTTGGAGTGTAAAGGAATGCTGCGATTACAACGAGAAGAGCAACAATTAAGCCAATCTCCAACAATACGATACGAAGGCGATTGACATCAACTTTGGGGTTTTTCTTCAGTTCCATTTATTGTAATTTTAATTTGTTCTATCCCTTGCCGCATGCCCAAAATTTCAAACAGTAAGGCATACGCAGTCACAAATATAGTTATAAATTTTCAAAAAAAGAGTTATTCCGATAAAAAATAATTAAATTTCCATACTTTTGTAGAAAATTATTGAATCTATAAGATTCCGAACACTCACATTGAAAGAGATGAAACCAACATATCTCGAACCGTTATACGGAAAAACTCTTGCGGAACTGCAACAAATTTGTTCCGAGATGGGGATGCCACGTTTTGCTGCCAAACAGATTGCCGGATGGCTCTACAAACGTGGGGCAAAAAGCATCGACCAGATGAGTGATTTATCGCTAAAAAATCGCTCACTTTTGGCCGAGCGTTACAGCGTCGGACTCTCTGCTCCGGAGGGCGAACAAACCTCTTCGGACGGCACGAAAAAATACCTGTATCGCACCTGTGAAGGAGAGTTTGTCGAGTCGGCGTATATTCCTGACGGTGAGCGTGCTACACTCTGTGTTTCTTCGCAGGCAGGATGTCGTATGGGGTGTCGTTTTTGTGCTACGGGACGTCTGGGTTTACACCACTCTCTATCCACTTGTGACATACTCAATCAGATAGCCTCGCTGCCCGAAAAAGAGAGCCTTACAAATGTCGTATATATGGGTATGGGCGAGCCGTTCGACAATATGGACAACGTGCTGCGTGCGCTCGAAATTATGACCGCCGAGTGGGGTTACGGTTGGTCGCCAACACGCATCACCGTATCGACCGCTGGTGTAGGACGAGAACTTCGCCGCTTCCTCGACTCCACATCTGTACATTTAGCAATCAGTCTCCACAACCCGTTCCATGAGGAGCGAGCCGAAATTATGCCGATAGAGCGAGCCTATCCAATTGCTGACATTGCCGACATTTTGCGTGAATACGACTTCTCACACCAGCGTCGTGTGTCGTTCGAGTATATCGTTATGAGTGGCCTAAATGACTCGCATCGCCACATAAAGGAGTTGTGTCGTCTGCTCAATGGCATCAAGTGTCGCATCAACCTGATTCGCTTCCACAAGATACCCGATTCGCCATACTTCTCGCCCGACAACAACGCAATGACAGCATTCCGTGACGCCCTTACCACTCGTGGCATTATGACCACGATTCGTGCCTCACGTGGCGAGGATATTAAGGCGGCATGCGGTCTATTGAGTGCCGATGCAAAGCGATAAGTTTGATTGTTTTACCTATTTTTTATACCTTTGCAGCGCAGATTCGGTTCATCGCTGCCCGTTTGGGGAGAGGAAAGTCCGAGCAACATAGAGCACCGCACAAGTTAACGGCTTGATATTCGAGAGGGTATAGCAGCGTAACAGAAAATAACCGCCCGTATGGGTAAGGGTGAAAAGGTGGGGTAAGAGCCCACCGCAAAGGCAGCAATGTCGTTTGGCAGTACGTCTTGCGGGTTGCAAGGTTATGTATATCGACAATTAAGGGTTGCTCGCCCAATGTCGAGGGGTAAACCGCTTGAGGCGGCAGGTGACTGTCGTCGTAGATAAATGATGAACTAAAACAGAACTCGGCTTACGGAATCTGCTAATCCAAACCACTTAACCAAAACGGTTAGGTGGTTTTTTATTGGCATGTGTTCTGCTCCGTAAGCCGAGCGGTGTTGATATTCCCCCTAAATCCCCCTTTGACCTGCGGTCTTCCTTCTTCGCACCTCGGCATAGTCTGCAAGCACACTCTGCCCTCGGTTTGGCGGCGGCTCTGTAAAGGGGGCTTAAAACTTTCGGTTTACGGAGTCTGCAAAACAAAGGGTGTCAACTATAATGGTTGGCACCCTCAATTTTTGAAAAGTTGTATAGCACCTAATGCTACTTTACCCTCAAACTATTTATATACTTTGCCGGATAGTTGGTTGTAATACCCTTCAATTTATCCTTATATGGTAAGTAGGTTGCGATTGCTTCAGCACTGTCAAGAGTAAAGATACTCAACTCCATGCCTTCGTCTATATACGATTGAATCTTTGACTTCTCATCACCGCTCTTTATGTAGGTGATATCAAAATTTGCCCAAGAGTATCCATAACCCTTCACTTTTGATGCAGAGTGATTTCCCATTGCGCCAATAGAAATACCCGCCTCCTTAGCATAAGGGATAGCCTTCTTCAGTGCGCTTTCGTAACCAGTACAGATAAACTCAACCCATGGCGCAGCCTCCATCTCCGTAATAATCTCACAAGCACGCTGGCAAGCCTTTATAACATACTCATGGCCCGGTTTTGATGAGGAGATATAACAGTTCTTCAAGTCGAGCCAAACCTTAGTACAAGAGCCATCGGTCATAGCCTCCGCAAGGTAGTCCTGCAAGGTTGGCAGTTGCTCTCCATTAGAGAGTTTGTAATTCTTTCGCAACTCCTCCAATGTACTCTCCCACGGATATTTACCATTGATTTTGATATCACCATCAGCATGAGCAACTACAATCTGGTTATCCTTTGTCCAGTAAATATCGGTCTCCGAGGCCATACATTTCAATCCTTTGGCATATCGAAGCGAAGCCAATGAGTTATCCGGATAACTTGTTTTACCCGCCTCCTTAGAACCTCCTCGGTGTGCAACCACAATATTATCCGCAGCAGTAGGAGCCGCAGCCGGCAGAGTAAACTCTTTCTCCAAGAAAGATTGTTTCTCTCCTTGATCGTTGCTCCAAGATGTTACAAAGAGGTAATATTTTGTTGCATGTTTGAGGTTCAACGTCTGGGTATCGATAGTCACCTCCGAAGTTGATTTCTTGCTGCCGAAGTGCTGTTGCGCAGTTTTAGAAGAGACAAACCACTGCATATAGGAAGCCTTGTTATTCATCATCTTCACGAGGTTCTTATATTCACTCTCGCTCAATACAATATAATAAAACTCCTTTATAGTTGAGGTCGGCGTGATTTTAATATGACCTTTACCGCTCGGTCTAACAACGATATCTACCTCCGGTTTTGCCGACATAGGAAGCGGCATCTCGGATGTAATCACACTTTTGTAGAGATATCCATTCGGGTTTGTCTCGCCAAAGTTTGGTGTATAAACCCCGTTATTACCTGTATATTCGCCCAAAATCAGATACATTGGCTGTCCCGGGATAATAGTCTCGCCGGCCGAGTGGGTAATGCTAACCTCTTTGCTTTTGGTGATAATGCTTTTATCATCCGCCGCATCAAGCCATGTCTGCTCTGTACCCTCTCCACCACGGTAGTTGAAGAGGACAATATCCGGCGTCGCATATTTGATGACACTCGTAGAGGAGAGTTGCTCCGGATAACTGATATAAGAGACAAGGGATGTATATGTCTTGCTTATTACCGCAAAATTTTCCACCTTTTTTGTCTTCAACACCACATGCAATACCTCTGCCGACAATGTGCCATCACTCTTGCTTCCTGCAATATAAACATCGTACGAGGTGTTATGATTCAGCGAAGTAATATTAATGGCTGTCTTACCTGTAGTTGAGCAATTAACCACGGTACAATTTGTAAAGAGGTACTCTGCTGTAAACTCTTGTTGATTATCAGCACTTTGTGGCAATACAATATAGGCCAACTTGCTCAAATTGGATGAGATTATATTAACTTTCGCAGAGACATACGATGGAGATGTTCCAGCAATACTAAACGTGTAATCCGGCTCCTCTTCCTGTGGCAAATTTCCTCCGTTATCACAAGCGGAAAATATGAAGACTATCAGAGCCAATATTGACAAAATACCATTTTTCACCATGTTTCTTCTTTTTTGTGTGTTAGATTTTACTTTATATCCTTGATCCGCAACAGTGTTGTCACATTACCACAATAGTGATTATCTACTTTCTGGTAGCAGATATTGATATGGAGACCGAAGCGACAAATCGGTCTTGTTAGAAAACTTCTTCTTAATCTCTCTTCATCTTATCAATAAACTTCTTTGGATAGTTGGTTACCATGCCCTTCAATTTATTCTTGTAAGGCGCATAGATCTCAAATGTTGCGTCGTCATCAATCATAAAGAGACTCAACTCCATACCGGCATCTATATACGAGTTGATTTTTGACTCTTCATTGCCTTTCTGTATGAAACCAATATCCAAATTTACCCAAGTATATCCATAACCTTTGAGCGTTGACACAGATGTTTGACCCATTGCGCCAATAGAAAGACCCGCCTCTATCGCAGGGGCACCAGCGTATTTTACAGAATGTCCTGTACAGATAAACTCAACCCACTGCTCGGCCTCCATCTCTTTAATAATCTCACTTGCACGCCTGCACGCATTAGCCACATATGTATGGCCTGGTTGAGAGGAAGACACATTACATGGCTTCAAATCGAGCCAAAGTCTGGTACAAGAACCCTCGGTCATAGCCTCGGCAATATAATCCTCCAAAGTCGGAATAGTCTCGCCATTAGAGAGTTTATAACCCTTGCGCAACTCCTCCAATGTATGCTCCCAAGGATATTTTCCGTTGATTTTAATATCAGCAGTTGCGTGGATAACAATAATTTTATCATCCTTTGTCCAGTAGATGTCGGTCTCCGAACCATAGCACTTCAAACTCTTTGCATATCTGAGCGATGCAATAGAGTTGTCCGGAGTATAGGTTTTGCCCGCCTCTGCTGAGCCTCCTCGGTGTGCTACAACGAAATTATTAGCCTTAGCCGGTGCTGTCGGTGGAAGTTTGAACTCCTTCGTATAGAAAGATTGTTGTTTGCCATTATCATCACCCCAGGCATTCATCAAGAAGTAATATTTTGTTGATTGTTGGAGTCCGAGAGTCGATGTGTCGATAACAAGATTACCTTGCGCCTTCTTACTGCCATAGAGACTCACAGCAATAGGTGAAGAGACAAACCACTGCATATAGGTAGCATTGTCGTTCAACAACTTCACAATGTTGTTATACTCCTGCTCAGAAAGAACCATGTAATAAAAACTCTTGACAGATTTATGCGGTGTAATGGTTATAGAGCCCTTTCCGCTCGGTCTAACCACAATATCTATCGTTGTTTTTCCTGCCAACGTTTCCGGTTTCTCCGCAATAACCAACTCCTTATAGAGGTAGCCCCCCGGATTGGCTGTACCAAAATTCGGTGTGTAATTATCTCCGGCCTTTGTGTACTCTCCAAACATAAAGTATAGAGGCTCTCCCGCAGAGATTATCTGGTCATCCAAAATAGGGGCTTTAATCTCCGAATTTTGGGTCAAGATATTCTTTCCTTCCTCTACGTTAAACCATCGCTCCTCACTGCCTTCTCCGCCATAATAGTTGTACATAAAAATATTAGGCGTAGCATACTTAATAACGCTTGTTGAAGCGATATTTTTCGGGTAGATAAAATAGGCTGAAACGGAACTATATGTCTTTTCAAGCACGGCAAACTTCTCGATAAGTTTTGTCTTGAACTCCTTGTACAATATTGTTGTACATACACCATCAACCTGTTGTCCGGCAAGATAAAACTCGTACTCGGTATCGGTGGTCAGTCCTGTTAAATTCAAAGTTGTTTTACCTGTTGTAGAGCAATTTACAACCTTACCCTTCTTAAACAACTCTTCTGCAACATACTCTTCATGAGACACCTCACCCTTCTTCTCGACGATATAGGCAAGTTTGCTGATGTTATTACTCAAAACATTGACCTTTGTCGAAACATACGATGGTGTCACACTAGAAATCGTAAGAGTGTGTGTTGTTTGAGGTTCGTTACCTCCCGTTGGCGTAGTTTCACCACATGCCACAAAGAACATTGCCCAAAAAGCAAAGACCAACCAAAGATACTTATTCATAATACACCCTCCTCTACTTGTTTGTGTTGGTATAATTTCGTTTAATATCCTTAATTCGCAACTGCGTTGTCACATTACCACGGTAGTGATTCTCGACAATCTGGTAACAGATGTCAATAGGACGACCGGAGCGTACCCACTCGTAGTGTGTCGGCTGTTGGAATGCTATTGTCTGGATTGTTGTATTAGGTTTCTGCTTCTGTGTCAAATCCATACGCAGATGCTCTGCTTCGGCACCTACCAACTTGGCATCGCCTCCATTGGTCACACCGCACGTTGCAAAGACCGGAGCATTATTACCCGGACCGAAAGGCTGGAACTTATTCAACTCTCGGTGGAATGACGGCGTAATATCCGAGAACAACAACATAGAGTCGATATCCACCTGCGGAACGAGTATCTGTGGGTTGATATTTGCCTCTACATAATCGTTAAATCGACGTGTAAACTCCTCGACATTCTCAGGGCGCATAGTCAAACCTGCGGCATACATGTGTCCACCGAAGTTTTCCAATAAATCGGAACAAGACTCAACCGCCTGATAGAGGTCAAATCCCGGAATCGAACGAGCCGAACCCGTAACAAAGCCGTTGCTCATGGTAAGTACTACCGTTGGACGGTAGTAGGTCTCGATAAGGCGTGATGCCACGATACCCACGATACCCTTCATCCACTTCGGATTATAGATAACGGTACTCTTTCTTTGTTTGAGTTCCGGATGGCTCTCGATATAGTCGTGCGCCTCCTGTGTTACCGAACGGTCTATACTTTTACGGTCTTGATTGAAGGAGTCGATAACCTCACCGAACTCGCTTGCGGCCGTCTCATCACCCTCTACGAGCAACTTCACCGCCGCATAACCACCCGAAGGCACAGAATTCTCGTCACGCTCATCCATACGCATACGTCCCGCAGCATTGATACGAGGACCAATCTTGAAGACGATGTCGTCGATGGTTATGTTGTGCTGTTCAAGGTTACAAATCTTGATGATTGACGACAAACCCTCCGAAGGAGAGGAATTCAAGATTTTGAGTCCGTAATGGGCCAAAATTCTGTTTTCATCAACGAGTGGCACAATATCGGATGCGATGCTGACAACCAAAAGGTCAAGCAGCGATACAATCTCGCTAAACGGAATATTGTGCTTCTGGGCATAAGCCTGCACAAGTTTAAAACCCACTCCACATCCTGACAATTCGTCGAAAGGATAGGTGCAATCCGTACGTTTCGGATCAAGAACGGCTACGGCACGAGGAATCTCTTCGGCCGGAAGGTGATGGTCGCAGATAATGAAATCTACTCCTTTCTCTGTTGCATAGTCCACTTTCTCGACAGCCTTGATACCGCAATCCAATGCAATAATCAACTTTACACCCTTACGGTGTGCGATGTCGATACCCCTGTGTGAAATACCGTAACCCTCGGTATAACGATCGGGGATGTAGAACATAAGGTTCTTGTGACCTATTTGGCGCAGAAATTTATAAACCAATGCAACGGCTGTTGTGCCATCCACATCGTAGTCGCCGTAGACCATAATCTTTTCGCCACGCTCGACTGCCTCCTCAACTCGCTTCACGGCACGCTCCATATCCTTCATAAGGAATGGATCATGCAGATCCTGCAACTGCGGATTAAAAAACTTCTTTACCTTGTCTACTGTGTCTATGCCTCTTTGTACCAGTAGGTTAGCCAATACCGGAGAAATCTTCATAACCGACGCAATATGCGCTACGGTTTGAGGATTGCCCTGGGCTTTGACTTCCCATCTTTTTTCTATAGGCATACTCTCTTATTTTTATATATTTTTTTATATTTTTTCTCATACTCCTTCTTGATCATCCTCTCTGCGGACAATCTTTTGTGTTTACTTCAACTCCACGCAAAGCAGCGTAAGAAGTCGTTTGAGCAGTATCTCCTTCACCTGCTCTATATCTATCTTTTTACCGCACTCCTTCTCTATGGATGTCACTCCTTTATCGACAAATCCGCAAGGATTTATCATAGAGAACCAACGTAACTCTGTTGATACATTGAGTGCAAAACCGTGCATTGTAACAAAATGAGATGCACGAACTCCTATGGCGCATATCTTTCTCCAATTTTGCGCCTCTCCATTTTCATTCCTATCACAAATCCACACACCGGTAGCACCATCCAAACGCTCCGCCGCTATACCATAATGTGATACGGTATCAATAACTGCTTGTTCAAGGATTTCGACATAACGACGAACACCTATTCCAAGTTTTGCAATATCAAGTATCGGATAACCTACGATTTGACCAGGTCCATGAAAAGTAATATCACCACCTCGGTCTATATGGAAAAACTCGGCTCCAAGTCGCTTCAAATACTCCTCATTTATGAGCATATTCGACTCTTTACCACTCTTTCCTAACGTATACACAGGATTATGTTCAACAAAGAGAATAGTACCACCATCCTCGGAAGCACTCTCATCTTTTTGACGCAAGAGTACCTCATCGAAGAGTTGCTGCTGATATTCCCAGCACTCCTTGTAGGCTTTTGTACCTAAATCCTCGTATCCGACTTTCATATCACTAAATGCACATTTGTGTGCATATATTCTTTGTTATCGTGTCGGAATTGGCGGGAGGATAACTACGCTTTGATTGATTTCAATGCTTCATCTGCCAGATAAGAGGAGCGCACAAGTGGCGCACTGGCACAAAAATCAAAACCAATCTCAATCGCTTTAAGTCGGTACCTTTCAAATGTTTCAGGGGTGACATATTCCGCAACCGGAACGTGCTCCTGTGTTGGTTGAAGGTACTGACCGATGGTTACCAATCTCACACCTGCATCATACAGATCATGTAAGGTTTCAACCACCTCCGTCTCACTCTCACCAAGTCCTACCATCAGTCCACTCTTTACTGTAACACCTTGCGATGCCATATATCGCAACGCCGCCAATGAGTTGGCATAAGTTGCTCTGGTGCGCACCATCGGTGTCAGGCGACTGACTGTCTCGATGTTATGCCCGATAATGTCGGGCTTGGAAGCAATCACAACATCTAACAATGCAGGATTTGCATCCAAATCGGAAATAAGGAGCTCAATTGTTGCGGATGAATTCTTCGCTCTGACAGCCTCGACGGTTGCTGCCCAATGAGCAGCACCTCTATCAGGTAGATCATCACGAGTTACAGAAGTAACAACAACGTGCCGAAGTCCCATTAGGCTGACACTTTCGGCAACCTTCGCAGGTTCGTCGGCATCAAGCGGTAAAGGATGTCCTGTTTTAGTGGCACAAAAACGACAATTTCTTGTACATATGTCACCCATAATCATAAATGTTGCCGTCCTACGACTCCAACATTCCGACTTATTCGGACATCGTCCACTACTGCAAATTGTATGCAACGAGTGTCTGCTTACAATACGCTCAACCTCCGCAAAAGTATCACTTTTGTGGAGCCGTATCTTCAACCAATCTGGTTTACGCATCGGCGTACCGCTGTCATACAACTTCGGCATTTTAAGTTTCTTATTTTCCCAATTGATGCAAAGATATATAAAAATAAAAGAAATAAGAAAAAAATATATTTTTTTTTAATAAATAAGCAAGAAAAAGCCCAACTTTAACAAATAGATGAGGTAATTATATAAAAATCAGGCAGAACAACACGTGTCATTCTGCCCAAAATTTATCGGTAAATCAACTCTTTACATCTGCCGAAATCCTCTCTTTTATTTAATAGCCACCATGTTAAGAATCGATCTTTCGGCCGACTGTCGCACCTGCTCATCCATCACGATTTCAGGCGACTCGTTTTCAAGACAACGAACAATACTCTCCAAGGTTACCATCTTCATATAACGACACTCATTACAGCCGCAGGTTGAATCGATAGGAGGCGCAGGAATAAAACTTTTTTCAGGGTACCTCTTGCGCATTTCGGCCAAAATTCCGGCCTCCGTAACCACTATAAACTCCACAGCCTCACTTGCTCCGCAATACTCCAAAATTCCGGCCGTAGAGCCTACATAATCGGCAACTTCGGCAACCACCGCCTTACACTCAGGATGTACCACAACTTTTGCCTGCGGATATTGCTTTTTCAATTCGAGAATCTTCTCCAAAGAAAACTCCTCGTGTACATGACAAGCACCATTCCAAAGCACCATATTATCACGACCTGTAATCTTCTGAATATAAGAACCAAGGTTTCTATCCGGCGCAAAGATTATAGGCTGATCCGCAGGGATACTCTCCACCACCTGCAACGCATTGGAAGAGGTGCAGCAAATATCGGTCAAAGCCTTAACACCTACGGTGGTATTCACATACGAGACTACCGTATGGTTAGGATATTTAGCCTTGAAAGCAGCAAACTCCGCAGCATCGCACGACTCTGCCAAAGAACACCCCGCCTCAGGGTTAGGGATAAGCACCTTTTTATTCGGCGAGAGGACTTTTGCTGTCTCTGCCATAAAGTGCACTCCGGCGAAGAGAATTATATCGGCATCAATATCCTTTGCTTTAACCGAGAGAGCCAAAGAGTCGCCCAAAAAATCAGCAACACCCTGCACCTCCGGAGTGGTGTAATAGTGAGCCAAAATGACTGCATTTTTTTCTCGTTTGAGTTCTTCGATACGTCGAACGAGGGTAGCCGAGTTATCAACCATACTTTTTATTTTTTATATAAATTTATTCTTAATTAAATATTAAATAAAAAAATTAAATAATAATAAACACTGTTGAAACTGTTGGTAACTTTTTTCAAAAATATTTTTAGACAATCTATCCTTTACCTATACTTTTTCTCCCTGTCGCAACAGACTGTTTATTATGGGAGAAAAGAATGTTTTCAACAAATGTGTAAAAGATGTTTTAACAAATAAACACCAATTTTTTATCAACATTCACCACTTGAAAAATCTTAATAAAGAGCGAATATTTTGTTGATAGTTTTTACCAATTTTTCATTTGTCGAAAAAGTGAAAGGTTATTAAAAGTTATTGCCACTTTTTCCACACGTTTATAATATCTTTTCAACAATTTTTTGTGCCGCCTGTCTATAATATTGCGCTACTGCATCATCGGTTTCGGAGGCAGGCGAACCATTGTCGCTACCTTCCATAATAGACTGATATATAGGTATTTGTCCCAATAAATCAATACCTATTTCATTTGCATATCGTTCGGCTCCGCCCTTACCGAATATATAGTATTTATTTTCAGGTAGTTCGGCCGGTGTGAACCACGCCATATTCTCTACAACACCTAAAATCGGGATGTTTACATTCGGATTTCTGAACATCTCCACACCACGTACAACGTCGGCCACCGCAACTTGCTGAGGAGTAGATACTATGACCGCTCCGTCGATGCTGAGTTCCGAAATTATTGACAGATGAATGTCGCCCGTTCCGGGAGGAAGATCAAGGAGTAAAAAATCCAATTCTCCCCACTTTGTCTGGTGGATAAGTTGACGTAATGCGCTGTTTGCCATGGTACCTCGCCACAGAAGAGCGTCGGTAGGACGGATAAACATTGCCATAGAAATTATCTTGATTCCACCCTTTTCGGCAGGAATGATATACTCTTTATCCTCTATAACTTCGGCTTCGGGAAGGTAATCCTCTACACCGAACATCTTCGACTGTGAGGGGCCATATATATCTGCATCCAAAACACCGACACGATAACCCAATTTAGAGAGTGCTACGGCGAGGTTAGATGTAACGGTAGATTTACCCACTCCACCCTTACCCGAGGCTATGGCGATAACCTTACCGACAGCGGAAGTTGTCGTATTCTTATGCATGGCATCAATTTGAGCCTCACGCTTTGCTTTTGTATTCTCGCCCTCCTTGATAAATACGGTGATTGCATGTGAAGGGTAGGAAGTTTTAAGGATCTCCTCTACACGGCTCTTGATTTTTACGGCAAAAGGATCTCTGGCTTTACGAAAACGGAGTGCTACTGTGATTTTCTCCTCAGAGCAGTTAATACTCTCAATTAAGCCTCCATCTACAAGATTTTCACCTGTTTCTGGGTGTAAAACCTCTCTTAGTAAGTTTCTAATATCGTATTCCATACCTGGACAAATGTTCAATTATTAGGCAAAGATAGCAAAAACCAAAAAAAATAGATAACTTTGCGCCTAATAAATAAAGGTATAACGAAAAAGGCTAATAAAATGGCGAAAGAATTCAAAAGATATTTGGTGACTTCGGCGCTCCCTTATGCTAACGGTCCGGTTCATATCGGCCACTTGGCAGGAGTATATGTTCCGTCGGATATATACACACGATATTTGCGTTTGCGAGGTCGTGATGTAATCTCTGTATGTGGTAGTGATGAGCACGGTGTGCCTATTACTATTAAGGCAAAGCGTGAGGGTATTACACCGCAGCAGGTTGTAGATCGTTATCACGAGATTATCAAGAAGTCGTTTGCGGATCTTGGTATTTCGTTCGATATTTACTCTCGCACATCTTCGCCAACACACTCGGTAACAGCATCCGACTTTTTCCGCAAGTTGTACGATGAGGGTAAATTTATCGAGCGCACATCCGAGCAGTACTATGATGAAGAGGCAAAGATGTTCCTTGCCGATAGATATATTATGGGTACTTGTCCAAAGTGTGGCAACGAGCGTGCTTATGGCGACCAGTGTGAGGCGTGTGGTTCCACACTCTCTCCGGATGAACTCATCGAGCCACATTCAACACTTTCGGGCAGTGTTCCCGTAAAGAAGGATACCAAACACTGGTATCTGCCTCTGAATGAGTACGAAACAATGCTTCGTGAGTGGATTTTAGAGGGTCACAAAGAGTGGAAATCCAATGTTTACGGTCAGTGTAAGAGTTGGTTGGACGGAGGTTTGCAACCTCGTGCCGTAAGCCGTGACTTGGATTGGGGTATCCCTGTTCCTGTTGAGGGAGAAGAGGGTAAGGTTTTGTATGTGTGGTTTGATGCCCCTATCGGCTATATATCTGCTACAAAGGACCTTACACCGGATTGGGAGAAGTATTGGAAGGATGAGGAGACAAAACTTGTTCACTTTATCGGTAAAGACAACATTGTATTCCACTGTATCGTCTTCCCTTCGATGCTCAAAGCACACGGAGATTATATTTTGCCGGAGAATGTTCCTTCTAACGAGTTTTTGAACTTGGAAGGCGACAAGATTTCTACATCACGTAATTGGGCTGTATGGTTGCACGAGTATTTGGAGGAGATGCCGGGCAAGGAGGATGTTTTGCGTTATGTATTGTGTGCAAATGCTCCGGAGACCAAGGATAACGACTTCACGTGGAAGGATTATCAGGCTCGCAACAATAACGAGTTGGTGGCCGTATTGGGCAACTTTGTAAATCGTGCTTTGGTTTTAACAAAGAAGTACTACGGTGGTGTCGTTCCTGCTTGTGGAGAGTTGAGCGACTACGACAAGGAGACTATCGCAGAGTTGTCACAAATTAAGGCTTCTCTCGAAAATAATATCGAGAACTATCGTTTCCGAGAGGCATTGAAGGATGCAATGAACTTTGCACGTATTGGTAACAAGTATCTCGCAGACTCTGAGCCATGGAAGTTGATAAAGACTGATACAGAGAGAGTTAAGACAATTCTTAACATTGCTCTTCAAATAACTGCAAACATTGCAATTGCTATTGAGCCGTTTATGCCGTTCTCGGCTGCGAAGATTCTCAAAATGCTCGCTGTCGAGAAGTTTGGTTGGGAGCAATTGGGTGCTATGAACCTCATTGAGGCGGGCCACACTATCGGCGAGCCTACTCTATTGTTCGAGAAGATTGAGGATGAGGTAATCCAGAAGCAACTCGATAAATTGGAGGCTACCAAGGCTGCAAATGCTGCTGCGGAGGTTAAGGCAGAGCCACAGAAAGAGGAGTGTACTTACGACGATTTCCAAAAAATGGACATTCGTGTATCGACAATCTTGGAGGCCGAGAAGGTTGCCAAGACCAAGAAACTCCTTAAATTGACAGTTGATACAGGTATCGATAAGAGAACTATCGTTTCGGGTATTGCCGAGCATTTCACGCCGGAGGAACTTGTTGGTAAGCAGGTGTTGGTGCTTGTTAACCTTCAACCTCGTGAATTGAAGGGCATTTTGTCGAAGGGTATGATTCTTATGGCAGAGGATGCTACCGGAAAGTTGCGTTTGTTGCAGCCTTCTGAGGCAGTTGCTGCCGGTTCGATGGTTGGATAGTTCCACGTGGAACACCTTTGAATGCGGGGACAACAGGTTGTTTTTCAATCGGTTGCCCTGCGTTGCTTATAAGAGAACACAATGAATTGGAGCGAGTTAGGTTTTAATTATAATAGAACGGGAGGAGAGAACGCCCGGGTTTGTTATAAGGACGGCGAGTGGGGAACACCGCAGTTTACAACCGATGAATATTTGCCGATACACATGTCGGCGGCCTGTCTGCACTATGGTTTGGAGGCCTTCGAGGGGTTGAAGGCTTTTCGTGGAGATGATGGCAAAATACGTCTTTTTAGACCGCAAGCCAACGCTTTTCGTATGGCTTGTGGCGCTCGAAAACTCTGTTTACCGGAGGTGCCGGAGAAACTCTTTGTAGATGTGTGTGTTGAGGTGGTTCGCAGAAATTTGGAATTTGTACCACCGTGCGGCTCTCAGGCGGCACTCTATTTGCGCCCTTTGCTTATCGGAACAAAGCCGTGCTTGGGTGTTCGCAGTGTTGACGAGGCGATGTTTGTGGTTTTTGCTGTTCCTGTTGGTCCGTATTTCAAGGAGGGAATACACCCAATAAATGTCATTATCGACCGACGACAGGATAGAGCGGCACCATATGGCACAGGAGATGTGAAGGTTGGTGGCAACTATGCATCGAGTATGCTTTCGTTTGAAAATGCTCATAATCAGGGTTTTGCAGCAGTAATATACACAGACGCCATCGAGCATCGTTATATAGAGGAGTGTGGTGCGGCAAACTTCTTTGCAATAAAGGGTGATAGGTATATAACACCAAAGTCGCCATCGATACTCCCGTCGATAACTAATGCATCTTTGCGAATTTTGGCAGCGGATATGGGTTTGGTGGTTGAGGAGCGGCCGGTAGATCTTGCCGAACTGCCGACATTTGATGAGTGTGGCGCTTGTGGTACGGGTGCGGTAATATCTCCTATCGGAATGGTTTACGACCTGCAAACCGGCGAAACAATTCGCTATGGAGAAGAGGTTGGCGAGGTGTCGCTCAAACTCTATAATACGCTGAAAGATTTGCAGTATGGAAGAATTGAAGATCGTTATGGATGGACGTTAATCATTGAGTAATAGCAAGATATGTTTAAAAATAAAGGTGTTCCACGTGGAACACCTTTATTTTTTTATCGTCCAAAACGAACGAGAAGAACATTTATATCCGCCGGAGAAACACCCGGAATACGTGACGCTTGTCCGATCGTTGTCGGTCTAATTCGTTCGAGTTTTTGACGAGCCTCGATGGTCAGCGACTGCATCGACATGAAGTCGAAGTTGGCCGGAATGGAGATATCTTCCAAGCGATGCAATTTTTCAGCCACCAAACGCTCCCTCTCAATATAGCCGCTATACTTAATTTCAATCTCTGCCAATTCGATAATCTCCTCGCTGATATTATGCTCCTCTATAAATCGGCGGAGTTTTGGCAACACGCCAACAAGGTTGGCAAGCGTGATTTCGTTGCGCAAAACGAAGTCGAAAACCTTGCGACCCTGTGTAATTGGTGGCAAACCGAGTGAAATTAAATAGTTTTGAATTTCTGATATTTTTACGCTTTGTGAACGAGTGTACTGAATAAGCGATTCTAAAAGCGATTTTTTTTCGATAAATTTTTGGTATCTCTCCTCGGAAATCAACCCCAATTTATAACCAAGAGGAGTCAATCTTTGGTCGGCATTGTCTTGTCGTAAAAGAATACGATACTCGGCACGTGAAGTAAACATACGGTATGGCTCATCAACACCCTTAGTTACAAGGTCGTCGATTAGCACTCCGATATATGCTTCGTCACGATGCAGAACGATTGGCTCCTGACCCTGCGCTCGGCGATGAGCATTGATTCCCGCCATAAGCCCCTGGGCAGCAGCCTCTTCGTATCCTGTTGTACCGTTCACCTGGCCTGCAAAGTACAGATTATCAACGAGTTTGCTCTCCAAAGAGTGCCAAAGTTGTGTTGGTGGGAAGTAGTCGTACTCGATAGCGTAGCCTGGGCGATAGACATGGACATCCTCCAAGCCAGATATTTGGTGCAGGGCCTTTAACTGTACGGCATAAGGCAGCGACGAAGAGAATCCGTTCAGGTAGTACTCGTTGGTATCTCGACCTTCGGGTTCGAGGAAGAGTTGGTGTTGCTCCTTGTCGGCAAAGGTGCGGAGTTTATCCTCGATGCTTGGGCAGTAGCGAGGGCCTATACCTTTGATGGTGCCGTTGAATAGCGGTGACTCATCAAAGCCCGTGCGCAGGGTGTCGTGTACCTGCTGCGAGGTATATACCAAGAAGCACGGCATCTGCTCCTTTACCGGCTCGGTAGTCTCTGAGAATGAGAACTTTGACGGTTTTTCGTCTCCATATTGAGGCTCCAAAGCCTCGAAATTTATAGTGCGAGCATCCAGGCGTGCGGGCGTTCCGGTCTTCATTCGTCCGGTCTCGATTCCGACTCTCTGCAACGACTCTGTGATACCATATACCGCAGCATCTCCGGCACGACCACCGGAGGCGTTGGAGCGACCACAGTGCATCAATCCCGAAAGAAATGTTCCTGCGGTAAGAATTATAGTTGTCGCCTCGAAAATCACGCCCATTTGCGTTTTTAGGCCCGTTATACGAGGTTTGTCGCCCGTCTGGTCAAAGAGTATATCAACAGCCGAATCTTGCCAAATATAGAGGTTTTTCGTATTCTCCAAACGCCGCCGCCACTCGGCTGAGAAACGACTCTTGTCACACTGTGCACGAGGGCTCCACATAGCAGCACCTTTTGAGCGGTTGAGCATTCGGAATTGAATGGTTGTCAAGTCGGTAACCTCTCCCATTTGGCCACCGAGAGCATCTATCTCTCGTACAATCTGACCCTTTGCCACACCTCCGACAGCCGGATTGCACGACATTGATGCCATCTTGGTCATATCCATCGTAAGGAGCAGGGTGCGTGAGCCGAGTCGGGCAGCCGCAGCCGCAGCCTCGCAACCGGCATGGCCGGCACCAACAACTATAACGTCAAATTTCTCCATAACTAACCTCTTTTTTCCTCCATCATAGCATCGAATAATGAGAGATATTTATCCTCCTTGGCATGCATCTGACGCTCGTCACGAGGCTTCTTGTCCTTCTGTCCGCAGAGGTGCAATACACCATGTACAACCACACGTAACATTTCACGACGAGCCGTTGTTCCATATATGCGGGCGTTGTCGGCAACGGTCTCCACATCGATAAAGATGTCGCCGGCGATATAACCCTCTTTAAGGTCGCTATCATCGAAGGTGATGATGTCGGTGAAGTAGTCGTGGCCAAGGAACTCGATATTCATTTGGCGGTGTCGTTCGCCCGAACAGAATACGTAGTTGATACCCTCTATCGAGTAACCTCCTTCGGCATCGGCTACGGCTCGTAACCACTTGCGTATCAATCTCTTCTCTTTAAGACGATAGTTGCAATCGTCCGTATGGTACATTATATCCATTCTTAATTCTTCTTAAAGCATGTTGATGCTTGTACGGTAATATTAGGCGTCGGAGCATAGATACCAAAGACGATTTTGTACTCTATGTTCATTGTTGTAGGATCTACCGAGTGTCCTATCGTTCCAATCTGCTGACCACGTTTTACAACCGAGTTTTTGGCTACCGAGACAGCGGAGAGGTTTGCATAAGATGTGATATATTCGCCATGGGCGATGAATATATCATACTTATTATTGATTTTGTTTCGCTTGATTTCAACGACCTTGCCTTCGTATATGCTGACAACTTTTGCCCCCTCTTTACCACACACTTCTGCCATGTTGCCCTTGTATTTCTTGACCTTTCCACCAACAACGGGCAGGTTGAGATTCGACGTTTTGTTCGAGAACGACGCACCCTCCTTGTTTCCTTTGGTCAGTTTGCGTAACTCTTTGATTGCTGCTTCGAGTTTCTCCTGTTGCTCGATCTTGGATTGCAGAACATTACGCTCCTTCTTCGACATTTTGTCTCGTTCACGTTTTGCTTCGTTACGATTTTGGCGCAACCTCTCTCTTTCTCGGTCGAGTTTCTTCTTTGCTGCTGACGCTTCGGAGCGTTTTTTGTCGAGTTCCTCCCTCTCACGACGAACATCCTCTCGCACAGAGGTGATTCTCTTTATCTGTTCACTACGTCGCTCTGTGGCTATGCGCAACGAGGCCAAACGACGAGCAAAATCGGCCGTAGAGGATGATGAGAGCAGGTATGTCAGGGTATTGTTGAAGCGGTAGTTTCGATATGCTGCACGAGCCATCTCGGCACAACTCTTCTCCAATTCCAAGAGTTGCCCTGACAATTCGTCGATACGAGCCGAGGAGGCTGCAATTTCACGATTTAACTCTTTGAGTTGGCGGTTGGTTGCATTGATTAGAGCGTTGCGCTGTTCAATCTGACGGATGAGCGAATTTACCAACTTCTGCTTCGAGGCCTTGTTCTTTTTCAGCGAGGCAAGTTCTCGCTCCTCCTTGGCTATGCTGGCTTCGAGTTTTGCGATGATACGACGCTGCTCCTCAACCTTGTTTGTGTCAGCAAAAAGGGTTGTGGTTGCCATCAGGGTCAGTATCAGCGTAAGTATAAGGTTTCTCAATCGTTGCATGGCCTTCTATTTTGGATTGTTTTGGCTCTTGTTTGCCTCTTTTCGCAGGCGTTGTTCCACAATACGTTTATCTATCTCATCAGCATCATATCCCCTTTCAAGGGCTTTGCGCCAATATGTCTGTGCCATAAACTCCTCTCCAAGTGCATCGAGAATATCACCATAGTGTAGCGCCAACTCTGCCGACGATCTTCTATCTAACGACATCGCTTGCTGCATATACTTTTTAGCCTCTTCAAACTCCCCCATTCGGTATAAAACCCAGGCGAGCGTATCGAGAAATGTGGCGTTGTTCTGCGATAAAGTTGTGGCCAGACGGGCCATCTCCAACGCCTGCGTAAGGTTGCGACTCTCTACGGCGAGGAAGTAGGCGTAGTTGTTCAACACGGAGGAGTTTTCCGAGTGGTATTTCAGCGCCTTATCAAAAGCCTTGTAGGCACGCTTTGCCTCCCCTCTACTATGCTCCATATCTCCTATATAGCCCCAAAGTTGACTGCGGAGAGTATCGTTTTGTGTATATTTCAGAGCTTCGTTATATGAGGCTATTGCTTCACTGTGGCGACCGGCCATAGAGTGCAGGTGACCACGTGTTGCCCTTAGATTTCCATCCGCCGGGAAGTGTTGCAGGGCTATCTCCAAATAGAGTTCAACACTATCCGTCCGACCCATATAGTTTTCAAGTTCGATAATCTGAACCAGCTCCTCTTTTTTAGGCTTGTTGCGGTTAAGCAGGCGTTTATAAACCTCCGTTGCAGTCGCTACCTGTCCTGAGGCAATCAGGTGGCGAGCGTACAACTCTGCAACCCGAGGGTTGTCCGGATAGTGGATGGCGAGTTTGTTTGCCAAACTGTTTATCTGGGGGAAATTGTTTCGATAGAAGGTTATATTTGATGTCAGAGCCTTGAATTGTTCTATTTTATTCTTCACAGGAACATCCTTATTGTCGAACAGACGACCGACAATGCCCAAATATGCGCTGTAATTGCGCTGACGGAAGAAGTAGTCACCCAAGGCGAGCCACGATGTTAAATTGGTAGAATCTGCCTCTATTGCCTTCGAGTAACTCTTCAAAGCCAAAGAGTCACGCCCCGTCGAAGCATATAATTCTGCCATCAGGAGGTGGTTTTCCGGAATGTATGGGGCCTCCTCAACGAGTTTTTGCGCCTCCTTTTCCGCCTTCTCGAACTGCTTGGTGGCTATGTATAACTGTTGGCGCATACGACTCAACTGTGGAATGTGTCCGAATCGCATCTCGGCAGAGTCAAGCACGGCGATAGCCGAAAAGTGACGCTGGTCGGATTCGTAGAGAAGCGACAAAATACGGAAGTAGTCCGGCTCGTTGCACTTCTCGGTCAGCCTTTTGTATAGTTCCACAGCCTCTTTGTATCGGCCACTGCGCACCAGGGCCTCGGCAGCCGAGGCGAGATAGTGGTGATTTTCACTATCGCTTTTGTAGGCTCTGAGGGCTGCTGTGGCGGCCTGATTTCGGTTTGTTGCAACACGTGACAGGAGGTGGTTGGCCGGAGCGTATAAAGAGTCAACAGCGAGAGCCTCGACGGTCAATCGTCTAGCCTCTACGCTGTCGCCATATATTACCAGACGCTTTACTGCATCTGTGTAAAGCCAAAGTTTGCGAGTGGAGTCAGGAAGGCTGGTTGCGGGCGTAACCTCTCGTTGCGGACCCTTCGTGAAACCGCAGAAGAGCAACATTGCCACCAAGCCATAGACTCTCCACTTTATTTGCATCCTCCTTCAAAGAATCTTGTTTACAATACGCTGTCAAACTGGTGTAGGAAGCGAACATCGTTCTCGAAGTAGAGGCGCAAGTCCTTAACACCGAATTTGAGCATTGCAATACGTTCAACTCCCATACCAAATGCGAAGCCTGAGTACTCGTTAGGGTCGATATTGTTTGCAATAAGCACGTTAGGGTCAACCATGCCGCAACCCAAAATCTCCAACCAGCCGGTACCCTTACATACAGGACAACCCTTGCCACCGCAGAGGTTGCACGATACATCTACCTCGGCAGAAGGCTCAGTGAATGGGAAGTATGACGGACGCATACGAATCTGCGTCTTCTCGCCGAAGAGTTCCTTTGCGAAGTAGAGCAACGACTGTTTGAGGTCGGCAAATGAGACATTCTTATCAATGTAAAGACCCTCCACCTGGTGGAAGATACAGTGTGCACGATACGAGATAGCCTCATTACGGAACACACGACCAGGGCAGATTACACGGATAGGCGGTTGTTGCTTCTCCATTGTACGAACCTGAATAGAAGAGGTGTGTGTACGCAATAAAATATCGTTCACGTTAGGCTCGTTGCACATCTTCTCAATAAAGAAAGTATCCTGCATATCACGAGCGGGATGCTCGGGCGGGAAGTTGAGCGACGAGAATACGTGGCGGTCGTCCTCAATCTCCGGACCCTCGGCTACGGTATAACCCAGGCGAGCAAAGATCTCGATAATCTCATTCTTTACCAATGATATAGGGTGGCGAGAGCCAAGCTGCTCGGCTGTTCCCGGACGAGACATGTCGCCAATCTTTGCGTCGTCGGCAACCTTCGATGCAAACTCCTCTTTGAGGGTGTTGATCTTATTCAAGGTAGCCTGTTTCAGACCATTGATGCGTTGGCCATACTCTCGTTTAAGTTCCGGAGCCACGCCCTTGAACTCCTCCATTAGGGCGGTCAATTCTCCCTTCTTACCCATCATTTTAATACGGAACTCTTCAATCTCGGCAGCCGTATTTGGTTGAAACTCCTCTACCTGTTTCAACAGGTCGTTAATCTTGTTGTTCATATATTTTGTGTTAATTTTTTAGCGTTTTTATACTTTGTATAAAGTGCAAACTTCCTACTAAGATGCAAAAATACAAAAAAATCAAGATAACACTCTAAGATTACAATAAAAATAGATAGGACCTGCACGAAGTCCTATCTGTTTTTATGGGTTATAATCACTTTTTACTCCTCCAAGCGGATAATATTTGCTCCGATGGCATTCAATCGACCCTCGATGTTGTGGTAGCCACGGTCAATCTGGTCGATGTTTTGAATTGTGCTGACACCGTCGGCACTCATTGCCGCAATAAGCAGAGCCACTCCGGCACGAATATCAGGCGATGTCATACGTGCAGCACGAAGTTGAGCGTTATGGTCTTGTCCGATGACTACGGCACGATGTGGGTCGCAGAGAACAATCTGTGCGCCCATATCTATCAGTTTATCAACAAAGAATAGGCGACTCTCGAACATCTTCTGGTGGATAAGCACGGTACCCTTCGCTTGTGTTGCCACAACTAAAAATACAGACAAAAGGTCAGGAGTCAAACCCGGCCAAGGTGCATCGGCGATGGTCATAATCGAGCCGTCGATAAAACTCTCGATGCGATAGTGGTCTTGCTGCGGAATGTAGATATCGTCGCCACGGCGTTCGAGCGCAATACCCAGACGGGCGAACTGTGCCGGGATGATTCCAAGGTCGTCAAACGAAACATTCTTGATTGTGAGTTCCGAGCGATTCATGGCCGCCATGCCGATAAATGAGCCGACCTCAATCATATCCGGAAGCAGTCGGTGTGTTGTTCCTCCCAGAGCCTCAACACCCTCAATTTCAAGCAGATTTGAGCCGATGCCGCTGATGCGTGCGCCCATGCGGTTGAGCATCTTGCAGAGTTGTTGCAGGTATGGCTCACAAGCAGCGTTGTATATTGTTGTTTTGCCCGTGGCAAGCACTGCCGCCATAACGATATTTGCAGTACCCGTTACCGAAGCCTCGTCCAGAAGCATATAGCAACCCTTCAAGCGTTTGGCCTTGACTGAGAAGAAGTTCTCGGCAGCATCGAAGTCAAACTCTGCGCCCAACTTCTGGAAGCCGATAAAGTGGGTGTCGAGACGACGACGGCCAATCTTGTCACCACCGGGCTTTGGAATATATCCTACGCCGAAACGGGTGAGCAGTGGACCGATAATCATCACGGAGCCACGCAGACGGGTGCAACGACGGCTGAAATCTTCGCTATGAAGATAATCCAAATCTATATTTGCAGCACAAAAAGAGTATTTCTCCTCCGAAAGACGCTCCACCTTGACTCCCATTGCGCCCAACAACTCGATGAGTTGTATCACGTCGAGTATCTGTGGGATGTTGTCAATAACAACCGTCTCGGCTGTAAGCAGCGTCGCACAAATCACCTGTAACGCTTCATTTTTAGCACCTTGCGGGGTTATCTCGCCGTGAAGACGGCGGCCTCCTTCAACTTTGAATACTGCCATAATTGCTCGCTTGTTTGTCTATCTTTATACAAAGATAGGCATTGTTTTGTGAAAAATCAACTCCATTCGGTGTGATGTTTGCTTTTTATGCATTACAATTAAAAACTTTACAAGATGAAAATATCAAAAATCTATGCTCGTGAGGTAATTGATTCACGTGGAAATCCGACCGTCGAGGTCGATGTTGTAACAGAAAGAGGCTTTATGGGTCGTGCATCGGTGCCAAGTGGTGCATCGACGGGAACAAACGAGGCGTTGGAGTTGCGAGATGGGGATAAACGTCGCTACAATGGTCGTGGTGTTCATCGGGCGGTGCAGAATGTCAAGGACAAGATTGCCGAGGCGCTGGTCGGATACGAGGTTACGGCTCAGGCGGCCATAGACTCGGTTTTGGTGGGCATCGACGGCACGGCGAACAAGTCGCACTTGGGGGCAAATGCTACGCTCGGCGTGTCGTTGGCGGTGGCCAAAGCCGCTGCGAATAGTTGTGGAATGCCGCTATATCGCTATTTGGGAGGTGTTGATACCCTGCTGCTTCCTGTGCCAATGATGAATATCGTTAATGGCGGCTCACACTCCGACGCTCCGATAGCGTTTCAGGAGTTTATGATTCGTCCCGTAGGTGCGCATTCGTTTCATAATGCTCTGCGTATGGGTGTTGAGGTCTTTCATGCCTTGCGAGCCATATTGAAGCATCGAGGGTTGTCCACAGCGGTTGGCGATGAGGGTGGTTTTGCCCCACATTTCAAGGGCACGGAGGATGCCTTGGAGTCGATTATGCGGGCGATAGAGAGTGCCGGCTACACCCCCGGCAAAGATATTACGTTGGCGCTGGATTGTGCCGCCAGCGAGTTTTACTCCGAGGGAGTTTACGACTACTCCCGCTTTGAGGGCGGAGTGGGCGTAAAACGTGATGCACACGGGCAGATTGAGTATCTCTCCCATTTGGTCGATACCTACCCGATAGACTCTATCGAAGATGGTATGAGCGAGAGTGATTGGGATGGTTGGCGAGAACTTACAAAGGTATTGGGAGGTCGTTGCCAACTCGTTGGAGATGACCTGTTTGTAACAAATGTATCCTTCATAACCCAAGGTATAGAGCAGTGTTGTGCCAATGCGGTACTTGTTAAGCCGAATCAGATAGGAACACTCACCGAAACTATGGAGGCGATACGCTTGGCACGAGATAGTGGTTATGCCACAATAATCTCGCATCGTTCGGGCGAGACGGAGGATACGACGATTGCCGATTTGGCCGTAGCGACCTGTTCGGGGCAGATTAAGTGTGGTTCGTTGTCACGCACGGAGCGTCTTGCCAAATATAACCGGTTGTTGAGGATAGAGGAGTCATTGGGTTCGGAGGCTAAATACCCTCTTCCTTTGCACAGATAGCCCCGTTGCGACGCACAAGCAGTAGCATTCCTGCCATTGTAAGCAGAGCATTCAGCAGCAGGAGTTCGTAACCGAACTTATATCCGTCAAACCACCGCTCCGAGTTGAGTTGCAAGATAAGACAGAGGAGCGGTGCCGTGATGGCAATGGCTATAAGCCCACGACCACGTATGTTCCACGGGGTAAAGATGCCAAAGGCGAAGATACCCAAAATAGGGCCATACGTGTAACTTGCCAACGTGAATACGGCATCTATAACAGAGCCGCTATTAAGGTGTTGGAGCAAGCAGAGTAGCACGAACATTGCCACAGCGATTAAAGTGTGTACAACCTTGCGGGTACGCTGTAACACTTCTGGTTTTGCTTGCGCCTTGCCTAAAATGTCGATGGTAAAAGAGGTCGTCAGTGCAGTCATCGACGAGCCTGCCGACGAGTATGTGGAGGCAACAAGACCCAACACGAACAATATGCCGACAACCATAGGCATACCTGATGATGTTGCTACGGTAGGAAACATATTATCTGTACCATTCGGGATGGTTATACCCGTATGCTCGGCAAATGTATAGAGAACAACACCCAACAATAGCAGAATAAAGATAATTATGGTCTGCAAGAGCGTCGAAAGCAGCAGGTTTCGCTGTGCCTCGCCCTTTGTACGGCAGGCCAACGAACGCTGCATCATATCCTGGTCGAGTCCCGTCATAGCAATAACGGTGAAAAGGCCTCCGAAGAACTGCTTGAAGAAGTATTGACGGCTGTTTATATCCTCAAAGAAGAAGATTTTTGACATCGGGCTCTCTTTGATAGATGTTATCATATCGCCGATATTCCATCCTAACCCCTTGGCAACAAGTCTGGTGCAGAGTAGGATGCTTGCAACAAGGCATATAGTCTTTAATACGTCGGTTACAATTACCGATTTTACACCACCCCGATATGTGCAGGCCAGCACAAGAATAAGTGTAAGAGCGGCATTTACGATGAATGGTATTCCGAGGGGGGTGAATACCAATGTCTGCAAGACAAAGCAGGCGATAAAGAGTCGCACGGAGGCTCCGAGCAACTTTGATATAAAGAAGAACCAAGCCCCCACAAGGTAACTCTCTCGACCAAATCGACGATTGAGATATTCGTATATCGATACTGAATTGTTGCGGAAGTATATCGGTACCAGAAGGTATGCAATAACCACATATCCTACCATAAAACCGAGAGCCATCTGCATATAAGAAAAACCCTCCGTAACCACCATTCCCGGAACAGATACAAAGGTAACGCCCGAAATTGCTCCGCCAACCATCGAGAGTATCACCATCCATCTTTTTGATGTGCGATTACCGAGAAAGAAGGTGTTGTTGTCGGCTTGTCGGCCTGCTCTTATGGCGAGCAAAACCATAGCGACAACATAGATAATGACTGTGGCGAGAACGATATACGGATTCATATCTTACGGAACAGGATCATATCCGCTACCACCCCACGGATGACAACGGGCAATACGTTTCAATGTGAGCCAACCACCCTTTATCGGGCCATACTTACGTAGTGCCTCGATAGCATATTGCGAACAGGTGGGGGTAAATCTGCACGAAGCAGGAGTCAATGGAGAGATGCAGAGTTGGTAGAATCGCACCAAAGCAACGAGCGGTAGCGCCGCAACACGCTTAAAGGTTGTCTGCAATGTTTTTAAGAACCTTTTTGACTCCATTTTCGATGGTTTTATAATCGTGGAGTTCCTTAGTCGAGTATATCAACGCAACCTCAACCGTTCCACTCTTGCCGGCTTGCGTAAGAATGTTGCGATTAAGACGATAGGCCTCCCTCATGCGTCGGCGTATCAGATTGCGACGATTTGCCCTCTTGTGGAACTTTTTGGGTGTCGAGAAGAGCAGGCTGACCTCCATCTCCTCGGCCGGTTCGGCATAGACAAGATATCGGAACGGGTAGATAAAGCCGCCACGACCCTCATTGAAGAGTCGTCGTATGGCTCCAAAGGAGGAGAGTCGCTCTCCCTTCGGTAAACTATATCCGTTCTCCGTAATCATTCTATGCGGATTTGGTTATTTCTTGCGGGTGCGGCTCTTTTTGGCGAGTTTTGTCTGCTGTGTGCGCAAGAACTCTTCTTTCTGTGCATTATCGACAAACTCTACATTCTCAACCTCTTTACCGCTGCGGACGTTGGTGATGTAAATATCTACCGCTTTCGCAAGTGATGGTGCAACAGGCGATGGTGCCGAAGCCTTAACCGTGAGGTTTTTCTCGGTAGCAAGGCGCAGAGTTCCCTCGCCGAAGGTTGCGATTGTAGGCATCTGCTCCGGTGTTAGTTTCTCGTTCACGGTCTTGACATCCCACGGAGAGTACAAAAGCAGCATGTCGTATGACTTCAACTCCTCGGCATCAATATCGCTTGCCACGGTGCGAGCAAGAATTACAGGTGTGTAATTGATTTTAAGACGAGTCAGCGCATCAGGAATCTCGGGCTTGTGCGGCTCGCTCAACGCAAGCAACAACGTTTCGTCCTTATGCTTTACAATCTGCTCCACGATGCCGGTGAATGAACCGTCAGCAAACGAAATCTTACGCTTGCGATAGACGATATACTTCTGCAAGTAGAGGGCGATAGCCTCAGTCGAGCAGATATATTTCATAGTCTCGGGTACAGTGATACGAGCATCCTCGCAGATGCGGAAGAAACTGTCGATTGTTGTGCGAGAGGTGAAAATTACTGCCGTATGTGCCAAAATCTCAACTCTCTGCGAACGGAACTCCTTTGGAGTTACACCCTTCACTTCGATAAGAGGACGATAATCCACTTCGATTTTGTGCTTCTGAGCCAATTCGTAAAACGGCGATTTCTCAATAATTGCGGGTTTCGGTTGTGAAACCAAAATTCGTTTAATCAATTCTGCCATAAATATTATCCAATTTACCCTATCCACGTAGTAGTGGAGCAAGCATCAAAGATGCGGGGAAAATTTCCAGGGCGCAAAGATACAAAATCCAATGCAAAATTGAAATTTTTTCCGAAACAAAGAGTAAAAAAGTCTCTTTAACAAAGATAATTAGCAAAATTAGTCCCTCTGCTACCATAATAAAAAAGGAGGTACGGGCGAAATGGTCAGGCGAGAGCAAAAATACAAGACCAAAAGGTAAAATGGCAGCCATTCCGATGCACATATTCATCAGTTTGGTATGCAATAACTGCTTGCAAAAGCGGCGGTGTTCACTGACAAATCCGATAATTTGTAACACAAGAAATTCGCCAACTAATATAAGAATAAGAGCCACAAACCACCATTTGCCGACACTCCAAAGAGCCCTTGATGCCTCAATACCATCGAAAATTTCGGGCATATGGAGGGTAAAAGTCCTAACTATGGCGAGCGGAACAAACAGGATGCTGACCGTGAGCATAATAATCTCGATATTGGTACGCTCCGCCGGATTGATATGCACGGTTGCACGTGAAGAGAGTTTAACTCCTGCGGCAGAGAGCAGGGAGTTGACCATAAATCGCAGATATTTTGCGGCACAAATCAGGAATATGAAGGCGACGCACAGACTTAAACCTTGATACCAACCACCCAGAATGGCAGGGTCATACATCTGAGGCGATAGTTCTGCAAGTGCCAATACACTCTCGCTACCGAATATGTCGGCAGCGCTTATCTCGTTATATAGAGGGGTATTCTCCATTACGCATAGGCTCGTTTAATGGTTACACGTATGGTTGTACCCTTGCCGATGACCGAGTCTGTGACGGCAATCTTGCCGTGGTGATACTCCTCAATGATGCGACGAGAGAGTGAAAGTCCCAGACCCCAGCCTCTGGTTTTGGTTGTGAAGCCCGGCTGGAATATCTTTTTCCAGTTCGACTTGGCAATACCTTTGCCCGAGTCGGTTACATCTATATATATATTATGCTCGTCCGAGCCTATATGGACCTTGATGGAGCCGTATCCCTGCAAGGCATCAAGCGAATTCTTCATTAGATTCTCGATGACCCACTCGAAGAGAGCCGAGTTGATGTATGCCTGAACGGGGTCGATTGCCAGACCGTTGTATTCGAGAGTCACATTACGAGGTATTCGCTTGCGGAAATACATTACCGAGCCTCCTACAACCTCGTTTACGTTGGCTATGGTCAGAGGTGTGTCGGAGCCGATTTTCGAGAATCGGTCCACAATCTTGCGAAGGTGCGCAAGATCCTTCTCCATCTCATCTACCGCCATGGGATCCACGTTCTGTGAGCGCAGATATTCAATCCAACCCAGCAGCGACGAGGTCGGTGTGCCGAGTTGGTGTGCTGTCTCCTTTGCTAAGCCTATCCATACACGATTTTGTTCGTCCTGCTTCGAGGAGCGGACGGCTACAAAGAGCAGAAGGACAAAAGCGATGATTACCGCCATCTGGATATACGGGAAGAGATACAGGGTATGTAGTGTCGATGATTGGCCGTAGAATATGATGTGGTTGTGTTCGTTTGTCCACCAGAAATGAACCACAATAGGGGTATTGTCGGCCGACATCTTGTCCAACGTACGACGCAACAACTCCGGATTATTGATGATAGAGTCGGGTATCAGGTGGTAAGATACCACACGCAGGTTTTCGTCAGTAATGATAAATGGGATATTGTTGCGGTTGTTGATAATGGATGCTACGAGTGGATCGCTCATATAGTCGCCCATTGCGTCACGGTTGATGCGTTCCATGGCCGCAGCCCATAACTCAACATCGTGGCGCTCCTTCTCACGCAGCGAGTTAGCCATTCGGTTGGTAATAAAGAGCGAAGTGGATACCACCACGACACCTAAAAACATAAGTATCGTACTAACATTGGCATTCAGCCTCTTTCTTACACCTTTGCTAAACCGCTTAAACATAGGCTTCTCTATTTGCGTTGGGTATCCTGCTCCTTCAAAATGCGCTCATACTCGCTCTGGTTGTCGAGCACCTTGATTGCCTCGGCAATCTCCGCATCGCCATTGAGCGAATTTTCAATCATACCTTCCGAGTATGCAAAGCGGAGTACTATATCGGAGTTTATCGCATCGATAATCTCCTTGCGGAAGGTCTCCAAGTTGCTCGCCTTGTCATCTTTAAGACCCTGCTCGATAGATTTCAGTGCTTCGGCCATACCATCGTCGTAGCGCTCGTTTTTGAGCGAACTGCGCAAGCGCTCCAATGCCTTGCGGGACTCCGATTGGTATGGGATATTGCGGGTGGCAACCATCTGCTTAAACTCCTCGTAGTCGGCATCTGTGATGGAGAATGTGCGTGGTGTGATTGTCTCGGCGTGGTGACGTTTGAAATACTCGTCGCCAAAGTCGTCGATAATACCATGCAGGTATAATGTTGCGGCAAAGTTGCTCACATATTTAGGTTTCAAGCGAATATCCGGCATTATACCTCCGCCATCATATACCTTGCGGCCTGCTGCGGTGCGGAACTCGCCAATCAAAGAGTCGGGCATCGACTCGGCACGACCATCCGAGGAGTAATTTACCGCCTGAATACAACGTCCCGACGGGATGTAGTACTTCGCTGTGGTCATCTTTACGTAACTATTGTAACCCAACGAACGGGTCGATTGAACAAGACCTTTACCGAAACTGCGCTGACCGAGCAACACGGCTCTGTCGTTGTCTTGCAGCGCTCCCGCAACAATCTCTGCCGCCGAAGCCGAAGAACCGTTGATAAGAACAGCCAAAGGTGTTGTCGGTAGAATTGGTTCATATTCAGTGCGATAGACTACATTTTCACGATTTTCACGACCCTTGGTCTCAACAACAGTGCTGCCCTTTGGAAGGAACAACGAGAGAACCTTTACGGCAGACTGCATAACGCCTCCACCATTGCTGCGGTAGTCGAGAATCAACTTTTTGAGTTCGCCCTCTCTCTGTAAGCGCTCTATGGCGGTACGCATCTCCTCGTAGCAACCCTCGGTGAAGTCGGAGTGTCGTATATAGCCGACACCATCAGCCACATACCCTGCATAGGAGATGCTCGGTATCGAGATACGCTCTCGGCGCAACTTCTTCTCGACGACCTCTCCTGTAACTGCCTTCTTAATTGTCAGTTGTACGGTTGTATTTGGCTCGCCACGCAGACGTGAACTTACATCATCGACGCTGAAACCCTCGGCATTTTCGCCATTGATTGATAGAATCTTATCGCCAATCTGCAATCCTGCCTTATCGGCCGGAGAGCCTTTATACGGCTCGGCGATGCGAACATAGTTGCTATCTTTGCGTATGAGGGAGCCGATACCGCCATATTTTCCGGTAGTCATGGTGGTAAAGTCCCGCATCTCCTCCTCCGGCAGATAGGTGGTGTAGGGGTCGAGTTTCTGAGTCATACCTTTGGCGGCATTCTTCATCAGGTCGTCGGCCGAAACCTCATCTACATATCCCAGAGAGAGTTCTCGCATAAGATTTACGACAATCTCCATGTTGCGACCCAAGCCGAAATCGTTGCGTGTGGCAAAGATTCCGGTTGTCAAAATCGCTCCGAGAAACAATCCCGTGCAGGCATATTTAATAAGTTTTCTATTCATTTGCGTATCCGCTGTTTACAATATATCCATCAAGGCGTATTGAGGTGCGTACTACGGCACGGCGCATACCCGACAACTCAATCTTGTCGTTCACCTGACGAACGGAGATCTCATCCTCGAAGAGGGTAGTTAGGCGTTGAAGCATGTTGGCACGGAAGTACATCACTCCATCACTCTCCTTAGTGAGCGTGTAGCCCATCATCTCCATTGCGGCCAATATCTGTTTGCGATTGCTCTCTACATCGCCATCAACGTATCGGCTGATAAATCCGAAAATCGGATATGTAGCCGAAAGCAGAATTACGGCAGCCGCCATTGCCCAGCCGTTCCATGTGCTGAAATAGAGGTTGACAATCTCCGACGTGGTGAGCATGCTACTTCCCGAAGTGGAGATATTTAACCAAATCAGCGCACAACATAAAACGCATAATGCAACGAAATATTTCAGACTCTTTACTAAATAACTTCTCATTTTATTATAAGTTTTTACAGTTTCTCAATCTTCTCTGCAACCCGGCGCATAAGCCACTCCGGTGTTGAGGTGGCTCCACATACGCCGACGCTATCTGCGCCGATAAACCACTCTGCTACCAACTCGCTCTCCTCTTCGATATTGTACGAGCGAGGATTTTCTTCCTTGCAAATGTTATACAACACTTTGCCGTTGCTCGACTTTCGGCCGCAGACAAAGATTACAACGTCGAATTTGCGTGCGAAATCTCGCAGGTGTTCCTCTCTGGATGATACTCGGCGGCAGATGGTGTCATCTACGGTTAGCATCTGCTCGTCGGGCAGTCTTTGGCGCATCTGTCGGCAGAGCGACTCGAAGAGAGCGATGCTCTGCGTGGTCTGCGATAGAAAATATATCGGGTGGGAGAAGTCGATGCGCTCCAAATCCTGCTCATTCTCTATTACTACCGCCTTTTCATTGACCTGCCCCGTCAATCCGACAACCTCGGCGTGTCCTTGCTTGCCTAAGATTACCACCGTGCCTCCGCAGCGGCTCATCTGCTCGTAGGCCTGTTTCACACGCTTCTGTAAGGCGGCAACCACCGGACATGTGGCATCAATAATCTCGATACCGAACTTCTTCGCCAGGGCGTATGTTGCAGGTGGCTCTCCGTGCGCACGCACAACCATTCTTGCTCCTTTGAGTGTTGGTATATCAGCATGTGTCACTGTTCGTAGGCCGAGAGTCTCCAAACGCTGTACCTCAATACGGTTATGTACAATATCGCCTAACGAGCATACTTTCCCCTCCTGCGAAAGGGCATGCTCGGCCTCGGATATTGCTCTTACAACGCCGAAACAGAATCCCGATTTATCGTCAATGACAACCTTCATCGCTATTGTTTATGGGCTTTTACGCCTATAAAGTCTTTTGTACTCGCTCGAACTCTTGTTTGAACCACTCCATCTGCTCCTCAACACTCATATAACTATTGTCGAGTACGATAGCATCCTCAGCCTGTCGCAAAGGAGATATTGCTCGGCTCATATCTGCCTTGTCACGAGAGATGACATTCTCCAAAACCTCGTCAAACGATACCGTATCGCCTTTGGCCTGCAATTCGGCATAGCGACGCTCGGCACGTACACGAGGCTCGGCCGTCATATATATTTTGAGTTCGGCATCCGGAAATACTACGGTGCCTATATCTCGACCATCCATCACAACACCACGGCGTGAGCCCATCTCCTGCTGCATAGCAACCAACTTCTCTCGTACTTGGCGGATAGAACTCACCGGGCTGACGAAGTTGCTGACCTCGATGGTGCGAATCTTTCCCTCGACGAGGTCGCCGTTTACGTAGATGTCGCTTGCGCCACGCTGGGGGTTGAAGCGGAAGGTGATGGTTATATCGTTGAGTTGGCGAACAATCTCTTCCTCATCAACAATTCCGTTGCGGATACCCTCATTCTCCAACGCATAGAGCGTTACGGCACGATACATTGCTCCCGTATCGATGAAGATATAGCCGAGTTGTGCGGCAATTGATTTTGCGAAGGTACTTTTGCCGCAGGAGGAGAATCCGTCGATGGCGATTACTATCTTTTTGCTCTGTGTTGAGGTGTTATTCATAGTGGGTTACATTACTTTTACGAAGGTTGATATGATTGTGTATGCGCCGATTATGCCTATGACCATACCGGCGATGCGGTTTATAGTCAGCATATGGCGAGGGCGGAAGCGACGACGGAAGAGGTTTATCAACGCCGTGAGGGCAAACCACCAAAGAGTTGCTCCACACAAAAATCCCACAATAACGGCAACGCTGCCCATTAGCGATACGGGGTTAGGCGACTTGTCGGCCATGCCTACTCCGAACATCGCAAAGAATGCGAGCAGATAAGGGATGATGACTACGAAATTGGCAATCGTGAAGCCGAACATCGACGAAAAATCTTTCCATGTAGAGAAGTTTCCTGCTCGGTTGCGGCGAATCTGTGGTACTGGGTTTTTGAAGAAGATGGTTACACCAACCACCACTACAAAGATACCTCCTATGAGGGTTAATACTTGTCGATATTGCTCAATCTGAGATTGCAACATTGCATAGAAGAAGTATGCGATTATGGCCATCATCGTATCGGCACACGCAACGCCTAAGCCCGAAACAAATCCTGAGCGGCGATTCTTGCTTAACGTGCGCTGTATGCATAATACGGCGACAGGTCCGACGGTAATTGACGACGCAACACCTACCATTACGCCTCGCAACAGAGAGTCTATTGTTGAAACAACCATAAATTTCTATTCGTTTTATTAGGTGCGCAATAGCGCAAACTCCTTGCAAAGATATAAAAATAGTTGTAAAACTCTATGCATATAGGCGTATAGGAGTCAAAAAATTATGCAAAGCATAAGATTTCACTACTCAAAAACGTTATACAAATAAGTTGTTCAGTTATTTTTAATAATCGGGGTACAGCGTAAGGAAAATTTTATTAAATTTGTGCAAACATAAGGAGGGGGCACTCTCCGCAAACCGAAAAACAATGGCAGAGATTAACAAAACAGGTCTGGATATAGAGTTGGATGCAGAGGTGGCACAGGGTCACTACTCCAATTTGGCAATCATATCTCACTCCACGTCGGAGTTTATTATTGATTTTGCGACAATGTTGCCGGGATTCCCGAAGCCGAAGGTGCGTAGCCGTATTGTTCTTACACCGGAGCATGCGAAGCGTCTGCTGCTCTCGTTGCAGGACAATATCGCCAAGTATGAGACCAATCTCGGACAGATAAAGATTCAGCAGCAACCACAATCGCCGTTTGGCTCTCATAACGCATCGTAGCACACTGTGATAACACAAAAATAGGGAGTGTTAAAGGTTTTGCGAGGCCTTGACGCTCCTTTTTTGCTGACAATAAATTAAACAGGGGCTGATTGTAGGTGCGAGAAGTCTCTTTGCTATTTTTTAAAATTGGAGTAATTTTGCCACGTCATAAATCGCACAATAGTATTATGGATATTTTACGCAGAGCAAATAAGACGATATACATCGTTCTGCTTGTAATTATAGCAACCCTGCTTTTACTTGACTACCTGCCGTCGGCAAGAGTAGTGACATCGTACGTCACACCACCCGTTGTGCTGTTTGTGGGTCTTGCTTATGCTGTATTATGCGGTCAGGCCTATCCGAAATTTAATAAAATGGCCTCGAAGAAGTTGTTGCAGTATGCCGTTGTAGGATTGGGTTTCGGTATGAATCTGCACGAGTCGTTAGCATCGGGTAAAGAGGGTATGCTCTTTACCATAGCATCCGTTGCCGGAACGATGATTATAGGCATGTTGATTGGTTATAAAGCATTGAAAATCAACAATACAACGGCATATCTCATAAGTTCGGGAACAGCCATTTGTGGAGGTAGTGCCATTGCCGCTGTCGGTCCTGTTGTGAAGGCCAAAGATAGCGAAATGTCGATAGCCTTGGCGACAATATTTATATTGAATGCCGTCGCTCTGTTTCTCTTCCCTGTGTTGGGTCATTGCCTCGGACTGAGTCAGCAGGAGTTTGGAATGTGGGCGGCCATAGCGATTCACGACACAAGTTCGGTAGTAGGTGCCGGTGCGGCCTATGGCGAGGAGGCCTTGCAAGTGGCAACAACCATCAAGTTGACCCGTGCTTTGTGGATTATACCATTGACTTTGGTCACATCGCTAATATTTCGCAGTGACCGAAAAAAGATCTCTATTCCGTGGTTTATCTTCTGGTTTATACTTGCCATTATAGCGAATACCTACCTTTTGGATTCTGTACCGGAGGTTGGACGAGCGGTATCGGGATTTTCTCGTAAGTTGTTGACGCTGACAATGTTCTTCATCGGCTCTTCGCTCTCGAAAGAGACTATTCAGGCCGTTGGCATAAGACCGATGATTCAAGGTGTCATCTTGTGGATAATCATTAGCGTTGGATCGCTCCTCTATATCGTTTGTTAGGTAAATTTGGAGATAACCCGATAAAAAACGGCAGGGTCTTGTTGACTCTGCCGTTTGTCATCTTTGCATCTACCTCTTTGTAACAGCCAATCGATCTGTAACGGCTGCGCAGGCTGCATCGCCCGTGATGTTGAGTGTCGTACGAATCATGTCGAACAGACGGTCAAGGGCGTAGAGCAATGGAAGCCCCTCGATAGGAATACCAGCCGAGGCAAGTACGGCCACAACCATCAGCGTAGGACCCGGAACACCGGCTTGGCCGATACTGCCAAGCGATGCAGTAATGGTGATTGCTATATATTGAGGCAGATACAACTCTATGCCGTAGAACTGCGCAAAGAATATTGCCACAAGGGTATAGTAGATTGCGTTGCCCGTCATATTTATCGTTGCACCGAGTGGTACCACGAAGCCTGAAACCTGCTTGGAAACACCCATCTTGTCACAAGCACCCATTGTCACAGGGAGAGTTGCCATTGACGAGGCCGTTGAGAAGGCTACAATCTGCGGGCGCAACATTGTCTTGAAAAACTCTTTGAGCGGCACATGCGAGAAGAGGAGCATCGTCAGAGGATATACTACAACGCCCATAATCAACACGGCAGCCAAATCGACCCAGAGGAGATTGACAACCTTGATAAGTATGTCGAATCCGAATGTTCCCATCGCCTCGGCCATAAGTCCGAAGACACCTATCGGAGCGATCCACATAACTTTGCCGATACACCAAATCAGCGCTTCGAGCAGGTAGTTGAGACCGGAGATGACCTTCGTGCGTTTCTGCTCGTCAATGGAGGCAATACCGAAGCCGAGAATAAGGCCGAAGAAGATGATTTGCAGGATGTTACCTTCGGCAAAGGCTCTTATCGGATTGTCGGGAATCATTCCGATGATTGTGCCCCAGAAGGATAATTCTGCGGGAGCATTCTGCTCTGCGGTTGCGTGGGCCATAATCGATGCTACGCTGTCGGCTGTCAATCCTGCACCCGGCTTAAAGATCAATCCTGCGGCAATGGCTATCACAACGGCAATAACGGTTGTCAGCAGGATATATCCTATGCTTACGACGCCAATCTTTCCGGCCGAGCGGCTACTGCCAAGTGAGGCGGCTCCCGAAATGATGGAGATACCGACAAGCGGTACCACAAGCATCTTAATCAGTTGAATAAACAGCGTGCCGAGCGGAGCAAAGGTCTTTGCCTGCTCGCCCATCAAGACTCCGGCAATGATACCTGCTACCATTGCCACGATAATCCACAGGCCTAAGTTTTTTAATAATCTCTTCATCTTCTTGAACAGTAAAGCGTCTTGTTGTGTTGAGGATTAGTTGGTAGTTGAGGTTACTCACGCACATAGTGCGGCATCTGGTCTGGGACAATCATCGAAAACTCGACCAGCCCTCCAACTTCGCCACTCTTCTTGCGCCAAGCAGACTGATAAATAACCTTCTTTACACCCCGCTTCTCAATCGTGTAGGCGTTGGTCGAACCCTCCTCTATAAGGCGGCGAATGATGCTCTGTGAATGAGGATTGTGGCATGGAAAGAGGTTTTGTCCTACCAAATTACCATGAGCCTTATATAGTTCACGTGCCGGTTTGTTTTGATATATGATAACACCTTCGGTATCACATACTGTAACGGCACAATTCATATCTTCGTACCAAGCGAACTGCTCCATATCATTTTTCTGTTTTCAGGTTATCTTTTTGGGCCTATCGTCTGCGGAATTCGGAGCAGATGATAGCGGTAGCGATGGCGACATTGAGCGACTCCGAGCCGTTGTTGTCGGTCGGATATGGCGGTATGTAGAGACGCTCGGAGACGGTTGCAGCGCAGGCTGCGCCGATACCTTGTCCCTCGTTGCCCATAACGATAACGCCGTTGTGAGTCAGCCTCTTATAGTATATATTCTCGCCGTCAAGGAATGTTCCGTAGATAGGTGTACCTGCCGTTTGTTGCTTGGCGAGCCACTTCGCCAGGTCGGTGTAGTGAACACGTACACGAATGATTGCTCCCATCGTCGCCTGTATAACCTTCGGGTTGAAGCAGTCGGCGCAATCGGCCGAGCAGACAATGTCGGAGATTCCGAACCAGTCGGCCAAGCGGATGATGGTGCCGAGATTTCCCGGATTTTGCACTCGGTCGAGTGCCAGCACGAGGTTGCGTGACGGGTCGGCAAGTTGTAGGTCGTAGTGCGGAATATCGACCACGGCGAGCGAACTATTGGCCGTTTTGAGTTGCGAGATACGCTCCATATCCTTTGGCGTAACCACCTCGGCATCAGGCCACAACGCAGTAGTAGCGTATATGTTGCGGATGTGCAGATTGGCGTGGCGTAACTCCTCGATAAGTTTCTCGCCCTCGGCAATGAATGCTCCATACTCCTCTCGACCACGTTTGTCTGAGAGTGATTTTATGCGTTGTATATCGGCTTTTGTTATCATTTGTTGTAGTGTTTGAGTGTATAGGTCTCGCCTTCGGTAGCAATGTCGGAGTTCGGGAATATGGTGCGTGCCTCGTAGAGCAGTACTCCCGCATCTTTGTATCGTGACGAGAAGTGGCCGATGAGCAGGCGCTCGGCTTCGGCCGAGGCTGCTACGGTTGCAGCATCTGCGGCTGTGGAGTGTCCACGAGCCTTAGCCTCCCGTTTCTGGTCGGCAGTATATGTCGCCTCGTGGTAGAGCATATTTACCCCCTTGATGCGGCGTGCCACCATTGCCGAGCGTGATGTGTCGGAGATATAGGCATAGGATTGCGGCTCATATGGGAGGTATGTCAGCTCCCTGTTAGGAATCACCGTGCCATCCTCCAACGATATATCTTCGCCACGTTTGGCTGCAACAATCTGCGCAATCGAGAGGCCATATTTGTCAATCTTGAACTTATCGACATTGAGTTCGGGGGCCTTCTCCTTGAAGAGGTAGCCCGAACATGGAACTCTGTGGCGCAGGGGTATGCTCCACACCTCAATCGAGCGATTTTCGAAGATTGGCATATGTTTGGTGGTATCCACCTCTACCCACTCTACCTCGTATGGCAATTGTGAGTCGAAATAGTGCAAATGATTGGCCAAGATCTCTCCGAATGGGTTTGGCGCAAAGACTTTCAGAGGGGTCTGACGACCATAGAGGCCGAGTGTCGAGAGCAGAGGAAAGAGGCCGAATACGTGGTCGCCGTGAAGATGGGAGATAAAGACACCTCGCAGTTTCAGCGGATTGATTCCGTAGCGGAACATCTGCTGCTGCACTCCCTCTCCGGCATCGACCAAATAGTACTGTTCGTTGACGTTGACTATTTGTGCCGATGGGTGTCTGTTTACGGTCGGTTTGGCCGATGCGCTTCCCAATATTGTAACCTTAATCACAGCCTCTTTTAATTATATGATATACAACAAGTTGTCTTGCGGTTTATCTCTTCAATCCTGCCAAGTATCTCTCTGCATCCAAAGCAGCGATACAGCCCGAGCCGGCAGCCACGATAGCCTGGCGGTAGTGTGGGTCGCAAACGTCGCCGGCAGCAAAGATTCCCTCGCAAGAGGTCTTCGATGTGCCTGCTACGGTGACGATGTAGCCGTTATCGTCGAGGGCAAGTTTGCCCGCTACGAGTTCGGTGTTCGGGTGGTGACCGATAGCAAGGAAGAAACCTGAAATCGGAATCTCGTACTCCTCGCCGTCGTTCTTGCGAAGGCGCACACCTGTTACACCCTCCTCATCGCCAAGTACCTCGGCGGTATTATGCTCGAACAACACCTTGATATTAGGGGTGTTGAACACACGCTCCTGCATAGCCTTCGAAGCACGAAGGAATGGCTTGCGAACGATGAGATATACCTGGCGGCAGAGAGAAGCGAGGTATGTAGCCTCCTCGCAAGCAGTATCTCCACCACCGACAACAGCAACATCCTGCTTGCGATAGAAGAAGCCGTCGCAGGTAGCACAAGCGCTCACGCCCATACCACGGAATCGTAACTCGGAAGGCAAGCCCAGGTACTTCGCAGAGGCACCCGTAGCAATGATGATAGAATCGGCTTCAAGTTCTGTGCCACCATCTACGCTTACACGGAACGGGCGAACCGAGGTATCGATATTTGAGATAATACCCGTGCGGACATCAGTTCCGAAGCGCTTTGCCTGCTTACGCAAATCCTCCATCATTGCTGTACCCGAAATACCCTCAGGATAGCCGGGGAAGTTCTCAATCTCGGTGGTTGTCGTAAGTTGTCCTCCTGGCTCGATACCCTCGTAAAGCACCGGAGAGAGGGATGCACGTGCAGCGTAGATTGCTGCGGTAAAACCGGCAGGGCCGCTGCCGATGATAAGACATTTAATCTGTTCCATTGTTTTGTTGTTTTTATTGTTTTTACTCTATTTGTTGTCGATTATACTGTACGAGCCGATGTTCAGCATCGCTATCAACTCCACCATTGTAGTATTGTAGCCCATTGCCAGGAATGGTGGATGAGCGAAGTCTCCACGCAGATTCATCACTGCATCCTCGAAGGTCTCAGGAATTAGACTCGACATCTCGGCCATAAGGTATGCGAAGTGGTTGCGAGGTTCCAACTCGTCACGACGAGGGAAGAACAACTTGCAGGAGTCGTCGTTGCCGATGTGGATATTGAAGAGCAACGTCTTGCCGTCGGAGGTCCCCATCGAGCGAATACGTTCGGTAATCCCGATAAGTTCATGCTCGGAACTGTCGCTCGGTGTGCCATCCGTGATATTGATAACCATCGGAGGGAAACTATCCTTGTTTGCAGGATTGTCGCACCAATCCTTAACCAAGTTTGACACATAGACAAACATCTCGTACATCGGGGTCGAGCCGCTTGCCATTGGTTGTACCCACTCCGGCACAAACTCCGTGACCTTGGTTGTGGCTCCCGAAGGGAGGGTCCATTCGAACTCCACGGTCATCTTTCTCGGCTCTTGTGCCGCTAAAACGTCGATTGGCAGAAAAGCGATCTCGTCGCTCAACATCGAATATACTTTGTTGTTGGAATAACCCAACACGGCAACATCGTAGTAGTTGCGTGTGTGTCCGTCACGGCTCGAACGCAGAACAAGTTCGTCAATCAGACGATTTGTTGCGATAGCCACAGCGTGCGACTTGGGCATACGCATACCGCCAAAGAGAATCTCCTCCTTCATTGAGAGCGAGTGGTCAATGGCGATGATGAATGCGGTGCGCCTTGTTCGGGTTATGTCCTGTTCGTACATCGTTTTGTTTATTTATAAATCTCTTACTGCTGCAAAATCTGCCATACGTTCCTCGTGGCAGTCAGTGTCGATGCCGTATCCTGTGCTCATATCCTCGCCGCAGTCTCGTTTGCGATCCGACTCGGCAACCTCACGCAGAGCGGTGTGAATCTTCTCTCCCTCGGAGATGATTTGTGCAACCTCCTCCTCCGATGGGGTGTGGCCAAGGCGTTGGGCAAGGGTATCCAAAGCCCATCCGCAGGCATAAGAGGCAAAGTCGGCGGAGAGATTGTCGAGTTGCGAAGCAAACTCCGCTGCCGAGTAGTCACCTCGGTCAAGGTTGTCGAGCAGTGCCTCAACCCTGCTCTTCGGGAGGTATGCTCCCGCAGCGTCAATCCACGCTCCCTCGCCACCCTTGATAGGTGTCGAGCCATGGAGCATTGCTCCGAGCGAGGCGGTGATATACTGCTCGTAGAGTTTTATGCCGAGCGAGAGCATCGACGATTTAATGACAGTATTGTTGTAGGCGTATTGTTGAGCGTCGGGATCTTTTGCTTTCAAAGCCTTCAATACCTCCACACCCTTAATAGCCATACCTGCCATATATGGGTTGTATTCTGCGAATGATATATGTTCACGGCAGAGTGTGCGGTGGTCACGTTTGCTCCACTTTGCAATATCTCGCACGGTGCCGCAGTTGCGCAGGGCAAATGCTGGCATAAGGGTCGATACTCCGTTATTTTCAATTAGATACGAGAATGGCAGAGCCGTTGTATCGTGATGTTTCGTGTGGCGGCCGATTACTGTGGTAAAGGCACCCTCTGCGGCCGGAGCCATAACGTATGCGTTGCTGCCGAAACGACATCCTCGCAGATGCACGGCCTGATGCACGGCACCACTCTTGAAGAGGTGGTTGCTTTGGTTGGTGCCACTGCCGGCATTGAAGAATGAGAAGATTCCTGCTATGAGTAACGACGACTTATGATGCGAAACGGTATAAGGCCCTGCGAAAAGCGAGCAGGCCTCTCCATTTTCGCAGTGCGAGTTTGCGAAGAAGAGTGAATCCACGGCCGAGAAACCTCTACTAATTGTTGCGGCCTCGCCGACAAAGCAGCGAGTAAGCGTAGCGCCTAAATCAACCTTGGCCTCTTCGGTGATGATGAAATCCGTAGCCTTGACATCTACACCGATGTATGCTCCGGGGAGGATTGTTCCGTTTTCGAGCAGCGAAGCACCCTCGATGCGGACATTGTCCCGAATATCTACCTCACGGATAAATTTTGCACCGATGATGACTGTGTTGTTGCCGACGCTGCCCATTGCAGAGCGGCACTCCTCGGCACGGCTTCTTGCCCAACCATTTATTCTCTCAACGCTCTTTGTGCGATGGCGATACATCGCCGCAAAGTATGCCATTTGGGCTGTCATACGGTCGAAAATAAAGACCGAGCGACCCCCGTTCTCATTTACGGCAGCGACCGATACACCATTGCCAAATGAGGACTCCTTGCGGCACTCCAATGCCGTCACGTTGCGGATAACGGTGCCACTGCCTATACGATACGAGCAGATTGTCGAGTCCGAAAGCGTTGCTCCGGAACCAATCTCTACTCGACCACTAAAACGACAAGCCAAAACTTGTTGTGGCGAGAAGTCATCGCTGACCGATACCTTAGCCCAATCCTCGGCTACGGAGCCGGATTGTTCCAAGCGTAAAATCTCATCGGGGGTTAAACATCTCATATTCATACTCTTTACAAATTTTCATTCTCTTTCAAAAAACCACCTCGTTTGAGCAGATACTCCGAGTCTCGTATCGAATCTACCATCCAGCGATAGAGGATTTGCGCTTGCTCGTCATCGCTGTACTGCCACCCTTTGACCTCGTTGCGGATGCGCTCCGAGAGCATATAGACGATGATTGCTGCACACGCCGATACGTTGAGACTTTCGACCATACCGCACATCGGGATTTTCAAGAACTCGTCTGCCTGTGCAAAGACCTCATCAGAGATACCAGTCTTCTCGGTACCCATTACGATTGCAAACTTGCCCTGCGTCACGTCGAAGGTCTCTGGCGTGCAACTCTTGTGGTGTGGTGTTGTGGCAATGATTCTGTAACCATCGGCACGCAACGAGGCCAGAGCCTCTGCCGTAGAGTTGTGTTTGTGAATATCTATCCACTTATCTGTGCCACGGACTATGTTGAGGTTTGGATTAAACGGACACATAGTCTCCACGGTATGGAGATTTTGCACGCCGAATGCTTCGCAATGGCGTACCAGAGCGCTCGCATTCTGTGGATGGAACATATTCTCGGCCAAAAGGGTCATGTATGGCGTGCGAGAAGCAACCGCTTTTTCGAGAGTGGCCTTGCGCTCCGGCAAGATGAACTCCGAAAGGTAAGCGATGCGTCGTCGGCACTCCTCGGCAGAGAGTCTATTTTCTGTATTTGTCGTCATCATCCAAAATCTTCAAGTAACTTTCATAACGAGAGAAGGCAATCTTTCCCTCCTTGACCGCTTCGCACACGGCACATCCCGGTTCGTGGGTGTGGGTGCAGTTGTAGAAACGACACTCGCTTGCTCGGCTTATCATCTCAGGGAAGTAATGCCATAACTCCTTGTCCTCTATGTCTATCAGGCCAAAGCCTTTGATGCCCGGAGTGTCAATTATATAGCCACCCTCGCCAATCGGATACATCGTCGAGAAGGTGGTAGTGTGTTTTCCTTTGTGGAAACTATCTGAGATCTCTCCCGTACGAACGTCGAGCGATGGGTCTATCTTGCCTACGAGGGTAGATTTTCCTACGCCGGAGTTGCCTGAGAGAAGCGTCACCTTGCCTGTGAGCATCTCCTTTACACGCTCCACGCCCCAGCCCTCTGTCGCAGAGATGTCGATAACCTCATATCCTGCACTTTCGTAGATGTTGTGGAACTCGGCGATGGCCTCAGGATTCTCTTGCAGTAGGTCGCACTTAGCCAAAAGTATCGTAACAGGGACCTTGTATGCCTCGCATGTGATAAGGAACCTATCGACAAACTCCAAGGCGGTAACAGGCTCTATGAGCGTCACGACAATCATCGCACGGTCTATGTTGGCGGCGATGATGTGCGACTCCTTCGAGAGATTTGAGGCACGACGGATGATATAGTTGCGGCGAGGGGCGATGTCGCAGATAACCCACTCACCACGCTCGTCGCTCTCCAAATGTACGGTGTCGCCAACGACGACGGGATTTGTCGAGCGTACACCCTTCAAGCGCAGACGGCCTCGTATGCGACATTGCAGATGTTTCCCCTCGTGAAGCACCTCATACCAACTGCCGGTAGCACGTATTACCAAACCTGTAATGCTCATACTCTCTACTCTGCGTAATTTTTGAAAAAGTTTTGAAGCCATGTCAAAACCGGTTCCGATAAACTGCTTACCGGATGGAAAGCGTATGACTCTGCCATGTATTCTCTGCTTACTAAATCCACCTCTTTGTTCAGAGAGTCGAATTTACAGAATACGATGCTCAAAATAAGCATAAACTTGACAATCGAGAGAGCAATTCCGAGAATAACATCCCACGAGCCTAACCCAATGGCAGAGAAGAGTTTGCGCAATGCTCTTGCAATCAATCCTGCCACAATAACCGTTGCAACAAATACGGAAATAAAGCCGACGATTGTGGCAAATTGCGGGTCAAGTTTCATATATACTCCCGCCTCTGTTCCGAAGCGTGCCGAGAGGATTATGCCGGCAACGATTCCTGCCAACGAGAAACATTGGGAGATAAAACCGTTGCGCCATCCGCTAAATACAGCCCATAGCAGAACAATGAGTGTGATTATGTCAAATGCATTCATATTTCCTCAATAAAAGTCGATAATCCGCTCAAAGTTAGTATTTTTTTCGACAATTTCATATATTTGTACAATTATTAGTGACGAAATGAGACGATATCTGTTTATACTGTTGATACTTACATCGTTGTCACTCACCTCTTTTGCAAGAGAAATCTATACGTTGAACAACGATTGGCGATTCTTTTTCAAGGAGGAGAATTCGAGCGACGATGCCCGTTATATCCGCCTGCCGCACACGTGGAGCAATGATCCGTACCTGTCGGGTGTGAATCGTTCCACAACGGGAAATTATGAGCGCAAACTCTATGTTCCGTCGGAGTGGCAGGGCAAGCGACTCTTTTTGCGCTTCCACGGAGTGCAGTGTGTTGCCGATGTCTTTGTCAATGGAACGCACGTAGGCGAACATCGTGGCGGATACACCGCCTTCGCCTTTGAGATTACCGAGCGTGTCGATTTTGGTGCGGAGAATCTTGTGTTGGTGGCCGTGAGCAATGCTCATCGTAGCGATGTGCTGCCAACATCCTCGGAGGCAACCACTTATGGCGGCATATATCGTGATGTCGAGTTGATAGTTACCGACAAAACGGCGGTCTCTCCGCTCTATTATGGAACAGCGGGAGTGATGGTTCACTCTTTGTCGGTCAATTCTGAGAAGGTGGAGGGTCGTATCGACATAGCCCTGCTCGGCAAGAAGGATGCAACTTGTGCCGTTGAGGTCGATGTTGTCTCGCCTGACGGCTACGTGGCGATGACCAAGAGCGTCAAGGCTAAGATTGATGGCAAACTGCTGTCGGTGCCATTCTCGATTCTCAATCCGGAGTTGTGGTCGCCGTCGAATCCTAATCTCTATACCGTGAGGGTTTCGGTCGGCTCGGATAGTGTGAGTGTAACGACAGGATTCAGAAGCGTGGAGGTTACAAACGATAAGCTGTTTACAATCAACGGTAAACGAGTATATGTGCGAGGGGTAAACCTCTACCACGACTGTGCCTCGGTCGGCACTGCACTCTCGGATAAGCAGTACAAACAGGATTTGCATTGCGTGCGTGAGATGGGTGCTACGGCCATCCGTTCGATGACGGGACCACACGCCGAGTATCTTTATGAGCAGTGCGATCGAAAGGGCGTTCTGCTATGGATAGATTCTCCGTTTACGCAGTCGCCATTCCTGAGCGATATTGCCTACTACGCCACCTCGGCATTTGAGAATAATGGCCGAGAGCAGTTGCGAGAGATAATCTTGCAGAATTGCCACCACCCATCGGTTGTGATGTGGGGTATATTTTCTACATTGCGAGGTTGTTCGCCAGAGTTACTCTCGTATATTCGTTCTTTGAACGAACTTGCCAAAAAACTCGATCCGACACGCCCTACGGTTGCTTGTAGTCGTCGTGACGGCGAGATAAACTTCATCACAGATCTTATTGTTTGGCAGCAAAATGTAGGCTGGGAGCAGGGTGCTATTGAGGATGTCAGCGTATGGCAGAGCAGTTTGCGTGATAGTTGGTCACATCTGAGACAGGCCATTTCGTATGGTGTCGGGGGTGCGCTCGGACAGCATAACGAGGCCTTTGTTCGTCGTGGTGGCGCAACAATGACACACCGTATTCCGGAGAGTTGGCAGAGCCGCTTCCATGAGGGTTATGCACGACAGGTTGATGAGACACTCTTCTGGGGAGTATGGCTTGATGCTATGTTTGACTACGGCTCATCACGCTACGATGCGGGAGTCAAGAATTCGGGACTTGTAACCATGGACCACTCAAAGCGCAAGGATGCTTATTACCTCTATAAAACGTTGTGGAACAAACGAGAGCAGACCCTGCATATTGTCGGGAAAGGTAGCGATGTGCGAATGAATACCAAGCAGGTTTTGAAGGTTTACTCTTCGTGCGGAGAGCCGACGCTGTTGCTCAATGGCGATACGGTTAAGGTACATTGCAATCAACCGGGAGTGTTCCTCAGCGATACCCTTTCGATGTCGAACACCAATGAAATTAAGGCTTTTGCGGGCGAGCGTCGTGACTCGATGTTGCTTACTATCGGCAACTATCTGCGCAGACAGTAAACCCATTTTAAGAGCGATTTACTTCCGCTACTTTGGTCTCAGCAATGGGAAATACGCTGAGTATGTCCCATCGCTTCGCCCATCAGTGAGCGTAAGCGACTAAGCCTCCCTTTGTCAACCGACGCCAAACCGAGGGCAGAGGCTACTTGTAGAGTATGCCGAGGTGCGAAGGAGGAAGAGTCTTTTAAGACTCAAAGGGAGGTTTGGAGGGAATGTAAATATGAAAAAATGGCTGTTCAACAAGAGAGTTGAACAGCCCGTTTCTATAATGAATAAGTCCTTTATTTAATCTTTGAGCATAATCTCTGTTTGGCAGTCGATAGATGTCTGGTGGATAGACTTGAACATCTCCTCTACAAAGTGACGGTCGAGGTTTGCCTCTTCGGCCTTGCGACCCACCTTCTCCAAAATCTTATCCCACCGACCCTGTTGGAGAACGGCGATATTGTGAGCCTTCTTGTACTCTCCAATCTTGCGAGCCACAACCATACGCTGACGAAGTATGTCGAGCAATGAGTCGTCGAGCACGTCAATCAGCATACGCAAATCATTGAGACTCTCATCCTCCGAGGTGCCACTGTGGCGAACAACCAACGAGTCGAGCATCGCCTTCATATCCGCAGGTGTGAGTTGCTGATCCTTATCGCTGAGTGCCACCTCCGGGCAGACGTGCGACTCAATCATCAAACCGTCGAAACCCAAATCCAAAGCCTTCTGCGAAATCTCGGCCAGATACTCACGCTTACCTGCCATGTGGCTTGGGTCGCAGATGGCGAGCATCTCAGGATAGCGCTGACGAATATCTACGAAGAGTTGCCACTGAGGATTGTTGCGGTAGCGCATCTTCTCGAACGGAGTGAAACCACGAAGAATGATTCCCAAACGAGTCAAACCCGCCTGATTCAGACGTTCCAATGCACCGAGCCACAACTCAATATCGGGATTTACGGGGTTCTTGACAAGTACCGGAATATCAACACCTTTGAGTGCATCGGCAATATCCTGCATGAGGAATGGGTTTGCCGAAGTACGTGCACCAACCCAGAAGAGGTCAACACCAGCCTTCAAGGCCTCCTCGATGTGACGTGTTCCTGCAACCTCAACCGAGACCTTCATGCCCAACTCCTTCTGCACACGCTGCAACCATGGCAGGCCCTCGCTGCCTACACCTTCGAAGGTGTTTGGGTGGGTACGTGGCTTCCAGATACCAGCACGAAAGACATTCACTCCATTCTCTTTGAGTTGCTTTGCCGTAGCGAATACCTGTTCTTCGCTCTCTGCGCTACACGGTCCGCCGATAATTATCGGGCGCTCCGATTGGTTGAAGAAGTTCCAATCCTGCGCATTTACTATATTCATTTGTTTAGCCATAGTAGTATATTTTTATTTTAATATTCGTTTAATCTTATTTGCTTCGGTTATCAACTCCTCAACCTCTGCGCTGTTATCCTCGGCTATTGCCTTGCGGAAGAGGTATAACTTCTCGATATAGTTATCCAGTACGGTGAGGATATTCTCCTGATTTTGTGTGAAGATTGCCCTCCACATATCTTTGTTACTCTTGGCCAGACGTACCGTAGAGGCAAAACCTCCCGAAGCGAGGTCGAAGATATGCTTCTCGTCACGCTCCTTATCCAATACGGTCAGGGCAAGGGCAAACGATGTGATATGCGAGATGTGTGACACGTGTGCCACGTGTATATCGTGTGCCGACGAATTCATATGTATTGGGCGCATATTCAGTGTGTTGTACAACTGCTCCACGGTCTTGACTGCATCCTTATCAGAGAGGTCTGTATCGCACAAAATCACGGCATTGCCATCGAACATATTCTCTTTGGCTGCCCATGGGCCCGAATACTCGGTACCTGCCATAGGGTGTGTTGCCACATAGCGGCAACGACGTGCGTGCGCATCGGCCACACGGCAGATTGCCTCCTTCGTCGAGCAGACATCAATCACAATCTGATTTTGTCCGATATGGTCGAGAACGCTACTCAACATCTTGCAGGCGGTATCGGCAGGCACGGCAACGATAATCAGGTCGCACGTATTGCAACACTCTTCGAGCGAGAGAATCTCATCTACAAGACCGATATTGCGAGCAACCTCGGCGTGCAGCGGATCGTTATCAACTCCCACAACATAGTCGGCAAAGCCTCGGCGACGCAAATCGACCGCCATGGAGCCTCCGATAAGTCCCAAACCTATTACTCCTGTCTTCATAATTTCAAGTTTTTAATCTTCTCGACCACCTTTCTGAGGGTTGCTTGCGAAGCGCAGAGCGATATTCGCAGGTAGTTATTGCCCGCACTGCCGAAGATAAATCCTGGTGTGATAAACACACCACACTGCTCTAAAATTACATCCGAGATAACCTCTGCTGCACACTTTTCGGGGTTTATGCCGTGCGCCTTCTCGATAAGATCTTCGGGCAGACGACCCCAAAGAAAGAGTCCTTGCGACTGTGGGTTATAGTTTACATTCAAGGTGTCGAAAATCTGCGATGCTATCGCTTTGCGGGCTGCGTATTCGCCATTGAGAGCCTTGTACCACTCATCGCCACAAGCCAATGCCTCGGCAGCAGCAGTCTGCAAAGGTCTGAACATTCCCGAATCCATATTGCTCTTTACTCGCAACACCAACTCTATCAACTCCTTCGCTCCGGCAATCATTCCGATGCGCCAGCCTGACATATTGTGCGCCTTGCTCAACGAGTTGAGTTCGGCACAGCACTCCATAGCACCCTCCTCGGCAAGAATGCTCAGCGGGGTGTCGTTAAGCACAAAACTATATGGGTTATCGTTGACAATCAGTATATTGTGTCGGCGACCGAAGTCTATCAGTCGGCGATATACCTCACGTGTTGCCGGTGCTCCGGTCGGCATATTAGGGTAATTTACCCACATAATCTTGACTCCCTCCAACGGCAACTTCTCCAACGCCTCGAAGTCGGGATACCAACCGTTATCTTCACAGAGCGTATAGTTTATCATCTCGGCTCCCGTGAGTTTTGAGGCCGACGTGTAGGTCGGATATCCGGGATTTGGCACCAAAACCTTATCTCCCTCATTGAGCAGTGCCATCGAGAGCAACAAGATTCCCTCCTTCGAGCCTATCAGCGGCTGAATCTCCGACCTCCAATCGAGCGTAACGCCATAGTAATGCTCGTACCAGTCGGCAAAGGCCTTACGCAACTCAGGCGTACCCTTATAACTCTGGTATGCGTGGGTGTTGCTGCACATCGCATCGGCACACAGACGCTCGATAGCCTGCTGCGGAGGCATTCCGTCGGGCGCACCGATACCGAGGTTGATAATCTTCTCCTCTCGTGCAAGGTTCATCTGCTCTATTTGTGCGAGTTTGCGGGAGAAGTAGTACTCTTCGACCGTCGCAACTCGTTTTGCTGCCTCTATAATCATAACGCTTAGTAACTTACAGTGTTAGCGATGTCCATGTTTGCCGCAGGATATTCGCCCAAAATCTTCAACTCTCCAAGCAGTGGACGTGTGGCCGTAATAGCCTGACGATACTGCTCATACTCCTCGAAACGCAAATCCACATAGAAGAAATATTGCCACTCCTTACCAATAATAGGAAGTGACTGGATGCGGGTGAGGTTCATATCGTAGTAGGATAGCACGGAGAGTACCTGTGCGAGTTTGCCGGAGCGGTGCGAGAGGGTGAAGCAGAGCGAAGCCTTATTGATGCGGCTCTCGTCAACCTCGATGCTCGGGTCGAGAATCAGAAAGCGGGTATAGTTATGCTTGTCCGTCTCGATGCTCGGTGCCAAAATCTCCAAACCATACTTGCGTGCCGCCAACTCCGAAGCGATACCACCCACGCCGAGCAACTGCTTGTGGGCAATCTCTGCTGCCGATGCTGCTGTATCCTCCGACTCGTAGAGACGGATATGCGGCTGTGTGCCGAAGAAGTGACGGGTTTGGTTTATCGCCATATAATGCGAATGTACCTCCTTTATCTGGTCGATGCTCTGACCCGGCAGTGCCACAAGATTCTGCTTAATACGCAGATATTGTTCTCCCTTTATGGTGTAAGGGTAGTGGCGCAGCAACTCGAAGTTCTGCAACAAACCTCCCGAAATGCTGTTCTCGATGGCTATAACCGCACCATCTGCCTCGCCTCGCTCCATGGCGAGAAACATGTCGTCGAAGGTGCGACACTCCACCGGTGTAATGCTACCGAAATACCGCTCGGCAGCCTCCTCGTGAAAACATCCCGAAATACCCTGTATGGCTATACGTTTCATATATATTAAAAATAAATCCCGATTGCTTGGCAACCGAGATATTGTTCTTTTCTATTAACTGTTTCGTAACTTTGAAGTAAGCAATGAGGTCTCGGCCGCTTTTTAATGAAAGAGGTAAAAGTAAAATCGATAACCAAACTGATTGTTACTGCTCAAAATCATACGTTTGTTATTTGTTCTCTATGCAAAGATAAACATTTTTATTCGTAAAAACAAGAAAAATATCACTTTTTCAACTCCCTGAAAATGAATTTTCCCTCATTTTCCTCGATTTCGAGCCTCATATCTCCGAGTTGCACCTCGGCTCTACCTTCGTTAAATTCGAAAGCCAAGTCGAACAGCGGAGGAATAACAACGCCCTGCTTATCACGAAATCCGAACATCCCTCGGCGATTAAAGAGTGCCAATTTCAGATTGCGGGGCGTAAGCGGTAGTTGTGCTTGCTCGATTCTCTCACGAAGATCTCCCAGCGCAACGTGCGGCGAACGCAACAAACGTGCTATGCGGTATCGGGCCGCCATACCCTTGCGGGCAAAGAGGGTTTCTATCTCCGCCAATGCCTTATCGCAACCATCCACAGCATCACGTGGTGTTATCAGCAGAGTGTCCTCTATCGAATACCTCTCGGCAAGCGTCGGGTCTGTTGCCAGGGCGTGAAGCACCGTCGAGATAAGGGCAATGGGATAGTCGTCGATGCTTTTGTCGAAACGACGACCTCGCAGCGGGTGTTGAAAATCTATTGTGCCAATTTCGTTGCAGTCCTCCTGTTCAAATCCCGGACGATATATCGCATCGAAGTCTATCAAGTGCATACCTTCGGAGTTTACAACGATATTCTCCGGCTTCAAATCTCCGTGTGCCCACTCTGCATCAAGCAGTCGCATTGCCAACTTGTCAAACTCCTCGGCCAGCCACTGCATCTGCTCCTTGTTGCCCAAAGCCGCACGTATTGCAGAGTCGAGCGTCTCGCCCTCGACCCATGGCTCCAAGACGACATCTACTCGGCGCCCCATAATATCGGGTACACACAACTCCTTGGGGTAGTAGTTTTCACGATATATGGCACGCAGATTACGTTTCGGGCGGACGTAGCACTTCATTTTCCACTCCTTGCCACGATATGTCACCCTGAAAATTACGGACGAGTTGCCTATGCGAAACACGGGACGACCATCCTTGTCTCGTACAAAGACAAAGTCGTGCAGATGACCCCATAAGAGCGAGGAACTATCGGCACAAGCCAGCAGGGAACGAATAGATATAAACATAAGTGTTTGTGGAGGAGTGGATGGGTGATTATAAAAAACAAAGGCTGCACGAAATCTCGAACAGCCTTTATTCTTTCAGCAATGGTTTAGTGACAACCCTCGCAACCGTGGTCGCCGCACTCGCCCTCGCAGTTGCAATCATGGTCGCCACAACCGCAACCACAACCGCCCTTAGAGGCCAAATCCTCAGGGGTTACATCACGAACCGATACAACCTCAACCTCGAAGTTGAGAGTCTTACCTGCCATTGGGTGGTTGAAGTCCATAACCACGGTCTCATCCTTAACCTCACGGATGATACCAGGCATACGGTGACCCTCGGCATCGCTCATAGGAACAACATTACCTACGAAGAGAATCTCCTCGGCAATCTTGCCGTCAATCATAAAGATACTCTTTGGCAACTCCACGATAGCCTCAGCGATAACCTCGCCGTAACCATCCTTTGGCTCCAAAGTAAAGGCAACCTTCTCGCCCGGCTCCTTGCCGAGGATTGCACCCTCGAACTTAGGGAGCAACATACCTGCGCCACAGATAAACTCCAATGGCTTGCCCGGCTGCGAAGCATCTGCAACCTGACCATCTACGGTAAGGGTGTAGTTCACCGCTACCATTTTGCTGTTTTCTACTTTCATAACGTTTGATATTTTATTGTTAATCTTCTATCTCTTGCTTTATGCGATTGCAAAGATAACTCTTTTTTGCAAATTACATCTACCCTTTCTCTTAAAGGTGGCGAGGCATCCTCTAATTTACCCCTTTTGGAATATATTGAATCGGCGCAGACGAGGGTTGCGACGAGAGAGCAATAGCGACTCAATAAGCAACAACGCAGCAGCAACGGCAATAACCCATACAAACTGCTCGTTGTACTCCTCAAAACGCAGTGCTGTCAATTCACCCTGCTCAATTTTGTTTATCTCCCCAACTATCTCGTCAAGGCCGAAGGCTGCATTCGATGCTCGTATGTAGCCTCCATTGGTCGTCTCGGCAATCTGCTGCAACATCTGTTCATTCAGACGACTGACAACCATCTCGTCGTTCTCATCCTTGATAAAATTTCCATCAATCTTTATCGGTGCACCCTCTGGCGTTCCAATACCAATGGCAAAGATACGTACTCCCTGCTCGGCGGCACGTTTCGCAGCCTCCATTGCCGCAGCATCGTGTGCCTCACCGTCCGTGATAAGAATCATCGCACGCCCCGTATCCTTATTCTGTGAGAAGGACATCGCCGCCAACGATATAGCCTGACCGAGGTCTGTTCCCTGCACTGACACGAGCGAAGGGGAGAGTCGTTTAGTAAAACTTCGGGCCATACGATAATCGGTCGTAATCGGCAACTGCACCTTCGCCTCGCCGGCAAAGACAACCATACCTACTCGATCCTGTTTCAGCGACGAGAAGAGTTTATCTATGGCGTAACGTGTACGCTCCAAGCGATTTGGTGCAAAATCCTCTGCCAGCATTGAGTTCGAGACATCGACCACGAGCATCATCTCGATGCCCTGTGCCTTCTCCTCTCGCAATTTCGAGCCGAACTGCGGACGTGCGGCTGCGAAGATGACAAGTGCAACGGCACAGATAAAGAGTGCCGATTTAAGGTGAACTCTCGCACGTGACACGTCGGGCATCAACTCTCGCAATAACTCAGGGTTACCGAAGCGTGCGAGTGAGCGACGACGCAGTTGCGAAGTGACGATAAGCGCAAGAATCATTGCAGGTATCGTCAGGAGAAACCAAAGTATATGTGGATTTGCGAATCTAAACATTACGGAATACGTTTCAAGATTAGACTTCGGAGAATAAACTCGGCAAAGAGCGCCATCAAGGCAATGATGACATAGAGGAAGAACTCTTCGTGGAAGATGGTGTATTCATCCACCTCTACTCGGCTCTTTTCGAGCGTGTTAATCTGGTCATATATGGCCTTCAATGTCTGCTTGTCGGTGGCACGGAAGTACTCTCCGCCCGTAGCCGAGGCGATCTCACGCATAATTTTCTCGTCTATTTCGCTCTTCATCATAACCGTCTGCACGACATTGCCGTTGTCGTCGAATACAGGATACGGAGCCTCGCCTCTTGTGCCGACACCGATGGTATAGACCTTTATTCCCTGTTCGGCTGCTATCTGTGCCGCTGTCAGTGGGGCAATCTGTCCTCGGTTATTTACACCATCCGTGAGCAGGATTACCACCTTGCTTTTGGAGTCACTCTCTCGCAGACGGTTGATAGCCGTTGCAAGGCCGTTGCCTATTGCCGTACCATCCTCAATAACGCCACTACGTATGCGTGAGAGCAGGGTTTGCAACGTACTCTGGTCGGTTGTCAGCGGACTCTGCGTGAAGGACTCGCCGGCGAACACCACAAGACCTATACGGTCGCCATAGCGGTCCGCCACAAACGATGCCGCCACCTCCTTTGCCGCCGAGATGCGGTCGGGACGGAAATCTCGTGCCAACATCGAACCCGAAACGTCGATAGCCAATACTATATCTATACCTTCGGCATTTGTACGGGTATGGTGTTCGGCACTTTGTGGTCGTGCCATGGCGATAACGAGTAGCGACAGCGCTGCCAAACGCAACGCAAATGGCACGTGGCGCAGATAGTAGCGCATGGTACGAGGTGCCTTCCGTACCCCCTCGATTGATGATATTCGGATAGTCGCTCCACCCTGACGCTCTCTCCACACGTAGTATGCCACGAGCGGTGCCAAGAGAGTGAGTAACCACAATATTTTAGGATTTGCAAATTCCATAATCTGTTATCTTTGAACAAGATAAGGCTTCAGGCCTATCTTGTTTACCAATTTTTTCTGCCTCGAATCAATACTCCCTTCTTCTCCTTCAACTTCTCCTGCGTCTTATCCTCCTGAGCCTGAATTGCATCGAGCATTGCCGCCTGCTCCTGTGGAGATATAGCACCCTCACGAGGTTGCTGTTCGCCCTCGCCATCTTGTTGCTCTCCCTGTTGCTCCTGCGGCTGTTGTTCGCCCTGCTGTTCCTGCTCCTTGTCCTGTTCCTTGTCCTGATTCTTGTCGGAGTTTTGTTGATTTTGCTGGTTCTGTTGTTGATCTTGCTGGTTCTGGTTCTGTTGATCCTGATTCTGATTTTGCTGATCTTGGTTCTGCTGATTCTGTTGCGCCTGCATCAACAACTTGGTATATGCGTAGTTATACTTTGCGTCCTCATCGTCGGGATTTAGACGCATAGCCTTGCGATAGCAATCCAAAGCCTCCTGATATTTCTTTTGTGCAAAATAGTTATTGCCGAGGTTGAAGGATGCGTCGGCACGGTCGGTATTCGTACGCAACGAGTCGGCAGCCACCTTCGTAAGTGTCTGCTCCGCCTTGTCGTAACGCTCCGTACGAAAGAGTGCCGAGCCGAGGTCATAAGCCGCCTCAAAAGAGGACGGGTCTATCTCCAAAGCACGGGTATAGTTCTCGATACTCTTCTCAATCTCGCCCCTCTCATATTGGCGATTGCCCTTGCGCACCAGGTGACGCTCCGGCATCTTTTGCGCCGAGGCAATCTCTGCCGAGCAGAGGGCAAGAAGAATTGTTGTAACTATTATGATATATCTCGCCTTCATTACTCTGTCTCCTTATTTATCTCCTCTTCGTCGCTCTCCTCAACAGGCTTTGTCTCCTCTACAAAGTAGTAAGCCTTGTTGTATGCCCCCTCGTTCTCGTCAGCCTCCGGCATTGCCTTGGCAAATTTTACCAAGTCGGCATCACGCAGGATGCTGACCAAATCCATAGCGCTTTTCTGCGGTATCTCTACGCCTCGAACAGCCTCTATAATCTCGTCGGTGGTCATCTCCATCGCCCCGATGTCGAAACGACCATCAATGTAGGTGCGCAGAATATCGCTCAACGCCGAATAGTACTGCTTATGCTTATTGTTCTGCCACAACTTCTGGTTGTGCAGCGCTTCGAGTGCCGATATTGCCACGATATGTGGTGGTGGCGGAGGTGTCGGGCGGAAGAGGTCGGAAATCTTTTTGCCTCGTTTACCCAGGTAGTAAATCACTCCAAAGAGAGCCAATGCCACGATGACAGCGGCCAGGAATGCGTATCCGAGGTAGCCCGCAATCTCGCCAAAGCGAAATGGGAGTGTCTTTTGCGGTTTCAGATCACGAATCTCTTTGATATCACCAGAAAGAGAGTCTATTTGGAAAGTATTTACCACGATACGCAACGAATCTTGCGCATAGAGTGTATCGACTATATTTTTATCGGCATACAGCACTTGTGGCCTTCCCAACGAATAGATACCCTCGTCGAAGATGGTCATCACGTATCGCTTGCGTAGGCGCACTTTACGACCCACTACCTCCACGGTATCAACCACGGCATCCTCTATGCACTCCAACGAGCCGGCCTTGTCGCCCTCTGGCTTCTCGAAATGCGGAAACGCAAGACTCTGCACCAGGTCCTTCTCCACCTCGATGGTGAGGGTAAAACGGTCGCCAATCATTATGCTGTCGGGGGTTATGCGAGCCGTCACACTCGGTCTCTTGCTCTGCGCCACAGCGAGCATCGGCATTCCGACGAGCGATATCAGAAGGAGTGAATATATTATATGTTTTACCTTTGAAATCATCTCTGTTTGAAGAGTTTAATCAGTTCTGCAACATAGTCGCCATCGGTCGAAACCTCAATCGAATCCACTCGGTAGTGTTTGAGCAGAGAACTTGTGCGTTCGTGCTGCTCGTTCCACTGCGTAGCATAATGCTCACGAACGGCTGCCGAGGATGTATCGACCCAGATACGCTCCGCACTCTCTGCATCCCGCAACTCGATGATGCCCACATCAGGCATAACGCTCTCTCTTGGGTCGCTTACACGTATGCCGACAATATCGTGACGTGAGGAGGCGATTTTCAGCGCATCCTCCAACGGCGCAATATCTTTTGTCGGATTCATAAAGTCGGAGAGTAGGAAGGCTGTGCATCGCTTTTTATTCACATTTGTAAGATAGCGCACCGCCTCCGAAAGAGCCGTTCCCGAAGAGTCGGGCTGAAACTCTATAAGCGAGCGTATAATCATCAAGATATGGCTGCGACCCTTCTTCGGGGGGATAAACTTCTCGACCTTGTCCGAGAAGAAGATGCATCCCACCTTGTCGCCCGTCTGCGCAGCCGAGAAGGCCAATGTGGCGGCTATCTCGGTAATGACCTCCTGCTTGGTATGGGCTGTTGTGCCGAAGTTGCGAGAGCCACTCACATCGACCATAAGCATCATGGTCAATTCACGCTCCTCCTCATAAACCTTGATATGCGGTTTGCGTGAGCGTGCCGTAACGTTCCAATCAATATCTCGTACATCGTCGCCGATGCGGTACTCACGCACCTCGGCAAACGACATACCACGCCCTTTGAATGCCGTATGGTATTTTCCTGCGAAAATCTCATTCGACAAACCTCGGGTTTTGATTTCGATTTTGCGTACCCGTTTTAGAATCTCGCTTTCGTTCCCTCGACCCATTATGGTACAATGACGTTGTTAAGAATCTCGGTGATAATCTCCTCGCTGGTGATATTCTCTGCCTCGGCCTCATATGTAAGACCTATACGATGGCGCAATACATCGTGACATACGGCACGTACATCCTCAGGAATCACATAACCTCTGCGACGGATGAATGCGTAAGCACGAGCCGCCTTGGCCAACGAGATGCTTGCTCGTGGCGAGCCGCCATAAGCGATGAGTGACTGCAACTTTTGCAGACCGTACTCCGCAGGCTCACGTGTTGCAAAGATAATATCGACGATATATTTCTCAATCTTCTCGTCCATATAGACCTCCTCAACGACACGGCGTGCCTTGACAATATCCTCAGGTGTGATTACCTTGCTTGGCTGGGGCATACCTGCACCGGAGAGGTTCATGCGAACAATCTCTCGCTCCTCCGAACGCTTTGGATAGGAAATCTTGGCTTTGAGCATGAAACGGTCAACCTGTGCCTCCGGCAGCGGATAGGTACCCTCCTGCTCCAATGGGTTTTGCGTGGCAAGCACCAAGAATGGCTCAGGCAGACGGTAGGTCTTATCGCCGATGGTTACCTGATGCTCCTGCATCGCCTCCAACAACGCTGACTGCACCTTCGCAGGCGAACGGTTAATCTCGTCCGCAAGGATGAAGTTGGCAAATACGGGTCCCTTCTTTACGTTGAAATCCTCGCTCTTCTGCGAGTAGATAAGCGTACCTACGATATCGGCAGGAAGCAAATCGGGTGTAAACTGAATACGAGAGAAATCGGCATCCACAGCCTTGGCCAATGTAGTAATTGCAAGGGTCTTTGCCAATCCCGGAACACCTTCAAGCAGAATGTGTCCGTTTGAAAGCAGACCGATAAGCAATGTGTCAACCAAGTGTCCCTGACCGACAATCACCTTGCTCATCTCGTTACGGAGTGTATCCACAAAGAGCGACTCTCGCTCTATACGCTCGTTAAGTTCTTTAATGTTGATTACCTCACTCATTATATCTATATTTATCGTTTTGTTCAGTGTTTTTAGGCTCTGCGCACTTTATATATGGCCATATAACGCCCATATCCTCCACTTTATTGTTGAGGGAGTGATGCAAAAGTCGCTTTTATCGCACTATTTCGTCAATTCGGCAAAGCAGTGACGGCAGATTGGCTCGTAGGTATCCTTCTCGCCAAGCATCACCAAAGCGTTATCCTTGGTCAGACGGTGCGAATGGTGTGCCAAATTTCCGCAACGAACACATATTGCATGCACCTTCGTCACATACTCGGCAGTAGCCATCAATGCAGGCATAGGGCCAAATGGCTTGCCTAAATAGTCCATATCCAGACCCGCTACGATGACACGGATGCCTCGGTCTGCCAACTGACGGCAAACATCCACGATACCCTCGTCGAAGAACTGTGCCTCGTCGATACCGACAACATCCACATCTGACGACATGAGTAAAATGGTCTGCGACGACTCGACGGGTGTCGAGCGTATCGTTGTAGCGTTGTGCGAAACAACCTCCTCCTCCGAGTAACGAACATCGATGCTCGGCTTGAAAATCTCGACCTTCTGATGTGCAAATTCGGCACGACGCATACGGCGTATCAACTCCTCGGTCTTGCCCGAGAACATCGAGCCGCAAATTACCTCAATCCAACCCTTTTGACTGGCATTTTCCAAAAACATACTTCGGTTAATATTTTTATGTTATCAATTATAATCTCTCTTACACGTTGCCCCACTCCTTGTATGGGTGCAGAGTCAGGAACGAGTTGTGGTAGTATCGGTTGCCCGTAACCTCTTTCCATACCCACGAAGGCAGTTGCGGCTGCTGCTCGACCGACTTCAACTCCACCTCGGCGACAATCAGTCCGGCATTATCTCCCTCGAAGACATCTACCTCCCACACATGCTCATCAACCTTGACCAGATATCGATATTTCTCGATGATGCCTCGACATCGTGCGAGCAATAATTCGGCACATCGCAACGGAATCTGCCTCTCATGCTCAAAGCGGCTCAACCCGCCGTCACGGCTCTTGCCTTTGAAGGTTATGTAGGCGCTGTCGCCATATATACGCACTCTGGCTGTAACCTTGCGCATGCAGATATAGCCTTGCGCTATGCGTGAGCATGCGAAAGCCTCCTTTTTGAAGGAGTCGTCACAGACCAGGTATTTGCGTTCAATCTCCTGCATCGTGTCTATCGTGAGGCTGTTTTATCGGCATCTGCTGCAATCACACCCTTGGAGTCGAGTGCCCAAATACCCTTGACACGCAGCACCTGCTCGATAATGTCTCGCACGGCACCTGCACCTCCGTTATACTCCGAGATATATACCGCCGTCTCCAACACTTCCGAGCAGCCATCTGCCGGCGCCACAGGAATACCGACCATGCGCATACACTCCAAGTCAGGAATATCGTCACCCATATATATCGCCTTGTTCAAATCGACACCCGTCTTGGCAGCAAAGTCATGCATCGCCGCAATCTTGTCCATACATCCAAGGTAGGAGTGCTTGATGCCGAGTCGCTGCAAACGTGATTCGAGATTGCGGCCAAAGCCTCCCGATATAACGCAGATATTGCATCCCTGTTTTACTGCATAGGCTAATGCGTAGCCATCTTTGGCGTAGTAGCAACGCAGGAAGTCCCCACTCTCGGTCGGGATAATTTTGCCGTCGGTCATCACGCCATCGACATCGAAGATGAAGGCCTCGACCTCGGCAATTATCTCTTTGAAGTTTCTTTTATTCTCCATATATTTTCGCTTATCGTATCATAAATTGTTCGTAGCAGGTGGTTTTCGCCAATTAGCGCACGGTGGCGATTCAGTGTCGGCAGATCGCCTCGCATAGCGGGACCCGTCTGCACCGATGCGGGGTTGCCCGAATGTATGGCCTTTGCCGCCGTCTCCTCAATTACGGGTGTCAGCACATCGAACGGCAAGGCGGCGCTCTCCAAAACCTCGGCAGCCGTAGCATAGAGGTTGTTTACAAAGTTGCACGCCAAAACGCCCGTGAGATGTATCTTCTCTCGTACCGACGCATCGGCCTTCTCCACATGGTCGGAGAGTGTCGAGGCGAAGGCAAAGGCCTTTTTGAGCGTCTCGCTCTCCTCGGCCTCAACAAAGAGATAGACTTTGCGCATATCCACCACTCTGCCTGCCGTAAAGGTCTGGAACGGATAGATAACGGCACGGTGACACTGCTTCGGAAGCATCTCCAACGTTCCGCAACCTGCCGTATGTGCAACAATGGCATCCTCAGGGAATGGTAACGAAGCGGATACTTCGGCAATGGCTCGATCGCTTACAGATATCAGATAGATGTCGGCATGGGCAAGTTGTGTGGGGGTGTCACACCACTCGGTGCCACCTATCTCGGCAACAATGCTGCCTCGCTCCTTATTGCGGGCAAAGACCTGCACGAGAGTGTTTTCACTCTCTCGTACTGCACGAGCAAGCGACTCGGCAACATTTCCACTTCCTATAATTACAACTTTCATAGCGACAAAGTTACATCTTTTTCATCTCTATTGCAACCGAGCGAGAACCGATTTTTGTAAAACACCATTTTTGCTCTCCTCCCTCACGTATTCCGAAGCGCCGGCATAACTCTACGTTGGACATCGGCATATCTCTGCGATATATCTCGACCTTGGCTCCACGTAGCATCTTTTTTGCCCGCTTATCGCCAAAATCAAGTATCTCTCCAATCTTAAAAATGCGTCCTAAAACGCTCTCCGGGGCCTCTTTTGCAAGAGCCACGCCTGTCGCAGACCAGATATCGGCTTTCCCCTCAAACGCCACAGCCATCAGTCGGGAGTGTTGCAAAGCAACATCGGGAAGGATTATGTAACGATACTCGTCGAGACTTGTCGGCGGCTCCGTCAAAATATAGGCATCCGACTCCGAGAGCGGAATCTCCACACGACCAAGACCGACAGCCTCGGCAGCAAGAGTTGGCGTTGAGCCATTGATGTATATATTTACCTCCTTGCACTCGCCTCCCATCGACACTGTCTCCACGGAGCAATCCCCAAAGAGGCGCTGAGCCTCGGAGGTGTCGAACAGCGGCGAGCATTTGATGCAGATATTGTCTGCCACACGCTCAATATCCTTGCGCAGGGTAACCATATTGGGTGAACAATCCTCCAATCTTACAAGTTTCTCTCCGGCCTCGCCACGACGGTCTGGGTCGGCAAAACACCAATCGAAGTGCTGGTCACACTCTGCCAAAAACTCCTCTGCCGAGCAGTTCAGCACGGTGACGTTTTCAATGCCGAGGCGTTGCAGGTTGTGGCGTGTGACGGTAGCCAAAACTTCGTCACGCTCCAACGAAACGACCCTTTTAAACCGGCGTGCAAGAGCCATAGTATCTACGCCAAGACCGCACGTTAAATCCAGCACCGACTCTCCGCAAAGTCTTTTGCGAGAGGCGCACTCCTCGCTCGAAGATTGCTCGTAGGCTCGTGGCGGCAATATGGCACGCACGGCGTAGTAGGATGGCAACTTGCTCTTGGCTCTTTGCAGACGTTTTACCTGCGTAGCCACTGCGGCGGCGGCAGGCACACGGCGGTCGAGGGCAATATCGGTGGGCTTACGCTCGATATTGTCCGAAATGGCACTTTGCACATCTTCACGACAGAGTGTTGAGAAATCTTCAAGTGTGAACATAGTGCAAATTTAATAATAAATTTGGAACTTTTTCTAAATATCCGATAAATGCACACTTTTACTGCGTCGAAAACCGAGTGAAAGGAGGGTCAGCGTTCCGAAAACGGCATAGAGTATCGCCACCTCGGCAGTGCTGAACGTATATTCGATGCTCGATAGTCGGAGGTTGCTGCACCACCCAACGACATGGTTTTGCAGCACAGCGCACCACTCTGCCACACGCAGCAATCCCGCCGCAAGAGGAATAGGGGTAATGAGCGAGAGGATGGTGGGCAACAGAATCATGTTGGCTGTCAATATTACGATTGGGTTAATAAGCACTCCAAGTATAGGAATCACTCCAAAGGAGTGAGAAATCTGCGGCATAACTGCCAACGAGGCGACAAAACCGATGATGAGCAGTTCGATAATTTGGCGCAGAACGGGCGTGCGAAGAGGCATCAGGCGCAGCAGAGGAGCGCCCCAAAAGATGATACCGGCAACGGCCGTAAACGAGAGACTGAATCCTATATCGAAGAGCAGATTTGGGTCAAATATCAGCATCAGGAAGGCAGTGCCGGCAAGAATATTTCCGGAGAGGTATTCCCTCGTAGAGTTGAGCGATAACTGCAATAGCGAGAACATAATTGCGGCACGTATGGCACTTGGCGACATTCCACACAGAAAGACGTAAATCCAGATGGTGGCAACAACGATTATAGAGCGGAATATATTGCCGGTATAGAACAGCGCCAAAGGCGCAAGCAGCAGATTTACAAGCATAAACACAATGCCGACGTGCAAGCCCGACACGGCTAATAGGTGAGCCGCTCCCGTATGGGAGTATATCTCGGAGAGCGGTGGGCGAATCTCCGATTTGGAGCCTATTCCCATTGCCATAACTACGGCACGAGCATCGCTCGGTGGCATAAGCGCACGCAGACGTTCGGCTGCTCTATCGTGGAGAGTGATTCCTTTTGCAGGGGTTAGATTCTCAATGTTCCAATGCGAAATATTCGTAGTGCCAACATAGCCTCTGTGATACATCAACGAGGCGTAACCTCGATGTTCACTCTTGAATGGGCGTACGGTAGCCATCGCCTCGATACGATCTCCTGCCTTGAATAGCAGGGTGGTATCGGAATATACGACCACACCGCTACGGCACCTCTGCTGATTACATTCCGTAACTTGTGCCGTTGCGGAGCAGTAGTCGCCACGCAACTTGCTCTCGTTGTCAAAGAGGAGTTGTAGCCGCACACGCTCTCCGTATGGCAGACTATCGGGGATATGCACCGAGTGCAACAATCCTCCCAAAGCGAAAATCGAGACACATATAGAGGTTGCTCCGCCCTCCTTGTATCGCAGAGCGATAAATAGAGCCGTGAACAACATTGCTACCCACAACCAAATCGGCAGCACGACATACTCCGAAAAGAGAATGCCGAGGGCGAGCGGTAGTAAAACCACTGCCATCGGCATTCGCCTGATTCGTTCTTTTATAAAGTGTGTCGAGAATTCGATTTTCATATCACAAATATAGTGAAAATCGTCAGAAATCTGCTCTAAAAAGTCGCCAACCCTCTGCAATATCGTTTTGCACAGCCGGCACGCCGTTCTCGACTTCGGACATTGCGCTCACGATACGGGTCATCGTCTTCCCGTTGAGAGTATCGACTCTCTCCGACGGATTTATGCCCGTGGCGAGTGCGACACGACGGATGTAGTTTTCGGTGTTGTTCTCCGAAGGTGGAGCGTAACGATTTATAATAGAGCGTATTGAGGTGCAGTTGTGATGCAGTGCATAAGTGTGCAACAACACAAACATTGCACGGTAGCCCCACGCCATAGACTTAAATTGTCGGAAGGCGTTGTCGCTACACTCTTCCCGCTCGCCCTTGTAACGCACTGACGAGCGACGGATATTGCCCGGATTGCAGTTGCGCAGACCTCTGGGCAGAGGTTTATGGTTACATATCATCTCCAATCTCCTTTTTTATGCGACGATGAACATATTGGCGCATCCACCCGAAGAGTCGGGCATCCGAGAGTACCGAGGCATTTTCGAGAAACGACCACATCTCCACTCCGCAAATCATTCCGGCAAAGAGTCGGGTCAGATGTAGTTGCATAAAGTCCAGGATGCAACTCTCTAAGAGCCACGTCATCGCAATCGCCGTGATGACAAAGCCTGCTTTGCGCACCGTACGCCACGCCTCGCAACTCTCAAAATACCACACCTCTCCCCGACGCTGTGCTATGCTTCGACTCGCCGCAACTCCCGTCACAAAGTCTATGGCGACAAAAACCAAGGCACAGATAATTATCGGGCGAACGGGTGCAAAAAGTGCCGCTATCCCCATCACCATTGCGTTAATGTATCTGAATAAAGCCTCCATAAGTTTGACATTTTTTCATTGCATCCGCCTTGGGGTTGTACTCAGGATAGCACTCTGCATGCTCTGCCAGGTGGTCGGATAGGCGTTTTAGCAAACCATCTCGGCGGCGTTCCAACGAGCGTTGCAGAGCCTGTGCGGCCGACGATGTGGCAGCCTCGGAAACGGGTGTCGAGGGGGCTACAAGACCCGTTTGTCCGCAACGGACATTGAGTGCCGGCTGGATGAGAACTCTCACGGCAAATGCAAGCGCCGGGGCGATGTAATCGTTTACAAGTTCGTCATACATTTCGTCAAGTGCCGCCGAGCAGAGCGACACACCGAGTATCGGGTAGATATATCGGTGTTGTGCGAGGGTAATATCCGCTTCGGTAACAACCTCTGCGGAGATGTAGTCACCATCGCCAAAAGCAAGCGAGATGACCTGTTCGGGGGTGATTAAATTTTTCATGCTATCCTACTTTTGTGATGTTGTACTTACTTATCTCCGAGAGGAATAGTTGCTGGCGCTCATCTTCCGGATCGTAATCCAAACCGTCGGCCTTGCGAGCCTCCCAAACCTTCATGTAAATAGGTTTCGAGCGTGTCGGCGGGCGGTTGATAATCTCCAACGAGGAGCAGTCGATACCCAAAATTGTACCCATGGCGTGGATAATAGGCTCCAATAATTCTGCCTGCTCGCCGAGGATGACCGTGTTGAGCGCAATCTCGTACTCGTGCAGGATGCGCTCGGAGTTGAAGCCAGACGAGTAGTCTAAACCGCTCAAAGAGCGGAACCACGAGTGGGCAACCACAATGTCGCCCGTAGCCTGATCGTGCAAATCCTTCCAATCGCCATCATTTTGCGACTCGATAGGGATGAATCGTGAGTGGTCCTTGTCGCTGCCGTTCTTCACGACGAAGAGTACCTGTCCGGGGCGACCGGAGAAGCGAGCCTCGGCCGTGCGCACCAAATTCTCGGCATCCTGAGCGTTATCCACAGCCTCATCGACCACCATCATGCCCGAGAGTTGGAACGAATTGTCTAATCGTGAGATGTTCCAGCGGTCGGTCTTGTAGGCTATGGCCGAGACATTCATTCCGGCAATGTATGGTGGCACTCCATAGTGGCTGAAACATGGCTCATAATCCTTGTAGTGGATAATCGAGCGCATAGTTTCGTCGCTCTGCTTCTCAAAGTGTGGATAGAGAGGCAAGACGACTGCATCTTTCTTGGTGAAGGAGTCCCAATTGTGGTGCAGAAGTATGTGTTGCGAATCTTTGGCTACTCGGCAGTGCGTTGCATCTTGATGAAAGAGGGCAAGAAAGGTGTGGTCTGCATCGGTGACAACCTCAATGAAGGCGTTACCGAAGAGCGATTTATCGAATGCCACCTTATTTAAAACCTGTCGTAGCGACTCTCCGTAACCATTTACACGCTCAACCATCTGCCCGAGCAATGGTATGGTATGGTCAAAATTGAAACCTTTGCCGGAGATATAATCCGCCTTGTCATTTATGATGCGGCGATGTGTCGGCGAACGGCGGGATATTGTTGCCAGAAGTTGTGGTAAACGGTTGTCACTGCCCCAACGCCAGAAGTCTCGACTTTCGATAGACGAGAGTGTGTTGAAAGAGATGTCGGGCAAAGGTTCTGCCGCTCCACAAACTACACTTTTGTTAATTTTATTCTCCATTTTATTCGGTTATTAGATGTGATAATTCCTATATGAGCGGCATAGCAAATGCCGTATCCTCACTCGTGAGAGTCAGGGTCAGAGTCGGTGTTTCGTTGGCACGAGAGCCGGAATTGAAGGAGAGTGAGGATAGACGCAACGGTCGCTCAAACTTAAATTTCTTAGAATAGCCTACCAATAACTCTCGCCCGTCGGCGAGGGTGAGTTTTGCTACCAACCCCTTGTCTATTGCCTGATGTGTGAAGTCTGTTTCAAGCCACGACGAGGCAAAGTTGCGGTCGGCAATCAATTCCAAGCGATGCACGACCTTCAAGACCCCCTTGTCAGAGAGCATCTGCTCGTTGAACGATGAATGTTCGTCGAATAGGTCAAATTCACAGGACTGATTGGCAAACAAAACGTCGCACCCGTTTGTAGTAATACTCTTTATACGAACGGAATCGGCAGGGTATAGCGCACAATGCGCTATACCTCCGATTGGCTTCTTTGTATCGTTCCCATACATAGTGCTCTGATGGTTTAGTTTTCAGAGATGCAGGCCGACACAAGTTTAGGGTCGAGAATCTCGGTGCCGGCGAGGAATACGGCACGCTGGCGGTTCTCCATCTCGTCAGGGTTGTACCACATGCGCACCTCATTCTCAGGCATATCCGCAGTATTGAGCGCCAGGATAAAGTTGCGACGATCGGTCAAGATACAGAAAGTCGTTCCATAATTCTGCAAGTACTTGCCAAGAGGAACCTCTACGACAGGAATACCGTGGTAGAAGAGTGACGGGCGGCCGTCAATGCTCTCTCTGTACGCCGAGTCGGTACCCTTGGCATCCAACTCCTCCATATACTTGTTCATGATGTCGGACGATACGAGATATACGAGGTTGCCTTCCGAACGCAGAGCCTTCAAGTCGGCAGTTGCATTGTTCCACGCCAACTGCATGGCAGAAATAGCAGAGTGGCCGCTTGTAATAGTATTGTCTGCAATGATATCTGGCTCGTCTTCGATAGCATCATTAATAGCCTTCAAGAAACCGTTGAAGGTTGTAAACGATGAGATTTCACCATCGGTATCGCCCAGCCACATTGTTGCACGCACGCCCTCGGCAATAGCCTGACGGAACAACTCCGTCTCGGCCTTCTCCAACTCGGTGCCGGTCAAGTCGCCCATATTGACATCTGCGCTACCGGTAATCTTCTCGAATACCATCGAGAAGTAGTCATCGGCCGAGAAGGCAGTTTCGGCCTTTACTTTGTGCATATTGATTGTCTTCTGCTGCTTGGTGGCATTCTGACCGCCGCTCCAACCGCTGGCGAATGCCTGCAATACGTTGTCCGGCTTGCTCCATACCTGTACGGTGGTTGGCATTGGGAGATTGTAGAGGACTCGGATGCCCAACTCATCGGCTGACTTGCCACAGAATGACGGACGGAAAAAGATGGTTTCAACATCGGTGCCTTTGTAGGTCTTTGGATTTTCGATTAACATAGTTGTAAAGTTTTTTGATTGGTTTGTTGTTTATTTACAGACTGTTATAGTCTGTGGAAATTTGTTGCATCACGATTGTATGCTGCGGCATTTGACGAGACTCCTCCGTCATCAATGCCCGGATCCTCCACGCTCTTTATGACCGATGGTTTTACGGCTCGCTGTCCCTCGTCCAGGGCGATGGCAGAGCGTCTTGTCTGCAATTCGGTGAGCGGATTGTGGAGAATGTTGTGGTCGGTGGGCAGTGTCGGATGCTCCTCGTCCTTGCGACCGAGTCTGAACAGGTCGGAAACGATGCCGACAACACCCTTTCGTTGCGAAGATTCCGACTCCGAGCCGATGATGGTGTCGATAAGCCCCGCATCCTTCGCCTCCTCCGGCGAGAGCCAGCGACCATTGCCGTTATTGAGGCTCATCAACTCCTTGAATTCGGCGACACTGCGACCCGAACGCTCGGCATAGAGTGCCGCTAAACGCTCGTCGGTCTTTTGGAGTAACTCCACCTGTGCTGAGAGTGTTTCGCTGTTACCCTCGGCGGCACAACTCGACTGATGAATGAGGTAGAGCGCCGATTGCGACATCTCACGATAGCCCTCGCTTGCCGCTTGTGCAATGATTGTCGCAGCGGAGGCCGTGTAGCCGTAACAACGGGTGACGATATGGGCATCGAGTTCGCTCAGGGCTTCATAGATGAGCAGTGCGTCGTTGACATCTCCGCCTGCCGAGCGGATATTGACGACCACCGACGGCTGCTCAATCTCGGAGATTTTGGCAACCTGCTCACGAAACTTCTCGTAGGTGGCAATGCGGTCGCCGATGTTCTCAAACTGACACTCCTCAGGGATGCCTATCGTGCCTTCGATGTCGATTACGCAGGTTGTGGCGTTTGCTGAGATTTTAATCTTCTCTTTCATTTGTAGGTTAGTGTTTTTGATAGATTGTGGCACGCACCTTCTCGTACGAACAGTTGAACTCTGCGGCAAGAGATTCCATCGCTTGGCATCGACTCTCTCCGTTGGTCGTGCGACGCTTGAATTCGTTGCGGATTCCTATCCGTTCAATCTCTTTTCGGGAGAGCAGACCCTCACGCCACAGGTGGTCGATGATTTGCGATGCATCGAGGCGTTGCATCTTGATTTTCAGAGTTGTAAGAGTACTTTTTTCGTGTCTGGTCATATCGTAGGTGCGTAAACCGTGTGTTAATAATCTTTTGTCAGTCGCATAAATCGACATTTTGCCTCTCGTGTGGCAGGAGAGTACTCTTGCAGGCTGTCCAACAAGAATAGCGATTGTTCGTTGTTGTGCGTCAGGCGGAAGTAACTCAATGCCGAGACCTGATTGTGTTGCGGATAGAGTAATCGCTCTACGTCTAATGGGGAGAGTCGCAGTGTGAGGGAGATGTATTGACACTCTGCCTCACGAGCCAATTTGTCGTCGTAGTAACGATGCAAACCCTCTACTCCGTCACGATCCTCAAAGCATAGCGAGAAGGCTTCGCTGTTACCATCCCCTGCAAAATGAAAACCTGCCAAAGGATACCGCCCGCTATTGAGTGGATAACCCCACACCTCCCCCTCCGGAAGAGGTTGCATGCCTGCATATCTGATGATATGGGTGGAGAAAGGGGTGTCTATCGAGCCTTCGTGGGCATTATCTCCTACCTGCATTACCGAGGCCGATGGGGCAATGGCGTAGAGTCCCGTGCGATTGATACCTGTGGTAAAGACAGGGTTGTTGTCGTTGTGTGCCGATGCCGTAGTTCCGTAGAGTGGAATCTCCCTCTTCCAATAGCCGAGGGCGGTGTCGTTTTGGGCATTGAATTGTTCGGAGGCTCTATCCCCGTCTTTGTATTTCAAAACTCGCCATTGCGGTGTATCGACACCTATATCCGAGAGGGTTGCGGATTGCGAAATGTCGATGCGGTTGTTCCAATCATGAATGGCCCCCTTGCCGAGCAACTCTTCCATCGGCTCGATAAAGACCTTTTTTAGTCGGGTGTCGGAGTATATCGCCAGGTTAAACATCTGTCGAACGGCATCGAGCAAATCTATCAGCCAGATATTGTTGTAGGTAATATCTTGAAAAGTTACGGTCGAGCCATATCCGGGGTTGGTCGAGAAGTATGGTCGCAGGGAGCATCCCACGCCGAGGGTGATGTTCATATTCGGGTCTGCACCACCGAAAAATATCTTGTCGAAATAGAACTTCTCGTTTGCCGTCAGTTTTTGTGTCGGGATGCGCAAATCGACACTCACCTCCTTCGTTCCTCTCTCGGAGATAAACGACTCGTATAGCGCCCAATCCCCTCCGTATGCTGAGTAAGAGCCATTTTCCAATCTTTCGCACACGGCGGTAAGTCCCTCTATGTCGGGCATATTTATTACCGTGCTTTGCTTCGAAATCGTCAATGTTGAGTAGGTGTTGCCCGCTCGGTCTTTAATGGTCAATCGGTATTGTTCGCCCTCTGCAAAGTCGAAAATAAATAATTTGTAACTGCCTGCTGCCGCAATCTTGTCACGGAAATCGACATAACTATTCGCTAACGAAAAGTTCAGTGATACTCCGGGGATGAATTGCACTGAGTCAAAGCCTTTGAGACGTTTTCGGGAGAGAATTCTGAAATCGGTCTCGTATTCCAAGTGTAGGATAAATCCCACGTTCATAGCCGAGGTTGGAGAGAAGCATGCATAACCATACTCGTCGATGAAGAATACGTCGTTGTTGGCAAATGTGTCCGACATTGTTTTCCCGTTGCTGTCCACCGCAATTGGGCTTGCCGTATTGACTACATTGCCTACCGAGTAGTTCAGCACGCCGGGCGACGCAAAGACCCTTCCGAGCGAGTCGGCTGTGGCTGTGACGGGAGCCTGCCTTCTTGCCAGGAAGTCGGCCTTCGCACGTTGTGCGGAGGTGTCGGGCGATGAAAACTCTCCACTGAAATAGAGCGAGCGGAACAACTCCGAGTCAAAGAAGGCACTCTCGATAGTGTAGCCCTCCTTCGTGAATATGCTTTCCAAGACTCTCTTAACGGATATGAAGGGGTGGTAGTCATCGACGGTCATGATATGCTCGTTGGGGATCGTGGCATTGGTATATTCGGCAGAGTATCTATTACGACCAACGGGCAGGAAACGTACCGCCTGCTCCCCCTCCCAACTCTTTGCAATCTCCGACGGGGTAAGTTGCATCGAGAACTCTATTCCGCAGTCACGTATTTTGGTTAGGGAGGCACGTTTTGCCCACTCTGCACCACCGCCGATGATGCGAATACGGTATCGAATATCCCCTCTGTTCTGGGAGTGGCATTGCAACAGGCATACAGAGCCTTCGAGCAGCGTAGAACCATCGACCACTATTCGGGCGGTGTGATGCTCCGAGTTAAACCTCTTTGCGGTGTAGAGGGAGTCGGAGGTGCCAAAAATCTTTTTGTTAGCTGTTGTCCCTTGTAACTCCAATTCGAGGCTCCTTCCTGAGCGTGCGCTCTGCACGTTGCCGAGGTTTGACAATGATATATTGAGCGGAATCTTTATATCTTGCGCCACGTCACACTCGTTATTGTCTATATAGAGGCGAATCATATGCAACCCTCCTTTCTTTCGCTCACAATGTCCATCTCTATGCGGCCGATAGTGTGCGTGATGTCGTATTGCAGGGCGCTGTTCACGACATTTATGCGGGAATGGTTCGGATATACCATCCATACCTCGGGGGCTGCGATAATCTCGGAGAGAGCATCGAGTGTGCTGCGAGGCTCGAAGTCGGATATTAGATGCTGCTGCTTAACCATTTGGCTGTCCAATATCTGCTCGGTGTTGTATTTTGTGGTGGTTTGGTTGCGGCGAACGGTAATAGAGTTCTGTGAAACTACGGGGAAGGTGTACTGCTCGATGTTTCCCTTTGCTGTGCGCCATGCCAAACGAACGCCAATTGTGTGTCTGGGCTGAATGATGTACGAAATCTCGTTTAGCCACTCTTCGTCACAGTATATCTCGACCTTTGCCGAGGTCGCATTGGCAGATAGGTCGCCGGCCGCAAAAATCAGGTGTGCGACTCCTGTGGACGAGTTGATGCTCACCGTTATGTCGTCACCGGCATCCGAGGTTATATTTGCCGATATTTCGCACCCTGGATTGCTGTATATGCCGATATTGTCATACTCGCCTGCGGAGATGATGCGATGCGCACCCATTGTCGTCGTGAGGAATGGCATCTCTTCGGAGAAGTAGCCGTTCGAGGAGACCGTTACCGCACGTGAGGAACATTGCGGTGTACTATCACCAGAGCGGTAGAGTTCCACATGGTATTTTGAAATGCCGATATTGTAGATGCGACTCCTTCCGGTAGTATTCGGTAATAGTAGTGAGGGGGTCGGAATGTATGGGGCAATATCGATTGTGCCATAGTTGACATTTTTGATTTGCAGACGAGCAACCTCGGCATTGGTCAAGTCGTTTATGATTACAGCCTCAACATCGGAGGTCTCCTCGCAGCAGAACTCAAATATAAGACCCTCTTTGATAGGGGTAAAATCTGATGGGGTTGTTTCGAAATACATAATAGAGAGGGTTGAGGATTAGAAGAAGGAGGTTAGCAGACATGTTGCCGTGATTGCCACGTCGCCCGATACGCTCATTTTGAGGGTTGAGGGGGTCAGGTTTATCTCCTCGACCGCCACCACAAAACTCTCGTTGGAGAGTGCTGTCAGTAGGTCGAGCATATCGTTTTCGAGCGTTTCGAGCAGGGCGGTGCGGGCATCGTGGGGGAGTTTTGCTCCGTTTTGCAGAGCGTGAATGGTCAGCGAGTGGGTGATTTTGCCATGCTTTTGCCCCTCAATCTTCTGAAATTTGGGGTGCAACATCAGAATTGTCGGTTTTGTCGATGCAAACGCAGGGAGATACTCCGCTGATACGGTGTGAAAGTCGTAGCCTTTGGCATTGGCTACCCTCTGCACCGCCGTTGAAAGAGAGAGACGGTTCATAACGTGTAAAAGTTGATAAGTTTGTTGATAATGTGTCGATAGCGCACAATAATAGAGTGCAACCGCTACATTATCTGTAAGTTATGGATGTTGATAAGTTTTTCGACAACGAAATTTTATGTCGAAAGATGTTGGGGCGAACGCCCGATTGACAGTGCAAATATATAACATCAAAAATGCGTTTGTCAAGAGTTTTTCTCAAAAATTTTTACGACAAAATCTGAGAAATTTGCGCAATTTGTTTCATTATAGCGGGTTGCGAGAATAGAGAATTTCGTATTTTTTCTAAAAAAAATAGACGAGAAGGCATATTATATGTAAAAATTACTACCTTTGTATAATTAAATCAATGAAAACCCATAGGTATGGACGATGGTTATCAATCCACAAATAGCAGCAATATCGTATCTCAATACGATACCATTTATCTATGGAATTCGACACGAGGGTAATCTCGCTGCCGACTTGGTCATTGTACCCCCATCCGAATGTGCGAAGCAGTTCTCCGAAGGTAAAGTCGATGTGGCATTAGTGCCTGCGGCTGTTGTCCCTACGCTTAAAGGTGCAGAGATTATCACAGACTACTGCATTGGAGCGGTAGGCACTGTACGCACAGTCGTTATCGTAAGCAATACCCCGATTCAAAATGTTCGTCGCATATGGCTTGACGGCCACTCTCGTACCTCGGTGCAGTTGGCCGGCTATCTTGCGCAGAATAGATGGAAGATTGCTCCGGAGTGGATCGCTATGGATGACTACTCGGTAGTCGAGCAACCACAGGAGGGAGATGCATTCTTGCTCATCGGCGACAAAGTCTTCGGCTACGAGGGGCGTTTTGCCTACTCTTACGACCTGGCAGAGGAGTGGATTGCCCAGACCCACCTTCCATTTGTTTTTGCAGTTTGGGTTGCTCGCAAGGGTGTCTCTTACGAACTCTACGACAACCTGCAACGTGCATTAACATTCGGTATAGAGCATACCTACGAGGCTATTCTCGAAAGCGAGGAGCATAGAGATAAGCCTTATGCATACGAATATCTCACTCAGAACATAGATTTTCTGTTCGACGAGCAGAAACACAAAGCACTTAAAAAGTTTTGGGACTTTGGGTTGAAGGTTCAACCTAAGGTCAATCCCGGTTGAAGGTAAGCCACGGCATCCTTCGCAGAGGGATATGACCCTCGGATGCTCGCCTAATTCCTTAATTTTTAATTAAAGAAAACCGGAGGACCAAAAAGTGATTACAATCTATCTGAAACAATACAACAAAATCATCCGCAATGCCGATACCGAACTCTTTGACGATTTGGGATACGACGACATCTTGTGGATTGATATGGTGCAGCCTACAATCAAGGAGCAGAAGGCTGTCGAGAACTTTATGGAGATAAGCCTGCAAACCAAGCAGCAGGTTGAGGAGATTGAGTCCACATCAAAATACTCCGAGAGTGAGAATGCCATAATCTCGAACTCCAACTTCTTTGTTCCCGTTGGAGGCGAGAGTTTTGAGGTTGAGCCTGTGTCATTCATCCTCTCCAACGAAGGCGTGCTTGTCTCTGTGCGTCAGGCAGATATGCGTACCTTCCGAGAGGCCGAGAAGCGCTTGCAGATGAACTATCGAAGTTATTCGACCGGCTACCATATCTTAATTACTTTGCTCGAAGTCCGCATCGACTTCGACGCCGATCTTGTGGAGTTGGTTGGCCGCCAAGTCTCGACCCTGAGTAAGGATATCAATCGCCAGGACAGCATCGATAAGTCGGTCATCCACCGCATCAACACTTTGCAGGAGCGAACCATGGTTTTGCGAGAGAATATCTTCGACCGCCAGCGAGTATTGTCGGGCATTTTGCGCTCCGAGCGATTCCCTAACGATATTTACCCTCGCTTGCAGTTGATGATTAAGGACGTAAACTCGCTTATCAGCCATACGGACTTCTCTTTCCAGCGTCTGGACTATATCCAGGATGCAACGCTCGGCCTTATCAACATTGAGCAGAACGAGGTGGTAAAAATCTTCTCGGTCGCAGCCGTAATCTTCCTGCCGGCAACACTCGTTGCAAGTATCTATGGTATGAACTTCCGATTTATGCCGGAGTTGGAGTGGGTTTACACCCTGCCTAACGGTTACACCTTACCACTCGGCTATATATTTGCTTTGGCCTTGATGGTTTTGGCTTCGGCGCTGACTATGGGGTATTTCAGATATAAGAAGTGGTTGTAGTGGCGGTTTGAAGGGGCGCAGCCTCTTCTCTTATTTGAATAGTATTGCCCAGCCCGACCTTGTTTGACTTTGCTTGACCTTAATCAGAAGACTTTAATAACACCGATGAAACAAATTGAGATTACCAAATCTGTCCCTGTTGTGGGCGAGTACGACGTTGTTGTTTGTGGCGGTGGCCCCGCAGGCTTTATGGCGGCTGTGGCTGCGGCTCGTAAGGGTGTGAGTGTCGCTCTGGTTGAGCGATATGGCTTTCTTGGAGGTATGGCAACGGCGGGATTTGTGACCCCTTTGAGCGTCTTTACCTATAATGGCGAACTCGTTGTGGGTGGTATTCCATGGGAGTTTGTTGGACGTTTGGAGCAGATGGGCGGTGCCTATATCGAGAAACCGCTTGGCAATGTCGCTTTTGATCCGGAACTCTATAAACTGTGTATGCAGAGAATGGCATTGGAGGCGGGCATCTCTCTCTATATGCACTCGTATCTCTCTGGTTGTGTTTGTGAGGATGGTGTTGTTAAACAGATCGTAATAGAGAATAAGAATGGTTCGGAGGCTCTCTCGGCAAAGGTATTTATTGATGCTACGGGCGATGGCGATTTGGCCGCTATGGCAGGTGTTCCTATGCAGCCACGTGAGGCTGAGCCGCTGCAACCGCTCTCCACATATTTTGTGCTCTCAGGAGTAGATACCGACTCTCCGTTGGTTAAGGAGGCCATGCACCATAATAAGCAGGGTGAAAACTGCCATTGTCTGCCGGTACGAGAGCACTTGTTGGCCAAAGCCGATGAACTTGATATTCCGGAGTTTGGCGGTCCGTGGTTCTGTACTATGCTGCACGATGGCGTTGTAGCAGTGAATATGACACGCACAAGTGGCGATGCATGCGATAATAGAGACTACATGCAGGCTGAGTGCCGTCTGCGAGAGGATGTGTATCGTATGGCGGAGGTGTTGCGTAAGGAGGTTAAGGAGTTTTCCTCTTGTTACGTCTCGGCTATCGCTACACAGGCAGGAGTCCGAGAGACTCGCCGCATTTTGGGGGTACATACCATTACGGCCGAGGAGTATGTTAGCGGTTTCCATTATGAGGATAGCATATCGAGAGGTGCGCACCCTATTGATATCCATGTGGCAAAGGGTAGTGCGCAGAATATTACCTTCCTCAAACAGCCAGCCTATGTTCCATATCGTGCATTGATAGCGGCTGATTTCCCTAACCTGCTTGTTGCAGGCCGTATAATATCTGCCGACCGTAAAGCCTTTGCATCACTGCGAGTACAGGCCAGCTGTATGGGAACAGGACAAGCAGCAGGTGTGGCCGCAGCACAGTGTGCACTCTTATCTTGTACCGTACAAGATGTCGATGTGCCAACCCTTATCGAACACCTCAAAGGCTACGGCGCTACGTTGTAGTCTATCAAGATTTACAAATAAGGTTATCAATATGATGGGGCAATATTGTGTCCCCTCTGTTATTTGCCCTCCCTAAATTCCTTAAATTCCCTAAATTCCCTACTTACATCGCCCCCTGCACAAGTAGAAAATGATTTTATCTACGTTAATTTTACGTTAATATTTCGTAAAACTCTTCTCTTATTGATAAAATGCACTTACATTTGTATCTATAAAACCAAATTGTTTATACAATGATAGAACTCTACATTGCAGTTGTGGTGATTCTCGCCATACTTGCTGTTTCGGGACTCTACGTAGGAGTTACTAACGATGCCGTGAACTTTCTGAACTCGGCTATCGGTAGCAAGGCTGCTAAAATGCGCACTATTCTTATTGTTGCTTCGTGTGGTATTATCATCGGCGCAATGACATCAAGCGGTATGATGGAGGTAGCGAGAAACGGTATGTTCAACCCGGCTCTCTTCTCCTTCAAGGAGGTAATGTTGCTCTACGTGGGCGTAATGATTGCCAACGTTGTGCTGCTCGACCTCTACAACTCGTTGGGTCTGCCGACATCAACCACCGTATCGCTTATTTTCTGTTTGTTAGGCTCGGCTGTGGCTATTTCGCTCTTTAAGATTGCGACCGACGAGGCTATCACATTTGGTATGTTGAGCCAATATATCAACACCTCCCGAGCAATGGGTATCGTTTCTGCAATTCTGCTCTCGGTGGTGCTGGCATTCGTCTGCGGTACGGTTATCATGTATATCTCTCGTGTGATTTTCTCGTTCCGATATATGAAGATGCTCCGATATTTGGGTGCTCTCTGGTGCGGAATGTCGCTTACATCAATCGTATATTTTGCACTCTTCAAGGGTTTGAAGAATATCCTTAAAGATAGCGCATTCATCGGTTGGATTAACGATAATCTCCTGCTTGCCCTCTTTATCTGCTGGGTTGGCTGTACGCTGATTCTCTTCTTCCTGCAAATCTTCCGTGTCAATATTCTGCGTATCACCATTCTTGCCGGAACCTTCTCTTTGGCGCTGGCGTTTGCGGGTAATGACCTTGTGAACTTTATCGGTGTGCCGATTGCAGGTTTCGATGCCTTCTCGTATGCTAAGGGCGTGGATGGTATGAATGAGGGCATGATGATGGGTGCTCTTAATAATCCGGAGACGGCAAACGTTCTCTATATCCTTGCCGCAGGTCTTATCATGGTGGTTACCTTGTGGACATCGAGCAAGGCTATGCACGTTTCAGAGACAGAGTTATCCCTCTCAGCACAGGGTGATGATGTTCAGCCTCAACACTCTTCATCGCTCTTCTCTCGTACATTGGTACGTGGTACTTTGGGAATCGTTAGATTCTTCGACAGGGTGACTCCGCAGCGTGTCAAGACATTTGTTGCATCACGTTTCGAATGGGCAGATATTGAGTGTAGTGGCGCACCTTATGATATGATTCGTGCAACGGTAAACCTTACAACAGCATCCCTGCTGATTGCTTTGGCAACATCACTTAAACTCCCGCTCTCAACCACCTATGTATGTTTTATGGTGGCTATGGGTTCGTCGCTTGCGGACCGTGCTTGGGGCCGAGAGAGTGCCGTGTATCGTATCACAGGTGTTATGACCGTTATTATGGGATGGTTTGTAACCGCTATCGGCGGCTTCCTTATCGCTTTGGTTGTAGGCTTCCTGCTTATGTGGGGAGAGTGGATTGCATTCGGCCTGTTGTCGGCACTTTGTATCTATATGTTGATCCATAGCAATATTGTTGCTGCCCGCAAAAAGAATAAGAGCGAGGAGAAGAAGGATGAGACTGTCTCGATGGAACTTTCGGATGGCAAGAATGTGGCAGAGAATGTTGTTGCGTTGGTAAGTTCTACGATTAAGAATTCGACACACATCTACAATCGCACGGTTATTGCCCTGATGAAGGAGAATCGCAAGGCGCTGAAAGAGTTGCTTGCAGAATCGAACGAGGCCTATGAGCGTATCAACGTATTGAAATACTCCGTGGCTTCGACCCTGCGTCGTGCCTACGAGACCGACCTCAATCTGGCACTCTACTACGTGCAGATGGTTGACTACCTGAACGAGATGACCAAATCGATGACCCACATCGTTCGCCCTGCCTTCGAACATATCGACAACAACCACGAGGGTCTGACACGCTCACAAAGCGAGGATCTCATCTCGATTAACAGCGATATGGATATTATCTACTCACGCATTATATATATGGTGACAAACAATGACTACAACGACATTGACAATGTCCTTGATATGCGTGACGAGTTGTTCAGACGTATCGCCGACCTCACCAAGTCGGAGTTGGCACGTATCTCCAACGGAGAGTCTAACTCTAAGTCGGGAATGCTCTATATGGGCATCCTTGGCGAGACCAAGACACTCGTGCTTCAATCTCGTAACTTGCTGAAATCTCAGCGTCGCTTTATGGAGCAGACGGGTCGCAATATGCGCCGCCCTATAAGCCGAGTATAGGTTTGTATGACGAGGAGATTCTCTCCCGTCGAAGTCGTATGACCCCCGCAAGAATCCGAACTTGCGGGGGTTATTTAGTTTTAACGAGGGCGTTGGCGTTCATGCCGAGTTCATGCCGATTTCATGCCGAAGTTCTTGCTGTGTAAAACAAAAACTGCTGTCAGGATTGCTCCCGACAGCAGTTTTATCTTTGTGATAGAGTCGGACTACTTCAACGGAACGGTTGCGCTGCCAACCTTGTTGCCATCCATGTATATCTCAACCTTGTAAGGTCCTGCGACAAAGCCGCTGCCTCGATAATACACGCTGACATCTATATCCTCATTCTGGTAATCGACAGTTCGGGATGCCGAGTATCCGACCTTACCTCCCTGATATGCGAAGGTAGGAACACTCTCGGTCGAGAGCAGATAACCATCCGGCGACTTGATGCATACATATACCTCTCTGTTGCCCGGTGTAGCGAGTTCGTTTGCCGAGATGGCAAAATCTACACGAAGCGTAGAGGCTCCTTTGACACGGGTAACCTCCTTGTCACGGGAGTTAAGGGTCACGATGTTGATGTCACGAGCACGTAATACTGCGCCCTGCTGCACCTTGTTTTGCAACTCTGTTGCTCGCTCCTCGGCAACGTCGGCACGCAGGTTGGCCGAAGAGATCTCCTTGCGGTAGGATACATTCTCTGCCACGAGTTTCTTGTTGAGCGAGTTGAGCGAGTCGATCTGTCGCAGGTAGTTCTTCATCACGCTGCGCAGTGTGCCGACCTCACGCTCGTACTCCTTAATCTTTGCGTAGTTCCAGCGACGCTCACGTTTGAGTTGCTCCATCATCTCATTTGCCTTTACTAAGTTGGCAGCGATGGTGTCGTTGGCAAATTTTAGACTGTCGTACTCGGTGATCAAGTGGCTCAGATTGCTCTGAATTGAGTCTCGGTCTATTTTAAGAAGTTCGTAGTCGTGCTGCTGCTGGCGGTTGAGGTTAAAATATAGCAGAGAAATACCTGCCAAGATAACGGCCAACAATACTATAACTACACGATAACCACGAATAGATTTTTGCGCAGAATCATCGACCTGCACCTCATCCTCGTAGGCATCGTAGCGCTCCTCTTCGTATCTGTTATTCTCCATACTCTTTTGTTTTTTGAATGTTTGACAAGTGCAAATATACAACTTTAATTATAAATCCTCTCTAATCTCCTCTCTTTGTTGGCTTCTCTATCTTACATTCGAGCGGATATTTCAGCCCCTCGAAGGAGTGGATGTAGGCTCGGATGCTTCCTACCGTGATAGGAGATTCGAGCATTACGGGGAACTTGTTTCGATCGTCGGAAATCCAAATCGAGAACTCGGAGCCGTCGGTGAATGAGTACTCCTGACTTGTTCCGAGAGTGCAGATTAGGTGTAGAGTTTTGAATTTGCCCCTCTTCGGGACTCTGCAAACCTCTCGGCCGACGAAGCGATATTTCAATGTACGAATGGTATCCTCCAACACCATTTCGAGGTCGTACTCCTCGCCGATACGCAGTTGCTCAGGGTCAACCGAGCGCAGGTTGAAGTAGAGTGACACGGGGTCCATGCTTCGCTTGGAGAGTGTCATAGTCTTGGTTAGTGGCGTATGGGTGCGACGTTGCGACCATGTGTGAACTTTCAGTGAGTCCCAATCGTAGCGGTAGTGGCTGCGGAATGTGTAGTTGCCCTCAATGATGTTGCTCTCAAAACGCAGAGTGCGTTTCGAAAGAGTATCTACCCAGATGTCGTAGCGGTCGTGCAGGTTGAAAAACCAGCGAAAACTCTTCATGATCTGTCCGTCGCCTGCCACACGATAGACCTCACGCCCTCCGAGCGTATCGACCTTGGTGGTTACGGATACGGTTGCCAATTCGGTGTTAGGGAAGAGTTTTGCACGATAGGCAACACGGTAATTCAGCACCTCACCGGGATGGAACAACTGCCCGAGAGCCACATTCCACAAAAATAACGCCGTAACGGCCGTGATTATGATTCGTTTCATCGTCGGGCTCTTTATGAAATCATCGAAAAATCGACCTCCTGCTCGCCGGCATAGCGTCGTTTCAACTCTTGTAGCGGGCGGTGGCGCACATCGTCAAGTGTAGGGTCGGCATCCAATATGGCGATGGCAATGGAGCGTGTAAGTTCTAAAATCTGGTGGTCGAGTGTCGGATTGGCAATCTTCAAATCTATGGCAGAGCCACTCTGCAATGTACCGTTTATATCGCCTGCACCACGCAGTTTGAGGTCGAGTTCGGCAAGACGGAATCCGTCGGTCGTCTCGCACATGGCATCCAGACGTGCCTGCGATTCTCTGGAAACCTTGTCGCCAGACATCAGGATACAGAAGGATTGCTCTCCACCACGACCTACACGGCCTCGAAGTTGGTGCATCTGCGCCAAACCGAAGCGCTCGGCCGACTCAATGACCATCACCGTGGCATTCGGAACATCAACTCCCACCTCGATTACTGATGTGGCAACTAAAATATCGGCTTCGCCGCTCTTGAATTGGCGCATCGACTCCTCCTTATCGGCAGGCTTCATCTGTCCGTGACACGCCGATACACGATAGTCCGGCAGTGGGAAGTCACGAACAATAGCCTCGAATCCCTCCTGTAAGTTCTTGTAGTCAGCCTTTTCCGACTCCTTAATCAGCGGATAGACGATATAAATCTGACGGCCGAGGCGAATCTGCTCACGCATAAATCCGAATAGTCGCAGGCGAGCCGAGTCTTTGTAGCATACGGTGCGTATCGGGCGACGACCTGGTGGTAACTCGTCAATAACCGACACATCCAAATCTCCGTATAGCGTCATTGCAAGGGTGCGAGGTATAGGTGTGGCGGTCATAACCAGAATGTGTGGTGGTTGCGAGTTTTTTGTCCATAGACGGGAGCGTTGCTCTACACCGAAGCGGTGCTGCTCGTCAATAACCACAAAACCGAGGTTGTCAAACTGCACTCGCTCCTCAATGAGGGCGTGCGTACCTATCAGTATGTGAATCTCTCCCGCAGCGAGGTCTTGCAGTATCTCGTTGCGCTCCTTGGTGCGTGTCGTTCCTGTGAGGATGCCAACCTTCAAACCAAGGTTCTCGGTCATACGCATAATTGTGGCGTAGTGCTGACGTGCCAAAATCTCGGTCGGAGCCATCATGCAGGCCTGGAAGCCGTTGTCCACCGCCAGGAGCATGGATATAAGTGCTACGACGGTCTTTCCGCTACCCACGTCGCCTTGCAGCAGACGATTCATCTGCACTCCGGAGACGGTGTCCTGACGTATCTCCTTAATGACACGCTTTTGTGCCCCCGTCAGCGGGAATGGCAGACGTGTGTTGTAGAAGGTGTTGAAGAATTCGCCTACCTTGCTGAATACGAAGCCATCTCTGTTGCTCGTGCGTGATGAGCGGCGAGACTGTATGTTGAGTTGTATGCCGAAGAGTTCGTCGAACTTCAATCGATATTGCGCCTGTCGTAAATGTTCCTGCGATTGCGGGAAGTGGATGTTGTACAGAGCCTCTTCGAGCGTGATTAGTCCATAGCGCTGGCGGATATATTCGGGCATATACTCCTCGATATGCCCCTGTACGTTGCCCCACAACGAGCAGATGATGTTGTATATTCCCTTGGTGCCGAGTGCCGATGAGAGTTTTTCGGTGGTGGAGTAGATGCCTTGCAGACCGCTCTCAACCTTGCGGGAGAGAGCCTTTTCGACAAGTTCCATCTCAGGATGTACCATAGAGAGTTCTCCACGGAAGAATGACGGGCGACCAAAGATGACATACTCCCTGCCGAGTTCAAACCGCTTCTCGACCCACTTTATGCCTTGAAACCATATCAATTCGGCCTTGCCTGTTCCATCGCTGACGACGATCGAAAAGCGACGTTTACGCCCCTCGCCCGTGAAATTTTTGCCGGTAACCTTCGCCCGAAATTGAACGTACGCAGAACCACTATGCTCGTTAATATCCTTAATCTGATACATTTGCGTGCGGTCGATGTATCGGAAAGGGAAGTGGTAGAGCATATCTCGCAGAGTATGCACACCAATCTCCTTGGCGAGCAGTTTTGCCCTTGCTTCGCCAACGCCGGATACGAACTTTATATCGTTATCGAGGGGGTTGTGTGCCATAATCAACTCTTTGAAACAATCTCTTATAGATGCAAATTTAACAAATAAATGGCAACAATCTTATTTTTATTCGTAAATTTGTAGCAGTGAATAAAAATCTTTGACCTATGGAACTCCATAAATATACTCGCCGACATAGTGAAACGGTAAAAATAGGCGAAACGCTCATCGGAGGTTCGCACCCTATTGCCGTTCAGTCTATGACCAATACGGCGACTGCCGATGTTGAGGCCAGCGTGGCGCAAATCGAGCGTATCGCTGCCGCAGGGGCCCCTATTGTGCGTCTTACGGCGCAAGGCCGCAAGGAGGGAGAGGCCTTTGCCGAGATTATGCCCCGCCTGCGAGCCGACGGTTTTCAGACAGCGATAGTTGCCGATATTCATTTCGTGCCGGAGATTGCATCCATCGCTGCCGACTATGTCGATAAGGTGCGTATCAACCCGGGAAATTATCGCACGGAGTCGGGCGAGTTGGAGGCTCTTATTGAGAAGTGCCGCCGTCGAGGAGTTGCTTTGCGTATAGGTGTAAACCATGGCTCTTTGGCTCGTCATATAGTTGATACACATGGCGATACGCCGCAGGGAATGGTCGCTTCGGCAATGGAGTTTTTGCGTCGTTGTCGCCAGGCAGACTTCTCGCAGGTGGTTGTTTCGATGAAGTCGAGCAATACCCGTGTAATGGTGCATGCTTACCGCCTTTTGGTTGAGGCTATGGATGCCGAGCAGATGCACTTCCCGATTCATTTGGGCGTAACCGAAGCCGGAAACGGCATTGAGGGGCGCATTAAGAGCGCCGTTGGCATTGGAGCCTTGTTGGCAGATGGCATTGGTGATACCATACGTGTTTCATTGACCGAGGCTCCGGAGAACGAGGTGCCGGTGGCTAAACTGTTGGTGGACTATTTTGCAAAGCGAGAGGGCGAATTCCCGATTGTTCACCCTGAGCGATACTCGCCGACCGAGTTCCGTCGTCGCAGCGACATGCAAACGCCGATTGTCCACGACGAGATTACGGACGACTTCCGAGTTGTTGAGGCTTTGTCGGGTAACCCTACCGCCGAGTGGCGTGCTGCGATTTTGGATGCAGAACCGTCTGAGCATATAGTTATCCGTCGCCGTTATGATGACACCGATTTGGAGACTCTCGCCGTTAAGGCGGCAGCCGATATGGGACAACTTCTGCTGGATGGACTTGCTGACGGAGTATGGATTGATGCTCCACAGCACGATGCGGCGAAGATTCGAGAGATTGAGTTGTTGATTCTGCAAGCGGCACGTGTGCGTATCTCGCATACGGAGTATATCGCTTGTCCAAGTTGTGGCCGTACCCTCTATGATATTGAGGGAGCATTGGCCGAGATTAAGGCTCGTACCTCCCATTTGAAGGGGTTGAAGATAGGCGTTATGGGATGTATCGTAAACGGACCCGGCGAGATGGCTGATGCCGACTATGGATATGTAGGTGCAGCAGCAGGCAGAATAACGCTCTATAAAGGACGTGAGGTCGTATGCCGCAATATTCCGCAAGAGGAGGCGCTCGACAGATTGATTCAGTTAATTAAAGATAATGGAGATTGGCAGGAGCCAACAGAGTAGGATATGGGCAGAACGATTCTCCCCTCGGTATATTGGGGAAATATAGAGTATTGGGCAAGATTACTACAAGCGGGCGAAGGGTGTGTAATAGATGTATGTGAGCACTACATCAAGCGCTCGATGCGTAATCGCACGGAGATAATGACCGCCAATGGAGTTATGTCCCTATCTGTACACCTGAATCGAGCAAATCGCCCCCGAACACCTATGCAGTCGATTTGTATCGACTATTCCAAGCGTTGGCAGCACCAGCATTGGGTTGCAATTCTTTCGGCCTATCGTTCCTCCCCATATTTTGACCTATATGCTCCAATTATTGAGCAGTTTTATACAAAAGAGTACCACTCCCTGGTGGAGTATAATATGGAGATTCTTTCCACAATTCTCAGACTGCTGAATGTTGAGAAGAGATTCTCGATTTCGGAGAGTTATGTTACGGCAGATGATGGCGATATCGATTTTAGGCCCAAAAATTTTGAGGATAGTGCCATTATTCCGGAATATTTTCAACTCTTTTCCGATCGTATGCCCTTTGTTCCGAATCTCTCAATCCTCGATCTGCTGATGAGCGAAGGCCCTTCAACCAAGGAGTTCTTGCTGCGAGTTGTAATAAGAGATTTAGATAATAGCCAAGAGTAGGGAGGCGAAGTGGAAACGGGTGATAATCATATATTTGGCATATGTGAAATACTTTATTTCACTTTATTTGTACAGCCTCTTCCAACCTCTGTTAGCAAGTAGAAAGAAAAATGCCCCACAGATAACTGTGAGGCATTTTTTGGGGAGGTCTGAAGCGGATTCGAAGCAAGGACTTTATGTCCGCCGCTCGCAGGGATACCTTATGACGGGCGATAAAGCCGAGTATTATCATCTATTATCCCTGCAACCCTGCTATCCCAAGGTGAGTAATTGCCTCAACCGCAGAGCAATAGCCGTAGGCTGTTTTGGTTTTGCGAATTGCCGAGTGCTTGCACTCGGTGAAGGGGACAAAAACAAAACAGACGACTTAAAAGTCGTCTGCTCTGCTTTATTTTTGTGGTCTGAAGCGGATTCGAACCGCTGTACGAGGTTTTGCAGACCTCTGCCTAGCCACTCGGCCATCAGACCATTATTGCTTCGAGTAAATCTCTCATCTGCTCGTTAAGCGAGTGCAAATATATAACGTTTTTATTTCAAAACCAAAAAAAATAGTATCTTTACAACTGAAAAAGTACAAAAACTGCGCAAAAGGCTCTCAGAATATGATAATTGACGATATTGCATTGACTTTTATCCCGCAACTCGGTGTGCGTGGCATTGTGCATCTGTTAGAGATTTTCGGGGATGCTGCTGCCATCTTTGCTGCGTCGGAGCAGGAGTTGGTCGAGAGAGCCGAACTGCGAAGCGATATTGCGAAGAGCATAGCCCGCAAAAAAGGATATGCCGAGGCGGAGCAGGAACTGAAATATTGCGAGAAGAACGGTATTCGTCCCATTTCGTCATGCAATGCAGACTACTCCGAGCGATTGCGTTTTACCTCTGACTACCCACATATATTATATACAATAGGTAGCGCCTCGTGTTTGCAAGCCGAGCGTGTACTTTCGATTGTCGGTACCCGCAAGATGACCCCGTACGGAGAGCGCATCTGTAACGAGATACTTGAAGTTGTGGCCGATAAATTCCCCGACACGGTAGTTGTTAGCGGCCTGGCTTATGGTGCAGATGCGGCAGCACATAGAGCGGCCGTAAGATATGGTCTGCGCACCGTGGGAGTGATTGCAAATGCGTTGCCAGATGTCACTCCGGCGATGAATCGGGCGTTGGCTCGCACTATGGTTGAGCATGGTGGAGCGGTAATTACGGAGGTCTCCTCTCGAACTCCTCAAAATGGCAATCTCTACATACCTCGCAATCGAATTGTTGCGGGTGTAGCCGACGGATTGTTGATTTTGGAGTCTCCCGCAGGCGGTGGCTCGATGCATACGGCACGTGCTGCCGATGGTTACTCCCGCACAGTGATGGCAGTGCCTGGGCGTGGTACTGACTCTATGTCGGTAGGTACAAATTGGTTGATACGTACAGGGATGGCTCAACTTGTCAGTACGGCGGAACACCTCTTCGATAGTATGAATTGGAGGCCAGCAGATGCTCTCCCCGAGAAACTATATATCAGCGAGCGTGAGTTTAATGATAAGGAGTTGAGCATACTTGCCGCCATTGGCGATGACGGCACTCCGTTAGATGTTATCATAGAGCGTAGCGGATATAGTGCAGGCGAGGTGGTGGCAACGCTGCTCGAATTGGAGTTGTCGGATGTTGTATGTCAACTGCCGGGTAAGATATACGAAAAGCGATAGACGATGTTAATAGACACACATTCACATATTTACGAGCCAGAGTTTGATGCCGACCGCAGCGAGGCCTTGCAGAGGTGTTTGGATGCTGATGTGCAGCAACTGCTGCTGCCTGCAATCGACGGAGAGAGTTACCAAAGACTATTTGATTTGGTGCGGGAGTATCCGAATATGATGCGCCCGATGATGGGACTGCATCCGACCTCCATCAATGAAAATCCTCATTGGCGAGAGGATTTGGAGCAGGTGAAGGCATATTTGGCAACACCGCCCAAGGGAATCGAGCGATTTTGCGGTGTGGGCGAGATAGGCCTGGATTTCTATTGGTCGAAGGAGTATTGCGACGAGCAGATTGAGGCGTTTGAGCAGCAGATAGAGATGGCATTGCAGTATAACCTTCCGATTGCTGTGCATACCAGAGATGCATGGGAGCAGATGTGTGAGGTGATTGAGAAGTATCGTGGTCGAGGATTGAGGGGTGTATTTCATGCCTTTTCGAGCGACGTGGAGTGCTATCGCCGATTACGAGCGTGCGGTGAGTTTGTCTTCGGTGTCGGCGGTGTTGTGACCTTCAAGAAGAGCAAACTTGCAGAGGTAGTTAAGCAGATGCCGTTGGAGGATATTGTTCTCGAAACGGATTGTCCGTATTTGACTCCGGTGCCGCATCGTGGCGAGCGTAACGAATCCTCCTACGTGAAGTATATATGTGCAAAGGTTGCCGAACTGCAAGGTGTTGATTATGAGCGTGTAGCAGCGCAAACAACAGAGAATGTAAAACGAATTTTCAGACTATAAGTGTATGAATAAGAAACCCTCTATTCTGATAATATATACCGGTGGAACCATCGGTATGCAGCGTGATAAGAATGGGACTCTGATTCCGTTCGATTTCAACTCTATTGAGCGAGAGTTCCCTGCGGTGCGTCACTTGAATGTCGATATAGATGTTTTCAAGATGTCGCCTATCGACTCCTCGAATATGACGCCGAAGACGTGGGCAGATATTGCGCACGTTGTAAGGGATAACTACGCAATGTATGACGGTTTTGTAATCTTGCACGGCACTGATACAATGTCATATACGGCCTCGGCATTGAGTTTTATGTTTGAGAATTTGGCTAAGCCGGTGGTCTTTACGGGCAGTCAGATTCCTATGGGTATCATGCGTACTGACGGACGTGAAAATCTGATTACAGCCATCGAAATTGCCTCGGCACAGAGAAACGGTCTGCCGATAGTGCCTGAGATTTCGCTCTATTTCCAGAATAAACTGTTCAGAGCCAACCGTACATCAAAGATGTCGGCCGAGGCGCTGAGCGCTTTCGACTCTCGCAACTATCCACCATTGGCGGAGGTGGGTGTCAATATCGAGTATAATGTCGCAAATATTCACTACCCTGACGACTGGTTCGAGGAGGGTTATAAACAGCCTTCGGAGTTAACGATAAACGAAAAATTCGATACTAACGTGATTGTGCTGAAACTCTTCCCCGGAATCTCGGAGTTGACTCTGCGTTCTATGCTCTCTGTCAGCGGGTTACGAGGAGTTGTGTTTGAAACGTTCGGAACCGGAAATGCCCCTACGGCGGAGTGGTTCCTCGATGCTTTGAGGGATGCTATCGCACGAGGTATTGCTATCGTCAATGTTACGCAGTGTAGCGAGGGTGCAGTCGATATGGAGTTGTACGAGACGGGTCTTCGCTTGAAGAATGCAGGAGTGATATGCGGTTATGATATGACCACTGAGGCGGCGGTAACCAAACTGATGAGTTTGTTGGGTCTGAACCTTACTCAGGAGGAGTTGTCGCACCGAATGGCACTGTCGCTGCGAGGCGAAAGCGGGCAGTAATTTCATGCCGATAGCGAGAAAACTCTCTTTCAGAGTTTGCACAAACGGATAAAATTTTATATATTTCGGACTGATAAATAGGCCTTTTGAGGTGTGTAGCATCGCTATCCTTGTCTTAATGGCTTGATACATAGGTTTTTGTATCGTTTGGCTGTTGGAATTGGGTAACGAGCGCCTTGGTGAGAGAAGGGTTGATTTTGACGAAAAACAAACTAAAACAAAAGATAAAAAGAAAAACAATTCAAATTTTTTAACTTATTAAAAACAATTATGAAAAAATTATTTTTGGTTTTGGCAGTAGCTGCTCTGTCGTTCAGCACTGCAATTGCTCAGGAGGCTGCAACTGCAGCACCTGCTGAAGAGGCTACCGTAGAGGCAACCGAGGCTGCTCCGGCAGAGGAGGCTGTTGTAGAGGAGGTCGCTCTTGACACTGAGGTTCAGATCGAGGGTGAGTCTATGCACCACGTTTTGATGCAGAAGTTCCTCGAAGGTGGTTGGGGATGGATGCTCCCAATCCTTATCGTATTGGTACTCGGTATGGCTATCGCTATCGAGCGTATCCTCTTCTTGGCTCTCTCAACTATCAACACTAAGAAGTTCATCGCACAGGTTGAGGCTGCTTTGAACGAGGGTGGCGTTGAGGCTGCAAAGGCAGTTTGCCGTGACACTAAGGGTCCTATCGCTTCTATCTACTGGCAGGGTCTCGACCGCTATGAGCAGGGTCTTGACGCAGTAGAGAAGGCTGTTGTATCTTATGGTTCTGTTCAGACAGGTCAGATGGAGTCTGGTTTGGGTTGGTTGTCACTCTTTATCTCACTCTCTCCATCACTCGGATTTATGGGTACCGTAGTAGGTCTCGTACAGTCATTCGACTCTATCCAGGCAGCAGGTGATATCAGCCCGGCACTCGTAGCAGGTGGTATGAAGGTTGCGCTCCTTACTACTCTCCTCGGTCTGATTGCAGCAATGGTTCTCCAGGTGTTCTACAACTACGTTATCGTTAAGATCGACGGTATGGTAAACGAGATGGAGGATTCGTCTATCACTTTGATGGATATTCTCACTGCTTATAGCAAGAAATAATTAGACCGAAATACAATCGTACATAGAACGAATTATGAAAAAGATTTTAAATATATTGATGATATCTCTGTTCGCCGTAACATTGGCTCTGGTTGCTTGGGCCGTTGTTTCAGGTGGTTCGGAGGTTGCCATCAGTTGGAACCTCATTTGGGGCTATGCACTGCTCGTTGGTGCAGTTGTCAGCGTCCTTTGGGCTGCACTTAAAGGTTTGGTTGCAGATCCTGCCGGCGTTAAGAAGACACTGCTCGCAGTTGCGCTTGTAGTCGTTGTTGTAGGTGCCGCTCTTGGTATTGCATTGAGCCACAAGGGTCTGGTTATTCCAAACTCTGCCGGTGGTGTATTTGACAATCCGTTCGAGTTGGTTATCTCTGAGGTTGGTATCCTTGTAACTTATGTAGTAGCGGCTGCGGCTTTGCTCGTAACCCTTTACGCCGAGGTTCGTAACCTGTTAAAGTAAGAGTTAATTTATGGGAAAAAATAAGAAAGCACCAGAAATTAACGCATCGTCACAGGCGGATATCGCATTTACCGTCCTTATCTTCTTCCTTGTCGTTTCGACAATGAACGTGGATACAGGTATCGTGCGTGTGTTGCCGCCTATGCCGGACCCAAATGTGAAGCAGGAGGATATTAAGGTTAAGGAACGTAACCTCTTCCTCGTGTTCGTATCGGGTAGCGGTCAGTTGATGGCAGGCGGTAAGGTTATGGAGCTTCGTCATCTCAAAGATAAGGCCAAGGAGTTCATCCTTAACCCTTATGATGACAAGAACCTGCCTGAGAAGAAGGAGCAGACCTTCGATATGCCGGACGGCTCGAAGTGGACCTTCCCTGTCAGCGAGGGCGTTATTTCGCTTCAGAACACCCGTGATACAGACTATCAGGTCTATATCCGTGTGCAGAATGAGCTGACTCGTGCATTTAATGAAGTGCGTGACGATGTGTCTATGACCAAATTCGGTAAGAAATTTGCCGATTTGGAGGAGGATCAAAGAAAAGTTATCACCAAGGCTGTACCGTTGAAGATTTCGGAGGCGGAGCCACGTAAAATGGGCAAATAGTTATGGCAGTAATGAAGAAAAAGGGCGAACGTGAGGTTCCTGCAATGTCAACCACCTCCCTGCCCGATGTTGTGTATATCATCTTGTTCTTCTTCATGCTCTCAACCTCTATGCGTGATCAGGAGTTGCTCGTGCGTTACAAGTTGCCGGATGCAACCGAGGTACAGAAATTGGAGAAGAAGAATCTCGTAAGCTACATCCATATCGGTGTGCCGGTGTCTCACATGCAGGCACAGTTCGGTACTGCACCGAAGATTCAGCTCAACGACTCGTACAAGACTGTTAAGGATATCCTTGACTTCGCAGCGAGTGAGCGTGATAATATGAATGAGGCAGACCGTGCATCTATGACCATCTGTTTGAAGGCCGACGGTGGTACCAAGATGGGTATCATTGCGGACGTAAAACAGGAGTTGCGTCGTGCAAATGCACTCAAAATCTCTTACGCATCAACCAAAGTGCTTAACTATTAGTTGAGTGCATGATGCATCAAAACAGCCCGTTTGGCAGTCGCCAAATGGGCTGTTTTTTTGTAGAGCAAGGCGGTCGCTTTGAAGTGTAAGACTATTTCTTGCAGAGAGAGGCAACCGCTTGAAGATTCAACGCCTTTGTCGTATCCCGAAGGGGGAGTCAAGAAAAAGCCCCCTCTTCGCCGGAAGCCGGAGGAAGAGGGGGGACTTATGTAAATATAGGTAGCAGGATGCTATAATATAGCACCCCAGCCTTTGAGGGTCTCAATCAGTTGAGCGGTGTCAATATTCTGTACGGTCTGATTGTTGGCAACACTCTGTGCCGCTGCGGCACCTGCCGCCTGACCTGTACCCATACAACTTGCCATTACACGCAAAGATGCGAGAGCCTGACGGTCGGTTGAGATACAACGACCTGCAACAAGCAGGTTCGGATAATCGGCCGCAATAAGCGAGCGATAAGGGACATAGGCAGGCTTATCGAGATCGATACGGGTTTGGTGTGTTCCCTTGCTGGCGTGCATATCAATCGGATGAATTCCACGAGAGATGCTGTCCTCGTACTTGTAGGCATTAACATACTCCTCGGCGGTTACCGTATGTACACCAAGAATGCGGCGAGACTCACGAATACCCGCCTGCGGAGCAGTCGATGAAACGTAGCAATTCTTAAACTCCTTGAAGTTTTCCTTCAAGACACGTGTAAATGTAAATATATCCTCACGAAGTTGACACTCCACAGCGCTGAAATTGCGGTTGTTGGTCGAGTCGGCTGCTCGACGTGTAATATTCACGATTACGTTACCTTCGTGCATCGAGTTGTTAAACCACGGTCCACCAAAGTCCGGCAAATCGACACCTGCCGCCTTCATAGCGAGCAACTTCTCACGTACCGGCTTGCACTGGCTCGGGCCATTGATTCCGTTGTGATACAGACACTTATTAAGCAAATCACTCTTGGTATCTACGCCAGAAAGGATGAAGCCGAACGACGACGGCTGCAACTCTCCATCAGGATTAGGCTGCATAGGCACCTCGGCCATATGTGCCAGGTCGCCATCGCCCGTACAATCAATAAAGACTTTCGATTCAAGGGTCTCCAAACCGTTTTTATTCTCAATGATTACCGAACTGATTCGCTTGCCCTCCATCTCGCAACCAACCATTGCCGAGTGGGTGTAAATATCCACGCCCGCCTCCAAAATCATTCGCTGGCAACAGAGTTTATAGAGTTCTACGTCGAAGTCGATGTTTGCTTTCGGCCACTCGATAAAGGCGCCGCCCATAGATTCGAGTCGCTTGATAAACTCCCACGGAATACCGCCGATTACCAACTCGTTTTTCAGTGCAAATACACTGATAGGGGCAACGTAGCCTATGGTAGCCATTCCGCCGAAGAATCCGTATCGCTCAATGATTGCGGTTTTTGCGCCCTGGCGTGCTGCGGCTATTGCTGCGATGAATCCCGCTGGGCCGCCACCTGCTACTACAACATCATATCTGCCGGCCAGTGGTGCAAGTTTGCGAATCTTGCGACCTTCGGGGTCTAACGAGCCGCACGATGCGAGCGATGGTGCTACTGCTGCGGCAGCCAATCCTGCTACGGCCTTTTTAAGAAAAAGTCTTCTTGAAATCTTTGTCATATTAGTTTGTAATTTAGTTTCATGTTCTATTTTGCAGTGTTGCGGACTCTGCTGACTACCAAAATACTTACCTCGTATAACAACCACATCGGCAGGCCGACCAGCAATAGGGTAAATATATCTGCCGTAGGGGTTATTACGGCGGCAATTATCAGGATAGTAACAATGGCGTGTCGTCTGTAATGGCGCATAAACGAGCCGCTGAGCATACCCAATTTTGCAAACATCCAGCAGAGTATCGGTAACTCGAAGACGGCACCTAAAATTAGGGTCATCCCCATAAATGTCGAGATATATGACTCTAACGAAATCATATTTACGACCTGCTCGTTCACCTGATACGTTCCCAGAAAACGGAACGTGAGCGGAAATATCAGGAAGTAACTGAGTAGCACTCCCGCCATAAACATCATATATCCTGCCCCTGTCACACGCCACACGTATTGTTTTTCGTTGGTGTACAGGGCAGGCGAGATAAAGCGGACTATCTGGTATAGGATATAAGGCGAGACGCAGAGCAGAGCGGCATAGAGTGCAGTTTTCAGGTGTATGATAAACTGTTGAGCCAGGGCCGTATTTATCAACTGCACAGAGAAATGCTCGATGCTCGAATCGAAGAACGAGCCGATGCTGTTTAGTATGCGATAAGTTATAAAATCACTATACTTTGGAGCCAAAACAATATCAAAGAGTTGGTTTTTAAGGCAAAAGGTCAGCAGACAACACCCCAACGTAGCGACAATCACCTTAATAATTACGCCACGTAACTCGTCAAGATGTTCCCAAAACGTTTGTTGGCGTTCGCCGTTGCTCATCGCCTATTTCTCCTCTTTGTCCGACTTCTTCTCCTCTGTCGTATCATTCATTCCCTCTTTGAAAGAACGAACGCCCTTGCCCAAACCCTTCATAAGTTCAGGAATCTTCGCACCTCCGAAGAAGAGCAGGACAACCAATGCAATCAGGAGAATCTCCGGCAATCCAAAAGAGCCAAAAAGAAGCAGTTTCATCATATTAATCTTGTTATATAGTACTACGTATGGCAAATATAACACAATTATCGGGATTTTGCAATAACTCATTCGGCATAGGTCGGCATCATTTGGTCTTCAAGTTAGAAATAGGGGATAAAAAAGAGGTTGCCCTAACAAAATGTCGGACAACCCATTTATACTTTTATCTATTAATGCTTAAATCTCCTCAACAGTTGTCGGAGGCGTAGCCTCGGGAGCGGCTGGTGCCATCGGTTCCGATAGTTCCAGATGCGTAGGTCGGTGGGCAATGATACTATCTACAACATATCGAGTAAAACCTCTCCATGGCAACGCTCCAAAATACTCCTTGTAGCGCAACTCTACAATCTGGCCACCCTGTAACATCAACTGTTCTGCAATACGCTTATTCTCGACCGAAAATTCGAACTCGTAAGATTGGATGCTGCCCGCCGTGCGTGAACGAATACCCGATTGTATGAGTTTGCCCTCATACGTCTTGAAGATAACGCCTTTGCGTACCACATAGTTCAACTCGCCACTCTTTACACCCTCGCCAAAGACGAAGTAGAAGCGGAAATAGAAGAATACGGCTCCTGCAACAAGCAGCAGTAGAATTGTTATGCCCCAAAACTTTCTCATAGACTACAAATTTTTCGCATCAACAGGGTTTGCATATATGCCGAGGAATATCTCTCGTGCCACTGCGGTATCTACACCAGCCTCCGCAAACTGCATCTCTGCCTTGGCAAGGTGTGCAGCAAAACGGTTAAGAGCCTCATCGTCGTACTTGTCGGTAAAGCGATTCTCGTTATGCAAAATATCGTGTGCAATATAGTTGGTATCAAACAAATGGTATGCCTGATGGATACGCTCGTCCATCAATTTGGCAACGAGAGAACACCAGTTGGTCTTTGGTTGCTCTCCAATCACAGACAAATCCTCGTGAGATATAGGCTGGCAGAACGACATGTGAACACGTCCCTTCTGCTGCTTGATACCGAGAACAATACTCTCCAAATCCTCATTCTCTCGCTTCTGGTATGGCACTTCGCTGCGACGACGACACAACTCTATGGCTTTGAGAATGTCGCATGGCTCGTACTGGTACGAGATGGCTACCGGACAGATGTTAAGCGGGCCAATATTCTCAGTAAGGTTGCTACCGCCGCTCATTCCGAGCATCTTGATAAGTCCAGGCTCGGTTAAGTCGCAACCATCTTTGGTGCGGCCATTACGCTGTGCAATCCACACAGAACGATTATCCTCTGTCACACGCAGACGGATATACTCCGAGAGGTGGCATGAATTTTCGAGAAACTCACGAGGTGATGCGCCATCCTTGCGGATAACCAAAATCATATTGTTGGCCTTGCACAACTCTACAAAGAGAGAGGAACGCATCAGGTTGTCACCCAATGCAATATCTGTGGTTGGAAGGTTGTTCTCAAATAGGACATACTGCATCAATATCGCATCACAAGTGATGTCACGATGGTTGGAGATAAACATCTGTCCGTGTTGTGCCGAAATATTCTCAACGCCTGAGGATGAAAAGCCCTCGGTTGTAGCATTTATGATATTTCGGATGACCGGATACATAATGTTTCGCTGCAACTGGTCGGTAGTCTTGCAGGCACGGATAACGGCCTTTACCATATTGATACCAAGGCCCGAAAAAGCAAATCTTGCTACCGTTTCCAATTGAGGGTCAGAGGCTATTCGCTCTACCGCAGCAGGAATCTCGTCATCACGGTAAGCACGTATGTCATCAAATTTTGTATTGTCCATAATACTCTCTTTTACGTCCGAGAAATACCCTTTTGGTATAAAACGGAGTACGCACACAACGCAAAGATAGTAAAATTTTCTCAAAAACCACCTTTTTCTTAAATACTATATTCGGGACGGGTGCTAATCGCTTTGTCTATGATTGGATATAAAGGGAATTGGAAGAGATATTATTCATGAAAAATCGGGAAAACTTAAAAAAAATATATATCTTTGTATCGTAAACGTTTTTGAATATATACAAACAAATATCATACTAAATTCTCAAATCTATTATTATGGCAAAAACAGAGAAACTTCTCAAGCGCATGGCTGAACTTGAGGAGCAGACAGGTGTAAAGCGTACTATTTTCGCAGCCTGCCCTAATTCAAGCGCTGTTATTCGTGCATCAATCCGCTCGGCAAAGCGTAACAATGCGCCTATTTACTTCGCTGCGACTCTCAACCAGATCGATACCGATGGTGGTTACACAGGTATGACCCCTGCCGACTTCGTAAAGGTATGTCGTATGGAGTGTGAGGCTATTAACTTCACCGGAGACTGCATCATCGCAGTGGATCACGGTGGTCCATGGTTGAAGGACAAGCAGAATGTTGAGAAGTGGGAGACTGAGCGTGCTATGAATGCTGTTAAGGCTTCGTTCGAGGCTGCTATCGCAGCAGGTTTCGACTTGATTCACGTTGACCCAACCGTTGATATCAACGTTCCAAAGGGTGAGGTTATCGATATTCACTTGGTAGTTCGTCGTACTGTTGAACTTATCCAGCACTGCGAGCAGTACCGTCGTGCAAACAACTATCCGGAGATCTCTTACGAGGTAGGTACTGAGGAGGTTCACGGTGGTTTGGCTGACGATACAACATTCGACACTTTCCTCGTAGAGTTGAAGGAGGGTCTTGCTGCCGTAGGTCTTTCAGACGTATGGCCTTGCTTCATCGTAGGTAAGGTAGGTACTGACCTCCATACTACACTGTTTGACGGCGAGGTTGCTAAGAAACTTACTGCAAAGGTTCGTCCTTTGGGTAGTTATATCAAGGGCCACTACACAGACGGTGTAAGCAATCCACAGGATTATCCACTCTGCGGTATGGGTGGCGCTAACGTAGGTCCTGAGTTCACAATCAGCGAGTACGAGGCACTCGAAGAGTTGGAGCAGAAGGAGGTAGAGTACTACAATGCAGGCCGTGTTGCAATGCTCTCTCACATCACCGAGGTACTTACCCGTTTGGTTTACGAGTCTAACCGCTGGAAGAAGTGGTTGCTCGAAAGCGAGAAGGGTGTTGACTTCTACGAGATTGACCCTGAGCGTCGTGCTTGGTTGGTAAAGACCGGTTGCCGTTACATTTGGCAGAAGCCAGAGGCATTGGTTGCTCGTGCATCACTCTACGAGAACCTCAAACGTGTAGGTATGGATCCTGAGAATATCGTTCTCGACCGCATCGAGCATGATATGGACAAGTACTTCTACGCATTCAATATCGTGGATCTCAACTCACAGTTGTAGTAATAGTGCTTGGCGGCGGAAGTTCGCCTATGTCAAATGCCTATCCGCAGCAAATGTCGGATAGGCATTTTTGTGTTATTTTTGCTTTCACAACGAAAAAACCATTATATTTGCAATCAAATATAAAGACTATTCACAATGAAAAAGATTCGTGCAGCCGTAGTAGGCTACGGCAATATTGGCAGATATGTTATCGAGGCGTTGGAGGCAGCGGCAGATTTCGAGATTGCAGGCGTTGTACGTCGTGCGTCGTCGCTGAGTGCCGATAATAATACGGGCTACCCTGTGGTAAGTTCGTTGAGCGCACTCGAAGATGTGGATGTTGCGATACTTTGCACTCCGTCACGTTTGGTAGAGAAGAGCGCAGAGGAGGCCTTGAAGTTGGGCATCTCGACGGTTGACAGTTTCGATATTCATACGGGCATTGCAGATATGCGCAACCGCTTGAATGCTATTGCGTGCGAGTCGGGCGCTGCGGCTCTGATTTCGGCAGGTTGGGATCCGGGAAGTGACTCGGTAGTACGTGCCTTGTTGGAGGTTTGCGCTCCGCAGGGAATCACCTATACTAACTTTGGTCCTGGTATGAGTATGGGTCACACCGTAGCCGTTAAGGCAATAGAGGGCGTTAAGGCGGCTCTCTCTATGACTATACCTCTCGGCACAAGTATCCACCGCCGTATGGTATATGTGGAGTTGGAGGAGGGTTACGACTTCGAGAAGGTTGCCCAGGCGATTAAGAATGATGCATACTTCGTTCATGACGAGACTCACGTGACACGTGTAGAGAGCGTGGATGCACTGCTCGATATGGGACATGGAGTGAATATGGTGCGCAAGGGCGTTTCGGGCAAGACCCAGAATCAGCGTTTTGAGTTCAATATGAGCATCAATAACCCTGCCCTCACCAGCCAGATTCTTGTGGCCGGCGCACGTGCCGTGCTTCGTCAGAAGCCGGGAGCATATACGATGATTGAGATTCCGTTGATCGACTTCCTTTTGGGCGATAGAGATCAGATTATTCGCCGTTTGGTATAGTAATCCTGCGATTTTTCAGCCGACATAGAGTCGGGGGTATAAAAAACCACCTCTTCGTCCGTAAATTCGGCAGAGAGGTGGTTTTTGTTATGTTAGAACAATGCTATTGCCTTGTATGCCAGATGACGGTTGATTCGGAATCCCACTCCGGCAGCGGTTTAGGCTCAAAGTCGGAGTAGCCGAGGGCTATGACGCACTCCACGCTCCACTCTGCTGGAATATCCACGAGTGTGCGCAGGTAATCCTCCGCCTGCTCTCCGTCGGGCACATCCTGCAAGCGGGGACGACCGCCAACGTGCACCCAGCACGAGGCGAGGCCAGCATCGACAATGGCAAGTTGAAGCATTGTTGCCGAGATGGCGCAGTTCTCACGCCAGAGGTCCGTTGAGGTTGTGTCGCCGGCAACGATTATCGCCGCAGGGGCATCCTTGATAAATGCCGAGCCATAATCACGCAGGTCAGCCATCTTTTCGAGAGTCTCCCGGTCATCTACCACGATAAAACGGGAGGTGTGCTTGTTGCGTGATGATGGTGCAAGCAGGGCTTGGTCGATAATCTCTCTGAGCAGCGCACGAGAGATCTCTGTTGGCGAATATTTACGTACGCTACGGCGTTTTGTTACTACTTGTTTGAAATCCATATCCGAAAAATTTTGTTTCTCTTGCTACTACAAAAATAGTGAAATTAGTGGTGCGAAGGACGAATATGGGTGAAAATTTTCACATCATCATTGAAATTTATTACCTTTGAGGCAAATATATATACGAGAAACCACTATGAGCGATAGCAAGAAACAGCAATTTACCGTTGCGTTGATTTATGATTTTGACGGAACGCTTGCTGCCGGCAATATGCAGGAGTACGACTTTATCCCTGCCGTAGGCAAGAGTAATAAGGAGTTTTGGAGCGATGCCAACAAGATGGCCGAGGAGCAGGATGCCGACCAGATTCTGACCTACATGGCGCTGATGATTCGTGAGGCACAAGCAAAGGGGCTCTCTTTGCGTCGTGAGGCTTTTCAGGAGTCGGGTCGCAAGGTTGTGCTGTATCCGGGTGTTGAGGAGTGGTTTGAGCGTATAAATAGTTATGGCGAGTCGCAGGGTGTTAAGATTCTGCACTATATCAACTCCTCCGGCTTGAAGGAGATTATCGAGGGAACAACGATAGCAGACCGCTTCCAGAAGATATACGCTTGCTCATTCCTCTACAATGTGGACGGCATTGCATATTGGCCGGGTGTAGCGGTAAATTATACCAATAAGACACAGTTTATATTCAAGATTAACAAGGGTGTGGAGTCGGTGTACGATACAAAGTTGGTCAATCGTTATATGGAGGAGAAGTCTCGCCCTGTGCCATTTTCCCGTATGATTTACGTGGGCGATGGTACGACCGACATCCCTTGTATGCGCCTTGTGAAGAACTTCGGAGGCCACTCTATTGCGGTCTATAATCCGAAGGATAAGGGTAGGCGCAATGAGATGAATACGCTCATACGTGACAATCGTGTAAACCACGTCTGTCCGGCGGATTATAGCGACGGCTCGGAGATGGATACCGTTGTGAAGGCGATAATTGACAAGTGTGTATCGGATTACAGACTTGAAAAGTTGGAGACAGAGAAATTATGAGAGAGATAATTTTTGCTACAAATAATGCGCATAAGTTGGGCGAAGTGCAGGCGCTCTTAGGCGATGCATTCAGCCTTGTGACACTGCGTGCGTGCGGAATCACGGAGGATATTCCCGAAACAGCACCGACACTCGAAGGCAATGCCCTGCAAAAGGCTCGTTACGTGTATGAGCGTACGGGTAAGAGTTGTTTTGCCGACGATACGGGCTTGGAGGTAGATGCTTTGGGTGGCGCTCCGGGTGTACACTCGGCACGTTATGCTACGGACGGACATGATTTTGCGGCGAACAACCGGTTGTTGCTTCACAATCTTGAAGCGGAGAGCAACCGCAAGGCCAATTTTCGCACCGTAATAGCCTTGATACTTGACGGAGAGGAGTTTTTGTTCGAGGGTCGTGTTGATGGTACTATAACAACAACGCCATCGGGCAACGGCGGCTTTGGTTACGACCCACTCTTTGTCCCCGAGGGCTACGATATTACCTTTGCCGATATGTCGGCAGAGGAGAAGAACGCCATCTCGCACCGAGGTCGAGCAGTGGCTAAACTTGTTGAATTTTTGAAAGATAGATAATGGAAGAGTTGAAGAACTACTCTCGTGAGGATGTTTATAATCCCGAGACAATTGAAAAATTGATGTATCATTACGGCGAGGTGCTTCGCCTGCTGGGCGAGGACCCGCAGCGTGAGGGCCTGCTTAAAACACCGCTGCGTGTGGCTAAGGCTTGGTCGTATATGACCAAGGGATACAACGAGGACCCTATTGCAATCCTTCGTTCGGCGATGTTTAAGGAGGAGTATCGCCAGATGGTATTGGTGAAGGATATCGAGATATTTTCGGTATGCGAGCATCATATGTTACCCTTTGTCGGCAAGGCGCACGTAGCCTATATTCCTAACGGACAGATTACGGGTCTGTCAAAGATAGCACGTGTTGTGGATTGTTTTGCACGCCGTTTGCAGGTGCAAGAGCGACTGACCGTGCAGATTCGAGATTCGATTCAGGAGGCGCTCAATCCGCTGGGTGTGGCTGTCGTTATTGAGGCGTCGCATATGTGTATGCAGATGCGTGGTGTTGAGAAACAGGACTCTGCGACAACGACCTCCGCATTTACGGGAATCTTCCTCTCTGACCCTCGAACACGAGAGGAGTTTATGTCGCTCATATCCTCAAAGTTGAGGTAGTACAACAAAAAAAAGATGAGAAGGCCGACATATTTTGTCGGCTTTTTCGTTATAGCCATAAAAGTTTTGACGATGATGAAGGATATAACAAAAGGTATCACGTATATCGGTGTGGATGATATGGAACTCGACCTCTTCGAGAGTCTGTATTGCATTCCACACGGAGTGTCGTATAATTCGTATCTTATCGTAGATGATAAGGTGGCTATAATGGATGCGGTGGATAGCCGAAAATGTGACGAGTGGCTGGCAATTCTCGATAGCGCCCTATCTGGCCGAGAACCGGACTATCTTATCGTGCATCATATGGAGCCTGACCATGCTGGCAGTATGTTGGATGTTGTGCAAAGGTATCCGAATATCGTTATCGTGGCTACGCAGCGAGCCATAGATATGTTCTCGCAGTTCTTCGAGGAGACTATGCTGCTACGAAATCTGCACCCCGTGCAGGAGGGTGATACTCTGTCGCTTGGGGAGCATACCTTGCAGTTTCTCACTGCTCCGATGGTACATTGGCCTGAGGTGATGTGTAGTTATGAGCGCAAGGAGGGTGTGCTTTTCTCGGCCGATGCCTTCGGAAAGTTCGGAGCGCTGTCGCACGTGGAGGAGTGGACTTGTGAGGCTCGCCGATACTATTTTAATATATGTGGCAGATATGGTGCCGCCGTGCAGAGCCTTCTGAGGAAGGTGGCGACGCTCGACGTGAAGTATATCTGTCCGCTCCATGGACCGATTTTGAGCGGGGAGTTGGATTATTATATCGGATTATACGACACGTGGAGTCGATATGAGGCAGAGTGTGAGGGGGTCTTTATCGCCTATGGCTCCATATATGGCGGTACGGCTGCCGCAGCGGAGCGGATGGCTGAGATGTTAAGAGCAAGAGGAGTTACGAAGGTCGTTGTTTCCGATTTGAGTCGTGACGATATGGCGGCGGCGGTAGAGGAAGCCTTCCGCATGAGCCATCTGCTGCTTGCCGCAGCCTCCTACGATGGGGGAGTTTTTCCTCCGATGCACACGTTCCTGCACCATCTGCAAATAAAGGGCTATCGTAGCCGCCGTGTGGGAATTATAGAGAATGGCTCGTGGGCGCCCTGCGCAGGTCTCACAATGCGTAAGATGCTGGAACAGATGAAAGATATAGATATTGTCGAACCTATGGTGACTATCCTTTCCAGGATTAAAAGTTCGGATATTCCTAAATTAGAGGCGTTAACCGACGCTCTTATAGATAGGAAGAGATAATAAAAACGGCCTGTCGTACAACTGCCGACAGGTCGTTTCGTTTTAAGGTGTCTATTTCTACTTGTTGCGGATATACTCGTCAATAGCCGCTGCGGCTTTACGGCCGGCACCCATTGCAAGGATAACCGTTGCAGCACCTGTTACGGTGTCGCCACCCGCAAATACGCCTTGACGTGAAGTTTGTCCATTCTCGTCGGCTACGATGCAACCACGTCGTGTAGTCTCCAACTCGCCGGTTGTTGAGGCGATAAGAGGGTTTGGCGATGTTCCGAGTGCCATAATAACCACGTCGCAGTCGATAACAAAGTCCGAGTCTGCAACTTCAACAGGAGAACGGCGGCCACTCTCATCCGGCTCGCCCAATTCCATCTGTACGCAGTTAAGACCTGTTACCCAACCCTTCTCATCTCCGATGACACGGGTAGGATTGGTGAGCATCTTGAACTCAATGCCCTCCTCCTTGGCGTGGTGTACCTCCTCCACACGGGCTGGCAACTCCTTCTCGCTACGACGGTAAACGATGGTAGCCGATGCTCCGAGGCGCTTTGCAGTACGTACGGCATCCATAGCCACGTTACCACCGCCGACAACAACAACTCGGCTGCCTACATATATTGGAGTATCGTACTCGTCGCTGTATGCACGCATAAGGTTTGCACGTGTCAGGAACTCGTTAGCGGACAATACTCCGTTGAGATTCTCGCCCTCGATGCCCATAAAACGTGGCAGACCCGCTCCTGAGCCGATGAATACCGCATCGAAACCCTCCTCGTCAAGCAACGAATCTACGGTAACGGTGCGACCTACGACAACATTTGTCTCGAACTTAACGCCCAAACGACGCACTGCGTCAATCTCTTTGGCAACAATCTTCTTCTTTGGCAAACGGAACTCAGGAATACCATATACAAGCACGCCACCAACCTCGTGCAGCGCCTCGAACACGGTTACCTCATATCCCATCTGTGCCAAGTCGCTCGCACAAGCAAGCCCCGAAGGACCGCTACCCACGATAGCCACCTTGTGACCGTTGCGAGGCATCTCCTTCTCCGGTGCAGGGTTTTCCAAACGCCAATCTCCCACGTAACGCTCCAACTTGCCGATTGCCACAGGCTGGCCCTTGATGCCAAGGATACAAGAGCCTTCGCACTGACTCTCCTGCGGACATACACGACCGCAGATGCTTGGCAACGATGAGTCACGAGAGATAACCTCTGCTGCACCTGCAACATCGCCCGCTTTCAGATGCTCGATAAACTGCGGAATCTGAATTCCTACCGGACAAGCCGATACGCAGCGAGGGTTCTTACAGTTGAGACAGCGAGTCGCTTCAAGGCTCGCCTCTTCAAGATTGTAGCCAAAGCAGACTTCTTCGAAGTTTGTGGCACGAATTGCCGGATCTTGTTCACGTACCGGCACACGTTGTATTTTGTTTGCCATATCTTACTTATCCAAACCAATGTTACACTTATGTCCCTCTGCTCTCTCACGAGCGATAGCGAGCGCTCTCTGCTCCTGTGTGCGATACATGCCCTGACGACGCATTGCCTCGTCGAAATCTACCTCGTAAGCGTTGAACTCAGGGCCATCTACGCATGTAAAGCGGGTCTTTCCACCAACGCTTACTCGACAAGCACCGCACATGCCTGTTCCGTCAACCATCAAGGCGTTCAGCGAAACGATGCAAGGCAACTCGAACTTCTTGGCCGTAAGTGTAACGAACTTCATCATAATCATCGGGCCGATAGCCACGCAGCAATCATACTGCTTGCCCTCCTCGTTGATGAGTTTCTCCAAGCGGGCAGTTACAAGTCCGTGGAATCCGGCAGAGCCGTCATCAGTACAGATATACATATTGCCTGCAACCTTCTCCATCTCCTCTGTATATATGAGCATCTCTTTGCTCTTTGCGCCGATAATAACATCCGCCTTCACACCATGTTCCGAAAGCCACTTTACCTGTGGATATACAGGTGCGGTACCTACGCCTCCACCAATAAATACGAAGCGCTTGTTACGTAACTCCTCCAACGGCTCTGCAACGAAGTCGGATGGGCGGCCGAGAGGGCCTGCTACGTCAGCGAAACACTCGCCAACCTCTTTTGCCACAATCTTGCGGGTAGAAACGCCCAACGCCTGAGTAACCATGGTAACGCTGCCTGCCTCTATGTCGTAATCGGCAATTGTCAGCGGAATACGTTCGCCCTTCTCGTCGGCACGCACAATGATAAACTGTCCGGGCTTTGCCGAGCGGGCAATGCGGGGAGCATAAACTCTTGTCAGGTATATACCCTCTGCAAGAGTTCGTTTCTCTAAAATCTCAAACATATTCATATTCTCTTTCTGTTTTACCTCTCTATTATTGCGGTAACCTTAATAGTGCGCAGAGGCGATTGTGGATCATTTGTTACAATACGTAAGCGATCTGTTACCACTCCCAACGTTGATCCCTCGATATTCAGTTTGACTGTCAAAGAGGCCTCTTCATCACTACTAATGCTCACTTTATCAACAATACCCTCGGCAACTCCTTTTTCGGACTCTATTTTGCGAATTTGCAATGGCGATATACCTATGTTGGTTATCGTTATTTTGTGCGAAACCGAGCGAAGTGTGTTGTTTAAAGTTCCAAATTTAATAAAATTCTCGGAAAGATGTACCTTTGCGGGCTCATTTTCCTCAATTTTATTGCGTGCATCTATCGCAATGGCGGATATAATAAATGGGAGATTGCTCTTTTTGCCATTTACAGCAACAGATACAACATCTCGTAAAGTGCCATATAGGGCACTCTCACTATCAAGCAGATATCCGAAATCAATCTCTGCTTCGGCGTGTGGAGCCAAGGTGTGCGGATAGTGAATGTCCAATATGCCGCTTGGCTCTGTCGGGGTCAATGATAGAGTTATTGTTCGGTCGGAGCCGTTGTATATTCCGAAGGTGCTACGTGCAGAGGCTCCGTGTTCTATATATCCGAAGGCGTGGGCATTGGCATCGGTTCTTAACCCCTCTCCCAGGTCTATGGTATATCGTTCCGAGGGTGTGAGAACCCTCGGTGTTACAGACCCCTTTACGGTCAGGTGTGTGATGTTCCCGTCAGAGGTGTAAACCGATAGCCTGCGAGCAAACTCTCCGGGCTGATTCATAGGATTGAATATCGCCTTTATCTCGCCTCTTCCCTTTGGACCTATCGGTTGCTGGGAGTACTCCGCAGTGGTACATCCGCACGAGGTGCTTACTCGAAGGATAACTATTGGCTCGTTGGAGATATTTTCAAATGAGAATATATGACTCTTTACACCTCCATCCTCGGCTAAGATACCGAAGTCGAAACTCTCGTTATCGAAGCGCAAAGCCGACTCTTTCGTGGTTGCGAAGATCTCGATAGGGAGTAAAAATACTATTATTATTATAGGTATAAGGTGTTTCATGTGGCAAAGTTATATTTTTTTTGTTTTTTTTTACAAAAGTTTTTGGTGGATTAAAAATTTGCCGTATATTTGCACCACGAAAAATGCAGATAACAATCTGCAATGGTTCTTAAAAGCCTGAATAGCTCAGTCGGTTAGAGCACATGACTGTTAATCATGGGGTCCTAGGTTCAAGTCCTTGTTCAGGCGCATTTGTGCGAAGGTTGTGAGTTGGCGATGCCGGAAAGTGAAGTGGATAGCACGTTTCGGTTGAACGCAGAAAATCTTGCAGTCCTAAGCCATAAAGTTTGGGAGTTTAGCTCAGCTGGTTCAGAGCATCTGCCTTACAAGCAGAGGGTCGGCGGTTCGAATCCGTCAACTCCCACAAAACAAAAGCAAGAAGATGTCGAAAGACATCTTTTTTGTTTTTTACCCCGCCGCAAGTTTACTTGCAAGGCGTGGGTATAAAATAAAAAAGGCTGGTTGCGTAGCAATCTTCTTGCGTTGTTTTGTAAGGGCCCCCACGGCGAGTGGCACGGAAAGGCGCAGCGTAGCGAGCCAATCCGTCGAGCCGTCAGCCGAACACCTTTGCCCCCCCCACCGCAAGTTTACTTGCAAGGCGAGGGTATAAAATAAAAAAGGTAGGTTGCGTAGCAATCTTCTTGCGTTGTTTTGTAAGGGCCCCACGGCGAGTGGTACGGAAAGGCGAAGCGCAGCGAGCCAATCCGTCGAGCCGTCAGGTGTAGCATCGTCATAAATATTTACAAACTTACGAGGCGATGCTCCATTCTCCATTTTCGACCGTAACAGTCAGCACATCGCCCTGTGCAACCTTACCATCAAGAATAAGTTCCGAAACGGGAAATTCGACCTTGGCGGCAATGGCTCGTTTCAGCGCACGAGCGCCATACTTAGGCTCAAAGGCCTGCTCGGAGAGCGCTCTGCGGGCAGAATCGGTCACACATAAACGATAGCCGAGAGCCTCGATACGGCGAATAACGGCCGCAAGTTCCAACTCTATAATCTGCATGATATCCTCGCCGGACAACTCCCGAAAAAGTAGTATCTCGTCAATACGATTGAGGAACTCGGGCGAGAAGCAACGCTCCAAGGCCTTGCGATACTCACTCTCCGAGCGCTGCCCCACTTGTGCAGCCAAGTCGTTTGGCGAGCCGTTCGTCACCGAATATCCCACAGGCACACGTCGAGCCGCAACCTCACGCTGACCGATATTTGAGGTCATAACTATAATCGTATTACGGAAGTCTATCTTGCGACCTGCACCATCGGTCAGGCAACCCTCGTCGAAGATTTGTAACATCACATTAAAGACCTCAGGGTGCGCCTTCTCTATCTCGTCCAGCAGCACCACCGAGTATGGATGTCGGCGTACCGCCTCGCTCAGGCCACCACCCTCTCCATAGCCGATGTAGCCAGGTGGCGAGCCGATAAGACGTGCCACATTATGACGCTCGCCATACTCCGACATATCGAGTCGTATGAGGGCATCCCGATTGGGTGTGAGCCATTCCGCCAACTCCTTGGCAAGAAGGGTCTTACCCACGCCCGTAGGCCCTACAAACATAAATACTCCTATGGGGCGTCTGCCATCTTTCAGACCGGCACGTGAGCGTCGCACCGACCGTGCCACAGCACGCACGGCAGCCGACTGTCCCACCACCTTCGAGGCAAGATACTCTTCCAAGCGTTGCAGTCGTTCGCTCTCGCTACCAGCCACACGCTCGACAGGCACTCCCGTAACCGAGGTTACCGTATGTGCCACATCCTCGGAGGAAATACGATTATCGGTACGCAGGCCACCCGCTAACATAAGTTGCACCCTTGCGCCCGTCTCGTCCATCAGGTCAATCGCTTTATCGGGCAGATGTCGTTCGCTGATATACCGCACGGAGAGTTCCACGCACGCCGAGAGCGCCTCTTCGCTGTACCTCACACTGTGATGCTTCTCATAGATCGAGCGTATTTTGCAAAGAATCTCCATCGTCTGCTCCGAAGTCGAAGGCTCCACCATAACTCGCTGAAAACGACGCTCCAATGCGGCATCATGCTCAATACTCTCCCGATACTCGCTCAGTGTCGTGGCACCAATCGTGCGTACCTTGCCACGTGCCAAAGCAGGTTTCAGTATATTTGCCGTATCGAGACTCCCTTGCGTAGCACCCGCACCGACGATGGTATGTATCTCGTCAATAAAAATTATCGTATTCTGCATCTGCTGCAACTCTTCGAGCAGTTGTTGCATCCTCTCCTCGAACTCGCCACGAAACTTCGTACCTGCAACCAACGACGAAACATCCAACGACACAACCCTCTTATTCATGAGCGTCTGCGGCACCTGCTTCGCAACGATTCGCAATGCAAGCCCCTCAACAATAGCGCTCTTGCCGACACCCGCCTCGCCCACCAATACGGGGTTATTCTTCTTGCGGCGTGCAAGTATCTGTATCACACGCTCAATCTCTCGTTCTCGGCCGATAACGGGGTCGAGAGCGCCCTCGCCTGCAAGACGTGTCAAGTCGGTACCGAAACGGTTTACGAGCGACTGCTCGCCGCCACCCATTTGGTGCAAATCATCAGCCACCGAGAGAGAAAGCGGAATCTGTGTCCCGCTGCCCTGCTCCTTATCGGCCATAATCGTCACCAAATCCTGCTCCAACATCTGCGCCGAGAGCCTATACATGGCAAAGATGCGTGATGAAGCGGTCGTGACATCGCCAATAATATCTATGGCAGCATGAGAGGTCGAAACACGGCGTGAGTCATAAAATCTCTGACGCAACTCCTCCATATAATCGGCAAAAAAGGTCTGAGGAACCATCCCTGCGCTGCGACCCTGCGCAATCTCTCGTTCGAGTCGCAGAGCAATCTGGTAGAGTTCCCAATCTTTAAGGCGATAAGCCAACAGGCGGTGCGCCATCGAGTCGTCCGCCCGCAAAAGCGAGAGCATCAACACATCTTTGAGCGAATGGTCGATGCCCTCTCGTGTCGTATCGAAGATAACCTGTGCAACGATGCTCTCCAAGGCTTTCGATATCTTTATATCCATATTTTTCTCCTCCGTTTTGTAGTTAATTCGAGGAGATAACGAGTAAAGTTAGTAAAATATTATGTTAATATTATAGGAAATATAAAGAGCCTTAAAGTAGTGCATCATCGCTCTTATTTTATGATTCCCTTATTATTTACACCGTCGATACAGATCTCCAAAGGCTGTTCAAAGCGCACCTGACGCAGGAACTCCGTCTCGTAAACGGCAGGCATTGCATCGAGCGTCTCGAACGATAGAGTACCATCTCCTGCATAAGGATTGACCGTAATATAACCCACACCGAACGAGGTCATATTTTGGAAGAAGTGCGTACCCTGACTTGGCTCTATGCGGAAATTATCCAGACCGCACTCAACAATAACCTTTGCCTCCGAAATATCGCTCCACTTCACAGGCACTCCGAGCCACGGATTGCTCGAACCCCAGCGACCAAAGCCGGCAAGCACATATCCTCTACCCTGCTCACGCATTGCGCTGTTAAGACGAGTAACCTGCTCCGCCATTATTTGAGTCTTGGCAGGATCAAAGGCCTCAGGGCGCAGATATACAACATCCGTAATACCCTCAACTACACCCGTACCGAGTGCACTCTCAGAGTAGACAATCGCTTGCGAGCCATCCACCTTCGACCAGTCGTAAGAGGTCTCCGCAGCCGCATTTGCAATCGGACGAATCTGTAAAACATTGAATATCGAAAGACGACCACCACGGTCGAGATTAGCAGCAAACTCAATCTCCACGCAGGTCTTCATCTCTCGCTGTCCGATTTCGAGCAGGCGGTTGAGAATCTCGGCAAGCGGGAAGGTGTCGTATTTGAGAATGTGGGCAAATGTCACCACCTTGATACCCTCGGCAAGCGGAGAGTCGGTCAATCTCATACTCTGCATATCGAAGGTTGAGGCTACGTGGCGCAGATTACGAAACCTTCCACAATCTGCGATATTTATCTTTTCAAGATTGACTGAATCATCTATCGAGGTCTTAAATCGCTCGGGGTGGAGATTCAACGCATACATCGTCTGCTGGGTCTCTCGCATCGCCAGGTCTGTGGTCGATGTTTGAAGTACATTGTGTGGATATTTCGGCGAGAAGCGCAACACCTGCTCGCCATCCACCACAGCCTTACCCAATCCGAAGGCGACCTTGGCGATACCCTCATCGGCACGCTCATAACCAATCGGATAGAAGTTCAGCGAACGGGCCACACCCGAGAATGTCGGGAAGAAGTATCCGCTATCCTCCGAACCGCAAACCTCCTCAATAACGATAGCCATCTTCTCCTCCGAGATAACATTTGCCGTAGCGGCAATATAGGAACGTGAAGAGGCAAAATATACCGAAGCATAAACACTCTTTATAGCCTTAGAGAGCAAACGTAACTCCTGGTCCTCATTCTCCGTATGAGGAATCATATAGGTTGAGTATATTCCCGCAAAAGGCTGGAAATAGGAGTCCTCCAACTTCGACGATGAACGGATGGCCAACGGCTTACGCACGTGGCGTATAAAGACACGCAGGGCCTCCATCAAATCCTGCGGCAGGGATGATGCCACAAACTCCGAGAGAATCTCCGAGTCCGGAATATCGGCATTTACGACATATTGCAAGCCGTTATCGATAATAAATCTATCGAAATACTCCGTTGTAATGACAAGCGTTCGAGGCACCATTACTCGCACCTTATCCCACTCATTATAGAGGTTATACTTTTGCAGGATATGGTTCATAAACGCCAAACCTCTCGCCTTGCCACCAATCGAGCCGTTACCGAGTCGAGCAAACCAGATGGCATCATTATATGTGTCGGCAGAGAACTTGGCAACCACACCGAGTCCTTGACGGATACGATAGTCACGAATTTGGTCAGTGAGCCACTGTCGAATCGATGCATCTCCATCAAAATCGGCAATAGTCATCGCTCGTAGCGAATTTCCCAACGAGAAGACACCTCGTGAGAAGAGCCACTTCGAGAGGTAGGTCGTCGATACCACGGCATGCAGAACGTCATCAGGCAGCGCATGGAGCAACTTTTCAAGACCATAAAGGTCTTGCGCACGGGCAATCTCCTCGCCCGTCTCCTGATCTACCAATACAAAGTCACCAAAGCCGAACTCTCGACCGATATACTCGCCCAACTCATGAATGAGCGTCTTGGAGTGTTTAACGACAAAGCCTACACCAAGTTTCTCGGCCACCTCTCGCATACTCTCCTGCGAAGATTGCATAAGGAACGGCATCGAAGGGTTGTCCTTGCGGATAAGGTTACAAAGGTCAATTCCGGCATCGAGTTTCTCCTCACTCGGTTTATCGTTCTTATGCACCACAAAGCCCACGTCGGAGATTACGCCGAGCAGATTCTTCTTGTATCGCTCATATAGCATCACGGCATCGTCATAGTTCGTTGCCATAAGAATCTTCGGACGGGCTCGCTTTCGCATAATCTGCTGCTGTTCATTAAGTGCATCTCTTACCGAGGCACCATTTTGTTGCAGCACCAATTTATATATAGCAGGCAGATATGTCGAATAGTAGCGAATCGAGTCCTCGACAAGCAGAATAGCCTGAACACCCATATCAAGAATATCGTGTTCGGCATTCATGCTATCCTCCAACAACTTGATAATCGCAATAATCAGGTCGGTAGAGTTATTCCAGCAGAAGATATAGTCGATGCACGAAGTATCGCCATCCTCTATCTGGCGATAAATCTCCTTCGAGAAGTTGGTCAGCAAAACCACCGGCGTTGTTGTACTGCGTTCTTTCATATGCCGTGAGAAGGTATAGACATCCATATCTCCCACATTGTACATCGTAATAACAACGTCGAACTCCTCGCCTTGATCGATTAACTCCAAAGCCTCTACCGTCGATTCCACACGTGTAATCGACGGTGGATTACTCAGATTAAGTTCCGAATACTCGTGCGTAATCTGCGCCTCCAAACGGCCATCCTCCTCCAACGTATAACTATCGTAACTGTTACACACAAGAAGTATTCGTCTGACACGGCAACTCATCAAAGAATCGTAATCTGCACCCTGGCTGTTTTGTCGAATATCCATAGTTCTGCTCTATTTCTCTCCACAAAATTAACTTTTTTATCAGAATGGAGAATCCTAAATCGCTAAAAAATATTATTTTTGTAAAAATTTGGATACAATGGTAGATACAAAGGAGCGTGTAGAGCGAGCAAAAGAGTTTTTTACAAGCGGTTACAACTGCGCTCAATCTGTCGTATTGGCATACGCCGACATCATCAAACTCGACCCAACCCTGGCAGCAACCATATCGGCCTCATTCGGAGGCGGCATGGGTCGTCTGCGTGAGGTATGCGGTGCCGTGAGCGGAATGAGCATGGTAGCAGGGTTCCTCGCCCCGTCACCATCCAACAACGACCCTGAGGCCAAGCGTCGCAACTACGCCCTCGTGCAGCATCTTGCCGAGGAGTTTCGCTCGCAAAATGGCTCGATAGTGTGTCGCACACTGCTTGGTTTGGAGTGCAGTAAGGAGTCTCCTGAGCCTTCGCCACGTACCGAGGAGTATTACAAGAAGCGTCCATGCGCCGAATTGGTAGGCGATGCTGCTCGAATTATTGCAAATTATATTAACAACTCAAAAGAATAAAAAAATGGAAAAGAAAGTTATTGCCAGCCCTCTGGCACCAAAGGCGGTAGGGCCTTACTCACAGGCAATTCAGACCGACAACACCCTCTACGTATCGGGACAACTTCCAATCAATCCCGAGACCGGCACAATGCCGGAGAGCATCGAGGAGCAGACTGCACAGTCGCTCAAAAACCTCGGCAACATCCTCGCAGAGGCAGGTTTCGGCTTTGAGAACGTAGTTAAGACCACCGTTCTTTTGGCCGACATCAAGGACTTTGTTGCTATGAACGGCGTATATGCTACCCATTTCAGCGGTGCATTCCCTGCACGAGTTTGCTATCAAGTGGCTGCTCTGCCTATGGGTGCAAAGGTTGAGATTGACGCAATCGCCGTGAAGTAAGACTATCGCTAACAAGATTAAACAATAAAGAGACCCCGATATCCTTTCGAATATCGGGGTCTCTTTATAAATACCTCTCAAGACTATTTCTTCGGTTTTGGAGCAAGAATCATATTCATCTTCTTACCCTCCAAAGTAGGCATAACCTCAACCTTGGCAATCTCTTCGAGTGCGGTAGCGAAACGAAGCAAGAGAATCTCGCCCTGCTCCTTAAATACGATGCTTCGACCTCGGAAGAATACATAAGCCTTAACCTTTGCGCCCTCCTTGATAAAGTTCTCGGCGTGGCGCAATTTGAAGTTGAAGTCGTGGTCATCAGTCTGCGGACCGAAACGAATCTCCTTAACGACAACCTTGGTCTGCTTCGCCTTAATCTCCTTCTGCTTTTTCTTCTGCTGATAGAGGAACTTCTGATAATCGACGATACGACATACAGGCGGCTCGGCATTTGGAGAGATCTCCACCAAGTCGAGTTCCATCTCATCGGCCAAAGCGATAGCCTTGGAGATAGGCAACACAAGGTTTGGCTCAACATTATCACCTACAACACGAACGGTTGGAGCGGTGATTTCGTTGTTGATGCGGTTAGGGTTCTCCTTAACTGGACGACGACCCCGATTCTGGTTGTTGTTTGCATTGGCTGCACCTACTGGACGAGGTGCAAACGGTTTGAATCCTGCCATTAAAGTAAATTAATATTCTAATTGTAAGTAAACTATGTTACATCTTGTTTGCTGCAATCTCCGCTGCTACGAGTTCCTTCATATAGTTGCAGTACTCGTCCAAGGTCATTGAGCCCTTATCGCCCTCGCCCTGCGCACGAACAGAGACACTACGCTCGGCAGCCTCCTTCTCGCCTACGATGAGCAGGTAAGGGATACGTTTGAGTTCATTATCACGAATCTTACGGCCAATCTTCTCGTTACGGTCATCGATGTGGGCACGAACATCATGCTCGTTCAAGTAAGCAACAACCTCCTCGGCATACTCATTGAACTTCTCTGAGATAGGGAGGACAACGCACTGATCAGGAGAGAGCCACAACGGGAACTTTCCTGCTGTATGCTCCAACAACACTGCCACGAATCGCTCCATTGAGCCGAATGGCGCACGGTGAATCATAATCGGACGGTGAAGTTTATCGTCTGCACCCTTGTAGGTCAGGTCGAAACGCTCAGGCAGGTTGTAGTCCACCTGAATTGTTCCCAACTGCCAACTACGACCCAGAGCATCCTTAACCATAAAGTCGAGTTTAGGACCATAGAATGCCGCCTCTCCTGTCTCAACAACGGTATTGAGGCCCTTCTCCTGGCAAGCCTGGATGATAGCGTTCTCTGCCTTCTCCCAATTCTCGTCAGAACCGATATACTTCGAAGTATTCTCAGGGTCACGCAACGAAATCTGTGCGGTATATTTGTCAAATTTGAGTGTGCGGAAGATGTAGAGTACAATATCGATAACCTTCTCGAACTCCTCCAACAATTGGTCAGGACGTACAAACAAGTGTGCATCGTCCTGCGTAAACGAACGTACACGTGTTAATCCATGCAACTCGCCCGACTGCTCGTAACGATATACGGTACCAAACTCGGCCAAACGTACAGGGAGATCCTTGTACGAGCGTGGCTTGCTGCGGTAAATCTCACAGTGGTGAGGGCAGTTCATCGGTTTGAGCAAGTACTCCTCACCCTCGAACGGAGTGTGAATAGGCTGGAACGAGTCCTTACCGTACTTTGCATAGTGACCCGAGGTCACATAGAGGTCCTTATTACCGATATGCGGAGTGATAACCTGCTGGTAGCCATGCTCCTTCTGAATCTTACGCAAGAAGCGCTCCAAACGGTCACGCAACTCTGCACCCTTTGGCAACCACAATGGCAAACCCTGACCTACTCGCTGTGAGAATGTAAAGAGTTCCAACTCCTTACCCAACTTACGGTGGTCACGCTTCTTAGCCTCTTCGAGCATCACGAGATACTCGTCGAGCATCGACTTCTTAGGGAACGAGATACCGTATATACGTGTGAGCATCTTGTTCTTCTCGTCACCACGCCAGTAAGCACCAGCCACAGAGGTCAACTTAATAGCCTTGATAAAGCCTGTGTGTGGAATGTGCGGGCCACGGCACAAATCGGTAAATGCACCGTTGCTATAGAATGAAATCGTGCCATCTTCGAGTGCTGAGATAAGTTCAACCTTGTACTGGTCGCCCTTCTCGGTGTATGTCTTCAATGCATCCTCCTTCGACACCTCGCTACGCACGAGAATCTCCTTGTTACGAGAGAGTTCGGCTATCTTTGCCTCAATCTTCGGCAGGTCGCTCTCCAAAATAGGCACCGGACAATCTACGTCGTAGTAGAATCCCTGCTCAATAGCAGGACCGATACCGAACTTAATACCCGGATAGAGTGCTTCCAAAGCCTCTGCGAGCAGGTGTGACGATGTGTGCCAGAAGGCGTGCTTACCCTCTGCGTCATCCCACTTGTAGAACTTAATAGAGGCATCCTCCTCAATCGAACGTGACAAATCTACAGTCACATCATTTACCGAAGCAGCCAAGCAGTCCGCAGCTAAACGAGGGCTGATACTCTCGGCAACCTGATAAGCAGTTGTTCCCTTCGCATACTCTCTTACAGAGCCATCGGGAAAGGTTACTTTAACCATACTTTTGTGTTAGTTTTTGTAATTATTATTTTCATTTCGGCACCTTCACAGCTCCACAATAACGAGACGGATTACTGCTCAATTATGCCATTATTTTCTCTTTCGTTTTGCTACTCCTCCATTTCAGGCATCTTCAAATCCTTCAATGACAAATCCTTGCCCTTCTCTCGCTCGAAACGTTCCAGTGGGTTGCGACTCCAATACTGGTAGGCGCTACGGCTTCGAACCACGTCGATTGCCTGATAGATGGCATTGCGCATCGACTGTGCATCGGCCAGACCCTTGCCTGCAATATCGTATGCCACACCATGGTCAGGCGAAGTGCGCACCATATCGATACCCGCCGTGAAGTTCACGCCCTCCGGCGAGATGGTCTTAAACGGCGTAAGACCCTGGTCGTGATACATCGCCAGGACAGCATCATACTTGCTGTAACCGCCACTTGCGAATAATCCGTCTGCCGCCATAGGACCAAAGGCAAGAACACCTGCCTCGTAGGCCTCCAATACTGCTGGACGAATGATATCATTCTCTTGACTGCCAAGCATACCGCCATCGCCTGCGTGCGGATTGAGTGCCAATACCGCAATGCGAGGCTCAACTACGCCAAAATCCTGTTTAAGGGTTTGACGCAAACCTTTGAGTTGCTCCACCAACGCCTCCTTCGAGAGCGAGGCCGCAACCTTATCCACAGGGATATGCACGGTAGCCAACGCAACACGCAGCACGTCGCTGCACATTATCATCGTAGCACTACCCTCGGTCTCGGATGCGAAGAACTCGGTGTGTCCCGTAAAGCGGAAGCCGACATTCTGCATTGCCTCCTTGCTAATCGGAGCCGTCACCACTGCATCCAACTCTCCCGCCTTCAAATCCTTCATTGCACCCTCCAAAGCCGCCATCGCAGCCTTTGCCGATGCCTCAGTCGCACGACCTGCATCGATACGGAAGTCCTTGTTGCCAACCTCTACGAGATTGACCGCACCACGACGAGCATCTGTGGCAGATGAGCAGAAGTAGAAACGCACCGGCTCAACCTCCTCACCCAAACGTGAAGCGTAGAAATCGGCCACGTGCTTATTGCCGTAGATAATCGGTGTACAGAGTTCACACATCGTCGGATCGGAGAGAGATTTGAGAATAACCTCCCAACCCACACCGTTGGTATCGCCCTGCGTAATTCCTATTTTGAGTCTGTTGTCTGACATTTCCTACTTGTTTAAGATACAAAGATATATTTTCTTTTTCAATAATTCATAATTATTGAGAAAAAAAGTGCACCACAACGGAAAACCATCGTGGCGCACGCAAGTTAAGGGAGTGCCCATTCAGCACGGGCAAAAAAGCGTTATGAGGCGGGATTTACAACGCTAACAAGTACGCCACGGTGGGAGCATACTTTTCGTATATGACCATCGTGGCGCACGCAAGTTAAGGCAGTAAATACCCCTCAGAACGCTTTTTTTAGAAGTGGGAGACTTTCGACCCCACAATCGCCGACAAGAGATTATTCGCTGCCGACGATGCTCCAATACGGAAGAGGTCGGTTGTGAGCCACTCGGCACCCAAAACCTCCTCAACAATGGTATAGTAGAGGGCAGCATCCTCAGGTGTACGAACACCGCCTGCCGCCTTGAAACCAACCTTACGGCCGGTCTTCTCATAGTAATCTTTGATAGCCTGACACATCACGATAGCCGCCTCAGGTGTTGCTGCAACGTCGATTTTACCGGTTGAGGTCTTCACGAAATCTGCACCTGCCGCCATAGAGAGCAACGAAGCCTTACGGATAAGTTCAGGAGTTTTAAGAGCGCCCGACTCGATGATAACCTTCAAGACGATATCCGCATCCATCTCCGAGCGAATCATCTCCACCTCGGCAGCCGCCTCGTCGTAAGCGCCTGTGAGCATCTTACCCACATTCAGCACAATATCAACCTCATCTGCACCATTCTCGACAGCCATAGCCACTTCGAGCATCTTCACTTCGAGGAAGGTCTGCGAAGCAGGGAATCCGCCGCCCACGCTGGTAATGCGCATAGGTGTACCATCGACAGCAAGCCCAACAGTCTCAACAAATGACGGATATACGCAGATAGAGGCCACGTTAGGCACGCCCGGATAAGCCTCGGCAAAGGTTACGGTACGCTTAGCGAAATCGGTTACCGACTCAACCGAATCGTTGCAGGTGAGTGTGGTAAGATCCACTGCCGACAGGCAGAATTTATAGACATCGACATTTTCGTTGCGATGTGCCGCCTCACGAATCTCTGCGACCTTTGTCGCTACTTGCTCCTCGGACATTGCCGGAGCGTAATCATTGAGAATGTTGCTATACTCCATAATTGTTCACTATTTGCCACAAAGATAGAAATAATTTTGGTTTTTCCGTCTTTTTCTACAAGTTTCTCACATATTTCTCCCACTCCCAAGCCGCACGCATGGTATCGTCAAGGTGGCGTTCTGCCTTCCAGCCGAGTTCCTCGTTTGCGAGTGTGGTATCTGCCCAGACAGCCACCACATCACCCGCACGGCGTGGCGCTACCTTATAGTTGAGTTTCAAGTCATTAACACGCTCGAATGTGCGTACAAGTTCAAAGACTGAAACAGCACGTCCCGTACCGACATTAAAGACCTCATATTTCATCTTGCTCTTCTGCTCAACCATACGGGTTATGGCCGCCACGTGAGCCTTTGCCAAATCCACTATATCAATATAGTCACGCAGGCACGAGCCATCCTCCGTAGGATAGTCGTCTCCAAAAATAGATAGGCACTCACGGACACCTGCCGCTGTCTGCGTAATATAGGGTACAAGATTTTGCGGCACACCTCGTGGCAACTCTCCAATTAGTGCCGACGGATGCGCTCCAACTGGGTTGAAGTATCGCAAAGCGATACCTTTCAGTGAGGAGTATGCCGCAACAGAGTCACGCAGAATATCCTCACACATCTGCTTCGTATTACCATAAGCACTTGTTGCAGGCTTGCGAGGGGTCTGCTCCGTCACGGGGAGTTCGTCGGCCTCTCCATAGACCGTTGCCGAAGAAGAGAAGACGATATTACTGCGTCCATACTCTCGCATAAGGTCCACTACATTCATAAACGATACGAGGTTGTTGCGATAGTATTTCATCGGGTCAGCAACAGACTCTCCCACAGCCTTATAGGCTGCAAAGTGAATTACCGAATCAAAGTCGTACCGGCGAAAGATCTCAGCGAAAGCCTCACGGTCGCAACAATCAACATTGACAAACGGCACATCCACACCCGTTATGCGACGCACGCCCTCAACACCCGACATGTCGGAGTTGGAGAGATTGTCGGCAATAACCACATCGAAACCCGCTGCTATGAGTTCAACAGCCGTATGCGAACCGATATATCCGGCACCACCCGAAACAAGTACACAATTCTTCTTCATCCTATCGTGATAAGTTTACAAACTCCTGCCTTCTATACAAGCTCAGAGCCAAAATTCCATTTACTGATAACAAAGTTATCTATTTTTTCCATATATTTGCACTTAATAAGTTTTATTTTTCAGGCATGTCAATAATTTCTGCTCGACACATAACCAAGCGTTTCACCAACCACACGGCATTAAACGATGTTTCGGTGGATATTCCGCAAGGTTCTGTCTATGGTCTGCTCGGCCCAAATGGCGCCGGCAAAACCACGCTCATACGTGTAATTAACCGTATAACCCTCCCCGACGAGGGCGAGATTCTATTCCACGGCAAACCGATACGCCAACAGGATATATACAAGATTGGTTATCTGCCCGAGGAGCGTGGACTCTACAAGAAGATGAAGGTCGGTGAGCATGCCATATTCCTCGCCCGCCTGAAAGGATTGTCACGACATGAGGCTTTGGTGCGATTAAAGGATTGGTTTACACGCCTCGGCATCGAGCAGTGGTGGGATAAGAAAATCGAGGATTTATCGAAGGGTATGGCACAGAAGATTCAGTTCATCGTAACCGTTATCCACGAGCCGGAACTACTAATCTTCGACGAGCCATTCTCAGGCTTCGACCCTATAAATGCGGACCTGCTCAAACGAGAGATTCTACGCCTGCGTGACCGTGGTGCAACCGTAATATTTTCTACCCACAACATGGCGAGCGTAGAGGAGATTTGCGACCACATCACACTGATAAACCGCTCCCGCAACATACTCTCTGGTCGTGTTGATGAGGTGCGCCGCAGCCATGGCAGCAACCTCTTCACAACCCAGTTCAGGGGAGATGAAGAGTTGTTCCGCCAAGCGGTATTGCCTCAATACGAGATTGTCGAGTGTAGCAACGATCCGCTCTCCGGATTGACCACTGCCAAGTTGCACATCAAGCACACCGAGGATATTCGACACTGCATAGCCGCTCTTAACGAGGCGGTAGAGTTGCGTTCGTTCAGCGAGACGATTCCGAGCATGAACGATATATTTATCCGTGCAGTCAACAACTCACTCAAATAAGACAAGAGGATCATTATGAAGAATATAGGTTTAATAATCGCACGAGAATTCAAGGAGCGTGTTTACAAGAAATCGTTTATAATCACTACGCTCTTAATGCCGCTTATGCTGGTCGTATTAAGTGCCGCTCCTGCCCTTATCATGATGTTCGCCAAGGGAGAGCAGCGCAACATTACGGTCATAGACCAGAGCGGAGTAATTGCTCCGCAACTCACATCCAACGAGGAGATTGTATTTACCATTTCGGAGGATGGCAACCTGCAAGAGGCGCTCAAAAAATCGCTCACTGATGAAAATTTCGGCGTATTGCATATAGGTAAGAACATTGTCGAGAATACGAGCGACGTGCAACTATACACCAACTCCTCCTCATCGGCTATCGTCGAGGAGAATATTGCAAAACAGATTGAGAAGATCATCGAGGCCGAGCGACTCAAAGCCTACAACATCGAGAATCTGCAAGAGATTCTTGACAAAGTCAAGGCCAACGTAAATCTCTCAATATACCGCAACGACGACAGCAACAATGCCGCCTCATCGTCGCTATTTACGGCTATTATAGGCACTGTTTTGGGATTCGTTCTCTACTTCTTCCTTGTGATTTACGGTTCGATAGTGATGTCGAGCGTCATAGAGGAGAAGAGTTCTCGCATCTTAGAGGTATTGGTTTCAACCGTTCGACCATTCGAGATGATGATGGGAAAGATATTAGGCGTAGCACTCGTTGCCGGCGTACAGATTGCCGTTTGGGGCGTATTGCTTATCCTTATGAGCGGCGTAATCCTGCCGTCGGTAATGCCTGCCGATCTGGTTGCAAATATCGAGGCTGTACAGAGTGGTGCCGATATTACGGCGATGGCAGCAAGCGGCATTGATGTAGAGATGGCGACCGACCTTGCATCGTTGTTCGACACGGCATACATCGCAAAACTTGTCGTGCTGATGTTGCTCTTTATGGTTGGCGGATTCCTACTATATGCTGCAATGTATGCCGCCATAGGCGCAAGCGTCGATACGCAGCAGGATGCTCAACAACTCACAACACCGGTTACCATTCCAATCATTCTGGCCTTCATCGTAACGACACTCGTAATGAACGACCCGAACTCCACTATTGTGGTTTGGTTCTCGATGATTCCGTTCACTGCGCCTATCGTTATGATGGCACGCATACCGAGCGGTATCCCTGCGTGGGAAATTGCAACAGCCCTCGTATTGCTATATCTCACATTCATAGTTATGGTATGGCTCGCAGGCAAGGTCTATCGTGTAGGCATCTTTATGCACGGCAAAAAGCCGACGCTCAAAGAGTTATATCGCTGGCTGAAATATTAGACACGAGTGTATATAAAGCAGAAGTGGCTGTCCCAAACTCATTGGACAGCCACTTCTATTTTAAGGACATCTTCACTGTTTCCAAAATCCAGAAACGCAGAGAATATAAAAATCTACCCTCCCATTCGCTCGGGTATAAAATCATTTTTAAGTGATGAGTTACAACGCTCGCTGATGGGCGAAGCGATGGGGATATAATTGGGATTATATCCCTTTTTCATATTTACATTTCCCCCTAAATCCCCCTTTTGAGAAAAGTGGGACTTGGTCGCTAACACTCCGAATCCCCCTCGCAAGGGTATAAAATCATTTTTAAGTGATGAGTTACAACGCTCGGCGGAGTCCGAGCCGATGGGCTGTACTCGACGTACTGCCCATTGGTGAGGAGTACGTTAGCGGCAGTAAATCGCTCTTAAAATGATTTTATTAGAGGTGCTTCTCCACTACGGCACAGATACGCTCGAAGACCTCTTCGATAGTTCCGAGGCTTGGTACCGCCTCATACTTGCCCTGCGCTCGATAGTAATCTGCTACTACGGCAGTCTGGTTATTATAAATCTCGATTCGGTTACGGATAACATCCTCAGAGGCATCGTCGGCACGACCCGAATCTTTGCCACGCAACAAGATGCGCTTCACGAGTTCCTCTTCCGGTACATCCATATATATCATAAGATCAACCTTCTCACCCATTGCCTCCAAAACCTTATCGAAGGACTCGGCCTGCGGAGTTGTGCGTGGGAAGCCATCGAAGATTGTTCCCTTGACATCCTTATGAGCCGCAAGATAATTCTCGACCATACGGATAACGACTGCATCGGGTGCAAGTTCGCCTCGACCAATATATTCCTGCATCTCCACGCCCAGCGGGGTTGCCGAGGCTATTTCACGGCGAATAATCTCACCGGTAGAGATATGCGCCAAACCATACTTGTTCTCCAAGAGTTCGGATTGTGTTCCTTTGCCACATCCAGGCGCACCAAAAAGTACAATATTAAGCATTACCTTTGTTTTGTTAAAACCTAACGATACAAAGATAAATCTTTTTTTTCAGAAATCAACCGAATTTATAAATATTTTTAATATCTTTTATCGTCAATTTATCATTTCCCGCACCGTTTGTTTGATTTTAGATATTTTATTCGTACTTTTGAGAGTATTTTTGCGGCTGCGAAATGCTGCAAATCAGCAACCATAAAAACAGATAGCGATGGCAGAGATAAAGAACAAGCGTACCGAGATTGCAGAGTTGGGCGAATTTGGCCTTATAGATAGATTGACTGCGGGGTTCAAACCTGCACGCAAATCGACCCTCAAAGGGGTGGGTGACGATGCCGCCGTCATAGAGGCATCACGTGATACGGCAATAGTTGTTTCGACGGATCTGATGACAGAGGGCATCGATTTTGACCTCACCTACTTTCCTCCGAAACACTTAGGATATAAGGCTGTAACAAAGGGTATCAGCGACATCGTGGCGATGAATGCCACACCGGAGCAAATTACCATATCGCTCGGTATCTCGTCGAAGATTTCGGTCGAGTTCCTCGATGAATTGTACGAGGGTATCAGGTTTGCCTGCAAAGAGGCCGAGGTTGACTTGGTAGGTGGCGACACATCGGCCTCAATCAACGGCCTTATCATCAACATCACCGCCGTAGGTCGTGCGAAGAAGAACAACATCACATATCGCAGTGGTGCGAAGATGAACGACCTTATTTGCATCACGGGGAACCTCGGTGCAGCATTTATGGGTTTGCAACTTTTGGAGCGAGAGAAGCGTGTTTTGCAGGGTATAAATGAACCTCAGCCACAATTCGAGGGCTTCGAGTACCTCTTGGAGCGCTATCTGAAACCCCGAGCCCGTTACGACATCGTAGCATCGTTAGCGAAGGAGAAGATTGTTCCGACATCGATGATTGACCTTACCGATGGTCTGGCGTCCGACTTGTTGCAGATATGCAAAGCATCCAAGTGCGGCGCAAGAGTATATTTGGAGCGTATGCCATTGGCAAAGCAGACCTCCTCGCTTGCCGAGGAGATGCATATCGACCCCGTAGTGGCGGCACTCAATGGCGGAGAGGATTATCAATTGCTCTTTACTGTACCGCTCGACCAGCGTGAAAATGTGATGAATGTAGGCCATATCGACATTATCGGTCACATCACGGCAGCCGAGACAGGTGCATATTTAGTAACACCTGACGGCTCGGAGATAAAACTCAAAGCACAAGGATTCAAGGAGGAGTAACAAAATTAAGGTCGGCAATTAGCCGGCCTTAAATATTATATATAGGAGATACCACGTAACGAAACGGCCACACTTGCCGACAAGCATCCAAAGCGCCATAGGCACAAACTTAACACGATAGAAGCCGAGCGCCACGGCAAAGACATCGCCAATAAAAGGCACCCACGTAAGCAACGCTACAACAGCACCGTAGCGGTCAATGCGAGCCTTCTGTTTTTCAAGGCTCTCTCGGCTAACATGCAGACGCTCAATCCACTCCCACTTACCGATACGGCCAATGGCATACGATGTCAATCCGCCGAGCCAATTACCCAGAGTGGCAACCAAAATCGTCAGCGTCGGCGAGCCTCCCGCAATAAGCAGCCCAACGAGCAGCACATCAGCACTGAACGGCACAACGGTAGCCGCCAGAAACGATCCGACGAAGAGTCCGAGATAACCAAAATCAAGAAGCCACTCCATAAAACACGATATAGATTCAAACTTTGTACAAAAATAGCAGAAATTGTTATAAACTATCTAATTTTTATTACTTTTGTGCAGAAGAACATAAACAAACAAAATATACTATGAAAGCTATTGTAAAGACAGACTTCAACTTTCCTGGTCAAAACAACCACTATGTCGGCAAAGTACGTGACGTGTACAGCATCGACGGCGACTATCTCGTAATGGTTGTATCGGACCGAATCTCGGCATTTGACGTTGTATTGCCAAAGGGCATTCCTTTCAAGGGTCAGGTACTCAACCAGATTGCAGCAAAGTTCCTCGACGCAACAACCGATATCCTTCCAAACTGGAAAATCGCCGTACCGGATCCTATGGTTACCGTAGGTCACAAGTGCGAGCCATTCAAGGTTGAGATGGTTATCCGTGGCTACCTTTCAGGTCATGCTTGGCGTGAGTACAAGGCCGGCAACCGCATCCTCTGCGGTGTAGAGATGCCAGAGGGAATGGTCGAAAACCAGAAGTTCCCGGAGCCAATCATCACCCCTACTACCAAGGCAGCAGAGGGTCACGATGAGGACATTTCCAAGGAGGAGATTATCGCACAGGGCATCGTAAGCCGTGAGGACTACGAGCAGTTGGAGGCATACACACGTGCTATCTTCCAGCGTGGTACCGAGATTGCAGCGAAGATGGGTCTTATCTTGGTTGATACCAAATATGAGTTCGGTAAGAAGGATGGTGTAATCTACCTTATGGACGAGATTCACACTCCTGACTCTTCTCGCTACTTCTACGCCGAGGGTTACGCAGAGCGTTTGGCGGCCGGCGAGAAGCAGAAGCAGCTCTCGAAGGAGTTTGTACGTGAATGGTTGATGGCTAACGGATTCCAGGGTCAAGATGGACAGCAGGTTCCTGAGATGACCGAGGAGATTGTAAATAGCATTACCGATCGCTACGTTGAATTGTACGAGAATATCGTAGGCGAGAAGTTCGTCAAAGCAGAGAGCGACGACGTTGCTGCCCGCATCGAGAAGAACGTAACCGAGTTCTTGCAGACTCTATAATTTCACCCTGTGGAGGGGAAAAAGGGCTGTCCTATTTGGGCAGCCCTTTCTGTTATAAAAACATTAGAAATCTATAAATTCTGTGTTGTGTACTCTATCATCTTCTGACGCACCTGCGACGTACAAGATGGCATCATAGAGTGATTCTGATCGGGATAGACCATCATATCGTACTGCTTGCCGGCGGCATTTAGGCGACGAGCCATCTCCATACTATTTTGGAAGTGGACATTATCATCCGCCGTGCCATGGATAATCAGCAGACGAGTCTTAGGAGAGAGTTTCTCGGCATGTTGCAACGGCGAATTATCGTCATAACCCGCCGGATTATCTTGTGGCAGACCATTATAAATCTCGGTATATATCGTATCGTAATATCTCCAAGAGGTAACGGGTGCAACAGCGATAGCCATACGGAACAATCCCTCGCCGTGCAGTGCGCAGTTCAGAGCCATAAAGCCTCCATACGACCAGCCATAAATACCAATACGCTCGGCATCGACATAAGGCATCGTTGCAAGATAGCGAGCAAACGAGATCTGATCCTCACGCTCACGACGACCCAAATCGCCATAGGTGCACTTCTTAAACGCCTCGCCTCGAAAGCCCGTACCACGACCATCGCAGCAGGCAACAATATATCCACGCTCGACCATAGCATCCTCCCAATCGAGCGACCAACGGTCACGTACCGATTGTGAACCCGGACCAGAATATTGGGTCAAGAGCACTGGGTAACGCTTTGCAGGATCGAAGTCTCGTGGCAACTGCACGTAGTAGTTAAGCACATCGCCTCGCTCGGTAGTAAACTGCTTGAAGAGTCGTTGCGACCACTCCCCTGTTGCTGCCACATCGGCACGAGAATCGACAAGCGTATCCACCAATGTGCCATCCTTACGATGCACGGTAACAACATTCGGAGTTGTAGCGTTGCTTACTGTCTGCACATAATATTTCATCCCCGCAGCAGGCGCAACAGCCACAAAACCCTCCGCCTCGCTCAGACGGCGCTTGCCACGACCATTCAGGCCGACAACATAGAGTGCACGCTGCAACGGAGAAGGCTCGGTAGAGATATAGTAGAGATTCTTACCGTCCACTGCTACGAGCGAGGTAACCTCCCACTCTCCCTTGGTAATTGCGCTAACACGGCCCGAATCGATAGTATGCATATAGAGGTGCATCCAACCCGTCGTTGTCTCCTCACGCACGATAAATCGCTCCTTATCGAGGAATGTGATGGTCGATGCCGACGGACGCTCCACATATTGTGACGAACGCTCCTCATAGATAACCTTTTGTGTGCCGTCGCCATGCACAAGAACTACCTCAAAGTGGTTTTGTAGGCGGTTGACACGATAGAAGTACAACTCTCCACCAGGTGTCCACGCCACATTAAGGATATATTGGTCACTCTGCGGCCCCACATCGACTCTCTGTTTCGTTGCCGAAGCCACGTCGTAGAGCCATAGTTCGACAAGCGAATTCTTGTCGCCCGCCTTCGGATACTTGAAGGTATAGGCTCGGTTATAGAGTGTATCGTCGTAGCGCATCATCTCGAACAGGGGCACCTTATGCTCATCGAAGCGCAGGTAGGCAACCTTGTCGCCACTTGGAGAGAAGGCGTATGCCTGCGTAAATCCGTACTCCTCCTCATAGACCCAATCGCTCGTGCCGTTAATAATCTCATTCCAGCGACCATCGTCGGTCACGGCAACAGATGTTCCCGTAGCGATATTATAGAGATAAAGGTTGTTCTCAAAGGCATATGCCAACTGCTTGCCATCGGGCGAGAAGGTCACATCTCGAACACCCTGCAAAACCGTTCTACACTCGCCATTTGATGCAAGCGAATAGTCCGCCGTGAAGGAGTGGCGATAGATTGGTCGCACGGAGGCTGCATCGGCAAAGAGCACCACCTCCTCGTTTGGCGAGAGCGTATAGTGTGCTGGGGTCGCAAAGGCCGTAAAAAGCACCGTACTATCTCGGCGGTCGGCATACGAATATCGCACAAGCGAGTTACCGCATAGCGTTGTATAGTGGTCGCCATCGGACATCGGACGCATTCCCGTCACTGTACGATTTGCTCGACGTGTGCGTAGCACCGACTCATAATCGCTACCCGAAGCAAAAGCCGTTGCAGCGAGCATAAGGCTCGCTGCAAGTATAAGAGAAAATCGAAACTTCATACTATAAAAGACGAATAAAACACTTCCTAAATATCATCGACATTAAAGTCGTAATCCAGACGCTTTCCCGTCACGAAGGTCGAGGTATCGAACTTCGTATTGAATTGTTCGAGCGTCACTCTCTTATGCTCCTCGAATGGAGGAGTAAGCAGGTCGAAGTTAATCGAGTAGTTAATTGCCGACTCGATGATGGCAATCAATGCTTCGACGGTAATCTCCGCCTTGCCGAAATTCATCGCACGCATAGAGGTTTGGCGCTTGCCCTCCACAAAGAACATACGCTCACGGTTGATGAAGATGCGACCAATCAAGTAACCCTCGTCAGCCATACGGCGATCCTTATCCGAGTCGGAGAGGAAGTCGTAGATGTCAATGATACCGCAGTAGGCGTTGCTACGATCCTCCTGCACGTATGGATTCTGCCAAATTACGTGGTTATTATCGAACTGAAACACGTCAGTATGCATACGGAAGATAAGCAGGTCGGAGGCCACCTTCAACTGTGCCTCGTGCTTACCCTTATCTCGATACTCCAAGCGCACTCGACGGTCGAGTTTACCCTCCAAAGCATCCTCCATCTCCGAGGCCATCTCGAAAAGTGTATCTTTCAAAAGGTTGAAGATACCGAAGGTGTTGTCAAAAACACGCATCTTAATTGCCGACTTCTCAACGATGGTCGAGAGAATCTTTTCACGCAACGATTGTACTGCCATAGTATTATCTCAATTTTATTATTTGTCCGTGTGTAAACTCGCCACTGCGCAGTCCGTTCAATTTTGCCAACGACTGTTTTCTGATACCATAGGATTGAGCCAAAGAGTACAAAGTCTCGTTTCGGCGCACCGTATGCCACATGGCATTTCCCTCCCAATGGGTCTTTTTACGCTCTATATATACAATGTCACCCTTGGCAAGATTGTCCGTGCGAAGTGCATCATTAAATTTTCGTAGCATACGCTCCGAGATATGGAATGCTGCACCTAACGAGGTGTAGGTATCACCCTCCTTCGCCACAACATAGCAGGTATGGTTTGTACGGTAGATATTATAACCTCGATGTGAGTTGATTGTCACACGGAAAGCATCCGGATTGACCAACTCCTCGCCCGTGGCGGTACTCTGGCCGGCAAACCACCTCTCGGTATTGACCTCAGCACTCTTGCGGGAGGTATATATCTTCGCACCATCCTCCTGGTCGAGCAGGTGAAGACGATAGTTCTCGATAATCTTTACAAGGCGCTCGGCATAGTCCGGTGCCGTAGCATATCCTGCCGCCTTCAAACCTCTTGCCCAACTACGGTAGTCGGTTGCCGGATAAGCAAAGAGCGAGTCGTAACGAGGCGACGAGTCCAAAAACTCGGCATGGTCGAGGTATGAAGCCTCCACTGATGGATAGGCACGAAAACACTCCCCCTTTGCATCGTCATCGTGAAATACACGATCGCCCTTCCACGTCTTCTTACACTTGATACCGAAATGGTTGTTAGACTCCTTCGACAGACGGCTGTTACCGCTGTCTGATTCAAGGATACCCTGCGCCATAGTGATACTTGCAGGGATACCGTATCGCTCCATGTGCGCAACTGCGATAGCCTTATAGCGTTCGATATACTCCTCACGTGTCTGGCGAGGTGCGGCTGCCGACACAACAAGGCTCGAAAACAGCAGCACAAACATAGAAAACGACGTTATTATTGCTTTTTGTGAAAATTTCATTATCTTTGTATTGTATATAGTTATATATCACGCATCAGGATTGTGGCACAAAAATGTCTTTACGACATATACCGAGTTCCTGAACACAAGGCAAAGATAAATTATTTTAGAGAAAAAACCAATACATACAAGCCATATAAACTCTAATAATAGACGATATGAAGCCTCTGCATATCATAACTCCGGTAAAAGACTCCATCGAATCCACGATTGAAACTGTCAAGGCTATCCTTGCTTCTGATATTGAGGGAGATTGGAAATATACCGTCTATAACGATTTCAGCACAGCCGAGAATACCGAGCGATTGACGGCCTATGCTGCGGAGTATGGCTTTGAGTTGGTAAACCTGGCAGACATAACCGACCACCCTTCACCAAACTACCTGCTTGTATTACAGATGAGCCAGCAAAAGGCCTTAGAGGCAGGTGCCGACCTGGCAATCGTCGAGTCGGATGTAATAGTGGCTCCAAACACCATGCGTATGCTGTCAGAGGGTGCTGCTGAGCGTTCCGACTGCGGTATTGCAGCATCGGTAACCGTCGATGATGAGGGAGATGTCAACTACCCTTACGAGTTTGCGCAGGAGTATGACAAGTGTAAGGTATATGCCGTGAAGCGCCATTGTAGTTTCTGCTGCTCTTTGTTGACCAACAAGTTTCTCTCTGAGTACGATTTCCACGACATGGATAGCGACAAACATTGGTTTGATGTTCACATCTCGCAGCAATCTCGCTCGATGGGATACCAGAACTACCTATTCCTCAACCTTCCGGTTATTCACCGCCCACACGGCAGTCGCCCGTGGAAACAACTCAAATATACCAATCCGTGGAAGTACTATTGGCGTAAGTTTACGCAAGGATTTGACAAAATTTAACCCTATCCAAAGAGATAACAACATAAAAAGTGGCTGTTGAGAATTCTCTCAACAGCCACTTTTATCATTCCAGCTCGTTTTATTACAAAAGTCATATAAGAGCAGAAGATTGACTCAAAGGCTTGCAACAAGTAAAAAAAAGAGCAGTTGATTTCTCAACTGCTCCGATATTAAGCAACGCTTAATATTTTTTACTTGTTGTAAGCCTTCATTACAGAGATGAGGTCAAGAACCTTGTTAGAGTAACCCCACTCGTTGTCGTACCAAGAAACAACCTTAACGAAGGTCTCGGTAAGAGCGATACCAGCCTTAGCGTCGAAGATTGAAGTACGAGCGTCGCCCAAGAAGTCAGAAGATACAACATCCTCGTTAGTGTAACCGAGAACGCCAGCCAACTCACCCTCAGATGCAGCCTTCATAGCCTCGCAGATCTCTGCGTAAGTAGCAGGCTTAGCCAAGTTTACAGTGAGGTCAACAACTGATACGTCGAGGGTAGGAACACGGAATGCCATACCGGTAAGTTTACCGTTCAACTCTGGGAGAACTACACCTACAGCCTTAGCAGCACCGGTAGAAGATGGGATGATGTTGCCAGCAGCAGCACGGCCACCACGCCAGTCCTTCAAAGATGGACCGTCAACAGTCTTCTGAGTAGCAGTAGTTGCGTGGACAGTTGTCATCAAACCGTCAGCGATACCCCAGTTGGGGTTGAGAACCTTAGCGATAGGAGCCAAGCAGTTAGTTGTGCACGATGCGTTAGATACGATAGTCTGACCTGCGTAAGTGTTGGTGTTTACACCGCAAACGAACATAGGGGTCTTATCCTTTGCAGGAGCAGACATTACTACGTACTTAGCACCAGCCTTGATGTGAGCCTCAGCCTTCTCAGCAGTAAGGAACAAACCAGTTGACTCAACTACGTACTCTGCCTCAACCTCGTTCCACTTCAAATCCTCTGGGTTACGCTCAGCAGTTACACGGATAGCCTTACCGTTAACGATGAGGAGATTCTTCTCTGCATCGAACTCGATAGTACCCTGGAACTGACCGTGCATAGTGTCATACTTAAGCATGTAAGCCAAGTATTCTACTGGACAAAGGTCGTTGATACCTACAACCTCGTACTTGTCAGTCTGAGTGCAAGCTGCACGGAATACCATACGGCCGATACGACCGAAACCGTTGATACCAATTTTAATTGTTGCCATAATTTGTTAAATGTTTTATGAAATGTTAATGAAAAATTATTTTCCTTCTAAACCGCCACAAAATTACACACTTTGAGCAGAATTACCAAATAAAACGATAGTTTTTTAGGCTCAAAGTCACCGCTTTTTGTTACTTATCGCTATTCTCAATATTGGCTTTGGCACGTTTTGCCATTGCCGAGGCGAAGACAAAGTCGTTCAACTCCTGATTGTCGGCCTGCAAAATGTTATCTTTCGAGCCTTCCCACCACTTCTTACCCTGGTGGATATATACAATCTTCTCGCCAATCTCCATCACCGAGTTCATATCGTGAGTATTAATGATGGTGGTAATACCATACTCCCTTGTGATATCCTGAATAAGGTTGTCGATAACAATCGAAGTCTGCGGGTCAAGACCGGAGTTCGGCTCATCGCAGAATAGGTAGCGAGGATTTAGTACGATGGCACGAGCGATAGCCGCACGCTTAATCATACCGCCCGACAACTCTGACGGGTAGAGATGCGGTGCATGCGAGAGTTCTACTCGCTCCAAGCAAAACTCCACTCGTTTGCGTTTCTCAGCCTCGCTCTGCGTAGTAAAGAGGTCAAGTGGCAACTTGATATTCTCGTACACGGTCGATGAGTCGATGAGCGCTCCGCCCTGGAAAATCATTCCTATATCCTTGCGGATAGCCTTACGTTCTGCAAATGAGAGGTTTGTATAGCAGGTATCATCAAAGTATATCGAGCCTGAATCTGGCGTATGCAGACCCACAAGAGTTTTGAGCAACACGGTCTTACCTGAACCGCTACGGCCGATAATAAGGTTTGTCTTACCGGTCTCAAACTCTACCGAAATATCGTTCAAAACGGTACGACCGTCAAAGGATTTGAATATATTATTACACTTTATCATGCTCTGAGAAGTTGGGTTAATATCAGATTGGAGGCCATAATCATAATTGAACTGGTCACCACGGCACGTGTCGAAGCACGACCCACTTCGAGTGAGTTACCCTTCGCATAATAGCCGTAGAAGCCCGAAATCGAGGTAATAAGGAAGGCAAATACCGTCATCTTAATCAACGAATAGGTAACCTCCCAATCATCGAAGTAGTACAACAGTCCATCCATATAGTCACTCGGAAGCAAGACACCCATCCAGGCCACAAGGAAACCGCCAACAACTCCCACAATCATACTAAATGCAGCCAACAGCGGGAAGAAGAACATCGTTGCAATAATCTTGGGCAGAATAAGGTATGATGCCGAGTTCACGCCCATAATCTCCAAGGCGTCAATCTGCTCCGTAATACGCATTGTGCCAATCTCGGAGGCGATATTTGAGCCTACCTTACCTGCCAGAATAATAGCAAGAACGGTTGAAGAGAACTCCAAAATCATAACCTCCTTCGTAGCGTAACCAATCAACATCTTCGGAATGAATGGCGATTCAAGGGTTATGGCCATCTGCAACACCATTACCGCACCGATAAATATCGAAATGATGGCGGTCAACGGTATTGAGTTGATACCCAACTGCTCAATCTCGGCGATAAGGCGGCGATAATAGATACCCACCTTCTCAGGGCGGGAAAACACCTTGCCCATCAAGATACAATATCGACCTATGGCTTCTAAAAATTTCAACATAGTATTTTACTCTTTTTCTTCTTTCTATTTAAGTTCTCTGGGAGGCTACTCCTTCACCTCCTTGAAATCGACATACTCGCCGACATCGTCACTTACTCGCTTCTGCTGCGGCTCGGTCGCCGTCACCGTGACATTACCCTCACGTGCTGTACCTCCTCTGCCATACCTACGCTCAGAGTAGGATGCTCGGCCTTGTGCCTCCCGCATCTTCTGCTCGACATCTCGTTGCGTCTTGCGCACCCTCCACAAAAAGATTGCACCACCGATAACGACAAGCATCACCGGCACCAGAAGTATCAAAGCAAAGATTCCCAAAACCTGCGGGGCTGCTACGCAGAGCAACACAAAAAGCAGAGTCGTCAAGGGGTTGCGAGTAATAAAATCCAATATCAAACTAAAAAAACTCTTCATATCTATATTCCGTGTTTATAATCAAGAGAAATGCCAACATTGCACAATGTGCTACCATTCTCGTACCATTTCGCCCGACACACACACTCTTTCACGGTACAAATATAACAAAATTTTTGCAAATTGCAGGTATGATTTTTGCGCCAACTATCTCCGAATAATCCCTTTATCTTATGAATGATCGTTTCTCAACATTTCGAGCGCACTCGGCACTGCTTATCTGCAACATCATTTGGGCGTGCAACTTCCCGATATACAACCTGTTGCTTGGCCGCTACATCGAGCCTCTTGCACTCATTACAGCCTCCCTGCTTGCCACGGCACTGCTATCTCTCACACCCTTGATATGGCAGGGTGGAGAGAGGGTTGCCCGTAACGACGCAAAACTCTTAATCGGCGCAGCGCTGCTGATGGGCGTGGGCCGTAAAGTGCTACTGATGTACGGATTGTCGCACACCTCCCCTATCGACGGCTCAATAATAAACACCATTTCTCCCCTGCTTGTTCTGGCATTATCAGTTCTGCTCGGCATCGACCATTTCACTCCAACAAAAGTCATAGGACTCTTACTCGGCATGAGTGGCGCTATCGCAGTAATCGTCAGCGGAGGCACATCGTCACACAACCACTCGGACTTTGTGGGCAACATCATGATTTTCGGTTGCGCCTGTGCCACTGCACTCTACACCGTATGGCTCAAACGTATCATTACGAAGTACCGCATAACGACCATAATGCGCTGGATATATTGTTGCGCAGCAATCGCCATTCTGCCATTCGGTTGGCGGTCGCTAATCGACATAAACATCACCGAGACACCTCCGCTGATGCGAGCGCTTATACTATATGTAGTCTTTATCCCGACCTTTTTGCCTAACCTCGCCCTCAACTACTCGTTACGCACCCTCCCCGCAACAATGTCGAGCATCTATGCATACATCCAACCACCGGTAGCCATTGCTCTCTCCGTGGCTATGGGCCTTGACCATCCACACGTAGATACACTATTGGCTGCCGCCGTGATATTTATAGGTGTAGGGTTGGTTATAAGGTCGTACAAACAAAAAAAACATCACAAAAAAACCTCTGCCGAAAATTCCGACAGAGGTACTTTTCAATTTTAATTGAGTTTAGTAATTGATCGCTACATCAAATACTGCTGCAAAATAGACT
>JAZOWW010000006.1:0-18376 GCA_045659425.1 Alistipes sp. | reverse complement strand
AAGATATAACTTTGCGCCATTTCTTAATGGATTTGCACCACTTCCAAAACCAATCTTGCACCAAGCCGATAAATCGGAAATATCAACCCTTGCCAATGAGGTGCAATCATAGAATGCCCAATCTCCAATCGAAGTAACGCTGTCGGGTATCTCAATCTTTTTGAGATTTGTACAGCCTTCAAATGCCGATATTCCAATAGTTGTAATTTGTTCTGGCAAAGTAATTTTTACAAGGCTGACACAGCCCTCGAATGCATTGTCTGCAATCACGGCAAGGCCTGTAAAATACTTCAACTCGGTAAACGCCATAATCGACGAGCCTTTGAATGCGGTGCCGGGGTCGGTAATTGCTGCTGCCTCCTCGTATGACAACTCGCCATCCTCATTCTCGTCCCAATAGCGTGTGCAGAGGAGTTTTGTAGCCTCATCCTGGAACTTGATAGCCTGGGTCTTATCGGCAGGAATCTCTACATCATCTTTGCCGCCATTCTCGCCACCGTTTTCGCCGCCATTCTCTCCGCCTTGGTTGTCACCATTCTCTCCGCCTTGGTTGCCACCATTCTCTCCACCTTGGTTGTCACCGTTCTCTCCGCCTTGGTTGCCGCCATTCTCGCCACCATTCTCGCCATCGTTCTCGCCGTTGCCGGGCTGTTCGGTCGGATCTTTTTGACCGTTCTCCTCTTCAATGCCGCCATTACCCTCGCAAGCAGTGAAAACCATTCCGACTGCTGCCAACAAAAGTAAAAGTTTTTTCATTATCGTTTATGTTTTTTTTGTCTAATTATTCGCAAAATGATGGTAATCAATGAAATACCCCCCCCCTGAGTTTTCGAGGAGGGGTGTTTCGTACCCTTGTCGTAAAATGCATTGCATTTTTTCTGTATGTTGTTGCAAATATACTAATTTTTTCGGCAAAAATCCAAAATGTATAAAAAGTTTAGGGTCAATACCTAAAAAATATGGCCACCCGAAAAGGTGGCCATATCCATTATTGTTGTATTTGCTTACTCGATGCCGAGTTTTGATACGTTGTAGAGGTAGCGCTTGATTGAGCGCTTTGGTGTCTTCTCGAACTCAGAAGGGTAGATGGTCAACGATACAAGACGCTCGTATGCTGCAACCTGCGAGTTGAGCAACTTCAAGTTCTCGTTCATTGTCTCCTCCAATGCCGGACGATCGATACCCTCCTTCTCACAAGTCTCGAAATCAGGCACTACCAGGCCGTAGAGTTTACCTCCTTGCTCCAATACGAGCGACTCCAATACGAGCGGCATATTGTTGAGTTTGTCCTCAATCTCCTCAGGGTAGATATTCTGACCTGTCGAGGTGAGAATCATGGTCTTGCAACGGCCACGGATGTAGAGAGTACCATCCTCATCAATAGTTCCCATATCGCCGGTGTGCAACCAACCATCTTTGTCGATAGCATCTTTGGTAGCCTTCTCATTCTTGAAATAACCCTGCATAACATGCTCTCCATGAACGAGAATCTCGCCAGGGATGTTGTGCTTGTCGGCAGAGTCGATACGAATCTCCAAGTTTTCTTTTAGATATCGACCGCAAGAGCCGGCCTTGAACTCGTTCGGGTTCTCGGTAACGCTGATGAGCGGACCGCACTCGGTCATACCGTAACCAACCGTGAGCGGGAAGTGAATCTTTTGCAAGAATGCCTCGGTCTCCTTATTGATAGGCGCACCACCAACCACGAAGAGGCGGAGGTTACCACCGAATGATGTGAGAAGTTTCTTCTTAATCTGTGCGAATACTACCTCGTTGATAAGCGGCAACTTCATGGCGATGCTCAATGGACCCTTCTCCAAGAGCGGGAGAATCTGCTTGCGATATACCTTTTCAAGAATCATAGGCACGGCGCAGATAACCTCAGGCTGTACCTTCTGAATAGCACCTAAGAGAATTTTCGGTGTAGGAATACGACCAAGCAGTGTGATGTGTCCACCCACAGCGAGCGGGCTCAAAAAATCCACCGTACAACCGAAGGCGTGAGCCAAAGGCAGGAATGAGAGGGTGTGGGCACCCTTGTGGAAATACAAATCGCCATTGCTGTCGGCAATTCTTGAAATCCAAACTACGTTGCCCGTGAGGTTGTTCACAGAGAGCATAACACCCTTTGAGTAGCCTGTTGTGCCGCTTGTGTAGTTGAGCAGAATAAGTTGATCGTTTGGAACATCGGCATACTTAATATCATCTACCGTAAAACCACGAGGATACTTCTTGCGGTAGTTTTCAGTCATAGAGTTGATGCACTTTGTGATATTATGACGACTGCTACGCTCAAATATTACATGGTAATCGGTGAGCGAGAGTGTAGCCTCCAACTCAGGCATAGCCTCCTCGTCCAGGCCATCCCAGTAGGAGTCGGTCAGGAAAAGCAAACGGCTCTCCGAGTGGTTTACGATATGCTGGATATCGTTAGGGGTGAAGTCCTGCAAAATAGGAACGATAACTGCACCGTAGGTCATGGTTGCGATGTAAACTGCGCACCAACGAGGTGTGTTGCGACCCACCAATGCAATCTTGTCTTTCGGCTTGATGCCGGCCTCATCAAAGAGGATGTGCAACTTGGCAATCTCCTTTGCAAAGCCGTAGTACGAGTAGGTTTCGCCTGTGAAGTAGTCGGTCACAGCAGACATCTCACGATGTTCTCGGAAACTCTTCTCGTAGATTTTAATCAAGTTTTCTTCCATCATAATTTAAGTGTTTTTTATAATTATTATTTATTTTTCTTAATGTGTGTCAGTCTTTTGTTTCTGCTCCTTCCATATATATAATTTAGACTCCGTGCCGTCGAGCATGCGCCCGATATTCTTGCGATGTGTCCATAGTAACAATACGGCTACAACGACCGAGAAGAGAATAAATGATACCGAGGTCTCGCCATATCTGCTATATATACTTCCGGTGAAAATTGCAACGAAAACGGGGTATGCGCAACCTGCCACAATCGAGGCAAGCGAAACGTAGTGAAATGCCAAAAATACAACTATCCAGACAGCCAGGCAGAAGAGTGCGATGTTGGGTTGTATTCCGGTGATTGCCCCAACTAATGTGGCTACGCCCTTACCGCCTTTGAATGAGGCGAATACGGGGAAAATATGTCCTATTACGGCAACGAACACAGCGATGATTTTCAGGTTGATAAGCCAGGTCGGAGATATGTTTTCGTCGTAGCGTAAAAGTGTCATCAGATTGACGGCAACAAAGCCTTTTAAGAAGTCGATGATGAATACAGGAATAGCAGCCCTACGACCTAATACCCTAAGCATATTCGTAGCGCCTGCATTTTTACTTCCGTGTTCTCGAATATCGATACCGTAATAACGCTTTCCAATCCATACTGCGCTGGATATCGAACCGAGTACATACGCCGTGATTAACAGCGCAATAACACAATAATAAGTTGTGGCCATGTACCCAATCTTTACCTGTGTGTGTTAGTGCAAAGATATAAAATATTTCTTACTTTGAAACAAAAGCAAAAAAAAAGTGTAACAAGGTAGTGAATTCCGATGAATTGTGTTATCTTTGCACGTTTGGAGTATCCTAATATTTAGGATAAGAGTAAAATTGAGAGTAAAAATGAATAAGAAAATTGACATTAAGAAGTTTACGGAACCGATGTTTTCGCTCAAATGGTGGTGGTCGTGGTTTATGATATTCTTTGGCTGCACATTGTTGGCTGCTGGTTATGTATTCTTTATCAGTCCCTACAATATCGTGCCGGGAGGAATTTATGGAGCAAGTATCGTTCTGCATAATATCTTTCCGGGTATCCAGGTCGGAACCTTCGGCTACATGTTTGATATTCCGCTGATGGCGCTTGCCTTTATGATTTTCGGAGGACAATTTGGCTCTCGTACAATCGTGGCGGCATTATATACTCCGGGTGTGATGAACCTTATAACACGACTCTCTTATCCAAACGAGGAGGCTATTCATTCGCTCGACCCGTCGCAGATGCTTGGCGGTATTTTGGATTTGTCCGACCACCTTATGCTCGCCTCATTTATCGGTTCCGTATTTTTGGGAGTCGGTGTGGGTATTGTCGTGCGTCAGCGTGCCACTACCGGAGGTACGGACATCGTGGCGATGATGATTCAGAAATATTTCCGTATCGGTTTTTCTAAGGCCGTTTTGGTAGCCGACTCGGTAGTTGTATTGTCGGGTCTGTTGGTCATCGGTTTCGGCTTTGGTACCGGAGTACCTAATCCGGAGGGATGGATGTTGTCGTTCTATTCGTTGGTAACGATATATGTCACTTCACGAGTTTTGGAGTATGTTGTCAGTGGAGCATCAAGCAACCGCTTGCTCTTTATTATTTTTGATAAGCACAATGAGGATTTGCGACGCTTTATTTTGAACGACCTGGACCGCTCGGCTACATATATCAAGGCACAAGGCATGTACTCCAACGAAGATAAGGAGATGATCTTCCTGGTTGTTCCTTCCAAGAATGTGCCGATGGTGCAGCATGTGATTAAGGAGTGCGACCCACGTGCATTTATTGTTGTTACTGACGCCTACGATACCTTTGGAGAGGGCTTTAAGCCGCTGCCTGGTAAGGGTGACTTAGATATGTAATTTATGATTCAGAAGAACTCGTTACGTCCCCTTACGGGAGATGGACTTCGTCTTTTTATAGAGACCTATGGTTGCCAGATGAACTCCGGCGACAGTGAGATTGTTGTATCCATAATGCAGCAGGAGGGCTATGTCTATACGGAGAATATCAAGGAGGCGGATGTAATTTTGATAAATACTTGCTCAATCCGAGATAATGCTGAGCAGCGCATTTGGGGAAGATTGAGCGAGATGCGTCGCTTGCGCAAGAGTAAACCTTCGCTTGTGGTCGGCATCATCGGATGTATGGCCGAGCGATTGAAGGAGAAACTCATAGAGCAGGATTGCGGTGTAGATATCGTAGCAGGTCCGGATACATACCGAGATCTCCCTAACCTGGTGCGCAAGGCACAGGGCGGAGATAAGGGTATCAACGTGGAACTCTCGAAGGAGGAGACCTATGCAGAGATTGCTCCGGTGCGACTCGATAGAAGCGGAGTAGGTGCATTTATCGCCATTATGCGTGGCTGTAATAACTACTGCTCCTACTGCGTAGTGCCTTATACACGAGGCATTGAGCGCAGCCGTGACCCTAAGACCATCGTCAATGAGGCTCGTATTCTGTTCGAGAACGGATACCGAGAGGTTACGTTGCTCGGCCAGAATGTGAACTCGTATAAGTTTGGCGAGGTTGGATTTCCCGATTTGATGGCTATGGTGGCCGAAATATCGCCTGAGTTCCGTGTGCGATTTGCAACATCACACCCGAAGGATATCAGCGACCGTCTGTTGCAGGTTATGGCTCAATATGACAATATCTGTAAGAGTATCCACCTGCCGGCACAGAGCGGCTCGAACGAGATGCTCAAAAAGATGAATCGCAAGTACACTCGTGAGTGGTACTTGGAGCGTATTGCTGCGATTCGTCACTATCTGCCTGATTGCTCGATTACCACCGACCTTATTTCGGGATTCTGTGGCGAAACGGAGGAGGATCATCAGCAGACGCTCTCGTTGATGCGAGAGGTTGGGTATGCGTCGGCCTTTATGTTCAAATACTCGGAGCGTCCGGGAACATTCTCGGCTCGTCACTTCGAAGATGATATTGCGGAGGAGGAGAAGACTCGTCGCTTGAACGAGGTTATCGCCTTGCAGAACGAGTTGTCGTTGCAGCATAACCGACAGGAGATTGGCCGTGTACGTGAGGTGCTTATTGAGGGTACGTCGAAGCGTAGCGATGCTCAACTCTGTGGCCGCACGTCGCAAAACAAGATGGTCGTATTCGACCGTGGCAGCGAGGGCGCAGGTGAATATGTCAAGGTGCTGATTACCGACTGCTCGTCGGCAACACTCTTTGGAGAGATTCAGAAGTAGAAATATTTAGTAGATAAAAGATAAAGCAAATAGAGATATGGCATTACAATGTGGTATAGTAGGATTGCCTAATGTGGGCAAATCGACGCTTTTTAACTGTTTGTCCAACGCAAAGGCGCAGTCGGCAAACTTCCCGTTCTGCACCATTGAGCCTAACGTTGGCGTTATTACGGTGCCGGACGAGCGACTCATCAAGTTAGCAGAGATCGACAATCCAAAGCGAGTTATTCCTACAACAATCGAGATAGTTGATATTGCGGGATTGGTTAAGGGAGCCTCGAAAGGAGAGGGCCTTGGTAACAAGTTCCTTGCAAATATCCGTAATACGAACGCTATTATTCACGTGTTGCGTTGCTTCGAGGATGGCAATATCACACACGTTGACGGCTCGGTTGATCCGGTGCGTGATAAGGGTGTTATCGATACCGAGTTGCAACTCAAAGACCTTGAAACGGTTGAAAACCGTATCTCGAAGGTTGCGAAGCAGGCACAGACCGGTGGCGATAAGATAGCCAAGCGTCAGTACGATATACTTGTTCGCTACAAGGAGGCTTTGGAGCAGGGACTGAGCGCACGTACCGTAGAGTTGGATAAGGAGGAGCGTAAGGTTGTCAGCGACCTGAATCTGCTTACCGATAAACCTGTACTCTATGTCTGCAATGTGGACGAGAAGAGCGCCGTGAATGGCAATGCACACACTGAGGCTGTTGCTAAGGCTATTGAGGGTGAGCATGCCGAGATGCTTATTGTTGCAGCGGCTACCGAGGCCGATATTGCAGAGTTGGAGACCTACGAGGAGCGTCAGATGTTCTTGGAGGATATGGGTCTTGCGGAATCGGGCGTAAACCGCCTTATCAAGTCTGCATACCGTCTGCTCAACCTTGAAACATTCTTTACAACGGGTGCCGACGAATCACGAGCGTGGACATATGTGCGTGGAGCAAAGGCCCCGCAGGCAGCAGGTACAATCCATACTGATTTCGAAAAGGGATTTATCCGTGCCGAGGTTATCAAGTATGATGACTATGTTGCACTTGGCTCCGAGAAGGCTTGCCGTGATGTCGGTAAGATTGGCATCGAGGGCAAGGAGTATGTTGTACAGGATGGTGATATTATGCACTTCTTGTTCAATGTATAATAGAAAAAGCGGCAAATAGGACATTTGCATTGCGATAAATTCGATACTTTTGTAACTAACCCAAAATAGAATATATGATTACATTAGACGCATTTAACCTTTATATGATCATTATGGCTGCGATTGCTGTTGTGGTCTTTGTGGCGCTCTTCTTCGTAGAGGCGGGATATGGTTATCTGTTTAATCCTAAATTCGGATTTCCCGTACCGAACAAGATTGCATGGTTCATTATGGAGGTGCCGGTATTTATCGGTATGTCTATCTTGTGGTGGATGTCAGATGTGCGCTTTGAGGCGGCTCCGCTTGTGCTGTTCCTTGTTTTCCAGACGCACTACTTCCAGCGCTCGTTTATCTTCCCGCTTCTGTTGCGTGGAAACTCGTTGATGCCTGTTGGTATTATGCTTATGGGTGCTACTTTCAATACGCTCAATGCAATCTTGCAGGGCTATTGGATTTTCTATCTTGCCCCACAGCAGAACTACTACGCCGATTGGTTCAGCAAGCCGTTCATATATATAGGCGTGGCGGTATTTATCTTTGGTTTTGTGACCAATCTGCACTCCGACTATATCATTCGCCACCTTCGCAAGCCTGGCGATACTAAGCACTATATCCCAAAGGGAGGAATGTTCCGCTTTGTCTCTTCGGCTAACTACTTCGGAGAGTTTATGGAGTGGGTAGGCTTTGCTATCGCATCATGGTCGTTGCCTGGTGCATTGTTCGCTTTGTGGACATTTGCCAACCTCGGCCCTCGTGCCAATTCGCTCTACAAGCGTTACGAGCGAGAGTTTGGCGAGGAGTTTACATCGCTTGGTCGTAAGCGTATGATACCTTTTATATACTAACATAGAGAAAAACCTAACAATAAATATTATGAAGGAGAAGAAGAATCTGGAAGAGTCAAAACTCTTTACCCCATATAAAATGGGTCCCGTTACTCTGCGTAACCGAGTGATTCGTTCGGCTGCATTTGAGAGTATGGGTAAAGATTTTGGTCCGACACAGGATTTAAAAGATTATCACGTCAGCGTTGCTCGTGGAGGTGTGGGTATGACTACCTTAGCATATGCCTCTATCAATCGTAGCGGTGTGTCGTTTAACTCGCAGTTGTGGTTGCGTGACGAGATTGTTCCGCAACTCAAAGATATTACCGATGCTGTTCATGCCGAGGGTGCTGCCGTAGGTATCCAAATCGGACACTGTGGTAATATGACCCACTGGTCTACCGCTGGAAGTTTCCCTGTATCGGCATCTAACGGCTTTAACCTCTACTCGCCAACCTTCCACCGTCGTATGACTCACGCCGACATTGCGCAGACTGCAAAGGACTTCGGAAAGGCTGTATATACGGCACACGAGGCAGGTTTCGATAGCGTCGAGGTACATGCAGGCCACGGCTACCTTATTTCGCAGTTCCTTTCGCCTTGGACGAACCGTCGTCGTGACGAATTCGGAGGCTCACTCGAAAATCGTATGCGCTTTATGAAGATGTGTCTTACGGAGGTTATGGAGGCTGCTGCAAAGACCAATACTGCGGTGCTTGTGAAGCACAACATGGAGGATGGCTTCAAGGGTGGTATCCAGGTTCCGGAGAGCATCGAGATTGCCAAGGAGATTGAGAAGTTTGGTGTTAACGGTATTGTCCTTTCGTCAGGCTTCGTGTCACGTGCGCCTATGGCCGTTATGCGTGGTCGTATCCCTACAAAGACTATGGGTTACTATATGGGCTGGGATGAGTGGTTGCAGAAGATTGTAGTTTCACTCTTCGGACAGTGGATGATTAAGGATTATGACTTTGAGGAGTGTTTCTTCTTGGAGAATGCCAAGAAGTTCCGTGCTGCTTTGAAGGGTCCGTTGGTATATGTTGGCGGTTTGGTATCCCGTGAGGGTATCGAGAGTGTGCTTGACGAAGGCTTTGAGATGGTACAGATGGCTCGTGCATTGATTAACGACCCTAACTTTATCAATAAACTCAAAGAGGGCGACTTCACAACACGTGCAGGATGTGACCATCGTGACTACTGTATTGCACGTATGTACTCCGATAAGATGATGTGCTGCCACAACTGTAAGGAGCATATTCCGGAACGTCTGTGGAAAGAACTTCGTAAGATTAAGTAATTATGAGACGAGGAGAGGTAGAAAGAGGCTCTAAGACCGCTTTGGTCACAGGCGCATCGACCGGTATAGGCCGTTGCTATGCCGAGCAGTTGGCAGAGTTGGGCTACAACCTTATCGTGGTAAGCCGTAGCGAGGATAAACTCCAAGAGTTGGCTGCGGAGTTGGAGAGCAAGTGTGCTGTTAAGGTTACTGTTCATGCGCAGGATTTGGCGCTGTTGGATGCTGCCGAGCAACTCTATGCCTGGACTAAGGAGCAGGGCTTTGTGGTAGATGTATTGATTAACAATGCAGGAATGTTCTCGTTCTGCGATATGATTAATACCCCTGTGGAGCGAGTTAAGCGTACCATCACTTTGCACGATATTACATATACCGTGCTGTGTCAGTTGTTCGGTCGTGATATGGCTGAGCGAGGTGGTGGCTATATCTTGAATATGTCCTCATTCTCGGTGTGGATGCCATTCCCGGGCTTGGCTCTGTATAGCGCCAGCAAAGCATACACAAAGGCCTTCTCTGAGCCTTTTGCAAAGGAGATGCGCAAGCGTAAAGTCTTTGTTACGGCTGTATGTCCTGCGGGTATTGCAACCGACCTCTATGGCTTGAACAAACGTTGGCAGGGTATAGGTCTTAAACTTCACGCCCTCTCAAAACCTTCGTTCTGCGCTCGTCGAGGTTTGAACTCTTTGTGGCGTAAGCGTCAGTGCATCGTGCCAGATTGGTGGATGCGTCTGTTTATCCCAATTTTGTCTGTTTTGCCGGGCTTTGTCCTTAATTGGTTGCGTAGTTTTACCTTTAAGTGGCAGAAGTAAAATAGGGGAAGGGAGAATACGAATGTAGGCATTACCACCTATTATATAATAGCAATAAAAAAGGCTGTCTGCGAAAGACAGCCTTTTTTATTGTAGGTGCATCAATTATGCACCGAAGTTATCGTAGAGAATGTTCTCTGGTGGAACACCGAGTGAATCAAGCAACTTCTCTACCGAAGCAACCATCATCGGAGGGCCACACATGAGGTAGATACATCCCTCTGGATCCTCGTGGTTCTTCAAGTAGTTCTCGAACAATACATTGTGAACGAAACCTACCTTGTAGTCAACGCCTGCTGCATCTGCCTCCGGATCTGGACGGTCGAGAGCAAGGTTAAACTTGAAGTTAGGGAAGTCACGCTCGATCTCTGCATAATCCTCCAAATAGAACGCCTCTTTGAGTGAACGTGCGCCATACCAGAAGGTAACAGGACGCTTAGTCTTCTCGGTCTTGAACAAGTGCATAATGTGGCTACGCATAGGTGCCATACCTGCACCACCACCGATGAAGATGAGTTCCTGAGTATCTGGCAAGTTGTCTGGCAAGAAGAACTCTCCGAAAGGACCCGACATAGTAATCTTGTCGCCCGGTTTGAGCGAGTAGATATATGAAGAACATACACCCGGATTAACTGGGAGCATCTTGCGGTCCGGACCGAATGGAGGAGTTGCGATACGTACGTTCAAACGGATGATGTCACCCTCAGCAGGGTAGGTTGCGCAAGAGTATGCACGAACCTGAGGTTCTGGGTTAACCATCTTCAAGTCACGCAAGCCGAACTTTACCCAATCCTCCTCGTACTGTGGATCTACGTCGATATCCTTGTAATCAACAGTGATTGCAGGAACGTCAATCTGGATATAACCACCCGAACGGAAGTTGAGGTGCTCACCCTCTGGAAGTTTAACAACGAACTCCTTGATGAATGTTGCCACGTTGTGGTTAGATACAACCTCGCACTCCCACTTCTTGATGCTGAGAACAGAATCAGGAACAGCGATCTTCATATCCTCCTTAACCTTCACCTGGCAACCCAAACGCCAGTGATCACGAATCTGCGCACGGTTGAAGAATCCCTTCTCGGTAGGCAATACCTCGCCACCACCTTCGAGAACCTGACACTTGCACTGACCGCAAGCACCCTTACCACCACATGCCGATGGAAGGAAGATGTCAGCAGTAGCAAGGGTTGCGAGCAGATTGCCACCTGCCTCTACCTCTACGACCTTCTTACCGTCGTTGATGTCGATGCTAACCTTACCTGATGAGGTAAGTTTTGCCTTTGCAAAGAGCAGCAGAGCCACCAAAAGGAGTGTCACTGCAAGAAAGGCAACGATTGCAATTAAAATTACTTTTACCATTTTTTTACTCTTTATAAAGGTTTACAACTGAATACCGGAGAAAATCATAAATGCAATACCCAACAGACCGGTGATGATAAACGCAATACCTGGACCTTTGAGAGCAGCAGGGATGTTCGAGTAGGTGCAACGCTCACGGATAGCAGCCATCATAACGATAGCAATCCACCAACCAATACCTGAACCCAAACCATATACTACTGACTGTCCGAAGTTGTTAATCTCACCAGCACCTACCATCTGCTGCATAAAGAGCGAACCACCCATGATGGCGCAGTTTACAGCAATGAGTGGAAGGAAGATACCGAGCTGATTGTAAAGGGTTGGAGAGAACTTCTCAACAACCATCTCCACCAACTGCACGAATGCAGCAATAACGGCGATGAAGATGATGAAAGAGAGGAAACTCAAATCAACGCCCTCTGCAAGAGCATTCGGAGCAAGTACATACTCATTGAGCAAGTAGTTGAGAGGCACGGTCATTGTCTGCACGAATGTAACTGCAAGACCCAAACCGAGAGCCGTCTTAACAGACTTTGATACAGCGATATAGGAGCACATTCCGAAGAAGAATGCGAACACCATGTTGTCGATAAAAATCGAACTGATAAATAAATTCAATGTTTCCATATTCTATCCTCCTATTTTTCCTGTAAATCCTTGTTGAATGAACGGTGAGCCCAGATGATGCAACCTACGAGGATGAGTGCCATCGGTGGGAAGAGCATCAAACCGCAGTTTGAGTAGAAACCACCCTCTGCGATATACCAGCTCTCCGGAATGATGCGGAAACCGAACAAAGAGCCGGAACCGAGCAACTCACGGAAGAAGGCGATAATCACCAAAATTGAACCGTAACCAAGACCGTTGCCAATACCATCGAGGAATGAATCCCAAGGCTTGTTCTGCAAAGCGAACGCCTCTACACGACCCATTACGATACAGTTGGTGATAATCAAACCAACATATACAGACAACTGCTTAGATACATCATATACGAATGCTTTAAGCACCTGGTCAACCAAAATTACCAACGCTGCGATAACTACCAACTGTACGATGATACGGATGCGTGAAGGCACACCATTACGCAACAGCGACATTACGAGGTTGGAGAATGCGGTAACAACCATTACTGACAAGCCCATAACGATAGCAGGCTTGAGCTGTACGGTAACTGCCAAAGCCGAGCAAATTCCCAGAATCTGCACGATGACAGGGTTATTGCCACTGAGTGGCGCTGTCAAATTTTTCAAACTCTTACTTGCCATTGTTTTACTCGTTTATTACGTTAGACTCTGCCTCCTCGCTTGCTGGTGCAACCAAAGTAGCACGTGCAGCATCGAGGTAAGGCTTGTAATAGTTAAGGCTGCCCTGAATCATAGCCGAAACACCGTCAGAGGTCTTGGTACCACCGGTAATAGCATCTACCTCGTGTGGATTGCTCTTGTCAGCGCCACCCTTGCGAAGAGTGATACCAACGAGCGCCTCACCCTCATAAACGCTCTTGCCCACATACTGAGCCTGATGTTTAGGAGTGGTAATCTCTGCACCCAAACCCGGAGTTTCACCGGCGTGGTCGAGAACAATACCCTTAACGGTATTCATATCGGTATCGAGAGCGATATAGCCCCAGATAGGTCCCCAAAGACCTGCACCATAGAGCGGAGCAACTACGCCCGAAGTAGCGATAAAGAGTGGATATTTACCTGCCTCGAAACTACCTTTAAGGTCGTTCAATGCTGCAAATACCTCCTTCTCGTCCTCCGAAACTACTGCGCCAGATGCATCGAGCAGTACGTTCTTTGTGATAACGTCCTTATAAGCAACGGTAGCAGGATTCTCGCCGAGTGCCTTAACAATCTGTGTCTGCTTCTCGTTGAGGATGTTCTTATCCTGACGCTCTTTCAAGCCCAAGGCTGCAAGCGACAAGAGAACTGCAACGAGTACAACCATTACTACCGAGTAGATAATAATATAGGTATTACTATTTGTATTTACTTTCATAACTATCTCCTCCTTATTTAACGGTTTTAACACGATTCTGACGACGACGGATGTTTGCCTCTACTACGAAGTAATCAACCAGCGGAGCCAATGCGTTCATAAACAGAATTGAGAGCATCATTCCCTCCGGATATGCAGGGTTTACCTGACGGATAAGAATTGCGATGGCTCCTGTAAGGAAACCTACGATGTACTTACCTGTTGAAGTCTGTGCAGATGTTACAGGGTCGGTAGCCATAAATACAGCACCGAATGCGAAACCTCCGACGATCAAGTGGTAGTAAGCAGGGTAGTCGAAGCATCCGAGTGCGCTGAACAAGTAGGCTGTTGCAGCACCACCGACAAATACCGATACCATAGTCTTCCACGATGCAACACCTGTGATGAGCAGGATAGCAGCACCGATGAGGATAGCCAAAGTTGAGGTCTCGCCGAATGAACCTGGGATGAAGCCGAGGAATGCGGTCAAAGCGTCCCACTTCATACCTCCGGTAGTAGCCAACTGCTCAAGAGCGGTAGCACCTGATACACCGTCAACCTGTGCGCCCATCATTGTCCAGTCTGAGTACCATACCTTCTCGCCTGACATCTGAGGTGTGTAAGCAAAGAATACGAAAGCACGAGCCAAAACAGCAGGGTTGAATACATTCATACCGGTACCACCGAATACCTCCTTGCCGAAGATAACGGCAAATGCAGTACCGAGAGCAACCATCCAGATAGGGGTGCTTACAGGCATTACCAATGGAATGAGCAAACCTGATACGAGGAAACCCTCATTGATGGCATGGCCACGAAGTTGTGCTGCGGTAAACTCGATACCCAAACCTACGATATATGAAGTTGCAATCATAGGAAGGATACGAACCAAACCATAGAAGAATGCGGTCCAGCCTGCAAGACCTACCTGAATACCGGTATTGTAGCAACCGAACAACAAACATGGTACAAGCGCCAATACTACAACAATCATAGTACGCTTCATATCGTTACAGTCACGAACGTGAGTACCGTGTTGTGTAGTCTTGTTAGGAACGAACAAGAAGGTCTCGAATCCGTCGAAAGTCGATTCGAGGAAGGCCAACTTTCCACCTTTTGAGAAAGTAGGCTTCAATTTATCAACAATATTACGAAGTGCCTTCATTTACGCCTCCTCCTTAATCATTAAGTTAATACCGTTGCGAATAATTTGCTGCATCTCGGTCTTTGAAGGGTCAACGAACTCACAGAGTGCGAAGTCCTCCTCTACTACCTCGTAGATACCGAGAGCCTCCATCTTATCCAAGTCGCCGGCCATGATTGCTTTGAGCAGGTGCATAGGATAGATGTCCATAGGGAGATATTTCTCGTAGAGGCCTGTTACAACGAAAGCACGCTCCTCACCGTTAAGATTGGTGTTGAGGTTGTACTTCTTGCGAGGGCAGAGCCATGAGAAGTATGCTCTTGATACGGAGAACTTCTTGAAACGAGGCATAGCCCAACCGAGCAACTCGTACTCGTCACCCTCCGGAATAACGGTAATCTGGTTGGCTTTGTAACCGAGATAGCCCTGCTCGCCGATGTTGCGGCCGGTAAGAACGTTTCCTGAGATTACACGAGCATGTGCGCCCTCTTTGAGGTTTCCTGCAAGGATAGAAGATACAGGTGCACCTGCGATAACTTTGCAGTAGCAAGGAGCGTTCAACTCCGAACCTGTAACTGCGATGGTGCGGGTCATATCAACCTTGCCATTGAGGAACAAACGACCGATGATTGCAACGTCAACGTAATTTACGGTCCAAACCTTCTCGCCCTTGTTGATTGGGTCGATGTGGTGGATCTGAACGCCTACGTTTCCGGCAGGGTGCTTGCCCTTGAATGCGTGGAGTTCTACGCCAGAGACCTTTGGTGTGTTCTTCTCTGCATTGTAGCAAAGGTGAACCTTACCCTCGGTCAAACGAGCGAGAACGTCGAAGCCCTTCTGCAAGGCTGCCTCCTCTCCGGCAGTTGTCAACTCATAGTCAGGAGCCAACGGAGCCGAGTCGAATGCCGACACAAAGATAGACTTCGGCATATCGGCAGGATTTGCGATAACGCCGTAAGGACGCTGTACGAGCAGTGTCCAAAGACCCGATTTCAGCAAAAGGCCGACAATCTCCTCACGGGTTGCCTTCTCAACATCGAGTGTCTCGAACTCCTCGTATGCTACCTGCTGATCAGCGGCAACGGTTACAGAGAGGATGCGACGCTTCTCACCACGGTTTACAGCGGTAACGGTACCACTAACCGGCGATGTGAAGACAACCGAAGGATTGTTCTTCGCAAAGAACAATGCACTACCTGCCTTAACCGAGTCACCAATCTTAACGAGCATTTTTGGAGTGATACCCTCGAAATCGAGTGGAGAAACTGCATACTCGGCAGCCAACGGAAGTTCCGTTACCTTGCGTTCTGCAGCACCTTCGAGGTTGATGTCCAAACCTTTGCACAGTTTAATGATTTTTGACATTGTTAAAACTGTTTTTGTTGTTTGTGATTTGAGTTAATATTTTGTGAAAATTTTGTGTTTACTCTAAACTGTTTATAACAGTTTCTAAATCGCCGGCGAAGATACAAAATTTTTCGCAGACTTTATCCATTTTAGCCCAATTTATTCAGGATTTTTGTATTTTTGTAGTGGAATGGTGTTTTGATTTAGATTTTATGGTCAGGATAAACATACATACTCATCGTCCGAAGGCGGATGAAAAGACCATCGTAACGGCTGGAATTCATCCTTGGGATGCGGCTACGATTGGCGAGCGAGCGATGCTTGATATGGTCGAGTCGGCCGAGGTTGCGGATGCTGTCGGAGAGACAGGTTTGGACTACGCCTGCGAGGTGGATAGAGAGGTGCAGGAGAGTCTGTTTCGTTACCAGTTGGCTGTTGCGGAACGCTTGCGCAAACCTGTTGTGTTACATTGTGTTAAGGCGTTCGAACCGATGATGAACATCTTGCAGGAATACGAACTTACGGCAGTGATTTTTCACGGCTTTATCGGCTCCTCGGAGCAGGCTTTACAAGCGGTTAATATGGGCTATTATCTCTCGTTCGGGCATCGTACATTTGCCTCTCCGAAGAGCATTGAAGCGTTGCGTCAAATTCCGCAAAATCGTCTCTTCGTAGAAACCGACGATTACGATATTTCGATAGACGAGGTCTATGAGCGAGTGGCAGAACTGTTGGGTGTTGAGACCGAGAGCCTGGAAGCGGTGATAGAGAAAAATTTTGAAACTATTTTCGGTGCTAAATAATGGAAAAGTGGCTTGAAAGAACAGAGTTGATGTTTGGGGCGGAGACGCTGGCTCGATTGCAACAGGCTTCGGTGCTTGTGGTTGGACTTGGCGGTGTAGGAGCATATGCTGCCGAGATGATTGTGCGAGCAGGTGTCGGACGATTGGTTATTGCCGATTCCGACGCTGTTGCCGAGAGTAATATCAACCGACAATTGGTCGCACTACATTCGACTATTGGACGCCAGAAGGCAGAGGTGCTTGCCGAGCGACTTTTGGATATAAATCCGGCGTTGCAACTGACGGTTATAAACGAGTATATCAAGGACGAAAAGACGGACGAGTTGTTGGATAGTCAACGCTTTGATTATGTGGTGGATGCGATAGATACGCTCTCGCCTAAACTTGCTCTCATAAAGGGTTGTTTGGATAGAGGGTATCCCGTGGTAAGTTCTATGGGGGCGGGTGGCAAACTCGACCCTACAAGAATGGAGATTGCCGACATCTCAAAGACGCACCATTGCCCGTTGGCGCATATGTTGCGCAAGCGAATGCATAAGTTAGGTATAAGACGAGGTTTTAAGGCGGTTTTTTCGGCTGAGCCCCCTCGTGAAGGCTCTATGATATTGTGCGAGGAGCAGAACAAGAAGTCGAATGTTGGAACGGTATCCTATTTCCCTGCCCTTTTCGGTATCGGATGTGCCTCGGTGGTTGTCAGAGATTTGACAGAGTGTGAAACAAAAAATGAGGATTAAATATGGCAAAGATTGTATTTCTTGACGAGTATTCATTGGGAGGTAACGACCTCTCGGCTATCAAAACGTTGGGTGACTACGTAGGCTACGACCGCACTACACCAGAGCAGACACTTGCGCATTGCGAGGGTGCCGAGGTGGTTATATCTAATAAGGTACTTCTCTCTCGTGAAATAATGAAGTCACTGCCCGAACTGCGCTTTATTGCGGTTTCGGCGACAGGTATGAATAATGTTGATTTGGAGGCTGCTGCCGAGTTGGGTATTCAGGTAAAGAATGTTTCGGGATATTCGACTGAGTCGGTTGCCGAGGCTACGCTAGCATCGGTCTTGGCGCTGTTGCGCAATGTACCATATTATGACAGATATGTAAAGAGAGGTGCTTATGCCACTTCTTCCGACATCTTCCATTTTGGACGTTCGATAGGATTGTTGCGAGGTAAAAATTGGGGAGTTATTGGTTTGGGCGCAATCGGTCACGAGGTGGCACGTCTGGCTACCGCCTTTGGCTGTAAGGTTGCATACTTCTCGACCTCTGGCGCAAAACGAGAGGAGCCGTACGAGCAGATGTCGCTCGACGAATTGCTTGCATGGTCGGATGTTGTTTCGGTACACTCGCCGTTGAATGAGCGTACTCGTGGACTGGTCGGTGCAGAGCAACTCTCGAAGATGAAGCCGTCGGCGCTGATTGTAAATGTGGCACGTGGAGGTATCATTGATGAGTCAGCCTTGGCGTATGCTCTCAATCACAGAGTAATAGCAGGAGCAGCACTCGACGTATTTTCATCGGAGCCACTGCCGGCATCACCTCTCTATTCGCTAAATGACCCCGATATGTTGCTTGCTTCGCCACATACGGCTTGGGCTGCGGATGTGGCTGTCGGAAAACTTATTGATGGCGTTGCTGCCAATATCCGAGAGTATCTCGAATCGAAGTAGTTATATATATGGTATAAAAAATCCCGACTTGTAACACAAGTC
>JAZOWW010000005.1:0-52928 GCA_045659425.1 Alistipes sp. | reverse complement strand
CCGTTGAGCAGTTCTTGTTGGATGCTAAGTTTATCTACGATATCGGCTATGGTTTGACCGAGACTGCTCCGCTTATCGCCGGCGCAGTTGACGGTATGCTTCGTCTTGGCTCTACCGGCCCTATTTTGGAAGGTATCGAGGCTCGTATCGAGAATCCTAATGAGGAGGGTATCGGAGAGTTGGTTGTTAAGAGTCCGAGCCAGATGCTTGGTTACTATAAGAATGAGGAGGCTACCAAGGAGGTATTTACCGAGGATGGTTGGTTCCGTACCGGCGACCTTGCTTCATTCGATAAGGATGGATGGCTCTATATTCGTGGTCGTTTGAAGAATATGATTCTTGGCCCAAGCGGAGAAAATATCTATCCTGAGGATATCGAGAGTGTTCTCAATCAGCACGTATTTATCTCTGAGTCGGTTGTTACCGAGTATGAGGGACATCTGGTTGCTTTGGTACACTTCGATATGGCGGCTATCGAGGCTCGCTATGCGGAGTTGGTTGACGAGTGGCACCAGAAGAAGGACGAGTGGATTAAGTTCCGTGATCAGATGATGGCGGAGATGAAGGAGTATGTGAATGCTCGTGTAAATCGCTACTCTCGCATTACGGAGATTGTCGAGGAGGAGGAAGAGTTTGTAAAGACTCCGTCGAAGAAGATTCGTCGCTTCCTTTATAACAATCGTAAACCGAAGGATGCGCAGAAATAATTAAAATCATTTTAAGGGAAACCTGCCGCCTTCGTCTGCGTGGAGGCTGATAGTCATATACGCCCAGTATACTCCTACCAGCCTCTACTCGACAGCGTTGCATCTTTCGCCTTAAAAGTGATTTTACCCGTGTAAGGGAAAATATATAAGAGAAAGGCCATTCTGCAGAATGGCCTTTCTTGTTTTAAGGAATTTAGGGAATTTAAGGAGGGGCATGAAAGGGTATGTCGTTACTCGGTGCGAAGCACCGCATCGCTCCCTAATTTCCCTAACTTCTCTAAACTCTCTAAACTCTCTAAACTCTCTACTCTCCTTAAACTCCTCGCTCTCTCTATTTGAATACCTCGTTGAGGAGTTTAGCAAGGCGGTAGCCTGCTTTACGTATCTGTGACTCTGCTAATGGCTGTAATTCGTTCAGGTATAGACGCTTGTCGAGTTGTGTGCCCTCCTTTACGGTGTGTACGTGGCGAGATGAGCGTGCTGCATCCTCTCCCCAATCGTAGAGGTCGCCTGCGGTTACCTCGGCAATCTGCTTCTTGTCGAAGGTGTCGAGGAAGCGAGCGAAGTCGCTATATCCCCAAGGATTGCGGGTTGCAACAATCTGGGTATCCCACAACGAGTGGTAACGTACAGACTCCTTGCCGAACTTAACCTTGTAGTAGCCGATAGTCTGATCCTCCGGGAAGCGCATATGTTCCGGACAGTGCATATCGCCCACAAAGTGTACGATAAGTGCAATCGCAGTCATGCGAGCAGAGTCGGTCATCTCTCTATGGTTGGCCTTCAAATCAGCGGCAATCTGCTCGGTCTGGTAGATGCAGTTCTTCACGAATTTATCGCCTTTGCGAGTGCCACGGAATACGGTGCAGTCGTCGTTTGCCTCAAATGTGTGAGGATAGGTTGTAAGACGCTTTGTGTTCGATGGCTCGAAGCCTACGTCGAGCAACAACTCCGGCTTGTAGTCGTCGGCGTAAGAGGCATAATAGACGATTGACTTACCGTCGAGGTAGGTGGTAATATGCTTCTTTGCCTTCTTGCTCAAATGGTTCTCGGCAATCTTTGCTACGGTAGCGTGAGCCAAGCGTCCCCAAGCGAAAGAGGTATTGACTGCCAACGCAGTTGCCATACAGATAAGTATAAACTTTTTCATTTGCGTAGATTTATAGGTTAATTGACTACAAAGATAGTCAAATTCGATATTTTATCAAATTGCCCAATATTATATGAAATGACAAGAAAGATGTATCTCTCTAATTATATTCTCACTATCATATTCGAAAGATACCTCGCAGTCCCACATCGATATGTCACTGCTGTGCCAAGATTTAGCACCCACATATTTATAACCACTACTATATTTAAAGTCGCTGAGTCTTCCTCCTATATTTGCTAATTTGGAGACGTGGTCTCCCACACTTACGCCAAAGCAATTTGGGACTTTGTATCTTGGGCTCTTTATGGTGATATCTGCTACAAAATATTCATCAATTCCCTCGAGCCACGAAATATGGTCATCTCCGAAGTATAAATCATATCCGGGGAATTCGTCACCCTTTTGCGGCTCCCGTACCCTGGTCAGAGGCGCATCCATAATACGGCAGATAGCCTCTATAGACGGGTAGTTATGGCCGAGCAGCAGCATTGTGTTTCCACTGCAAACGCCTATCTCTGTACTTGTCATCGCAGCGATGTCATTCTTCGAAACCATAATTTCGGTTATTTCTCCTTTGTTGTTATAGAAGAATCTGGCAGCGTAGTCATTGCGGTCACTCTGTTCCGGAGCCCAATGTCGAAAGCCGATATGCTCTTCGGTCTGTTGCTTAACGTCGATAGTTTCGCCCTCTAAATATTTATCCAACAACTTGATGTCAGCCCCGATGCGGATGTGAGGATTGCCGAACCATAGGTTTTTTGATCTTATATAGGCGTATCTGAAAATGTAGTCCTCCAACATTATAAAATCATTTCCCGCATATAGAGAATGGCAACACGGCTTTGTGTTGTCGTTATCCCTCGGCCCACTAACCCTGACGTTCGGACAGTTGAGCAACTCTTTTGCCTTTGCAATGCTGTACTGCTTGCCCCAAATCAATCCGTTTACATTGATTTGGCTAATCTTTTCGCCAGCCGATTCGGTGTTTTGTTGTGAGGATTTTTGCGAGGCGTTGGCTTTTAGTGGAGAAGAATCTCCGCACATGAGTATCGTTGCCACACCTATTGCGCAAAGAGCAACGACGGTTGCAGTGATAATTATACCCCTCTTCATAACCTGCTATTTTTTAGATGAGATCTGAAATGGTGGTATAAAGTTATGAAGAATAGTTTGAAGTTGCAAAAAAAAGTATCGCCCGCATTTTAGCGGGCGATACTTTCTATATATATTGGGAGCGATTAAAACTCCATCTTTGCACGGCGAACGTAAGAAGCATAACGCCACTTTGCATTCTCCTCGGCTGCCTGGAACAACTCCTCTGCCTCGGCAGGGAAGGTCTTTTGGAGTGAGGTGTAACGTACCTCCTTCATCAGGAAGTCACGGAACTTCGACCAATCCGGCTCCTTCGAGTCGAGAACGAATGGGTTCTTGCCCTCCTCTTCGAGCAGTGGGTTGTAGTGCCACAAGTGCCAGTAACCGCACTCAACAGCCTGCTTGCCGATAGTCTGAGTGCGAGACATGCCGCCCTTGATACCGTGGTTGATACAAGGAGCGTATGCAATCACGAGTGATGGGCCTGGATATGCCTCTGCCTCCTTCAATACGTTGAATAACTGGTTCTGTGATGCACCGATTGATACCTGAGCAACATATACATATCCGTAGGTCATTGCAATAGCACCCAAGTCCTTCTTGCGAACACGCTTACCCATTGAAGCGAACTTAGCCACAGCACCTACCGGAGTAGCCTTTGAAGACTGACCACCTGTATTTGAGTAAACCTCTGTGTCGATTACAAGGATATTCACATCCTCGCCTGATGCCAATACATGGTCAACACCGCCGAAGCCGATGTCGTAACCCCAACCGTCGCCACCGATAATCCACTGTGACTTCTTCACGAGGAAGTTCTTGTTCTCCAAAATCTCACGGCAAGTATCGCAACCGCAAGCCTCGCAAAGCGGAATGAGGCGAGCCGAAATCTCTGCCGAAGCAGCAGCAAGGTGACGATTGTCAATCCACTCCTGCATTACACCCTTCAACTCATCCGAACAACGCTGGCATTCGGCGATAGCCTTTGCCATAGTGTTTGCAAGGTTGTCACGCAACTTCTCGATACCTACGTGCATACCCAAGCCGTACTCTGCATTATCCTCGAACAAAGAGTTAGCCCAAGCCGGACCTTGACCCTTCTCGTTGGTGCAGTATGGAGTAGATGGAGCCGAAGCAGAGTAGATAGATGTACAACCTGTTGCGTTGGCAACCATCATACGCTCGCCGAAGAGCTGTGTGATAGTCTTGATGTAAGGGGTCTCACCGCAACCTGCACAAGCACCCGAGAACTCGAAGAGTGGCTGTGCGAACTGGCTGTTCTTAACCATCTTTGCACGGTCGAGATCCTTGTAGCCTACCTTATGGTGCATATACTCCCACTTCTCGCTCTGGTGCATCTGCGATGCGAGCGGCTTCATAGTGAGAGCCTTCTCCTTCGATGGACATACATCTACGCAGTTGCCGCAACCTGTACAGTCGAGTGGCGATACCTGGATGCGGAATTTGTATGCCTTGGTGTTGCCCAAGCCCTGCTTGAAGGTTGTACCCTCCGGAGCAGCCTCTGCCTGCTCGTCAGTTGCCAGGAACGGACGGATTGCAGCGTGAGGGCAGACATAAGAACACTGATTACACTGGATACACTTGTCAACATCCCACTCCGGAATGTTTACTGCGATACCACGCTTCTCCCAAGCGGCGGTACCATTATCCCAAGTGCCATCCTCACGGCCGTTGAATGCCGATACAGGGAGCATGTCGCCCTTCAATGCATTGATAGGATCTACGACATTGCGAACGAACTCCGGACGTGACATATCTACGCTCTCGTGAGCCTCCTTGACAACTATGTCGGCCCACTCGGCAGGCACCTCTACCTTCACAACGGCATTGCCACCTGCATCTACCGCAGCATAGTTCATATTGACGATATCCTCGCCCTTTTTGCCGTACGACTTGTAGATAGCCTTCTTCATCTCCTCGACAGCCTGCTCGAACGGAATAACGTTGGCAATCTTGAAGAACGCCGACTGCATGATGGTGTTGGTGCGGCTACCAAGACCCAACTCTGCGGCAATTTTGGTAGCGTTGATGATATAGAAGTTGATGTTATTCTTTGCTAAGAATACCTTCATATGGTCTGGCAATGTTGCGCAAGTAGTCTCTACGTCGCCAACCGAGTTGAGGAGGAACGAGCCGCCCCTCTTTAAACCCTTCAATACATCATACTTATCAACGTACGAAGGCACGTGGCAAGCGATGAAGTCAGGTGTGGTTACCAAGTATGGCGAAGTGATTGGCTGGTCGCCAAAACGCAAGTGCGATGAGGTGTAACCGCCCGACTTCTTCGAGTCGTAAGAGAAGTAAGCCTGACAATATTTGTTGGTCGAGCCACCGATAATCTTAATAGAGTTTTTGTTTGCACCTACCGTACCGTCAGCACCAAGACCGAAGAAGAGAGCCTCGAAAGTGCCCTTCTTTGCCATCGAAATCTCCTCGCCAACAGGCAACGAGAGGTTTGTAACGTCATCTACGATACCTACGGTGAAGTGGTTCTTCGGAGTTGGCAATGCCATATTCTCGAATACGGACAACATCTGAGCAGGGGTTGTATCCTTTGATGAAAGACCGTAGCGGCCACCGATAATTGCAGGCTGCAACTCCTCGCCGTAGAATGCATCTACGATGTCAAGGTAGAGAGGCTCGCCGTTTGCTCCCGGCTCCTTTGTGCGGTCGAGGACGCAAAGGGTCTTTACGCTCTTAGGCAATACCTCGAAGAGATACTTCGCCGAGAATGGACGATAGAGGTGTACAGTAACAACGCCGACCTTCTCGCCACGAGCGTTCAAGTAGTCAACACACTCCTTCAAGGTCTCGGTTACCGAGCCCATAGCAACAACTACACGGTCAGCATCTGCTGCACCATAATATACGAACGGACGATACTCACGGCCGGTAATCTTCGATACCTCACGCATTGTCTCGGCTACCATATCAGGTACTGCATCGTAGAACTTGTTTGCAGCCTCACGGGTCTGGAAGTAGATGTCCGGATTCTGTGCAGTACCACGAGTTACAGGCTTCTCAGGGTTGAGCGCACGGTTGCGGAATGCTTTGAGTTCCTCCTTGTCGAAGAGTGCCGAAAGAGCCTCCTGATCGATAAGTTCAACCTTCTGAATCTCGTGTGAAGTACGGAAACCGTCAAAGAAGTGTAGGAAAGGTACACGTGATTTCAGAGCAACGATGTGTGCTACACCAGCCAAATCCATAACCTCCTGTACGGAAGATGTTGCGAGTTGGGCGAAACCGGTCTGACGAGCGGCCATTACGTCCTGATGATCTCCGAATATAGAGAGTGACTGCGCTGCCAAAGCACGAGCCGAAACGTGGAATACTCCCGGAAGCAACTCGCCGGCAATCTTGTACATATTTGGAATCATCAGCAACAAACCCTGCGATGCGGTGAATGTTGATGTGAGTGCTCCGCTCTGCAATGAGCCGTGTACAGCACCTGCTGCACCTGCCTCGGACTGCATCTCTACGACCTTAACGGTCTCTCCGAAGATGTTCTTACGGCCCTGCGCTGCCCACTCATCAACCAATTCTGCCATTGTCGATGATGGCGTAATAGGGTAGATGGCTGCTACCTCCGAGAACATATATGCAATATGCGCTGCGGCGTAGTTACCATCACAAGTGATAAACTTCTTTTCTGCCATAATGTTAATTTTATTAATTATTATTCTCTTATTTCATATCTGTTTGTAGCGATTTTTAGGCTTGTGTAGAAAAGTAACCCAAAAATCATACAAAAATACAAATAACTTGGGAGCAAAACAAGAAAAAACGTTGTTAGTTTCTTAACAGTTGCAGCCACTCGTTTCGGAGTCTTTGAGGTTGATTATAAGCACAAAAAATAACCTGCCGAAAACTATCGGCAGGTTATCTTATCTATTGCTGTAATGCGCAAAATTACTCTTTGGTAAGTCCCATCTGGTCGATGAGAGCCTTGGTCTGTGGCTTGTGGCCACGGAAGCGTACGTAGAGATCCATCGGATGCTCCTTGCCGCCCGAAGAGAGCAATGCACGGAACTTCTCGGCAGTCTTGCGGTCGAAGATACCCTTCTCCTGGAAGAGAGAGTAGCCGTCGGCAGCCAAAACCTCTGCCCACTTATAGCCGTAGTATCCTGCTGCGTAGCCGCCTGAGAAGATGTGACCGAATACGGTAGCCATTGCTGTACCCTCAATCTCCGGAGTAATCTGTGTAGGCTTCATTGATGCCTTCTCGAATGCCTCAATATCGCCGGTATAAGGCTCTTTGAGGGTATGCCAAGCCATATCTGTCATACCGAACGATAGTTGGCGTACGTTTGCATAAGCAGCGTTATAGTTCTTTGCAGCGATAATCTTCTCGATCAACTCGGCAGGGATAGTCTCGCCGGTCTGGTAGTGCTTTGCCCACAAGTCGAGATACTCCTTCTCGTAAGCCCAGTTTTCGAGAATCTGCGACGGCAACTCAACGAAGTCACGATATACGCTTGTGCCGTTGAGAGACTCGTACTTACCACGTGCCAACATTCCGTGCAACGAGTGTCCGAACTCGTGCAAGAAGGTTGTGAACTCGTCGAAGGTAATCAACGATGGGGTGGTCTCGGTAGGCTTTGTGAAGTTCATCACGAGTGATACCAATGGACGAATCTCGGTGCCGTTATCCTCACTTGTGCTGCGGAACTCTGTCATCCAAGCGCCCGAACGCTTAGACTCACGTGGGAAGAAGTCCAAGTAGAGTACTGCCAGGTGGCTGCCGTCGTTGTCCTTAACCTCGTATGCGGTTACGTCAGGATGATATACGGCGATGTTCTCTGCCGGAGAGAATGAGATACCGTAGAGACGGTTTGCAAGCATAAAGATTGCCTCACGCACAGCATCGAGTTGCAGGTAAGGCTTTACCAACTCGTCGCTTACAGCGTACTTCTCATTCTTGTACTTCTCGCTGTAATAGCCAAAGTCCCAAGGCATCATCTCGCCCTCCAAGCCCTGCTCTGCGGCATAGGCAGCAATGGTCTGATAATCCTTTGCACCATACTCCTTGGTCTGTGCCAACAACTCTGCCAAGAAGGCATTTACGGTAGCAGTATTCTCTGCCATGCGGTTGTCAAGGATATAGTCAGCGTGGCACTCGTAGCCCAAGAGTTTTGCAATTTCGAGACGAAGAGCCGTGATGCGGCGGATGTTGTCCGAGTTGTCAAACTTGCCACCCAAGGCACGAGAGTTTGATGCACGCCACAACTGCTCCTTCAAGTCACGCTGCGAAGAGTAGGTCATGAACGGTACATAACTTGGTGCTTTGAGGGTCACGGTCCAGCCCTTCTCGCCACGAGCCTTAGCCTCCATGGCCATGCTCTCCTTCACGAATGCAGGCAACTCTGCTACCTGCTTTGCGTTGCGGATGTTGAACGAGTATGCGTTGGTTGCAGCCAATGAGTTCTGACCGAATTTGAGGGTCAAAGATGAGAGTTCGTTGGTGTACTGACGGTAGAGCTCCTTATCCTCGTCAGAGAGGTTTGCACCGCTGCGAACGAAGCCCATGTAGGTATCTTCGAGCAACTTGCGGTCCTCCTTCGAGAGGAAGAGTCCCGGATGCTCATAAACCTCCTTAATGCGCTTGAAGAGGTCCGGATTGAGCGACTCGTCGTTGCCCAACTCTGTGAGTTTAGGCTGTACACGCATCGCAATCTCCTGCATTTGGTCCGAAGTGTTTGCTTCGAGCATATTGAAGAATATGCCGGCAATGCGGTTGAGCATCGCTCCGTGCTTCTCCAACGCAACGATAGTGTTGGCGAAGGTTGGCTTTGCAGGGTTGTTTACGATTGCATCAATCTCGGCACGGCTGATAGCGATAGCAGTGTCGAACGCAGGCTCGTAATGCTCCGCCTTGATAAGGTCAAACGGAGGTGTTGCATGCGGAGTATCCCACTCTGCAAGCAGAGGATTCGTAGTGTCGATTTCCGGCAGTTGTACGGTAGGCATCTGCTCGCCACCGCAACCCGCCATAAGTGCGGAAATAACCATAATTAAAAGTCCTTTTTTCATAAATTTATTCTCTATTTATTTAGTTTGCGTTACGTGTTTAGTTCGGGAGCAGACGCTCTGTCTCCTCTTGTGGCTCGTTGTCGCTTGGTTCTACTTCGTTCTCCTCTTTTTCCGGTTCTACCCAAAGACCTCGTGCTTTGAGCAATCCTTCTTTGTTCGGAGTAGCACCTCGGAATGCGGTGTAGAGCGACATTCCGTCAGCAGAGCCTCCCTTCGAGAGAATCTCCTTGCGGAAACGGGTAGCCGTGCGGCGGTCGAATACGTCGCCACTCTCTCGGAAAGCCTCGAAGGCATCCTTGTCCAATACCTCTGCCCAGGTGTAGAAGTAGTAACCTGCCGAGTAGCCTCCGGCGAAGATGTGGGCGAAGTAGGTGTAGTGGTAGCGAGGCTCGATTTGAGGTATCATATCACGCTTCTCGTAGAGAGAGTTGTACTCGAAGCCATCGACATCTATCGGCTCGTACTTGGTTATCGAGTGAATATCCATATCGCTGAGTGCAGCACCTACCAATTCGGTGGTTGCAAAGCCCTGATTGAAGAGTGTGCTGCGGCGAATGCGGTCAATCATCGCATCACGAATTACCTCCTTGGTATTGTAGTGTACGGCGTAGGTTTTGAGCATCTCAGGCTCAAAAGCCCAGTTTTCGAGAATTTGTGACGGTAACTCTACAAAATCGCCCTCTACGTTGATAAGGCCGCTGTACGGCACGTCTGTAAAGAGGAAGTGAAGTGCGTGTCCGAACTCGTGGAAGAGGGTTGTAACCTCGTCCAAAGAGAGCAGTGACGGGGTGTTGCCCGAAGGGCGGGTAAAGTTGCAGACGATGCTCACGACAGGAGCCGTACGCTCTCCATCTTTGTTATAGCGCTGCTCACGGAAGTATCCGCACCAGGCACCGCCTCCCTTGCCTGCACGAGGGTGGAAGTCGAAGTAGAGTATGCCTAAATGGCTCTCGTCGGTATCCAAAACTTCAAATGCAGAGACCTCGTTGTGGTATAGCGGAACGGATACGGGGCGGAATGTTATTCCGAAGAGTCGGTTTGCAAGGTTGAATACGCCCTGACGAACGTTGTCCAATGAGAAGTACGAGCGGACAAGTTCTTCGTTGAGCGAGTAGCGCTGCTGGCGCACCTTGTCGGCGTAGTACCACCAATCCCACGAAGCGAAGTTGTTGTCGCTCTCGTTGTCCTCGTTGTAGAGTGGCATCATATCTGCCAACTCCTCTTTTGCACGGTCAAGTGCTGGAGCCCAGATGCCTTCGAGTAACTCGTAAACAGCCTTCGGCGAGCCGGCCATCTGCTCTGAGGTCACGTATGCGGCGTATGACGGGAAGCCGAGCATCTGTGCCTTCTCGGTACGCAGACGAATCATATCGTTGATAATCTGCTTGTTATCGTACTCGTCGTTGTTGTTTCCTCGGTTCAGGTATGCACGATAGATCTCCTCACGAAGCTTGCGGTTTGGCGAGTAGGTGAGGAATGGGATAAGACTTGGCTGGTGGAGTGTGAAGACATACTTGTTGTCGTAGCCCATCTCGACAGCCTTGGTACGTGCCGCATCTCGAACGGATGCAGGGAGTCTCTCTACGTCGCTTCGTGAAAGTACCAACTTATAGTTGTTGTTCTCGGCCAGGATGTTGCTTCCGAAACGTACGGTTGCGGCCGACAACTCTTCGTTAATCTGCTTCAAGCGCTCCTTCTGCTCCTCGCTGAGCAAGGCTCCGCTGCGCACGAAGTTGTCATAGATAAGTTCCGTAAGTCGAATCTGCTCGTCAGTAAGGTCGCAACTCAGGCGAGAGTCGTAAACTGCCTTCACACGCTCGAATAGTGTATCGTTCATAAGCATGGCATCGCTATGGGCAGAGAGGCGAGGCATAATCTTCTCCTCCAAGATCTGCAACTCTTCGGAGGTCTCGGCTGCGCACATCATTGAGAAGATGTTACTCACGTCCGAGAGCATACGTCCCGAGTAGTCCATAGCCTCCACGGTGTTCTCGAATGTGGCAGGCTCCGGGTTGGTTGCAATGGCGGCAATCTCCTCGTTGTGGAGCGACATTGCACGCTCGAAGGCAGGCTCATAGTGGTAAGCCCGAATGCGGTCGAATGGAGGAACTCCGTATGGGGTTGTCCACTCCTCGAAGAATGGATTTGGCTCATTTTGTGCCTCCTCTTTACAGTTGCTCATACTTAAAGCAGTCAATAAAAGGGATAATACAACAATATAACGTCTCATTTGCGCAAAAATTATTATCTTTGTACATCGCAAAAGTAATAATATTTTCAACGCTATGCAATTATTTTACGCTCCGGATATAACTCTGCCCGAATATACCCTCTCGGAGGAGGAGTCTCGTCACGCAATAAAGGTGCTACGCAAGGGTGTGGGCGATAGCCTGCACATGACCGACGGCGAGGGAAATCTCTATACGTGTGAGGTTATCTCCGACTCGGCAAAGCACTGCACCGTAAGGATTGTTGCAACGCAGCAGGAGTTCGAAAAACGAGGCTACGGATTGACAATGGCGGTGGCTCCAACAAAGAATATTGACCGCTACGAGTGGTTTCTGGAGAAGGCTACCGAGATAGGTGTCGATGGCTTTGTGGCCTTGGAGTGCGACCATAGTGAGCGTCGTGTGATTAAGGTCGAGAGGGAGATGAAGGTCATCACCTCGGCCGTGAAGCAGTCGTTGAAGGCATATCATCCAACGTTGGAGGATATGACTCCGTTCAAGGAACTCGTCTGCCGACCATTTGAGGGTCGTAAGTTTATTGCGCACTGCGATACACCTGTGGTGGGTAAGAGTTATCTTGCTTCGGCAGTTAAGCGTGGCGAAAATGCGCTGGTGCTGATAGGCCCCGAAGGGGATTTTTCGCCGGAGGAGATACGTCTGGCTGTCGAGCATGGTTTCGAGGAGATAACGCTCGGCGATATGCGTCTGCGTACGGAGACAGCGGCAGTTATGGCGGTGGCGATGCTCTCGACTATAAATAATATATAGGCGTATGGTTTGGCAACTCTTCATAACATTCTTCAAGATAGGCCTCTTTACCTTTGGTGGTGGCTATGCTATGATTCCGCTCATCGAGCGTGAAGTCATCGAGCGTCGAGGTTGGATTGCGAAAGGGGAGTTCTTAGAGTTGCTGACAGTTGCGCAATCGGCACCTGGGCCTATTGCTCTCAATACAGCGGTATTTGTCGGCTATAAGGTGCGAGGGTATGTAGGTGCTTTTGCTTCGGTTTTAGGAGTTGTTATACCGTCGTTTGTCGTGATTTTGCTGGTGGCAATATTCTTTGCAAATATACGTGAGAATCGTGTGGTAGATGCCGCATTTAAGGCTATGCGTCCTGCGGTTGTGGCACTTATTGTTGCGCCGATTATCGGCCTTGCACGCACACTCAACGTATGGCTTATTGCTGTATCGGTCGGCGTGGCTGCTGCGGTGTGGTGGTTGGGATTTTCTCCCATATATCTGCTTGTGGCGGGTGCTGCGGCAGGCGTTGCGTGGAGCGTGTGGTCTGCAGGAAAGGAGGGACAGCGATGATCTACTTGCAACTCTTCCTCTCCTATCTTAAAATAGGTTTCTTCGGCTTTGGTGGCGGATATGCGATGCTCTCCCTTATTCAGAATGAGATTGTCGAGCAGCGAGGTTGGATTACAGCCTCGGAGTTTGCCGATATTGTAGCCATCTCGCAGATGACACCGGGACCTATCGCTATCAACTCGGCAACATATATTGGCTACTCGGTTGCCGGTTTTGTAGGCTCCGTGGTGGCGACATTTGCGGTCTGTCTGCCGGCATTGACGCTGATGCTGCTGCTTACACGTTTCTTCTTGAAACTGAGGAATAATCGTTACGTAAACGGGGCTGTGGCGGGTATGAAGCCCGTTGTCGTAGGAATGATTGGTGCGGCGGCACTGTTGCTGATGTTCCCGCACTCGGGCGAGGGAGAAAACTTTATCGATGTGTGGAGTTGGCTACTCTTCGGTTTGACCCTTCTGGGTAGTTGGCGAAAGGTCAATCCGATACTGCTCATCCTACTCTCGGCCGTGGCAGGCGTTGTGATTTATCTCTAAATCACGTCTAAATTACGGCGGCAGTAAAGGCTGACGAGAGAAATAGTATCAGAAATAGTCCCGTGAGGGCAAGAATCGTGATGAACATAAGTGTTGCCACGCAACCCCAGCGACGCTCTCCTTCGGGCAGAGGGTCTGATATGAGCGTGCAAATCAATCCTATAAGCGGTGTGAATATTACCGAAAGGATAAATGTCCAGCTGAAGCCTAAGTGGCGGCGTGAGCCTACAAGACCGACCAAAACGCTCAGTAGCGAGCCGGTTAATAATCCGAAAATTATGAGTGATAATGTCATATCCGTCTATCGTTTGAATCTGTAATACGTTCCCAGCGGGAGCTGTTTCTGTGCCTCGTCCTCGAAGTATAGTTCGCCATACTCTTCGCTCTTTGGTGCTCCGAAACTCTCTCTTACGGCTGTACGTGCGAGTGTTGATGAAAGTCCCATCGAGTAGAGGTTGAGAACGAGGAAGGCATTTTCCCCTTCGAGCAACTCCGCACAACATTCGAGCATCTGCGTGATATGCTGCTCCAACACCCACTTCTCTCCGTTTGCTCCACGTCCGTATGCCGGAGGGTCAAGAATGATGCCGTTGTAGCGATTGCCACGGCGTACCTCTCGCTGTACGAATTTCAGTGCATCCTCAACTATCCAGCGAACACCGTCCAAACCGCTCGACTCCATATTTTCACGTGACCACGTAACCACCTGTTTTACCGAGTCCACGTGCGTAACCTCGGCACCTGCGGCACGAGCAGCAAGGGTCGCTCCGCCTGTGTAAGCGAAGAGATTTAGGACTTTGGCATTGCCAATCTCTCGGCAGGTGTCGTAGATGAAGTTCCAGTTGGCAGCCTGCTCCGGAAAGATACCCACGTGCTTGAACGAGGTGAGGGCAAGGCGCATCTTCAGGTGCATATCCTTGTGATCGTAGCGGATGCTCCAACGTGACGGCATCTTCGGCTTCATGCGCCACTCACCACGCTCCTCACTGCGTTCCTCACGCAGGAATGATGCGTCGGCAAGGCGTTGCCACTCCGCCTCAGGGAGGGTTTTGCGCCAAATGGCCTGCGGCTCGGGACGGCGCAGGATGTGCGCTCCGAAGCGTTCAAGTTTTTCGCCATCGCCCGTGTCGATGAGTTTGTAGTCGGGAAATATGGTCTTTATATTCATATGCAGTCGTATAATGACATTTGACACCTCTTGCAATCAAATTCGAGACGGTAGCGTTTGCGGCCTCGTTCCAAGTATAGTTTACCCTTAATGGTGGGCTGTTTGAGCAGACACTCGCCAATCTCTCGGCGGATGCAGTAGTCCGAAATCATCACTCGGTGACCCTCGGTCGTAGGGTGGCAGTCCAACCCCCACTCAATATGCTCGACGCCGTGGTCGGTGTAGAAGGCGTGGGCGAGCGAGTTTGTGACGTTGTCCTGCTCGGAGAGAGCGGTGGCAGGGTAGCGAGCCGAGCGATTTTCGGTAAAAAAGCGGTTCTCGGCGGTGTTGTTTATGCGCTTGTCGGTCAGCGAGTTGAGGACCTCACGGCGCAGCGTCGCAAGCACTGATGCAGGAATAAACGCCTGCACACTCTCGTGCATAGGCTCCCCTTCGGAGTTGAGTACTCGGATGTCGGCGATGTCGAATATCGTGTCGCCCGACTTTTTTAGGGTCGTGATAATGGTTTGATACATCTTCTCCCCATCCTTTGCGGGCTCGAAATTGTATGGCAGGGCAGCCTCCGCAGTATTGCCTTGAAGGTCGTAGGCTCTTAGGAGTATGCTCTGTGGGTGGAGTCGCAACTCCATCTTCGCCTCGACGCTTCGGCGCAGTCGACTCTTCTCGACCGAGATGGTGAAGAGTCGGTTGTAGTTGCGGAAAAGTTCCATGCCCTCACGCAGCCCCTCGATGCGGTTAGGCGTTATGAGGGAGCCGTTTACCGCATTGATGTTGGTGCCTATGGCCTCGCCGTTGCTGATGAAGCATACGCCGTCACCTGTTGTTAAATCGTGGTTGCGGTCGAGCGTGAATCCTCGCTCGGTGACCTTATCTATGCGGCCGATGCTCTCGCCTACGGCCTTCGGTGTGTCAAAAGATGCTACGCCACTCTGCTTGCCGTCGAACATATACTCCGAGGCTCCTCGTGTGAAACTCTTGGCAGGATTTGGTGTGAACTCTATGCGGCTGACACCCTCAGATGCTCGGTGGCAGTTGCTACGACGGGCAATCTCGCTATCGAGAATACGACGGTAGTGGCTAACCACGTTACGCAGATAGATGCGGTCCTTCAATCGTCCCTCAATCTTGAATGAGGAGACTCCGGCATCGAGCATCTCGCCTATGCGTGCAGAGAGGTCGAGGTCACGTACTGAGAGCAGGTGTTTGCCCTTGATGTGCGTAGTTCCCTCTCCGTCGGTGAGGTCGTATGAGAGTCGGCAAGGTTGACTGCACTCGCCACGGTTGCCGCTACGGGTTGAAGTCGAACGAGAGAGGAAGCAACGTCCGCTTTGGCATACGCAGATAGCGCCGTGGATGAAGGCCTCCAACTCTATGGAGGTGCTGCGGCGCACCTGGCGAATCTGCTCCAAGGACATCGAACGCTCCAAGATGGCACGTGAGAATCCCACCTGCTCGAAAAAGCGCACCCGCTCCACATCCACGCAGTTGGTCTGTGTCGAGGCGTGCAGTTCTATCGGCAGTCCCATACGGGTGTAGGCCATATCCTGGATGATGAGCGCATCTACGCCCGCTTTGACGAGGCTCTCGGCTTGTCTGCGTGCATCCTCGATCTCCTCGTCGAAGAGTAGGGTGTTGCATGTGGCATAGACCTTTGCACCAAAGCGATGGGCGTATTCTACCACGTGGGAAATATCCTCAATGCTATTGCCCGCAGCATATCGAGCGCCAAAACGGCTCGCTCCGATATAGACAGCATCTGCTCCGCAGTCGATAGCATCGACCGCCGAGGCGTAGTCTTTTGCCGGGGCAAGCAACTCAATATGGCGTATAGTGTCACTCATTTGGGACAAAGTTACGAAAAACTTATCTGCAAAAGGCATAATCCGACAATTTTTTAATCTCTATATCTCTTTATTCGTGGTGCTTAAATTTGATATTTTGACAGATAATATCTATTTTTGCTCTATTATAAACCTAAAAATAGCAAAAATGCACTCGGTTATAGTTCTGCTAAAACGTATCTTCACGATGCAAACCATCGGTTTGATGGTCGGTATCGGTTCGTTGTTGGTCGCCGTACACCAGGTACTCTCGGATAGTGATGGAGAGCCCGTGGTAAGCTGGAATGGTGCTGAAATGGCACCAAATTCCAAGGTTACGACCTACGTATATACCTCTACCTCAGAGTCTATTCCTATTGCTCCGCTGTTGGCAACTATCGAGAATCCTACCCAACATACGGCTCAGGATGTGAGTGCGAAGTACTGCGCAAGGGTGCAGGGCTTGACCCCGGAGTACTCCTTCGATTACAGAACGCAGATGGGTATGCAGGGTGTCGATATCCGCAACGTGGAGGGTGCGCTACCTGCCTTTGAACAGATGAGTGCTCCGATAAACTATGTGGAATTGGAGGGTAAACAGGGCGAGTTAACCCTCTCATTGCGACTCACTTATAACGGCATTTCGACTCCGTTCCAGGCCACTCAGCGTGTGGTGTTTCGACGCTTCAAGTCGGCCCTCTACGACAATGCCATAAAGGATGCTCGCACACACGTGTTGGGCGCTAACGATGCTCTCTACGTCTATATGCCGAATAATGGCTTTACGCCGCTTGTAATCCCTGCGGTGGAGCAGGCTACAACCCCTGCAAAACAGACCTCCACGGTGGCTCAAAACAAGCAACAAACCACCAAGAAGCAGAGCGTAAAACAGACCCCTGCACAAACCGAGAAACACTCTGTAAAACAGACCACTACGCAGACTGCCAAGAAGCAGACCACGACGGTCAAGAGCACGAAGAAGAAGCGTAGCAAGGCCTACTCGTGGATTCTGACCATAGGTCTTATAATCTTGTGTAGCTCGCTGGCAATCCTCGTTGCGATACTCTACGAGCCGAGCGAGGCTGCATACGACCTGATATTGGAGCAGATATGCGACGGCTTCAAGATTAACCTCCGAGAGGTTAAGCGAGCCTTCGACCTCCGCTTCTGGTCGGAGATAGAGAACCAATACAACCTTTCAGCCTTTACCAAGGTCATCCTCTACACCCTCTGCTGCATCATATTCCTCATTGCAGGAGTCTTTTGGTTGTTGGCGTTGTTGGGTATTCCTGCGGGAATAATTATAGCTATCAAAGAGTTTTTGTAAAACCATTTTAAGAGCGAAAACCATTTTAAGAGCGATTTACTGCCGCTACTTCGTGCTCAGCAATGGGAAATACGCTTAGTATGTCCCATCGCTGAGCCCTCAGCGAGCGTTGTAACTCATCACTTAAAATGATTTTAGGGGTCGTTTGTAGGGAGTTTAAGGAGTTTAAGGAGTTTAAGGAGTTTAGGGAAGGGGCATGAAAGGGTATGTCGGGCTCGGTGCTTGGCACGGCATATCATGTTCGTGCTTGTACTCGGTGCGCAGCACCGCTCTGCTCCCTAAATTCTCTAATTTCCCTAATCTCCCACCCCAAAACCACAAAAATATTCTATTTTTGGTGCTACTTTAACCAAAAATTTGTACTTTTGTCATCTAAATAGGTTTGACGATAATTCAAAAACAGATACAATATGCTTACATTACAACAGTTGCGTGGCGATAAGGAGGCGGCTATTGCTCGTCTTGCGAAGAAGGGCGTGGATGCTGCTCCGATTATTGCCAAGATTGAGGAGTTGGACGACCGTCGTAAGGCCGTTCAGGTTGAGTTGGATAACTGCCTTGCAGAGCAGAACAAGGCTGCCAAGGAGATTGGTATGCTGATGGGTCAGGGCAAGCGTGAGGAGGCAGAGCAGCGCAAGCAGATGGTTGCCGAGTTGAAGACTCGCTCTGCGGAACTTGCTGCTGAGCATGAGGCAGTGAGTGCAGAGTTGCAGTCGCAGATTGTCCTGCTGCCTAACTTCCCTGCCGACATCGTGCCTGAGGGTCGCAGTGCCGAGGATAACCTCGTGGTAAAGATTGACGAGAACTACTCGACTCTGCCTGAGAATCCGCTGCCACACTGGGAGTTGGCCAAGAAGTACGACATCATCGACTTCGATCTCGGAGTGAAACTTACCGGTGCAGGTTTCCCTGTATATAAGGGCAAGGGCGCTCGTTTGCAGCGTGCTTTGATTAACTACTTCCTCGACTACAACACCGCAGCGGGCTATCGTGAGATTGAGCCGCCGGTGATGGTAAACGAGGCATCGGGCTTCGGTACCGGTCAGTTGCCAGATAAGGAGGGTCAGATGTACCACGCTACTGCCGATAACTTCTACCTCGTGCCTACTGCCGAGGTGCCTGTAACGAATATCTATCGTGACGTAATTCTCGAAGAGAAGGAGTTCCCTGTGAAACTCACCGCATATACCCCTTGCTTCCGTCGTGAGGCAGGCTCGTATGGTAAGGATGTGCGTGGTTTGAACCGTCTGCACCAGTTCGACAAGGTGGAGATCGTGCAACTCGCTCTGCCTGAGCAGTCGTACGAGGCTCTTGATGGCATGGTTGCACACGTGGAGGGCTTGGTTAAGTCGCTCGGCTTGCCATATCGCATCTTGCGCCTCTGCGGTGGTGATATGTCGTTCACTTCGGCTCTGACCTACGACTTCGAGGTATATTCGGAGGCGCAGCAGCGCTGGTTGGAGGTTTCGTCTGTATCGAACTTTGAGTCGTTCCAGGCTAACCGCCTCAAACTCCGCTATAAGGATGCTGCCAAGAAGACCAAGTTGGCGCATACCCTCAATGGTTCTTCACTTGCCTTGCCTCGTATCGTGGCAGCGCTCTTGGAGAATAACCAGACTCCGGAGGGTATCCGTATTCCTGAGGTGCTTGTGCCGTACACCGGATTTGAGATGATTGACTAAGAATGATAGTTAGGTTAATGTTAATAAAGGGGTTGTTCGGGTTTGCCGAGCAACCTCTTTCCTTTGAAAACCATTTTAAGAGACATTTACTGCTTTAAAATGATATTTTTCTAATAAGGTCATGTAGGGTCGGGAGCAGGCGTAAGTGATAGCAATTTTCGAAACAGTCATTCAATGTCATTCTTTGTCATCTGTTGCGCTACTTCTGAGCGTACAAAAAAAGGAGTCTCCAAACGAAAACTCCTCTTATAAAAAGCAAGGGCAAGTTGGAGTGCAATAGACGAATACACTTTCGTGCAATCTAAACCGATAATAAGAAGACCCTTCTCCAACTCTATTAAACCCACATTCATTAGTTTTGCCCTTGCTGTGACAACTAAATATATGTGTTCTTGTGATAGGCCATATACAAAGGTTGCACATTTTTACAGAATCTACAATATTTTACTGCCGAACGTGCAGAATCTGTTGATAAACAGCATGAATCGACTTTTTAATTTGTCGTAAATATCGTATCTTTGTCTTATGTTAGTGCGTAGTACAAACTTAAATATACGCAAGTTTGCTGCCGTTGTAGATATTTTGGCTTGCGTGGTGATTATTCCGCTCATACTCCGTATCATGCCGTTGGCGCATGTTATGGAGGCATACACTATGCCTATATTGACCGTAGTAGGGTATGTATATGTTATATATATAGTTATACGCAGTTTCCATTTGCCCCGACTTCTGGTGGGACGCAATATGGCGTTAATAGCCTGCTTGGCCATATTCATATTCGTTACTCATATCCTCTCTGAGTTCCCGTTCAATGTGGGTAGAGTCTCGCCGCTTGCTCCAGAGGTGCGGGAGGAGTGGCAGAAGCAGAACGTATGGTTTATAACCTTGTCGGTTACGGGTTTGGCGCTATCGGCAGAACTCTTCTTGGAGTGGATGGGTCAAGTTGTGGTGCGTCAGCAGACCGAGTACGAGAAGACGAAGGCGGAGTTGGCGATGTACCGTGCGCAGATAGACCCGCACTTTCTCTTCAATACGCTCAACTCGCTCTATTCGCTCATCATAACGAAGTCGGATGATGCCGAGACGGCTTTCGTGCGCTTCTCTGACCTTATGAAGTACACATATATCAATGCCAAGCATGAGCAGATAGATTTGGCGAGCGAGTATGAGTACATAGAGGAGTATGTGCAGATGCAGAGTTTGCGTCTAAATGCCCATACCAAGGTGGAGTTCTGCGGACATATATCCAACCCGCAGTTGACAATATCGCCCATGATACTCGTAAACTTCGTCGAGAACTGCTTCAAGTATGGTGTATCGTCCAATCGCAATTGCATTATATCTATAAATATAGAGGAGCAAGACGGAGTGTTGACGCTCCAATGTAAAAATGATGTTGTACGTCGTCGCACCTCTTCATCGGTGCCTACCATCGGTGTCGAGAATAGTCGCAGACGACTCGATATGCTCTATGACGACAGATATACCCTCTATACGGAGGAGTATGATGGAGTCTATATGACACACTTAACAATTAGACTACTATGAGAAAGATACGTTGTGTAGCCATTGATGATGAGCCGCTGGCTCTGGCTATTATCAAGGAGTTTTGCGAGCGTATGGGCCGCCTGGATGTCTGCCTGTACGACGAGCCGTTGCAGGGCTTTGAGGCAGTCAAGGCTGATGCTCCCGACCTGCTCTTTCTTGATATAGAGATGGAGGGGCTTAACGGTTTGGAGATAGCCGCTCATTTGCCGCCAACCACAGCCCTCGTCTTCACGACGGCGTATGCCAAGTATGCGGTTGACGGCTTTAACTGCGATGCTGTCGATTTCTTGCATAAGCCCTTCTCGTATGAGCGCTTCGTGCGTGCCGTGGAGAAGGTGTGCATCCGCCTCGATACACAAGAGCGTGCTGTTGCCTCGGCTCTCCCTGCCGTAGCATCCAATCTCGTTGTTAAATCCGAGTACTATAATGTGGTAATTCCTCACTCGGATATAGTATATATAAAGGCAATGGAGAACTATTGCCAAATATACCGCACCAAGGGCGATTGCGTGATGGCGCATAGTACACTAAAATCAATCTTGGAGCGTCTGCCCCAAACAGCATTCTTGCGTGTGCATCGCTCCTATGTAGTTGCTACGGATAAGGTTGTCCGATACTTGAACCGCACCATATACCTCGCTGATGGTAAGAGTGAAGTGCCTTGTGGTCGTCAGTATCTTCACGAGGTGCAGGAACTTATCGGCAGATGATAAAACCATTTTAAGAGCGAAAACCATTTTAAGGGAAACCTGCCGCCTTCGTCTGCGTGGAAGCCGATAGTCATATACGTGGGTATACTCCTACCGGCTTCTACTCGACAGCGTTGCATCTTTCGCCTTAAAAGTGATTTTCGGATGTGTGGGGGAAAACCATTTTATGAGCGATTTGCTGCCGCTAACGTACTCCTCGGCAATGGGCAGTACGCCGAGTACAGCCCATCGCCTCGTCTTACGCCGAGCGTTGCAACTCATCACCTAAAATGGTTTTCGGGTGCTGGGGGTTGGTAGGTAGTTTTTGCGGTTGCGGAAAAATTACACAATTACACGAATTACACGCCCATGTAATCGTGTAATTATGTAATTGTGTAATTCTCTACGGTGCGGTACGAGATAGTTCGGAGCGTTAGCGACAAAGTCCCCCTTTGTCAAAGGGGGATTTAGGGGGAATGTCAATATGAAATATGAAATCTTTGATTTCAAAGATTTCACGATTACATAATTACACGATTACATGGGCGTGTAATTCGTGTAATTATGTAATTTTCCTTTTAAGGGGAACCTGCTTCCGCTACTTCGTTCTCAGCAATGGGAAATACGCCGAGTATGCTCCCACCAATCGGAGTTTAGTGAGTTTAGTGAGTTTAGGGAAGTTGTCCCTAAATTCCCTAATTTCCCTAAATTCCCTAATTTCCCCCCCCCTCCTCTGCCAACAAAAAGAGGAGCATCCCGTTAAGGTTACTCCTCCTTGCTTATGCCCTTGGTCGGCAACAGCAACGCTTAATGAGCGTGGTTATGACCTGCGTGGCTGTGGTGGTCGTGACCTGCGTGACCGTGGTGGTGCTTGTGGTGTTCAAACTCCTCCACGCTCATGCTCTTGAACACTTTGACCTTCAAGTCGTTGAATGACGGGATAAGACCCTCGGGCGAGTTCTTTGCTGCGTCGTAGGTTACCTCTACGCTCTTTGTTGCCACATCGACCTTAACCTCCTTCACTCCCTTGCCGTAGAAGTTGTTGTAAATCTTGTTTGCGCAACCCTGGCAGTCAATATCTGTCAAGAATACGGTGGTCACAAACTTTTTCTCTGCCTTTGGTGCGGCAGTTGATACGCCTGCTACGATGAGCGAGGCTACCAAGAGTACGAAAATCTTTTTCATAGTTCTATAATTTGTTTTGTTTGTTGTCGTTAATAGAGGTTAAATCTTACACCAATATATATCTTGCGACCCATCAGCGGTCCCCAGATGCAGGTTGAGTTGAATGCCGTAGAGTATGGGTCGCCACCGCTGAGAATTGGATTTTTCTGTGTAAATCCTGCGATGTTCTCGCATCCGAGGTAGATGTCCCAATTCTTAATTCGACGACTTACCTGTGCGTAAAACATTGGGTAGATAGGCGACTTTTGGCGGTTGGCGAGGTTGCCGTCCTGCGTAGGAATCCAACTGCTGCCGTTAAGTTGTGCGGTTACGTCGAAGACCCAGCGGCGTAAGCGTGTAGCGTATTGGAGGTTGAGCAACGTCTTGAACTGACCCACCAAAGGACGATCGACCAACTCCTGCGAGCCGTCGGCACGTGTGAGTGTCTGCTTGCTTGTGGTGTAGCGGAAGGTGGCGAAGATATCGAAGCGCTCGATAGGGTTCCATGTCAGGTCAATCTGGTATGAGTCCGTGAACGAGCGGCCGTTGCTCTCGTATATATAGATGTTTTGTGCGTCACGCTCCTGGTCCACGATTACGCTGTGGAAGAGTTGTGTGCGGAAGTAATCGACGCTGATGGTCATATCTCGGTAGTTGATGGTCGAGATTGTCTGCGCAAAGGATGCACCAGCCGTGAGGGCGCTCTCCATGCGGTCGAACTGCTTGAAGCCTCCGCCGTCGGCCTCATTGCCCCAATCGAAGATGATGCGACGACCCGTTGCAAGGATACCGATATTATCGGTCACGATGTCCGTAGGGCGGTATCCGAGACCCGCCGAAGCACGCAGTACGGTGGTCGGGGTAATGTTCCACTTGATGTGGCCTCGTGGTGTTGCCAAATGCTTCTTTAAGAAGGTGTTATAGTCATAGCGTACACCTGCAACAATGGATAGTTTTTCCTTGATAGAGTAGGTGTACTCGGCAAATGCTCCCGCCTCGCTCTCGTTGCGATTCATCGTAAGTAGCGAACGGCTCTCGTCCATCGTTCCCCACTCGCCAAGGCGTGACCACGTGCGGTCGGTAAGAGCCTCGTCCACGAAGCGTGTCGATGCCGAAAGACCTACGTTGAGTGACGAACGAGGAGTGAAGTAGTGGGCGTAGAGCAGGTTGGCGTTTACCATGTGCTGACGACCTGTGTAACCCTTGTCTGCACCGAAGTATGCATCCTCGTTAAAGTAATCATAATCAACGACAAAGGCGATGTTTGAGCGCAACTCGCTGCTCTCCTCCTTGTCGAATACGGCCTTGCCTACGGGACGACCCAACTTGAAGTATGCGTTTACCTCCTCGTTGGCAATCTCCGAGCCGTAGATGCCCTCCTTGCGCCACTGCTCATACCACGGTGTACCATCCTCGGCATCACGTTTTAGTGACCTCTTGTAGGAGAGTTGTCCGCCCGTGCGGTGGTCGTTGATGTACTTTGCTCCCCAGCGAATCTGTGCTCCATTTTTACCCTGGTAGAGCCAGCGGTTGGCTATGTCGAACTGTCGAGACATCGGCATATCACGGTAGCCGTCCTTATTGTGGTCGTAACTCTTGGTATCCATCGAACCGTGTGCCAGAATGACAGTCGAAAGACGCTTGTCCTTGGTCACAGGGAGTGCTGTCGAGAGGTTTATCTCCGGCTTCAACTCGTTGTCGAAGTAGAGGTTGAGGAAGAGTCGCTCCTCGTCAGTAGGCTTGCGATGCTCCAAGTTAATCTGTCCCGTAATCGCCTCGTGTCCGGCAGTTACGGAGGCTACGCCCTTGGATACCTGTATGGAGTTGAGCCACATGCCCGGTGTGTAACTCAGGCCGTAAGGAGCGCTCAAACCACGCATTATGGCACGATTCTCATCGAGAATCTGGGTGTATGTGCCGGCTAATCCAAGCATCTTGATTTGACGTGCGCCCGATATGGCATCGCTGAAACCCACGGTCACCGAGGCCGAGTTCTCGAAACTCTCGGCAAGGTTGCAGCAAGCCATCTTGCAGAGACCTGCAAACGATATGTTTTCGCTTTTGAGCAGACCCTCGTGTTTGATGTAGTTGCCCGTTGCGCCCTCTACGACAACGCTCTCTAACTCAACACCTTGTGAAAGACGAATGATGACATTCGACATCCCTTTTTCGATGCGTAGCGTGTCGTTGCCATAGCCGAGGAACGAGCCGACCAGGTCGTCGTATCCCTTTACTCGACAGATGCGGAAATTACCCTCGGCATCAGCGGCTGTTCCGATGTTGGTCTCTGCCCAATAGACCGATGCTCCCGGCAGTGCGTTGCCCTCGCTGTCGAGGATACGGCCGTTGAGGTCCTGTGCCTGTACGGAAAATACGGCACAAAGTGATGATAATAAGATTGTTATAAGTGATTTTTTCATATTCTGTTACTTCTCTGTTTTTTGGTCATAAACTTCCTGTTGCCCGCACTTTTTCAGAGTGGAGCAACGCTCGATTATGCCAATACGGGAGGCGCACGCAATGCGGCCGAAGAGGCGACCGCCGATTGTGGTAACGGAATTTTGAGTCGGACGAAGAATGATTGACCGAAACGCTCTGCGGCATAGCCCTCGGAGAGTGTTGCGTCGGACGGTATCATCTCGCATACGAGGGAGTTGATAAGCGGATTTACGACCTTCGCCACGTCGTATAGCGCAACCTCGGTTGTGTGCTTATGGTTGCAGTCACAGCGTCGTTCTGCACGTATCCCATCGCATCCGTGCTGGTGTGAATGGCTGCATGAACAACATACTTTTGTGTGTGATTTATAGTGCTCGCTCTGCGGACAATGACAGTAAATTACGGATAAGGCATAGCCGCCCACCGAAACCAAATAGACGGTGAGTAGTAATGAGGCTATGTATGACCTTATGCGCATAATTGTCTCTGTGATAGGTGTGTTAGATGAGGTTGCACTCTGCGAGTTTGGCAATCCAGGCCTCGGCATCACGTGCAGCAATCTCCTCTTCAACCTCGTAATTGTCGAGCAGTACCTGCTTTACATCTTCGGTCGAGAAATCTTTGCCCTGCAACTCGTTCCAGAGCAGGAGCGAACTCTCGTTAAGAGCGATTACACGTGTCATATCGACACCAAAACGGCCCTGCATAATCACAACATGCTCGCCGGCAATCTCACGAACCTTATATCCTTCTTTAAATTTCATAGTAATCCAATTTGCCGCAAAGATATGTATTTTCTTTGAAAATAGGATGAATATTCACAAATTCTTGCAAAAAAGAGAAATTGTTGAAAACTATTCTTGCGAAGTATTCGTGAAAATCGTAAAAAATGTTATTTTTGCCAAACTGTTTATATTGGCGTATTGTCCTATTGTGTAAACAAAGTTTAAGAGTACGAAAAAATAAAAAAACGAATATTATGTTGTCAGCACTTTTTTACATCTACATTTTGGTAGAGTTGACCCTCTTCTTTTTGCTCTCATGCGTGGCTTTGGTCGTGTGTTTTCCGTTCGATAAGCCTCGTCGTGTGGTACATGAAATCTCACGTGCTATATGCATGTGCTTTTGGCTTATTCCGCCAACCTGGCGCAGAACTATCCGAGGTACCGAGAATTTCGACGAGAAGACCCCGTATGTCATTACCATCAACCACAACTCGATGGCAGACATCATTGCGCTCTATTTCTTGCGTCTGAATTTTCGCTGGGTATCCAAGCGTGAGGTCTTCCGTATGCCGTATATCGGTCCACTCCTCTCTATTCATGGCGATATTGCTATCGATAGAGGTCGTGGAGCAGAGTCTATGAAGAAGGTGATTGAGGATGGTAAGTTGTGGGTGTCACGTGGTGTGTCAATCGCAATCTTCCCGGAGGGTACTCGTTCTAAGGATGGCGAAATTCATCGCTTCAAGCAGGGTGCATTCGTCTTGGCCAAGGAGGCAGGTGTCGCTATTTTGCCCGTGGTAATGGATGGTACATGTGACGTGTTGAAGCCTAATTGGATGTTCAATTGGCATCACCACCTCAAAATCTCGGCGTTGAAGCCTATCTCGGCAGAGGAGGTTGCGGCAACCGATGCAGGCGAGTTGGCGACTAAGGTGCAGGGTCTTATGACCGAGGAGTTGGCACGTCTGCGTGCAGAAAAATAGAAAAAGATTGGCGGGTGTCATAAATTGTCATACAGATTTTATTGCTTTGCCGCCGAAAGGATGAGTTAAAACAGAGAACTTAAAATAAATGGCAGATTTACTACAAAATAACAGATACGACGACGACTCTATCGTTACCCTCTCGCCACGAGAACACGTGCGTTTGCGTCCCGGTATGTATATCGGAAAGTTGGGCGACGGTACAATGTCGGACGACGGTATCTATGTGTTGATTAAGGAGGTTACGGATAACTCCATAGACGAGTATATGAATGGATATGGAAGCCGTATTGAGATAACCATCGAGGATAATGTTGTTTCGGTTCGAGATTATGGTCGAGGTATTCCGCTCAAATCGCTCGCAGCGGCCGTTAGCGTGATGAACACGGGTAGCAACTACGAGGAGGATGGTAAGAAAACCGTAGGTTTGAACGGAGTGGGTGTTAAGGCCGTGAACTACCTTTCGAGTGAGTTTACTGCACGCTCGGTACGTGATGGCGAGGCTCGCACGGTGACCTTCTCGCAGGGCTTGGAACTCACCGATAAGTGGGAGAGTGGTGTGCAGGAGAAGAATGGAACATATATATCGTTCCGTGTCGATGAGGAGGTATTCGGCAAATACTCCTATAATTTGGAGTTTGTCGAGCAGTTGGTACGTAACTATACATACCTGAATAAGGGTCTGACCGTTACGCTCAATGGCGAGGTATATGCCTCGAAGCATGGTCTGTTGGACCTTGTGAACGATAACCTGAGCGAACAACCTCTCTACGAGCCTATCTACCTTACGGGCGAGGATATTGAGGTTGTGATTACCCACGGTAACCGCTATGGCGAGAGTTACTACTCGTTCGTCAACAGCCAGTACACTCCGCAGGGTGGTACCCATCAGGCAGCGTTCCGTGAGGCGGTGGCCAAGGTGTTGAAGGAGTTCTACAAGAAGGACTACGACCCGGCTGATGTGCGCTCTTCTATCGTTGCGGCTATCTCGATTAAGGTGTCGAAGCCTATCTTTGAGTCGCAGACCAAGATTAAACTCGGCTCGAAGGATATGTGGAAGGATGGCCCGTCGATTCGTCAGTATGTGGGTGACTTCCTTGCCACGGAGTTGGATAACTATCTGCATAAGCACCTCGATGTGGCGCAGGCTATCCAGCGTAAGATTGTGGAGAATGAGAAGGAGCGTAAGGCTATCGCCGGTGTGCAGAAGAAGGCACGTGAGACGGCGAAGAAACTGATGCTCAACAATAAAAACCTGCGTGATTGCAAAATCCACTATACGGACAAACACGAGTTGGCCGAGCAGACGATGATCTTCATCACGGAGGGTAACTCTGCATCAGGCTCTATCACCAAGAGCCGTGATCCGCAGACACAGGCGGTCTTCTCGTTGCGAGGCAAACCACTCAACACCTTCGGAATGAAGAAGGCTATCGTCTATAAGAACGATGAGTTCAACTTCTTGCAGAATGCCCTCAATATCGACGACGATATGGATAACCTGCGCTATGCAAAGGTCATCATTGCAACCGATGCCGATGTCGATGGTATGCATATCCGATTGCTGTTGCTTACATTCTTCTTGCAGTTCTTCCCTGAGTTGATTCGTCGAGGCAACCTCTTTATCTTGCAGACGCCTCTGTTCCGTGTCCGCAACAAGAAGGTTACACACTACTGCTACTCGGAGGAGGAGCGATTGAAGGCGATTGCGGAACTCGGTGCAAGTGCTGAGATTACACGATTCAAAGGTTTGGGAGAGATTTCACCTGATGAGTTTGCTGAGTTCATCGGCGAAAAGATGCGTCTGGATAGAGTTCGTCTTACCAAGGATGACCCTATCGTTGATATGTTGACCTTCTATATGGGTAAGAATACCTACGACCGTCAGCAGTTTATTGTAAATAATCTCCGTATCGAGGAGGATTTGGTAGAGGAGCATCTGCTCATTGGTGCGGATGACTCGGAATTCGAAAACGAAGAGTAAAAGAGAAAGAGATATATGTCAGAAGAGAGAGATGATATAATCCAAGAGGTCGATTTGGCAGCAGACGAGGAGTTGGTTGCCTCGGAGCCGGGTAAGTATGATCGCCTGATGGCCGAGCAGAGTGTTCGCCGTCTGACGGGTATGTATAAGAACTGGTTCCTGGATTACGCCTCGTATGTTATATTGGAGCGTGCCGTGCCGCACGTAGATGATGGATTGAAACCGGTGCAGCGCCGTATTCTGCACGCTATGAAGGTGGTTGATGATGGTCGCTATAATAAGGTGGCCAACGTCGTAGGACAGACTATGCAGTATCACCCTCACGGCGATGCCTCTATTAAGGATGCGCTGGTGCAACTTGGACAGAAGGAGTTGCTTATCGACTGCCAGGGTAACTGGGGTAACATCCTCACGGGAGATGATGCTGCGGCAGCACGTTATATCGAGGCTCGCCTCTCGAAGTTCGCTTTGGAGGTGGTCTATAATAAGAAGACTACGGAGTGGATGCTCTCCTACGATGGTCGTAAGGAGGAACCTGTGACCCTTCCGGTGAAGTTCCCATTGCTGCTTGCACAGGGTACCGAGGGTATTGCCGTAGGTTTGGCGTCGAAGATTCTGCCTCACAACTTCTTGGAGTTGATACACGCCTCAATCGCCTACCTTCGAGGTGAGGAGTTTCAGTTATATCCTGACTTCCCTACGGGAGGTATGGTCGATGTGTCGAAGTATAACGACGGTCTGCGTGGTGGTGTTATTAAAGTACGTGCAAAGATATCGAAGATTGATAAGCGCACGTTGGCCATTACCGAGATTCCGTTCTCGACCACTACCGAGTCGGTCAAGGATTCGATTATCAAGGCCAACGAGAAGGGTAAGATTAAGATTCGTCGTGTGGATGATAATACGGCGAAGAAGGCGGAGATTATTGTACAGGTGGCAGCCGACGAGTCGAGCGACCGTACAATCGATGCACTCTATGCCTTCACTTCGTGTGAGGTATCTATCTCGCCGAATTCGTGCGTTATTCGTGACGATAAGCCGGCATTTATGGGTGTCAGCGATATTCTGCGCCATTCGGTGGAGCGTACCAAGTCGTTGCTCAAAAAGGAGTTGGAGATTCGCCTGGCGGAACTCAACGAGGCTTGGCACTCGGCATCGTTGGAGAGAATCTTTATCGAGAATAAACTCTACCAACTTATCGAGGGTTGCAAGAGCCGAGAGGCTGCATACACAGCGGTAGATAAGGGCTTGGAGCCATTCAAGAAGTTGTTGCGCCGAGAGGTTACAATGGAGGATGTGCAGCGCCTTACGGAGTTGAAGTTCATCCGTATTTCTCGTTACGATAGCGATAAGGCAGATAATGAGATTAAGCAGATTGAGGCCGATATTAAGGCTACAAAGCATGACTTGGCACACCTTGTTGACTATACCATCGCATACTACGAGCATATCCGAGAGAAGTACGGCAAGGGACACGAGCGTCGTACCGAGATTCGCTCGTTCGACTCTATCGAGGCTACGAAGGTGGCTGTGTCGAATGCTAAACTCTATGTCGATAGGGCAGAGGGCTTCTTCGGTATAGGTAAGAGTATGAAGGACTCGGAGTTTGTCTGCGACTGCTCCGATATTGATGATGTTATCGTTATTTTGAAGGATGGCCGCTACTATATCAAGAAGGTTGCGGACAAGTGCTTCGTCGATAAAAATATATATTATATAGGTGTCTTCAAGCGTAACGACGAGCGTACAATCTATAATATACTCTATCGTGACGGCAAGAATGGCCCGATTATGATGAAGCGTTGTGCCATCACCTCCATCACACGAGATAAGGAGTATAACCTTACGAAGGGAACGCCAAAGAGCGATATTATCTATATGACGGTCAATCCGAATGGAGAGGCTGAGGTGTTGAAGGTATATTTCAAGCCACGCCCACGATTGAAGAAAGTTATCGTCGATTTGGACTTCTCGACAATCGCAATCAAGGGCCGTCAGAGCCAGGGAAATCTCTTCTCTCGCTACGGTATTCATAAGATTGTCTTGAAGGAGAAGGGAACTTCGACATTGGCTGGCCAGAATATTTGGTGGGATGAGGATATTCGTCGCCTTAATAGTGACGGTCGTGGTCGCCTGCTCGGAGAGTTCAAGGGCGATGACCGATTGGTAGTTTGGACCTCGAAACACCAATATTATGTTACGGGCTTTGACCTGGGACAGCACTTCCCGGATGAGACTATTATGGTCGAGAAATTCGTTCCGGAGCGTGTTTATAGCCTCTGTTACTTCGATAAGGAGCAGGGTTACTTCTATATGAAACGCTTCACGTTGGAGTCGAGTGACCGTCTGCAACCATTCCTTGACGAGGATGGCAACGACGACTTCGTATGTATAACCTCTCGTGGCGGAGCGACACTGCGCATAACATATAAGGGTGCGCAGGCAACACGTCCTGCCGATGAGATTTCGGTCGATGACTTTGTAGGTGTGAAGAGTCGCAAGGCGAAGGGTAAGCGCCTGACTACCTACGATGTGGATACTTTGACATTTATTGAGCCGGAGGAGCCGGAGCAGATTGAGGAGCCACTCGACGAGAATGTGGAGGCGGCAACCGAGCCTGAAAACCTCGATTTGTCGGATATGATTGATGACGAGGAGTTTACTCCGATTGATAATAGCGGAACTCCGATAGAGGTTATCCGCAATCGTATCGATGAGATGGTCGATCCGGAGCAGTTGAACCTCTTTTAAGCGGAGCGAGGTATGCGAATCTATTTGATAGGATATATGGGTTGCGGTAAGAGTTCGATAGGACGAAAACTGTCGAAGTATCACTCGCTGCAATTTATTGATACAGATTCGATTATCGAGCAGAAGGAGGGTGCTTCGTGTGCCGACATCATCAACTATGAGGGTGAGCCGTATTTCCGCCGATGTGAGCAGGAGGTACTTGCGCAGACGGCCGAGGTCGAGAATGCCGTAATCAGTACGGGCGGAGGTTTGCCGATGTGGGGTGACAATATGGAGCGTATCTCGGAGTTGGGGGTCTCGGTATATATTCGTCGCTCGCCGGAGCAGATTCTCTCACGTCTCTCGCCACATGGACGATATAAGCGACCAAAGTTTCGAGGACTCAGCGATGAGGAGTTGCTGGCCTTTATGCATCGTAACCTTGCCGAGCGAGAGCCTACCTACCTTCGTGCCGATATAGTGGTGGATTGTGAGGCTATGGATGATGCGACGCTCATAAATACGATTATGCAGCGTATAAAGCAGTTGAAGAACAACTAAAACTAACAGAATATGAAGACAAAGAGTTTAATTCTGATGGCTGTGGCGATGATGCTCTCTTTCGGAGCATCGGCACAGATGAAAATTTCGGGTGTTGTACGTGATACGGCAGGTAAGGCTGTTGCCAATGTCGCTGTTACAGATGGTTTTACGTGTGTGCAGACCGATGCAAAGGGTCGTTATAAACTCACCACACATCGTGATGCATATCATGTATATTACTCGATACCTTCGGCCTATAAGGTTAGCCTTAAAGAGGGGCATCCGGACTTTTATAAGAAGTTGGAGAAGGGTGTTAAGAAGTATAATTTTACATTGGAGCCAAACGATAAGGAGGAGAAGAATTTCCGCCTGATAATGGTTGCCGACCCGCAGGCGCAGTGCCCGTTCCATGTCAAGCGTTTCGAGCGAGAGACGGTGCCTGATATGCGAGCATATGTCGATTCGCAGTCACAAAACTGCTATGGCGTTACGTTGGGCGATATTATCTACAACGACGGCAAGCATAACTCGTCGGATTTGATGCCGAAGATGCGTGCGGCGATGGCTTATGAGAATACCCATATGCCGTTCTTTCAGACAATGGGTAACCACGACTATACCTATCCGCCGGTAGTGGCTGACGAAAACTCCTCGACCTTCAATATCGCTTATCAGCGTCTTTTTGAGAGCGTTATGGGACCTGTAAACTACTCTTGGAATAGAGGTGACGTACATATCGTTTCGTTGCGAGATATGCAGTATCGCAGTGCTACATCGGGAAGCAAGTATGATAACGGACTTACTGTGGAGCAGTACGAGTGGTTGAAGCAGGATTTGGCACTCGTTCCGAAGGATAAGATGGTCGTTTTATGTATCCATATAGCGATGTATAACCGTACAAGCCCATATTTTGAGGAGGTGCGTACAATGCTCAAAGAGTTTAAGGAGGCACATATCATGGTGGGACATACCCACTTTATGAACCACGCCATCAATAAGAAGGGTATCTATGAGCATGTTCACGCAGCAGCCAGCGGATCGTATTGGTGGTCGTGTACCAATGGCGACGGTGTGCCTAACGGCTATACTATTTATGATGTTGAGGGTGCGCATATGAAGAATTGGCAGTATAAGAGCGTAGGTCACGACATTTCGTATCAGATTCGTATGTATCGTGGAGATGCAGAGTTTGGTGGAGAGTTCGAGAAATTCCGCTACCCATACTCGCATGACACGGTGCTTGCAAATGTCTTTATGTCGGATAAGAATTGGAAGGTGCAACTCTTCGAGGATGGTGTTCTGACGGGCGATATGGAACTTATAAAGCCTTCAAAGGACTCTGTGCCTGAGGTTGGTTCAAGCCGTGATTGGTGGGCAGTAGGCTACCATATCGGGGTTATCGGCCGTAGTTATGGCAAGGTTAAGAATAGTAGAAGCAAGATGAACGGAGGTGGCCGAAGTGGCTACCTGACCCGTTGTCAGCATATGTATCGATTGCAATTGAAAAATCCTGATGCAAAGCAGATTAAGGTTGTAGCAACCGATACAAACGGTAATGTTTACGAGCAGACACGCTTTACTGAGAGTTTCGACTACTCGGAGAATGCATTGATGAACGAACTCTGCACCATTCCACGCAGTGTTCTTGATAAAGAGTATTAAGATACAGATAATGGCAAACAACAATCCGATAGGCCTTTTTGATTCGGGAATGGGTGGTCTAAGCGTGTGGCGAGCATTGCAGCAGACCCTCCGTAACGAGTCGTTGCTCTTTCTGGGAGATGGCGCACGCTGTCCATACGGGGAACGCCCGCAGGAGCAGGTGCTGCAATTCACGGTAGAGGGGGTCGAGCGATTGTTGGAGCAAGGATGTAAACTCATTGTTATCGCTTGTAACACTGCTACGGCGGTGGCAATCGAGCATTTGCGAGAGAGGTATCCGAACATTCCGTTTGTTGGGCTTGAACCTGCCGTGAAGCCTGCGGCACTCTCGACACAGACAGGTATTGTTGGCGTTCTGGCGACCCGCCGCTCGTTGGAGGGAGAACTATTTTTGAGAACATCTGCACGATATGCCGACCGAGTACGCATCATCAAGGCAGTGGGCGAGGGCTTCGTTGAACTTGTTGAGCAGAGCCGAGAGAATACGCCGGAGGCAGAGCAGGCGGTGCGTCGTGTTGTCGAGCCTCTCGTTGCCGAGGGGGCAGACCGTATAGTGCTTGGATGTACTCACTATCCTTTCTTGCGCCATGTTATTGAGCGTGTTGTAGGGGAGCGTGATGTGCAGATTATCGACTCGTCGGAGGCTGTTGAACGACGTGTCGAGGAGTTGCTGGACAACTACGGATTGCGTGCAGCATCCGATAATATTCCATACTACGAGTTCCTGACCGAAGCGAACGAGGAGTATGCAGAGAGATTGAGTAAAAAGGCCTGGGAGAGAGCCTAAAAGTGGAGAGATAATTATGAGTAAGAATAGACGAAAAAGTGACGAAAGCCTTAATCAAACGGAGGTTAGAAGAGTAAAGGATGGTGACGATAAGAGAGCCCGCAACAATCGCAAACCGGTTGCCGAGGAGCGTTCCACAGGCGATACCGTGTTGTGGATTCTCGGATTGCTCTTTGCCGCCTGCGGACTCGTTCTGTTGGTGGCCGTTCTCTCCTATTTCTTTAATTGGCGAGCCGATTATGATGTGCTGTTTGGACAAGATCTTGTGGATACAGATAGCAGAGTCGAGGTCGGCAATATGTGCGGCAAATTCGGAGTCTATGTGGGTATGTATTTGGTTACACGAGCCTTTGGACTATTCGGTATTCTGTTGCCCGTAGTGCTTGTTGTGATAGGCCTGCATATGATTATCAGACAGTTCCGCTATATGGCACATACCGTATTGTCGCTGATGCTCGTCACAATTTTTGGTTCGCTTACGCTGGGATTGCTCTTTGCCGATAATTGGGACATGTTTTGCAGTGGCTGGGGCGGTGCTATCGGTATCGAGGTCGGAGGTCTGTTGCTTCGAGAGATTGGCCCGTTCGGTTCGTGGATTGTAAATACCGTGGGTTGGATTTTGACAGGTATATTTATCAATCGTAATTTTATAGCATTGCTCAATCGTACGGGTCGAGGCGTTATGGATAAGAGCCGCAACCTTACGGATAAGGTGGTACAGACGTTGCAGGATAAGATTTCCCGACCACAGTCGGAGGAGGAACCACAGCCTGAAACAGAGGGCGTTGAGCCAACTATTGTAGAGGAGAATGCCGAGGATAGCGTCGAGCCGAGTATTGAGGGGCCACTGTTGCAGATGCCTGATGTAGAGGATATGCCGACCATCGAGTCGGAGCCTGCCCATGCTGATGAGGCCGAGACGGAGGAGCCTGCTTTGGATAATAGCACAGAAACAGAGACTGTTGCACTGTCAGAAGAGGAGAAACAGAAGTCGCAGATCGATGTTATCGATGTTATCGAGCATACGGAGAAGGAGGTTAGCGAGCGCAAGGTTAATAACCGCCCATTCGATCCTGACCATACACGAGGTTATAAGTATCCTTCAATAGAGTTATTGGTCGATTATACCTCTAACTCGGTTGTTACTGATGATGAGATACGTGAGAATAAGGATTTGATTGAGGAGACCTTGGGTAACTTTGGCATTCCGATTCGAGATATGAAGGCGACTATCGGTCCTACCGTTACGCTCTACGAGATTGTTCAGGAGGCGGGCGTTAAGATTTCCCGTATCCAGAGCCTTGCTCCCGATATTGCACAGGCTCTTCGTGCCAGAGGTATCCGTATCATCGCACCAATGCCGGAGCGTGGTACAATCGGTATCGAGGTGCCTAACCGCAATAAGGATGTAGTTTCGATGCGTTCGGCAGTGCGTTCCGAGCGATTCCAATCCTTCAAGGGAGAGTTGCCGGTTGTGATTGGCCGAAATATCCAGAATGAAAATGTCGTTTTTGACCTTGCCAAGATGCCGCACCTTCTGGTTGCAGGTGCTACGGGTATGGGTAAGTCCGTGGGACTGAATGCAATACTCACATCATTGCTCTATCGCAAAGACCCTTCGCAACTCAAACTCGTACTTATCGACCCGAAGATGGTGGAGTTTTCACCATATGGCAAACTCGAAAACCATTTCCTTGCAAAGATGGCATCCGAAGATAAGGCGATTGTTACCGATCCGAAGAAGGCTGTATATACGCTCAATTCGCTCTGTATCGAGATGGAGCAGCGACTGGTTAAGTGTAGCGAGAGCAATGTGCGTAACATCAAGGAGTATAACGAGTTGGTGCGTAAACGTGAGGTCGAAGACGATAGCGTTATGCCTTATATTGTGGTCGTTATCGATGAGTTTGCCGACCTGATTATGATTGCCAAGGAGGTCGAGACTCCTGTGATGCGATTGGCGCAGAAGGCACGTGCCGTGGGTATCCACCTTATCGTGGCAACCCAGCGTCCGTCAGTAGATGTCATCACGGGACGTATCAAGGCGAACTTCCCTGCACGAATCGCCTTCCGAGTGATGCAGATGACCGACTCTCGTACCATCATCGACCAGCCGGGTGCAGATAAACTTATCGGTCGAGGCGATATGCTCTTGTCGCAGAATGGCGAATTGACCCGTATTCAGTGTGCTTTGGTTGATGGCGACGAGGTTACGGATATTGTAAACTTTATCTCCAAGCAGCCGTCACCTACGGGTATGGCTTACGCTTTGCCTGATTATGACGAGGCCGGCGGTGGTGATTCTGGTAGTGATATGGGTAGTGAGGAGATGGGTGGCGCACCTGTTAAGTTTGATAAACTCTTTGCCGAGATTGCCCGTGAGGCGGTTTCGAGTGGCCAAATATCTACATCTTCGATACAGCGAGATTATGCCGTGGGTTTCAACCGTGCAGGTCGCATTATGAGCCAACTCGAAAGAGCGGGTATCGTAGGCCCACAGATTGGTGCAAAACCTCGTGAGATTAAATTCTATGACCTGCCTTCATTGGAGGCAAAATTGCAGGATTTGGGTGTTGACTAAATCCTAAATAGAGAAAGATATGCGAAAATTTCTGTTGCTACTCATATTCTCGTGTGTAAGTTGCACGCTTTGTGCTTCGACACCCGATGAAGGCTCTCTGCTTAGTGGTTTCGATGCAGCATTGAAGGCGTTGGGATGCTATCGTGTGAAGTTTGAGGTTAAGACCGATGGCTATGCGGTAGCAGGCGAGTATGTCGTTAGCGGTAACGACTTTTATGTAGCCTCCGATGGGGTAGAGGTCTATGTGGAGAGTGGCGTAAAGTATCAGGTAAATGGCGCAAGCCGTGAGATCGTCATCGACTCTGCAACCTCGCTCGGTAGCGATATAATCAGCAATCCAGCCCGTGGATTTTCGTCGCTTACCGAGAGCCTTTCGGCAACGGAAATTGTCGAAAATGGTCTTCGTGCCGTGCGCCTTACCCCGAAAGAGGGTGCAATGATTTCGGAGACGATAACCATCGAGGCGGATAAGAGCGGAGAGTTGCCTGCACGTATCATCTATACAGCCGATGGAGGCTCTATTATAATAGAGGTAAAGAGCGTAGAGCGATGCTCGGCGGGGGTGCCTCGATTTGATGTTGCAAAATATGCAGGGTATGAGTGTGTGGATATGCGATAAAAGCCGTCAATAAGGTTTTTTATTCGAAAAAGAGCATAAAAATTTTGCAGATAAGAAAAAAAGCCTTAAATTAGTAGTGCGAAAGATGAGAAAATTATCAAACTATTAATAATAACACAAAAAACTTTACGGCTATGATTATCACATTCAATGAATTGCGCCGCATTAAGGACAGACTCCCAAGTGGCAGCTCGCAGCGTATCGCAGATGAACTCGGTATTGATGTGGAGAGTGTACGCAATTATTTTGGCGGTAAGCACTTTGATGCAAAAACTGGTGTAGGTGTTCACTTTGAGCAGGGTCCTGACGGTGGCGTTGTAACTCTCGATGATACTACTATTTTGGATGCAGCAATGCGTATCTTGAACGAGGAGCAGAAGTAATAGATGCTTTGATATGGAGCCTGACCGAATTATTCTCGGCAGGCTCTTTTTTTATTTAGACTTAAAACCTAAAATCAATAAAATGAAACGACTGATGTTATTTGTCGCAATGTTGGGCTTTGCTCTCAATATTACGGCTGCCGAGAAGGCGAAAATCAAGTATGTAGATGCTCTCAAACTTACCCATATCGGTAAGATGTGCAAGACTACAAACCCTTATCACCGTGTTGAGGTTGATAAGTATCCTGAACTTATTAAGAAGGAGGCCGACCTGCTGAAAATGACCTCTGGTCAGGCTATTCTTTTCGAGACTGATGCCAAGGAGATTTGGATCCAGGCGGAGTATGGCCGTATCGCTTTCAGCCGTGCTATGCCTGAGACCGCAGGTGCCGGTTTTAACCTCTATATCGAGCATAACGGAGAGTTTGTTTGGGCTGCTTCTAAGGTTAATAAAGGCGGTCACGACAAGGAGGGAAATTACAACCGTAGCAAACCATTGTGTCTGCTCGCAAATATGGATGGCTCGATGCATAAGTGTATCCTCTATTTGCCTCTTTTCTCGGAACTTACAGAGTTGAATATTGGTGTTCCTGAGGGTGCAAAAATCAAGCCTATGAAGAACCCGTTCCGTCATAATATCGCTATCTTCGGTTCGAGTTTTACACACGGCTCTTGCGCTACCTGCGCAGGCCAGACTTATCCTGCATTCCTCTCTCGTCAGACCGGCCTCTATTTGTGTAGTTTCGGTATGAGCGGCAACAGCAAGTTGCAGCGTGTTATGGGCGAGATTTTGGCAGGTACAGGTGCTGATGCTTATATCTGCGATGCTTTCTCTAACCCGTCTATCGAGCAGATTGGCGAGCGTATCCGTCCTTTCTTGAATGAGATTCGTGCTAAGAATAAGAAGGCTCCTGTAATCTTCTTGCGCACCATCTATCGTGATGGTCGTCTCTTCGATACCAAGGCCGAGAAGAAGGAGGCTGATCGTATGGCGTATGTTGATGAGTTGATGAAGGAGATTTGTGCCGAGTATAAGGATGTCTATTTCGTTGATGTTAAGGACCAGACAGGTACCGACCTTATGACCTCTGCCGACGGTATCCACCCTTGCTCTTGGGGCTACAAGCGCTGGGCTGATGCTATCCAGAATGATATCGTAACCATCTTGGCAAAATACGGCATTAAATAAAAGCCTTTTTAGGTAGCTCTGCTACTAAAAAATAGTAACCGAGACCTCTGCAAGTGCAAGAGGTCTCGGTTATTTTGTTGATGAGCCATTAAAATGTCATTGAATACCACTGCCATTTTGTCACACTTTTTGTTTGGATATAGTCTTTTTGGCATATGATGAGGTGTGGCATAGCGATTTTTGGCAGAAAAAACGATTTGGCAAGGCGTTTGCTCGGTAAAGAGTCAAAAATGAAAATAAACGAATTAAAAACAGATAAAATTTAACTATTATGGGAAAAATTATTGGTATTGACTTGGGAACCACTAACTCATGTGTGGCAGTAATGGAGGGCTCGGAGCCTGTCGTTATCCCTAACTCGGAGGGTCATCGTACCACTCCTTCGGTTGTAGCATTTACTGATGGCGGCGAGCGCAAGGTCGGTGACCCTGCAAAGCGTCAGGCTATCACAAACCCTAAGCGTACGGTATTCTCTATCAAGCGTTTCATGGGAGAGCAGTATGACAAGGTGCAGAACGATATTGCACGTGCTCCATACAGCATCGTTCAGGGTGCAAACAACACTCCACGTGTAGATATTGACGGTCGCCAATATACTCCGCAGGAGATTTCGGCTATCATCCTTCAAAAGATGAAGAAGACAGCCGAGGATTACCTCGGTCAGGAGGTTACCGAGGCGGTAATTACCGTTCCTGCATACTTCTCTGATTCACAGCGTCAGGCAACCAAGGAGGCCGGCGAGATTGCAGGCTTGAAGGTGCGTCGTATCATCAATGAGCCAACCGCAGCAGCTTTGGCTTACGGTATGGATAAGAAGAACAAGGATATGAAGATTGCGGTGTATGACCTCGGCGGTGGTACATTCGATATCTCTATCTTGGAGTTGGGCGATGGAGTATTTGAGGTTAAGTCAACCAATGGTGATACTCACTTGGGAGGTGACGACTTCGACCACGTTCTTATCGATTATATGGCAGAGGCATTCAAGGCTGAGCATGGCGTAGATTTGCGTCACGATCCGATGGCTTTGCAGCGTTTGAAGGAGGCTGCCGAGAAGGCAAAGATTGAACTCTCGTCTTCACAGTCAACCGAGATAAACCTGCCTTACATCATGCCAATCAACGGTATCCCGCAGCACTTGGTAATGTCGCTCACACGTGCTAAGTTCGAGCAACTCTGCGACCACCTCATTCAGAAGACTATCGAGCCTTGTAAGATAGCGTTGCGTGACGCAGGTTTGACTGCTTCGCAGATTGACGAGGTTATCTTGGTAGGAGGTTCTACCCGTATTCCTGCAATTCAGAAGATTGTTGAGGAGTTCTTCGGCAAGACCCCTAACAAGAGCGTAAACCCTGACGAGGTTGTTGCTATCGGTGCATCAATCCAGGGAGGTGTATTGACCGGCGAGGTTAAGGATGTGCTTTTGTTGGATGTTACTCCGCTTTCACTCGGTATCGAGACTCTGGGTGGTGTCTTCACAAAACTTATCGAGGCAAATACCACAATCCCTACCCGCAAGAGCGAGGTGTTCTCGACTGCGGCCGACAACCAGCCTTCGGTAGAGATTAACGTGTGCCAGGGCGAGCGTCCGTTGGCAAAGGATAACAAGAGCATCGGTCGCTTCCACTTGGACGGCATCCCTGCGGCTCCACGTGGTGTGCCACAGATCGAGGTTACCTTCGATATTGACGCTAACGGTATCTTGAACGTATCTGCAAAGGATAAGGGTACGGGCAAGGAGCAGAAGATTCGTATCGAGGCTTCAAGCGGTCTTACTGAGCAGGAGATTCAGCGTATGCGTGACGAGGCTAAGGCTAACGAGGAGAAGGATAAGGCAGAGAAGGAGCGTATCGAGAAGATTAACGCTGCCGATTCGAATATCTTCGCAACCGAGAAGCAACTCAAAGAGTATGGCGATAAGATTCCGTCAGAGAAGAAGTCTGCTATCGAGGGTGCTTTGGCTAAGTTGAAGGAGGCTCACAAGAACGCTGATATTGCGGCTATTGATACTGCTATTGCAGAGTTGAATGCTGCATGGCAGGCTGCATCGCAGGATATTTACGCACAGCAGCAGGCAGAGCAGGCACAGCAGGGCGCACAGCAAAACGCTGGCGCACAGGGTGGAGCAGAGCAGAAGGCTCAGCCTGAGGACGTAGAGTTCGAAGAGGTAAAATAAGCCTTAAAACTATATTCGGAAGGCTCGGATGTCGCAAGATGTCCGAGCCTTTTTTTTTACTATTTAAGCGGATTTTTGTCGGTTTTTCTTAGCCGATTTTGTTGTTTTTTTTGGTCAAATTTTCGGGTTTTTCTTAGCCGATTTTAACCAAAATTTCGCTACTTTTTTGTAAGTTTTTTGTGCTAATTTATGGCAGATTTGAGGGGTGATTTAGTGAAAAATCCCCGCCTTTTTTTTGTCTGTTTTGCTCTTTTTTTTGATAAAAATCTTCTCTTTTTTTATTCGGAATAGATGCTTTTTTATGCTTTTTTATGTCGAATTTGACACTGTTTTGCCGTCTGAATCTTGTAACGTTTATGCTGTTTAATTCCGAAAATGTGTATTTGATGTAAAAAAACACTATAATTTTCACCTGCTATTTGGTGGAATCATTAATAATGATTATCTTTACACACTTAAAAGGTGTAATGAACACAAACAAATTAACATTAATATTAACCAAATTTTAACCAAATGAGTGATTCTACATTTCAGAAAGGTGCTGTAAAACGATTGTTGCAGCATGCTCTAAGTGGGGAGATGCGCAAGTTTGCCCTTGTGGTGGCATGCGTGTTGGTTGGTTGCGTTAGTGCTTTTGCACAGGGTTACCTCGTGCAGGGTACAATATCGGGTCAGACCGGTAAGGATGCTCCGACACCCCTGATTGGTGCTACGGTTTCGATTAAAAACTCGACCGTAGGTACAACGACCGATATTAACGGTCATTACTCTATCAGTGTTAAGTCGTCTGAGGATGTACTCGTATTTGAGTTCATCGGTTACAAAACGGAGGAGGTGCCTGTTGGCTCTCGTACCGTTGTTGACTGTGTGCTTAAAGATGAGTCGCAGAAGATTAGCGAGGTCATCGTAACTGCTCTCGGTATTACCCGTGAGGAGAAGAGCCTCGGTTACGCTGTCTCTAAGTTGAGCAACGAGGAGTTCACTGCTGCCGAGTCGGCTAACTGGCTTAGCGGTTTGAATGGTAAGGTTGCCGGTTTGAACATGGACGCTTCGTCTGCGGGTCCTGCGGGTTCGATGCGTGTTACCTTGCGTGGTGAGGGTTCCCTCTCACACGATAAGAACACCGCATTGTTCGTAGTCGATGGTGTGCCTATCAACTCGGAGATGGATGCTAACTCTTCCGGTACCTCTTATGGTGATAACGATGCTCCTATCGATTATGGTAATGGTGCTGGTGACATCAACCCTGATGATATTGAGTCGGTGTCAGTCCTCAAAGGCCCATCTGCAACCGCTCTTTACGGTTCTCGTGCAGCGAATGGTGCGATTATCATTACTACCAAGTCTGGTCGTAAGGGTAAGGGTCTCGGTATTCAGTATAGCACTAACGTAGTTTTGGACGATCCTGGCTTCTGGCCTGATTTCCAGTACGAGTATGGTGCAGGTAACTGGACTTATTCGGGTATCGAGCGTGACGAGACAGGTCTCTTCCCTATGGAGTACTCGTTCTGGACTGTTACTGCCAACAAGACAGATACCGGTAAGAAGGTAAGCCGCTACCACTCTCGTCTTGCTTATGGTGAGAAGATTGTAGGTCAGATGCGTTATACGTACGAGTCAAAGGATTGGGATACCGATACTTACACTCGTCGTCCATACATTGTAGAGGATAACTACAAGGACTTCTTCCAGACCGGTGTGACTTGGACCAACGCACTCTCTGTTGATGCAGGTGACGGTAAGGGTCAGTCTTTGCGTGTCTCTGTAAAGGACGTTCGTAATAGATGGATTGTACCTAACACAGGTTATAACACTCAGAGCATTGGTCTCTCAATGTCGAGCAAGAAGAACAAGTGGATCCACGCTCAGGCGAAGGTTAACTACTATCGCAAGAACTCAGACAACTTGCCAATCTCTGGTTACAATGACTCGTCACCATTGAAGTCTTTGATGTGGTTGCCGGTAACTGTAACTGACGCAGGTGTTTACGATGAGTACATCAAAAATAGAACAGATGCATATTGGGAGCAGAATGAGGGTACTTTGATTAACTACCAGAGTGATAACCCTTACTTGATGAGTTACGAGCACTTGAATACTCAGGCTCGTGACCGTATCTACGGAAATGTAAGCGTTACTGCTAACTTCATCCCTAATGAGTTGACCCTCACATTGCGTACCGGTTTGGACTTCAACAACGACTTCCGTACACAGCAGAAGCCTTACCACTCACGTTCTTATGTTCAGGGTATGTATCGTGAGCAGACTGCACGTAAACTTGAAATTAACAACGACTTCTTGTTGGCTTATAAGAAGGACTTTGCTAACGGTATTGCCCTCAACGCCTCTTTCGGTGGTAACAACATGACATACAAGTATTCGAACATCAACCTTAAAGCAAACATGCTCGATGCGAAGAACGTATATATGATTGCAAATACCAAGGGTCAGTTGGCTACTTCGACCGTACGTCGTAACAAGAGCATCAACTCTTTCTACGGTTTCGTATCGTTCGGTTACCGTGATATGTTCTATATCGATGTTACCGGCCGTAACGACTGGTCTTCAACTTTGGCAAAGGGTAACAACTCTTACTTCTACCCATCAGTAAGTGCCAGCGTATTGTTGAGCGAGATCTTCCACTTGCAGCAGAACACCTCTTGGATCAGCTTGCTCAAACTCCGTGCATCTTGGGCTAACGTAGGTAACGATACCGACCCTTATCAGGTTATCGATACCTATTCTATTAGTGCAGACTTCTCGAGTGCATACTCTTTGACAGGTTCACTCAAAAACCCTAACCTTCGTCCTGAGAACGTAGAGAGCTGGGAGGTAGGTTTGGAGGCTAAACTCTTCAAGGGTATTTGGGGCTTCGACGTAGCATTCTACGATTCAAGCACAACAGACCAGATTATCTCGGTACCAACCGACTGGATTACAGGTGCTTCAAGCACAATGATTAATGCCGGTGAGGTTCGTAACTATGGTGTCGAGATTTCGACAAATATCCGTCCTGTTAATACAAAGAATTGGAAATTTAACATCTCCCTCAACTGGTCAAAGAACTGGAACTATCTGGTGTCTTTGGCAGATGGTGTTGATGTATGGCAGCTCAACCAGAATACCATCGGTAGCCGTGTGCTTATCTATGCATTCCCAGGCGAGCGTCTTGGTCAGATCTATGGTACCGGTTTCCAGCGTGCTCCTGAGGGTGCATTCTATTATGATGAGAACGGCCAGCGTGTAGATTGTTCGAGAGCCGTAATCGTTGATAAGACCACCGGTAACCCACTCCTGAGCGAGGAGTTGACATACGTAGGTAATATGTATCCGAAGTGGAGAGCAGGTGCTAACCTCAACCTCCGTTGGAAGGATCTCTCACTCTCGATGGCATTCACCGCATCTTATGGTGGTAAGGCATACTCGTTGACAAACGCAATCTTCTCTTACAACGGTAGAAATAAGAACTCGTTGGAGGGTCGTTACGACGGTTTGATTCACGATGGTGTAAATGCTAACGCAGATGGTACATTCTCTAAGAATACCACTATTACTCAGAGTATTACCGACTACTATAACTCTACTATCTGGCACCGTAACAACGTTGAGTCTAACACCTTCGATACTTCGTTCTTGAAGTTGAAGGAGTTGCGTTTGGAGTACTCATTGCCAAAGCGAGTTATCAACAATACCAAGGGCTTGCAGGGCTTCTCTGTAGCATTCTTCGCAACCAACGTCTTCTGTATCACCAAGTGGCCGCAGTTTGACCCTGAGGTTGCTGCAATCTCAGGAGCATCACTCTATGGTGGTGTTGAGACCGGTAGTTACCCAATGACCCGTACCTATGGTTTTAACCTTAAATTCAAATTCTAAACAGGCATAAATTATGAAAACAGTTAAAAAATATCTTTTGCTCATAGGTTTGTGCTTGATTGTAGGTTCGTCTTGCACAACTAACTTTGATGAGATCAACAGGAATCCTAATCAGCCAGAGTATGGCGAGATTAACCCGATTAACTTGTTGGAGTTGCTCACTATGAATGCCAGCGACCGTTGGTTGAATCATACCTATACTTTAAATGGTGAGTTGATTCAGTACACAGTGTCTGGTACAAGTAACAATGCTTATCACCGTTTTGTTATTCCTAATACCACCACAGCGGGTATGTGGTCTTGGTATGCACGTCTTGCTGCTACGGCTGACGAGATGGAGCGTTTGGCTATCAAGCGTGAGGATGTAAACTGTGAGGCAGTTGCTATCACTTTGAAGGCTTTGTTTATGTCCAACTTGACCGACTGCTTCGGTGATGTTCCTTACTCTGAGGCATTTGGTAACATCAATGGTGCAAAGAATAACAAGCCTAAGTTCGATACTCAGCGTGATATCTACACTAAGTTGTTCGAGCAGTTGGAGTATGCCAACGGCCTTTACAACACTTCTGCACCATTTGAGGCTTCACGTGACTTGCTCTACAATGGTGACATCACCAAGTGGAAGAAGTTGAATAACTCTATCTACCTGCGTCTGCTTATGCGTTTGAGCAACCGTGATAAGGAGTTCAATGTAAGCAAGAAGATTCAGGAGATTTACCTCAATCGCACCGTTTATCCTGTATTCGAGAGCAACGATGACAATGCAACCCTCTTCTTTGATGAGGTCGAGCCATTTGTAAACTGCTATGGTTCTTATACACCGGCTGCGTTTGGTTCATCTTCTCGTAAGGCTTGTTCTACTATTATTAAGATGATGAGCGGTCCGGGCGACCCACGTATTTCTGTCTTCTTCACAATGAATGGAGGAGCTTGGGCAGGTCGTGATAGTGGTTTGCCTAATACCGAGCTTGAGACCGAGGGTAAAATCTCATACTTGAACTACGAGTCTTTGGGTAGATATCAGTCACCACTCTCTTTCATAAAGTATGATGAGGTTCTCTTCATCTTCTGTGAGGCTATCTGGCGTGGCTGGATCCCTGGTGGTGAGGTACTTGCAGAGCAGTATTACCTCGATGCTATCAACTCTTCAATCGACTATTGGAGCAGCGTTGACCCTACAAATACTCCTATCACAGAGTTGACAAGAAGTCGCTTCTTGAGCAAGGTTCCTTATACTCACGAGTTGGAGACAATCATGAATCAGAAGTATATTGCTCTCTTCTGGACAGGTTTCGAGGCTTGGCATGAGTATCGTCGTACCGGTTATCCTCAACTCCCTATCGGAGCGGCAACCAGCAACGACCATATTCTTCCACGTCGTTTCTGCTATCCTGATAATACTACAAAGGTTAACTTTGCTAACTATAACGAGGCAGTAGAGCGTTTGAAGAAGCAGTATTACGGAGGCGATGATATGAAGACCCCTGTATGGTGGAGTTTGAATGCCATCGAGAGAGGTATTGAGTAGTAATTCTAATACTGAATGAAAGATATGAGACATATATTATATTATATAGAGAAGAGCCTATCACTTTTGGCGGTATCTGTGGCACTCTTGTTTGCTGCATGTCAGCAGCCAGAGGAGGGTACTACTGGTACTGATATTAAATTGTATCAGGTTGTAAATGGCCAGGAGGTTGAGATCCAGGAGTATGACTCTAAACTGGAAGGAGAGATGTACGACTTCGTTATCTACTCTAACATCGGTGAGTGGGAGTTGAAGCCTACCTTCGAAGAGGATAACGAGTGGTGTAAGTCTTGGCCGTCAGAGGGTAAGAATGATGCCCGTGTTGCTATTAAGGTTTTTGAGAATAAGACAGCATACCCTCGTACTTGCGAGATGAACATTGTTTCTCGTGGTCAGGTTATGGCAACTATCGTGTTTAATCAGACTGCAAACAATCCACATATGGAGTTCGCTTATGCTTATCCGGATGATACCAAAATCGTAAATGAGTTTGGTGAGTCTGCTAAGATTCGTGTGGACTCAAACGTAGAGTGGAAGGCTGAACTTACTTACGATATCGATTGGTTGCGTCTTGGAGAGAAGACCTCTGAGTATCAGGAGTTGATTATCGACGAGAACGTTGATGATGAGGCTCGTACTGCATCTGTTTTGTTCCGTGCACTCGGTACTGATATTGAGCATCGCCTCTATATCAGTCAGGGCACAGCCGCAGAGTTTGAGGCTGCATCTAAGTGGACTATCCAAGAAGTTTTGAGTTCTCTGGAAAACGGTGAGGGCGGTATTGCCGATAACGTCTATGTTGAGGGTTATGTTATCAGTGACTATACAACACATAACTTCGATGCTCGCCAAATGGTTATTATGGATGAGAGCAATGCGGGTATGTGTGTTGAGTTTGAGGATGTTTACTCAAATATCTATCCTTTGAACACAAAGGTAACCATTCACTTGAAGGACCTTTTGTTTGTTGCTGACGATGATGTTATTACTCCAACCGATGGTACTTTCGGTAGCAAGGTTGCAGGTTTGCCAAGTTCTCGAGTTAAGTTCGCTGAGCCATCTGCCGGAATTGCTCCTATCGAATTGACCTCTGGCGATGATTTGGATCAATATGAGCACTGTCTTGTAACATTGAAGGACGTTGAGTTCGCAGTTCCTTATGGAACATACTGCAATGTTAATGAGGACTTCTCTCTCGATTACAATAACATCGACGGTTTGGGTACTGCATATGACTATTCAAAGTCATATATGTACACCACATTTGGTCACGAGTTCGTACACCTATTGCGTGATTCACAGGATAATATCGTAGAGTTGTACACTCTCCGTTCTGCAACATTCCGTGCTGCACGCTTGATCAATGAGGGTTCAGGTGATATTACCGGTGTTGTAATGCACCGAGTTAAGGATGGCGAGTCTCTCTACCATATCCGTATGCGTAACTTGGAGGATGACCAGACCTCGGCTGATCCTGAGACTCGTCGTGCTAAGCCGGTATTGAAGATTGGTCCATGGACTGCGGCTAAGGCTCTCGATAAACTTACCGCATCTGTTGGTAAGGGTGATCTTCGTCCATCGTTTGGTAACCATGGTGTAGTTAAGGGAAGTACTACAACTTCTGCTTATTTGGCAGATTCTTGGGCTCGTTGTACTGCTGCAACATATAACGAGTCAACTAATAAGTGGTATCCACTCTACGCTACCGCAGAGGGTGTTACATACTACTCTTTGAAGGCTATCAACTGGTGGGACAATAACTACAACCGTATCGCTGACCAATCAGGTTGCGCTTGGGTAATTAATACTACTACCGTAGGTGTAGAGGGACAACTTTCATTAGAGTTTGCAATGTGTAGTTCAGGTGGTGGACCTCGACCATTTGTTGTAGAGTATGCTGAGAGTGAGGATGCTCCTGCATCTGAGTGGACTCAGGTTCAAGATATTATCGCTCCAAACATCTCGGTATCGTATAGCCAGAAACTCTATACGGTTGATCTCCCTGCGGCATGTAATAATAAGCAGAACCTGACTATCCGTCTGCGAGTGTCGGCAAATCAGCGTGCAAGTACTGCAAGTGCTACCTCCGACACCGGTAACAATGTACTCGGTTTTGTTCGTTTAAGTAGCAGATAAAAATATACAACTATGAAGAATATAAGCAGATTTTTACTTTTACTTGCAACCATTGCAGCAGTATGCGTTGGTTGTAATGGAGGCGACGACTATCCTGAGTATCAGTATCAGAAGCGTCTTGTAAAACAGGCTTTTCTTAACGAAGAGATAACTATTTTCGAGGGCAAAGAGATTGAGATCCAGGGTATCGGATTTACTATTGGCGATAAAATCATCTTCCGCTCAGCGGAAGGTGATTACACCGCAGAGGTTGCATCTATTGATGAGGCTTCGGCTATCTTCCTTGCGCCTGATATGCCTCAGGGTAAGTATACCCTCTACATCAGTCGTGGTGCCGAGATTCAGAAGGTGTCGCCAATTACCGTATGGAAGACTCTCTCGATTGAGATTCCTGAGAAGGATGGTTGCTCGTTGAGAGGTATCGTTTATACTCAGAACAAGAGTACCTCCGAGAACGGTGATATGATTGTTGAGAACATTGGTCTTGAAGGCGTTTGGGTATCGGACGGTGTGAACTTTACACAGACCGATGAGAATGGTTACTATTGGTTGGCGTCAGATAAGCGTTACGGATATGTATATGTTTGTCTTCCTTCGGGTTATATGCCTGCTACCGGTACCAATATCGTTCCTGGCTATTGGAAGTCGGTATCTATCGACCCACGTCTTTCTGAGCAGCACAACTTCGAGTTGAAGGTTGTAGATAACAAGAATCACCAGGTATTCTTTGCTGCCGACCTTCACTTGGCTAACCGTACAATTAACGGTTTGAACGATATTGATCAGTTCAAGGCTGGATTTATGGCTGATTCACAGGCTCTTGCCGAGGCTTATGGCTTGGAGAATACTTACCTTATCACTCTGGGTGACCTTACTTGGGATGCTCACTGGTATGCACAGAAGTATATGCCGGCAGACTTCGTTAAGACTATGAAGGATTATAAAATTCCGGTATTCAACTGTATGGGTAACCACGATAATGACCCTTATCAGACCGATGAACTTTTGGGTTCGAAGGTCTATCGTAGCGTTATTGCTCCAACACACTATTCATTCGATTTGGGCGATGTTCACTACATCGTTGTTGACGATATTATGTGGATCAACAATGGTGGTTCTAACGGTGTTATCGGCGAGCGTAACTATACCGAGAAACTTGATGCAACTCAGTTGGCTTGGTTGAAGCAGGATTTGTCACACGTTAAGGATAAGACAAAGCCGGTTGTTATCTGCTCACACTGTCAGTTCTACAATAACTGGCGTCAGAGCGCTGAAACACAGGCTCAGATACTAAATGCAAAGGAGGTTTTGGATTGCTTCAATGGTTTCAGCAATGTTCACGTTATGACAGGTCACGCTCACTTCAGCATGATTATGGAGTTGCGTGATAACGTTATCGAGCATAATGTTGCTGCTGTTTGCGAGACTTGGTGGCAGAGTTCATCTAACTCTTCTTTGGCTGGTCGTGGTATTAACCGTGACGGTACCCCTGCGGGATACTATGTATTCGAGTTGAAGGGTGGTGACTTGAAGTGGTACTACAAGTCTATCGGCTTCGATAAGTCTATGCAGTTCCGTGCTTACAACATGAACGATGTGGTTTATACCAGCACCTCTTCACGTTGGAGTCGTGACCTTAGCAAGCAGGAGGATCGTCCTGGCGGCGGTGATGACTACTCTCATATGGAAAAGGATGACAATTATATTGACATCAATATCTGGGATTGGGATTCAACTTGGAAGATTGAGGTAACTGAGGCCGGCAACTCTACACCGCTTAAAGTTGAGCGTGTATGGGAGCGTGACCCACTCCATACCCTCACAACCGACTTGGAACTCGCTTCTAAGAAAGAACTTAAGTCTGAACTTGCATCTACCCACCATAATCACGTATGGCGAGTACAATCAAAGAAGCGTGACTCTGATATTACTATCAAGGTTACCAACCGCTTCGGCGAGGAGTTTACTCAGACTATGACCGGACGTTCGAAGAAGGATACTCGTAACTCTTTCAAGATCTCAGACTACATTCAGTAATCCTTAAATCAAGATTGCTATGAAAAAGATACTTAATATATTTATTGCAATGCTTGCCCTTGTCGCTCTCGGATGCGAGAACGATACAGAGACTATGGTCTATGAGGTGAGCAGTGACCGTGTCGAGATCGAGGCTAACCGCCGAGGTATCGACTGCAATGGCGGTCAGATTATCCTCAATGTAACCTCTTCTTCTTATTGGATTCTCAATGTAGATGAGGCTACTGCTGCGTGGGTAGAGTTTACTCCAAAGGCAGCAGGAGCAGGTACCACCGAGGTATTTGTGACTCTTAAAGAGAACACAGGTGATGCTCGTGTTGCAGAACTTATGTTCGATACTCAGGGAGGCGTTAAGGAGACTGTAAAGATCTCACAGCGTGCTTTTGACGAGCAGTTGTCTTACTTCTGCGAAACTTTCGGTAACGAGCCTGTTGCCGAGGATACCAACCTTAACCGTTTCCAGGATTGGACAACTACCGGTTTTGGTACAGGTGTGCTTGTTTATGAAGGTGACCTTGTTGTATCATCGACCAACCCATCGACTATCGAGGGATCTTCGGCTGGTAACTCGCTTTACTTTGCTGAGGACAATCATGAGTTGGTTATCGGTCCTATCGCTATTTACGGTGATGAGTACTTCCGCTTCAACTTCAATGCTTGTAACCGTAACGGTGCAGTTTCGAAGGATGAGTTCAAGATGTACGCCGGCGATAATGGCGATGACTGGTTCCCATTCTCTTACAATCTTGTAGATGCAACCGAGAGCGGATGGCAGAAGGTTGTTGCAGACTTCTCTTTGAAGAAGGATATTGCACACAACATCTACCTCAAACTTGTTGCTCCTGCCGGTTACGAGATCGACGACTTTACACTTGTTCAGGGCTACCAGTCGGATGCTGCGCCTGTGGCACGTGTATCTATGGACTCAAACCCTATCGGTACCGTATTCTTCGAGGACGACTTGAACTGGATTACTCGTGGATTTGCTAATGTTGTCGATGTTGCTCACTTCGATACCGGTTGGAACGTATGTTTTATGGGCTATGAGAGCTATACCTTGGATCAGTTCCCAGCGAAGAGTAGAGATATTTATGAGGCATCAGGTTGGTCTTATGCTGACCGTTGCTACTTTGAGATTGATGAGCACGGTGATGGTCACCTCAAGATTGGTCGTTCATCATCTAAGAATCCTCACACCGGTACTCTCTACCTTCCATCAGGCGTTCTTTCGAAGGTTGACCACGACGCTAAGATTAGCGTATTGTTCTCTGTGGATATCTGCCGTCACGTAGCAACTGACTGTAAGTTTATCTATGTTACAGCTTACACTCCGGGTGTTGATCCTGATGAGCAGGTGATTACTGCCGAGATTTCAACTATCAAGGTATTTGGTACTTTCGAACTCCAGTTTGATAACGTAACTCGTGATACAACTTTCTCAATTGGAACGAAGGTTCAGACTGACAATTCTTCTACCCGTGTAGGCTTTGACAACTTCAAGATTGTGAAATTGTAAAAGATAGATTGAATAATGAAAAAGCAAAATCTATTTGCAGTTTATGCTGCACCACAGGTTAGATTGTGCAATGTCCGCATCGAGAGCGGTTTCGTACTCTCTAATCCGTCGGATTTTGTGGATCCGGATTTTGAAACACGTCCGGAGGAGTAATTAACCAACATTAAACAACAGTAAAGATTATGAAGAAGATTTTAATGCTCGTAGCTGCTGTCGCAATGTTGGCAAGTTGCTCGAATGATTTCACCGAGAATGATCTGCTCTGCAATGGCGGAGCAGGTCAGAACGGTACATGGAACGGTGAGGGTCTCATAGTAGAGGCTTCTGCTGAGGATGTAACCCGTGTAAACACAAACGTAGATGGCAACACAAGTTACCTCACATGGGAGGTAGGCGATGAACTTACTCTTGTACATGGTGGCGCCTCTTACGTATATTTGGCACAGCAGGCAGGTCGTGTATCTACCTTCGTACCAAAGGATGACGCAAACGCAATCACATCAGTAGATCCAACTCTCCCTGTTGCTGCATTCTACAACGTAACATCAGTAGATCCTGCTACC
>JAZOWW010000004.1:0-1564 GCA_045659425.1 Alistipes sp. | reverse complement strand
CATGTGGCGCAGTCATCACTCAAAGTCGTGAAGACCGACCCGAAGTTCTTGGCCGTTACAGGCAAGGCTATGGGCACGGACGAAAAATTCTTTGAGGTTACCATTCGCCTAAATCCCGAATATGACCCTGCCACACCAGGCAGCAAGCAATATCAGACGGTAAATGCTACCCAGATATCGAAAAAGTCGCATAAGGTTACGGGCAACACAACGGCATCAGGAGCAGAGACCAAAAACAAGGTGGATCTATCGACCTATACAGTCGTTCCGTACATGTCCCCTCATATAGGCATCTCCTCGGATGAACTTGTCGAGGAGACAACGGAGTATTTTCGCAACTACAACCTTAACGGCATTACCGGAAGTCTCACAATCTTTGGCGATTTCGGGCTTCCACCTGCGGTACAGGTTGAGCTAATCGACCACCGAAATCCCTCGAAGAATGGAGTCTATCTCGTGGAAGAGGTAACAACAAACTTCGGGGTTGGTGGGTATCGCCAGCAACTTTCGATACCGTATAAAATCAAGAAGTAGAAAAAGAACCTATTCTTTAATAAAACTATGTCGGCAGATAAGTCAAACCAATTAGTCATTCGTGAGGCGATTCGCAAGATTGCCTTGGGTCGCAGTATGGAGCGTGTCAATATGTCGCCGGGCGGTATGTCGGGCGTGGGTACTGCTCGTATGATTCACGGCTATGTGGCAAAGGTTCACGATGACCCTGCGGACTCGGAATTTAAGGAGTATGGTGGTACTGTCGATGTGGGCGAATATCCCGATGAAACTGCCTCCACAGAGCCTAAAATCCATAAGGGTGTCTTGCTCTCTGCTGCCACGAACAATGAGGGTGGATTTCTGATTGTGCCAACACTCTTTTCCGATGTTACCATCTTTATGGATGCGGCAACAAAATACGCCTACATCGTAAACTTCTCGCATGTCAATATCATCAACCTCACGGCTCACACCGAGACAACTATTGGTGTTACGGAAACCGAGGAGTTGGACCCAGATAGCGACTCTTCACCTGACTATGATGAGTTGGAGCCGACAGGAAATGAGACATCGACCAAGTACACTGCAACCACTGTAACCACTTCTGTCAAGAATGACAAGGATAAGGAGGCTACGGTTGTGATGGATGCGGAGACGATTACTCAAACCGTCGATAAATCAGAGATTAAGCAGACGGCAGATAAAGTTGTTCAGAAGGTCAATTCGACCACCATTGCATTGGCGGATAATAAGGTAACATTAGGCGATGAGAATGCAACAGAACCACTTGTTTTGGGTAATGAGCTTGCACAGTTGATGCTTGACTTTATGACCGAGTGCAGCAAGATTATGACTCCAACACTGATGGGTACGATGACTCCGGTGAACTTCCCGAACTTTATCTCACTCTCTTCCAAAATTCAGAAATTCCTCTCTAAAACCAGCTTTACGAAATAATGAGCGTACAACTACATCCCGATATAGAGCAGCTTGATAGGTCGAGCCTTTGTTACTCGATCTACTCGCAGTTGTACCATAACTTCTTTAATGCCCAGCAGAAGAAGGATGC
>JAZOWW010000003.1:0-2502 GCA_045659425.1 Alistipes sp. | reverse complement strand
TCGGAGAGCAATGCCACCATCTCAGTACCTTTATCATCGGCCTCCCAGTTGAAGACAAGGCTACCGCTGCCATTGGGGTCTGCCCATACGGCACGGGTAGAAGGCTCGTCAGCACTGCTGAAGGTGAGCTGCTCATATTTGCTCACGCCTGACTGCTCGGGGTTGTCGGGCGTGTTGCTGTTGTTGCTACAAGAAGCAAATCCCGCAACAAGCGCTACAAATAGTAGGCTTTTTATAAATTTTCTCATAACTGTTTAGTCTTAATTGTTAGTAGTAGTAAAATTCAGAATCATCGCTGTCAAGACTACTGCCACTGATAGCAAATCCACTCTCTACCTCCACTTTGTACATATCTATCATAGGAGGCTTGTAGGTAAATTCCTGTTGTTTCATATCCTGTTATATTATAATTTTCTTACACCTATCTACGCAAAAGTAATTAAAATTGGGCAAAAGACATTATTGGGAACGCACTTTTTTCGCATTTGCGAGTTTGTTTTTCCCCTGAAATCATAAAAATTATATATCTTTACATTCAGATTCGAGCTTCGGCTCGGAACGGATGATTTATTATCGATTACTTATTTGAACTTAAATATATATGTTGAAGAGACTTTTTGGCTTTGATCCGACGCAGACTACCGTAAGAACGGAGATCGTTGCAGGAATCACAACATTCCTCACGATGTCGTATATCCTCGCCGTCAATCCCGCTATTTTTAGCAGACTGGACGGTATGCCAGTTGGCGCCGTCTTTACCACTACGGCATTGACGGCCATTATAGGTTGTCTTGCAATGGCATTTTTAGGAAAACTGCCCTTTGGACTTGCGCCGGGTATGGGATTGAATGCATTTTTCGTGTATGGTGTATGTGTCGGAATGGGCTATTCGTGGCAATTCGCATTGACGGCGATACTGCTCGAAGGTCTTATATTCATAATTCTGACGCTGACAAATGTCCGAGAGGCGATAGTGAATGCAATACCGCTCACCCTACGAAACTCCATCGGTGCGGGCATTGGCCTCTTTATCGCATTTATAGGTTTGAGCAGTGCAGGCGTAGTGGTTAATAACGAATCTACGCTCGTCGCTTTGGGCGATATTACCTCCGGCTCGGCACTTTTGGCGCTTATCGGTCTGATTGTTACCGGATTTATGTTTATGCGCAACGTGCCCGGAGCGATCCTGATTGGTATTCTTGTGACGATGTTAATAGGTATTCCTATGGGCGTAACCGAGTTTAAGGGTATACTCTCGCAACCGGAATCCATCGAGCCTATCTTCTGTAAATTCGAGTTCAAGGATATATTTACGCTGGATATGCTTGTGATCGTATTTACATTCCTCTTCATAGATATGTTTGATACGGTTGGCACCCTTGTTGGAGTTTGTACTAAGGCCAAGATGGTTGATGAGAAGGGAAATATTAGCCGTATCAAGCAGGCTTTTATGGCCGATGCCATCGCTACAACTGCAGGAGCAATACTTGGCACATCGACCACCACGACTTATGTTGAGAGTGCAGCCGGCGTAGCACAGGGAGGTCGATCGGGACTCACCGCATTTGCTGTTGCCGGATGCTTTGCCCTTGCTCTGTTCTTCTCGCCGCTATTTCTCTCTATCCCTTCGGCGGCAACTGCTCCGGCGCTGATTATTGTAGGTCTTTTGATGATGGAGCCTATCGTCACAATCCCGTTTAATGACTTCTCGGAGTCTATTCCGGCTTTTGTGTGTATCATTATGATGCCATTGACCTACTCGATTTCGAATGGTATTTTGCTCGGAATGATCGCTTATGTGGTGATGAATCTAATCTGTGGAAAGTTTAGTAAGATTACGCCGGCAATGTGTATCCTCGCCGTACTGTTCCTGCTAAAGTTTATCTTTATATAGGCGTTGCGAAGAGTCGCTTTGTCGGCCGCGTCTGTTGCGGATGATTTGTGTGAATATTTCAACGTATAAGTTTTGCTTATGGTAGTATCAGAAAATATGATTTGTACTTATGATTATTTGTGTTAATTTTGCATCAGAAACAAGAATAAAGTACATTTGATATATGGCTCCGCCGAGCATTGAAGTGAGTACACGAGAGGAGCGTTTGGCTATGTGCTTGGTCAGTGGCGATGTCTGCACAACTGCGAGTTATGCGGTAAGTGCTCACTGCTGCGAGGCCGAGAGGCCGAGGTGGTCTATGCCGACTACATCGAGGGCAGACGCTCATATATGGAGATAACATTTGAAATTAGAGATATTAACTATTAAAAACTTAAGACTATGAACGCAAAAGAGAAGGTTTTGGCAGTAATGAAGGAGGCAGGTGCTCCGGTAAACGCAGGTAAGATTGTAGAGCTTTCGGGCCTCGATCGCAAGGAGGTTGATCAGGCAATGAAGGAGTTGAAGGCTGAGGGTGCAATCATCTCGCCCGTACGCTGTAAGTGGGCTCCTGCAGAGTAGTTGCAATCGATAAGTCCGAATCTAGACGTAATAGAGGCTGCCCGACC
>JAZOWW010000002.1:0-5203 GCA_045659425.1 Alistipes sp. | reverse complement strand
CGTGCAACTCCGGCAAACCAACCTCAATCTGGCGGACGAAACGACCTGCACGCATCAGTGCCTTGTCGAGAATGTCGGGACGGTTTGACGCTGCGAGAATTATTACGCCGGCATAGGTCTGGGAACCGTCCTTCACGGTGAGGAGTTGGTTAAGTGTGTTCTCACGTTCGTCGTTGCCCGAAAAACCTGCGTTCTTACCTCTTGCTCGACCTATCGCATCAATCTCGTCGATAAATACGATGCATGGAGCCTTCTGCTTTGCCTGATCGAAGACGTCACGTACACGTGATGCACCCACTCCGACAAACATCTCTACGAAGTCGGAGCCTGAAATAGATAGGAAAGGTACGTTTGCCTCGCCCGCTACGGCCTTTGCCAAGAGGGTCTTACCCGTTCCCGGAGGGCCTACGAGCAGAGCGCCCTTCGGAATCTTTGCTCCGAGTTCACGATATTTCTTTGCATTTTTGAGGAAATCGACAATCTCCATAACCTCAACCTTCGCCTCCTCCAATCCTGCTACATCCTTGAATGTAACCTTGCGAGCGGGGTCATCCTGGTTGAATTCCTGCGCACGTGCCTTGCCTACGTTCATGATGTTGCCACCTGCACCACCTGCGCCGCCTCGTGCAAAACTGCGGATGAAGAAAAAGAATATTACAAACATGAAAATCATCGGCAACCAGTTGAGCATCATATCCATCCAATTCTGCTCGTGGTGGTTGTAGTCAACGATGACCTTGTTGCCACTCTCGGCAACAGCCTTGTCGAGGTCGCTGCGGAATGTGTCTATCGAGCCGATGGTATATACCACCTGCATGCCTCTCGATGGAATCTTTTTCAGCGTTTCGCTGACGGTCGGGTCGTTTTTCAATCGCTCAGCAACGCCCTCTTTGAGATATACCTCCGCTCTCTCTCGGTTTATGACCTGAATACGCTCTACGTCGCCATTGCGCACGAGTTGCTCAACCTCTGCCCAATTACTCTGAGCAGGCTCGCTCTCTCGCTGACTGAAAAGCGATACGCCGACGATGGCGAAGAATACCAACGACCAAAACCACATCATGTTTGGTCGCAATGATATCATTTTTCTGTTATTACTCTTTTTTGCCATTTCTTTTCTGTTTGATTTATCCTTATAGTAACGATAAATCCCTACTCAAAATTGTTGCAGAAACTCTTTAATGCACCTTTTACAACATAATTACTCCTCGTACTCGTAGCGAGTCATCGGAGCATCTGCCCATAACTCCTCCAATTTGTAGTACTCACGCAGATCGCTCTGGAAGATGTGAACAACTACGTCAATGTAGTCCAACGCTACCCATAAGCCAGTCTGCTTGCCCTCTACTCGCCAAGGATTCTCGTGTAACTTCACGAAGAGTTCCTCCTCGATATTGTCTGCAATAGCAGCCACTTGCGCAGTTGAGTCGGCGTTGCACACTACAAAGTGCGAGCAAATAGCGCCGTCAAAACCGCTCAAATCGAGCGATACAATATTCTTACCCTTTTTATCCTGAATTGCTCCGACAATAGTCTCAATCAAATTTTTCTCCATAACTATTCCAATGTGTCTGAATGTGTATAATCGTACAAAGGTAAGAAAAATATGCGATATCCCAAATAAAAGATGTTTTTATTAAAAATAAAAAAGGCTACTCTCGTTCGAGAATAGCCCTTTGGGAAATACTACAACCTTGTGTTAGTCAACGAATCTTACGTATGTCGAATTTACGGTTAATTGAAGCGTTTCATGAGTGTTGCAGAAATTGATTTTTCCGTCCTCCTGATAATCGGAGAATACATCAATACTGCTTGCAGTTATGCCGTTAAACTTAGAGGCCTTGTTGATTTTAAGCGAATTGCTGCTGCTTGAACCTAATTTTACGGTATAATCTGCAGATCCTGCTCTACTTACTGCGAAAGCGGTATTGGCAGCGTCAATACTTTCAATCTCAATCTTCATTGTGCAATTAGAGTATGTGCTACCGTTGGCTGAACCTAACAAACCTCCTACCAATACTCCTGTCGCCTCGTTTTTGATTTTGCCATTTAATGTGCAATTGCTCTTGGTGCTATTGTTAGAGAAACCTCCTAAGCCTCCGACCTCGCTGGCATCTTTTGTTCCTGCCTTGATATGAATAGTGCCGACTGCATCGCATTTTGAAGCAGTAGCAAAATAAGGCATAATTAAACCTGCTCTTACTTTGCCTTTCGGGAAGTGCAAGGTAAGGTTTCCTTCATTGTCACAATTGTAAGTCTTGTTATCTTTTGAGCAGTTGCCACCAACTCCGCCGCAATAACTAAAACTGCTACTACCTGCATTTGTAATGGTCACATCTCCATAATTTTTATATCCAACAAGGACAGACTTAGTTGCAGTATATCCAAATACACCTCCTGCATCTGTTGTTGCAGAGCCGCTAATATTTATAGGAGCATAATTTGTTGCATATGTTTCGGTAGATGCAGAGTCGCCTTGTATAATGTTGTATGAGTAACCACATATACCGCCGACGTATGCATTTGCACTCGTTTTATAGGTGACATTTATCCCTTTTGTTGTTCCTTCTGTTCCGTTAACACATCCTGTTAAGAGTTGGCTTGATGTTATAGCGTCACTTTCGTCTGTTACGATATAGTTATTTGTTCCTAATATACCTCCTACGTGTGTTGTGGCTACTGCGTCGCTAAGAGTTACTCCTCCAGTATTGGTACAGTTCGTAACCAATTCGTAAGCATCACCTACAACACCGCCCATACGACCGCCGGCAGCAGGAGTTAATACCGAAACGTTACCTGAGTTAGAACAGTTTGTAACAGTTTTCTTTGCAAGACCAATAGTACCTCCCATACGTACACTAACTTGGGTAGAATTAATAGTTACATCGCCCTGGTTGTGACAATCCGATATCTCGTTGTCTGCGTAACCCAGGACGCCACCTACGTACGGCGTTGCTGCCGGATTGTTGGATATTACAGTACCCGTACTATAATTTGTACAAGCGCTGATACCTCCATCTGATTCGAGATAACCCAAAATGCCTCCCAAATATAATTCGCTACCGGTGTTGGTCGTTGTTACTGTACCATAGTTGCTACATCCGGATATAGAACTTTTTGCATATCCGGTCACACCACCGGCATAAACTTTGGTAGTCGCTCCCGTAATGGATATTGCACCATTATTACGGCAATTGGTAATTTCTTTATTTTCTATAGAACATCCAACAATGCCCGCTATGTTTATTCCGTTTTTAGCTCCTGAACCGGTAACTTTTATTGTTCCGTTGTTTATGCAATTCTTTATGATGCTATAGTTGATGCCGGCAATACCTGCAACATAGTTCTCGGTCTTTCCATTTGTTGCATCCATAATGATGCTACCATTGTTGATACAACCATCAATTGTTCCGGTACAACTGTCACTACTGCCCGAAAATATGCCGAGTTTAAGACCGCTACATGTGGTTGCGGCTCCAACTACAGAGGCGTTATTTACACAGTTCTTTACTGTGCCCACTACAACGTAGCTGAATACGCCTGTGTAAGTATAATCTGTTTCGCTCGGATTTAACGTAAAGATACAGTCAGCCTCGTTTGCGTCAGTTGTAGGATCGTCGGCTGTTTTACCGAGAGTGATATTCTGAACGGTGAGATTTTCCGGTATTCGGGCAAACAACAATCCGCCGTCAGTGTCAGTCTCCTTGCTAAGGTTGTAGATGATATAGTTCTCGGTATCGTTCTTCTTACCATCGATGCAGGTTATCTTGTCATTTTTGTAACCAGCGTCAGCACGGAATGTAATAAATGCTCTATGATAACTATCTTCCGGCAGGTCTGTGAATGTCTCGTTCTCCATGTTTATATCGTTGCGCAGGTAGATAGTTGTTTCATCTACACCAAGCCAAACATTTTTGGCAAGAGTACGGCCGAAACTTGCTAATTCGTTACCGTCGAAGATGCCCCAATCCTTGGTACAACTTACTGCCAAAGGCGGCATTTTAAGCATAACACCAGCCTCGATAGTCTTACCTGAACCGTAAACCTTTACACGATGCTGTTTGTTATTGCTGTCTAAAATGTGCAGAACAAAACCCTTTGAGTAGGTGCCGGCAGGCAGTGCAAAATAGAAATCGGTAGCCTCGCCCGACAAGGTAATTCCCTCAGTACAATTGATTGAGATTACAGGTGAATTGTAATATCCGTCAGCCAATCCAGATGCAGTGTAGGATGTCATACCTATCTCAGAAGTAGTTTCGTTGTGCTTGAAATAGCCTGATATTGGCTCGTGGCCCACGGTGCGAAGCATAACTTTCTTAACGGTTGCAGAGCCGGTAAGAGAGACTCTCATATAACCGCACATATGCTTCATACTGATAGCGTCGCCCTCCTTCTCGGCCTTGCCCATAAGGACTCCGTAGCCGTTCGAGAGGTGTCCCTGCAAGTACTCCTGATCGGTGTTGATGTAGAAGTGTTTTAGACTTGATGATGTCTTACTTGTTGCAGGGTACAATAAGGTAATAGGGTAGGTAACCTGTGCCAAGTTCTCCTCTGTAAGACCGAATTCTGCCGTATCTTTGCCATTAAACTCCTCGCCAATCTCCAAAGTCTGGATTCTACGATTGATAACGAGTTTATCGCCAGCGCTCCAATAGAGCGGTATACGACCCTCCTCATTCTCCTCGCCAACCGAAATGCGAGAATCAGCAGATGCTGTTGCGTTTGCATTGGTACCTGTGTTGTTGATACCTACCGAGAGAAAGGCAACAGCCTTGTCTTTGCCACTCTCTGTGTCATTCTCGACACCGTTCTCGGTATTGCTCTCAGAGCCATTCAAAATGTCGGATGTTGGGTCGATCTCACATGATGGTGCAAGCATTATCGCTGCCAAACCCAAACAGATAAATAATTTCTTCATAAGTATTTTTGTTTTTTTTGTTTGACTTAATAATAATCTTCATCTTCGAAATCTTCCCACGGATCGCCCTCTTCGGTGTCAATCATCGGAAGCGAAGCCAAGAAACCGGATTCAGCCTCAATAGTAGTGATTTCAAGTTCGGGTTTGAGATACGGAATTTCCCCCCCCCTCAAAAAAAGTTTTTTATTCATAGTAGTAGGTATTTGTTCGAAAAAACATATTTTTACAAAAATAGTAAGAAAAACTGAAAATGCAATAAAAAGGTTGCAATTTGTGTGATTTTGT
>JAZOWW010000001.1:0-63747 GCA_045659425.1 Alistipes sp. | reverse complement strand
GGGCACCCGCAACTGGACCGACGTTCGTCAGTTCAACCTGATGTTCTCGACCCAGATGGGTTCTACCGCAGAGGGCGCAAATACCATCTACCTCCGTCCGGAGACCGCTCAGGGTATCTTCGTAAACTTCCTCAACGTACAGAAGACCGGTCGCATGAAACTCCCATTCGGCATTGCACAGATTGGTAAGGCGTTCCGTAACGAGATCGTTGCTCGTCAGTTCATCTTCCGTATGAGAGAGTTCGAGCAGATGGAGATGCAGTTCTTCGTACAGCCTGGCACCGAGATGAAGTGGTGGAACGAGTGGAAGAATACCCGTATGGCTTGGCACCGTGCGCTCGGTTTCGGCGACCAGAACTATCGCTTCCACGACCATGACAAGTTGGCTCACTACGCTAATGCAGCAACCGATATTGAATTTAACTTCCCATTCGGATTCAAGGAGGTTGAGGGTATCCACTCTCGTACCGACTTCGACCTCGGTCGTCATCAGGAGTACTCTGGCAAGAAGATTCAGTACTTCGACCCAGAGCGTGGCGAGAACTACGTACCTTACGTAGTCGAGACCTCTATCGGTGTTGACCGTATGTTCTTACAGATTATGTCGGCGGCTTACTGCGAGGAGAAACTCGAAAATGGCGAGGAGCGTGTAGTATTGCGCATCCCTGCATGTCTGGCTCCAACCAAGGTTGCAGTTATGCCGTTGGTTAAGAAGGATGGTCTTCCGGAGTTGGCACAGTCTATCATCGATGACTTGAAATTCGACTTCAACGTAGCATACGACGAGAAGGACTCTATCGGCAAGCGTTACCGCCGTCAGGATGCAGTAGGTACTCCGTTCTGCATCACCGTTGACCACCAGAGTTTGGAGGATGGCACTGTAACCGTTCGTCATCGTGACTCGATGCAGCAGGAGCGTGTTGCTATCGCCTCATTGCACCAGATGGTCGAGCAGGCAACATCTTTCCGTCCGTTGTATAAGAAGATTAAGGAGTAAGCGTGGGGCGCATCCTTGCAATAGATTTCGGTGTTAAGCGTACAGGGTTGGCAGTCAGCGACCCTCTACGCATCATCGCCGGAGCGTTGGAGACGGTAGATACAAAGCAGTTGGAGAGTTATATCAAGCAATATTGCTCGCAAAACGACGTTTCCACAATAGTGGTTGGCAAGCCTTCGCAGATGAATGGCGCACCATCCGAGACGATGCGATATATCGAGCCGCTGGTGGGTCGTCTGCGTCACGCCTACCCCGACAAGGAGGTAGTACTCTACGACGAACGTTACACCTCGGTACTTGCGCAGCGTACTATCCGTGAGAGCGGAATAGGCAAGATGGCACGACGTGACAAGGCGTTGGTTGATAAGGTTGCCGCCACAATTATTTTGCAATCCTATATGGAGAGCCTTAGTGGCTTCTAAATTAGAAAAGAGGAAAAAATTATGATTTATCCTATTGTTATTTACGGGTCGCAGGTATTGCGTAATAAGTCTGTTGAGATTGACTCGTCATACCCCGACTTCAAGAAGTTGATAGACGACATGTGGATTACGCTTGGCGAGGCAAGTGGCGTGGGTTTGGCCGCTCCACAGATTGGCAAGAACATCCGTCTCTTTATCGTAGATTGCACCCCTTGGTCAGAGGAGGTGCCGGAGTTGGCCGAGTTTCGCAAGGTATTTGTCAATCCGGAGATTTACGAGCATAGCGAAGAGACCGACCTCTTCGAGGAGGGCTGTCTTTCGTTGCCCGGCATCCACGAGAACGTTCGCCGCCCTATACGCATCCGTATGCGCTACCTCGACGAAAACTTCGTGGAGCATGACGAGGAGTTTGACGGCTACCCTGCTCGTGTCATCCAGCACGAGTACGACCATATCGAGGGTAAGGTATTTACCGACCACCTCGCACCATTGCGTCGCAACCTGCTCAAAGGCAAGATTCTCAACCTGGCCAAAGGCAAATATCGCTGCTCGTACAAGACAAAGTAAAATAGCGAAGAAATTCTAAGGGGCTGTCAAACTTCTATTGACAGCCCCTATATTTTGCAAGTAGCCTTATTATACGACTTTTATCCGACCTAATATTTCCACTTCATAAGCCTATACCATATAATATTGCGTTTCGGATGTTTCATTCCGTTCAGCCAACGCTGATAATCCCCCTTCGGATAACCGAAGCGACGCATATGACGCTTCGCTCGCAGAGAATACTTTCCCCATGTGAATGCACGATATGAAGCCGAGGCGTTGATTCCATCCAGAATGTGCGCCACAAGTCTGCGCCACTCGACAAGATTATTAAAATCCTTCACACCCTGCCATGTAGTACAGGTGTTGTGACGACGGAACTTATTCAACGGCTTATTGATATATACCACATCGTGGCCGAGTGCCACCTCGCTCCAAAAGAGCCAGTCTCCGCAGTAATGGAATGTCGCATAGTACTCATCCTTCGGCATAGCATCCTTGCGGAAGATTGCCATACTTGCATTCATCACATAGTTACGGAAGAGCATTCGCTTCTCCACGAACTTATTACCATTAAGGGTGGTATTCTCCGAACTGTAAAGTGCCAATTTGCGTGACAAATCGGTAAATCCTGTATGTTTCGACTCTGCATCGATAAACTCACAATCGACAAATGCCAACGAGGCATTCTTGTTGGCATCCAACGCCTTCACACACTCCTCCATCAGGGTATCATATGCCACATCGTCACTCTCGGCAATCCAGATATACTCGCCTTTCGCCAACTCTACACCCTTCTGCCACTGCTTGAACGGAGAGCCGCTATTCTGCTCGTTATAGACAATGTGTGCCACATGCTCACGACCACGATAACTCTCGATTACCTCTCGTGAGTTGTCGGTCGAGCAGTCGTCCAGTATGATAACCTCAAAATCCTTATAGGTTTGAGCCAGGACACTATCGATGCGTTCTTTAAGGAATTGTGCGTGACAATAGTTTGGGATGATTACAGAAACCATACAATCTCTTTCGTTTTATTGCCGCAAAGATAACACTTTTTGACACAATAAACTACTTTATGATATTATAGTTGTTGATGGCGTACGAAAGAATATGTCTCCGTGCCGGAGATGATAAGATGGTCGAGCAGACGTATATCGAAGAGAGCAGCCGCCTCCTTGATTCGCTTGGTAAGTTCTATATCTGCCTGACTCGGTACGGCAGAGCCTGACGGATGGTTATGCGCAATGATAAGTTGCGTGGCGAGCAACTCCAACGCTCGTTTCACGATAAGACGATGATCGACAATCGTCGCCTGAACGCCACCCTTGCTGATACACATACGCTCCACAACTCTGTTCGAAGATGAGAGAAACAGCACCCAGCACTCTTCATGCTTCAATCCTCCGAGTATAGGTCGCAAGAGTCGCTCGGCATCCGCATCCGAATGGATTACATCCACGACAGCGCCCTCAACCGAGGCAATACGATGAGCAAGTTCCACTGCTGCCACAATATTCTCGGCACGTCGCAGACCCAGACCCTCGCTCATACGAAGACGTGACAACTCTGCACGTGCGATTGCTGCAAGTGAGCCGTACTCCTCGATAAGGCCCTCTGCCTGTTTTCGATTGTCTATAACAAGAGCCAACAACTCGGTATCACTCAAAGAGCCGATACCGTGTAACAACAACTTATCGTGTATGGTTTGCATAACAGATTATCTCTTGCGGACTTCAAGACGGTCCAATTTATCAAGCATACGTGCGCACAGTTCGTCGCTCATCTCGCTTGCGACAGATTGCGCAGCATTCTGCTCCGCCTCCTTCTTCGACTCGCCAACGCCATGACCGACCTCCAAATCATCAATCTTAACAACACTCTTGAAACTATGCGCACCCGCAGATACGCCTCGCTTGCCGCTGGTTGTAAACGAAATGGTATGATGGTTCTTCTGTCCCCACTCTATAAGGCGACTCTTGAAGTCTGTCTCCGACTCGTCAACCTCCGAGATAGAGAGGTAACGAGAGTATATATCATTGATAAGCAGGCGATTGACAAAATCATACCCCTGATCAAGATATATTGCACCCATCATAGCCTCGAAGGCGTCGCCGTAGATATGTTTCTGGGTACAGTTAACAGAATTGTTACAAATGATGAGTTTATCCAGCCCCAACTTCTTGGCTATGCCGTTGAGTGACTGACGAGAGACAATCTTTGAACGCAACTGTGTCAAACGACCCTCATCATATTCGGGATACTCGATAAATACATAGTCCGATGTTACGCTCTCGATAACGGCATCTCCGAGGAATTCGAGGCGCTCATTGTTGATGCTCTGTCCATCGACCATTATCGATGCCGACTTATGAATCAGAGCAAGTTTATAGAGTTCAATGTTATGCGGCAAGAAGCCGAACATATCGTCTATATAGCGATAGTAGGTTTTATCGTGTCCGAAGTTTCGCTTAATCGGACGAATGAGAAAATCAAACACGTAGCCTACAAGATTTTACAACTTTCGGAAAATCATCGTTGAGTTATGGCCACCGAAGCCGAAGGTATTGCTCATGGCAACCTTCACATCACGCTTCTGTGCCTTTCCGAGAGTAAGATTTAACTTAGAATCGATTTGTGGGTCGAGTTCCTCGACATTGATTGTCGGAGGGACAACACCCTTATCTATTGCAAACACGCAAGCCAATGCCTCCACCGCAGCAGTAGCACCAAGCAGGTGGCCTGTCATAGACTTTGTAGAGGAGATATTCATCTCGTATGCATGCTCTCCAAAGAGGGACTGTACGGCAGAAATCTCGGCTAAGTCTCCGAGCGGAGTACTTGTACCGTGAGTATTGAGGTAATCCACATCCTTAACCGATATGCCTGCATCATTGAGAGCATCCACCATTGACAACTTTGCACCTCTACCATCAGGACATGGTGCAGTCATATGGTATGCATCGGCAGACATACCGCCACCGGCAACCTCGCAATAGATTTTTGCTCCACGAGCCTTGGCATGCTCATACTCCTCGAAAATCAATGCACCTGCACCCTCGGCAATCACGAAACCGTCACGATTCTTGTCGTAAGGACGAGAGGCGTGCTGCGGATCCTCGTTGCGAGTAGAGAGTGCCTGCATCGAGGCAAAGCCACCAACAGCCGGAATAATAACCGGAGCCTCAGAGCCACCAGTAACAATCATATCTGCCTTACCCCAGCGAATGAGGTTCAAGGCATCAATCATTGCGTGGTTGGATGAAGCACACGCTGACACAACGCTGTAATTCGGACCCATGAAGCCATACTTCATAGAGATATGTCCGCCGGCGAGGTCAGATATAAGTTTAGGGACAAAGAAAGGGCTGAACCTTGGGATACCATTACCCTCGGCCCAACCCATGACTTCTTCATAGTAAGTTTGTATTCCGCCCACGCCAGAGGCCCAAATAACACCTACACGCTCCTTGTTGATACTCTCCAAGTCGAGCGCAGCATCCTCTACGGCTTCGGTAGCAGCCACAAGTGCAAACTGCGAATAGCGGTCGTACTTGCGAAGCTCCTTGCGGTCGAAGTATGCCAACGGGTCAAAGTCCTTTACCTCGCAGGCAATTCGTGATTTAAAGTTTGTGGCATCGAATGCGGTAATCGGGCCGGCTCCGCTCACTCCATTTTCAAGACTATTAAAGTACTCTTTAATATTATTGCCTATTGGATTGATTGTACCAATACCTGTGACTACCACTCTTCTCTGTTCCATTTCACTTTTAGTCGCTTACTATAATAAATACAAAAAATTCTCTCTTTCCCTTCTTCACACACGAAGACTAGTTCTGGTGCTCCTCGAGGTAAGTGAGAACATCACCTACTGTCTGAATCTTCTCAGCAGCCTCATCAGGAATCTGAACACCAAACTCCTTCTCAAACTCCATGATCAACTCTACGAGATCCAAAGAGTCTGCGCCAAGGTGGCCGGTGAAGCTTGCTTCTGGAGTAACCTCCGACTCTTTAACACCCAACTTGTCGACGATAACCTTCACGACTTTCGATTGAATTTCTGACATAACTTTCAAATTTTAATTAAACATTTGTTATAGGTTTGTAATTATCATACTTACAAATCAGTTTTGCCATTGACAAAGGGCAAAAATTATATGCACTTTATCGCAACAAAACTGCGCAAAGATAACACTTTTTTATTATCTTTGGCATAAATTAACAAATATTTTAACCGAGACATTCTCAACAATCGGGCAAATGTCTCTGTAAACCAGAGTAATATATGGAAAATGCAAGAATTTTGATGATCTCTAATTCGACTAATGCAGGCGAGGAGTACCTAAAATATCCAATCGAGCGTATCGGCGCACATTTGAAGGGTGTCAGCGAGGTAGTTTTCATCCCATACGCAGCCGTAACATTCTCTTACGCAGAGTATGAGAGCCGTGTACAGGAGCGTTTCAACGAGATTGGCATTCGTGTACGTTCGATACACCAAGAGAAGAATCCTGCGAAGGCAATCCGTGAGGCGGAGGCCATCTGTGTAGGCGGCGGCAACACCTTTGCCCTGACAAAGAAGATGCAGGAGCAGGGTCTGATGAGTGCCATCTTGCGCAAAATCAAGAGCGGAACACCATACGTAGGCTGGTCGGCAGGAAGCAATGTATGCTGCCCTACCATTTGCACCACCAACGATATGCCTATCGTAGAGCCTGAGTCATTCAAGGCTATCAACGCCGTACGTTTCCAGATTAACCCTCACTACTTAGATGCAAATCCTGAGGGTCATGCAGGAGAGACACGTGAGCAGCGCATCCTCGAATACATCGAGGCTAATCCTCGTCGCTACGTTGTAGGTTTGCGTGAGGGTTGTATGCTTTTGTACCAAAATGGTCGTTTGGAGTTGATTGGATCTCGCCCTATGCGCATCTTCAAGAAGGGCATAGAGACCTACGAGGTACAACCGGGTGACGACCTATCATTCTTGCTATAAACAGCACGTATGACCGACAAACTTGCACAGGGCATTGCGGGCGAGCAGGCGACAATCGACTATCTGCGCACCAATGGTTTTCTCATCATGGAGCGAAATTGGAGATGCGGCCAATGCGAGATTGACATCATCGCCACTCAAAACGGCATAATCCACTTTGTCGAGGTCAAGACTCGCCGTTTTGGCTCACTGACACTGCCGGAGGAGGCTATCAACCCTCGCAAGACCCGTGCGCTACACCGTGCAGCCTCGGCCTATATGGCGATGCACGGCATAGATGCCGAGCCTCAGTTCGATCTGGCTGCCGTAGATGCTATGCCTGACGGAACGATGCAGGTAAGATATATCGAAAATGCTATCGAATTTGGGTGGTAACGGCAAAAGGTGGCCGAAAGTAGAGTTAAAACCACCAAGAAGAGATAGACAACTTTGTATTTGGCTCAAAAAAAAGAGTACTTTTGCGAAACACTTAAACCCATTTAGAGCAATGTGGCTTTATAACATTGGAATTGCGGTATTTCAAGGCGGAATAAAAATAGCCTCACTATGGAACCCGAAAGCAAAACTTCTGAACGAGGGTCGCAAGGATATATTCAACCGCATGCGACGTGCCATTACTCCCGGCGAACGCATCGTTTGGGTACATGTAGCATCATTAGGAGAGTTCGAGCAGGGTCGCCCGATTATCGAGAAGATTAGGAGCGAGAAGCCCGAGTACAAGATACTTGTCACATTCTTCTCTCCGTCAGGTTACGAGATCCGCAAGAACTACGACGGTGCAGACTATATCTTCTACCTGCCGGCCGACACTCCTGAGAATGCTCGCATCTTCCTCGACATCGTTCGTCCTGAGATAGCCGTATTCGTGAAGTATGAGTTTTGGCTCAACCTCCTCTCGGAGTTACGCAATCGCCACATTCGCACCTATATCGTCTCGGCAATATTCCGTCGCAACTCGATATTCTTCCGTCCATGGGGATGGGCTTGGCGCAAGGCGCTGACAACATTTAACACGCTCTTTGTCCAGGATGACAATTCCAAGGCGTTGCTTACCGAGTTGGGTATTAGCAACGTAGAAGTTGCAGGAGATACACGCTTCGACCGTGTTGCAGCAATTGCTAAGCAGAGTAAGCAGATCGCCCTTATCGAGCAGTTCAAGGGCGACAAACCTCTCTTTATTGCCGGCTCGACATGGGGTCCCGACGAGGAGATTTTGCAACAACTAATCAACGAAAATCCAGATATTAAGTTCGTCATAGCACCGCACGAGTTTGAGCAGGAGCGCATGACGGCAATTATCGCCGCCACCAATGGCGGAGCCGTGCGTTACACGTGTGCCGATCCGCAGACCGTTGCCAACAATCGAGTTCTGATACTCGACACAATAGGCATGCTATCGTCGGCCTATCGCTACGCATCGTGGGCATATATCGGAGGAGGATTCGGTGTGGGTATTCATAACACATTGGAGGCCGCAACCTTTGGTCTGCCGATAGCCTTCGGGCCTAAATACGAGAAGTTCAAGGAGGCTCGTGATATGGTTGCACTGGGTGCAGCCAAATCGATTAACTCTTTCGAGGAGTTGAAGGCGTGGTTCGAGCCACTGCGTGATGACAATAATCTACTTGCCTCAACAAGCCTTATCGCCAAGAATTATACAGAACAGAATCAGGGCGCAACAGAACTCTTCTACAAGAGGGTCTTTAACGAGTAATTACGTAACACTTTATAAATCAAGATATGACATCAAAGATTTTTCTTCGTCGAGGCAAGGAGGAGTCGCTCTCCCGTCGCCACCCCTGGGTATTCTCAGGAGCCATTGAGCGTGTAGAGTGTAATGGTGACTCGATTACCGAGGGAGAGATTGTCGATATATTTTCATCACGAGGCGACTTCCTCGCACGAGGACACTACCAGATAGGCTCCATCGCCGTGCGCATCCTCACCTTCGAGGAGGGCGAGCGCATCGACAGCCGCTGGTGGCAGGGCAAGATCCAGAGCGCATACGACGTTCGTCGCACATTGGCACTCACCGAGTGCGAGGCGACCACCTGCTACCGTTTAGTTCACGGCGAAGGCGACTCTCTGCCTGGGCTGGTTATAGACATCTATGGTTCCGTAGCGGTAGTTCAATGCCATTCGGTAGGCATGTACCTCTCTCGCAAGGATATTACCGAGGCTCTTATCGCAACATTTGGCGAGCGCCTTACGGCCGTATATGACAAGAGCGCTGCAACCGTGCCATTCAAGGCCAACCTCAACGCCGTAGATGGCTATCTCTATGGCAGTGCCGAGAAGGATAACGTAGTATTGGAGAATGGACACAAGTTCCTCGTGAATTGGGAGGAGGGACAGAAGACCGGTTTCTTCATCGATCAACGATTCAATCGTGAACTCGTCAAGCGATATGCCGCAGGTCGCACCGTACTCAACACCTTCTGCTATACGGGAGGATTCTCAGTATATGCTTTGGCAGGCGGAGCAAAAGAGGTATGCTCAATTGATGCCTCGGAAAAGGCCGTGCGCCTGGCAGATGCCAACATTGCACTCAACTTCGGCGAAAATGCTGCGCACTCGTCCATTGCATGTGACGCCGTGGAGTACTTGAAAAATATCGGTGACAAATACGATATGATTATCCTCGACCCTCCTGCATTTGCCAAGCACCACAAGGTCTTAGGCAATGCCATGCAGGGATACAAGCGTCTTAACGCTCGTGCGTTATCACAAATCAAGAGCGGAGGTATTCTCTTTACATTCTCCTGCTCGCAGGCCGTATCAAAGGAGTTATTCCGCACAACGGTATTTACCGCAGCAGCAATCGCAGGACGCAAGGTTCGCATCCTGCACCAACTCACGCAGCCTACCGACCACCCTATCAACATCTACCACCCTGAGGGCGAGTACTTGAAGGGATTGGTACTGTATGTAGAATAAACGAATAAAGGGCTGTCCAACAAGTTTGTGACAGCCCTTCTGTTTGTAAGAATGTGTATAACAAGTGATAGTTTTAGGCTTGCGAAGCCTGAGAAACCGGAGTTTACTGAGCGTAAATGAGGATTTCAAAGGCGAGCGTAACGACAAAATATCCTTGTTAGACACGTTCTTTATTTTCGTATTATATCTCGACCTTCAACCCATCATAGGCGAACCAAACTCCTTCGGGAAGGCGTTCCTGCGCCTGGCTATGCAGACCTATATCGTGCGCCATATGGGTAAGGTATGCTCGCTCCGGCTTTACCTCCCGAATCAGCGAGAGCGCATCGCCAACCGAGAAGTGTGAATCGTGTTCCTTAAAGCGCAGAGCATTGACAACCAAAACACGTACCCCTCGCAACTTCTCCACCTCAGCAGGCTCTATCTCCTTAAAGTCGGTCAGGTATGCCACATCGCCAATACGATAGCCAGTAACCGAGAAATGGGAGTGCTTGCCCATAATCGGTACTATCTCTACCCCATCAACCTCGAAGGTACTCTCCGCATCTATCTCGTGTAGATTTATCTCCGGTACGCCACGATAGCGATTCTCAAAGAAGGCATAGTCGTAGTCCTTACGCACGCACTCTACCGTATCCGGCGCAGCATATATATTTACGGGGTGAATAGTCGGATAATCGACGAAATTAAGCGCTCGCACATCATCGATACCGCCAATATGGTCCTTATGCTTATGCGTCAGCAGAATGGCTGTAATATGGCTCACTCGCTCTCGCAGCAACTGCTGTCTGAAATCGGGGCCAGCATCGATAATAAAGCGGCGGCCATCGACCTCAATCATCGCCGAGGTACGCAGGCGATTATCTCTTGCATCCGTCGAGCGACACACCTCGCAGTCGCATCCGATAACGGGAACTCCTTGCGAAGTTCCTGTGCCTAAGAATGTTAATATTGTTGACTTTGGCATAATTTTTCCCGTTCAAACAGTGGTTGGAATGCTTTTTTTAATCCAAACCATATCACAAAGATACTATTTTTTGGAGATTTCGTATTAAAGTCTTACTTTTGTAACACAATTTTTTACAAAACAATTATGGCTTACAAAATTTCAGATTCGTGCGTTGCTTGTGGTACTTGCATCGACGAGTGTCCTGTCGAAGCTATCTCGGCAGGTGACATCTATGTTATTGACCCTGACAAGTGCATCGAGTGCGGTGCTTGCGCAGGTGTTTGTCCTTCGGAGGCTATCTCTTTGTAGTAGTCCCTGCCAACAAAGGATATTGAGGTTGTTTGACTCCCTGTCAGGCAACCTCACTTTTTTATGGCATGCGGCAAGCGGGATAACGCAACACACTTAATAGCACAAAAAAACGAGAGAGGTATCTGCCGAAGCAGATACCTCTCTTCATATCGAGTGTTATATTTACTCTTCTGGGCTGATTATGCCTCCAAAGCGAAACGCTTGTAAGCAACAACAGTAGCCTCCTTGTCAGCACGAGTAAGGAACTCACGGATAGACTCCTTCTCGCCAACAACAGCCTGATTGAGCAAGGTGTTCTCCTCGAAGAACTTGCGAAGCTTACCCTCAGCGATCTTCTCCAAGATAGCCTCTGGCTTGTTTGCGTTCTTAGGATCCTGCTTCATCTGCTCCATAGCGATAGCCTTCTCCTTCTCTACGATCTCAGCAGGACAATCCTCAACATCGATTGAGATAGGAGCCATTGCAGTTGCCTGCATAGCGATCTTGTGAGCAACCTCTGCATCAACCTCCTTGTTGAAGCCGAGCAATGCGCCGAGCTTCTTGTTGAAGTGAACGTAAGCATTGATGTAAGGAGCCTCTACACGAGCGTAGTATGCCAACTCACACTTCTCACCTGTCTGACCCGACTTCTCGGTTACAATCTCCTCAACAGTGTGACCCTCGCCATTCTTTACTGCGAGCAAAGTTTCGAGGTCTGCTGCATCAGCAGCAACTGCCAAGTCGAGAATCTCGTTAGCAGAAGCAGAGAACTCACCATTCTGAGCAACGAAGTCAGTCTCGCAAGCAAGGCAAAGGATGTAACCCTTGTTACCTACAATCTTGGTAACAACAACACCCTCGCTTGCAGAACGGTCTGCACGCTTAGCAACTACCAACTTACCCTTCTCACGGATAATGTCCTGTGCACGAGCAAAATCGCCTTCTGCCTCGATGAGAGCCTTCTTGCAATCCATCATACCAGCACCGGTCATCTTACGCAGCTTCATTACATCTGCTGCCTTAATCTCTATTGCCATAATTGTAATAGTCTGTTTGTGTTATTAAAATTACTCGGCCTGTGCCTCAGTTGCAGCAACAACCTCAGCAACAATAGCCTCCTGTGCATCTACCGTAGCCTTAACGCTCTTCTTGATACGTGGCTTAGACTCCTTCTTTACAGGAGCCTCGGTATTTGCCTCGGCCTCCAAAGCCTCTTTCTCCTTCTCAAGCTTGCGCTCCTCTGCGCCCTCTGCGATAGCAGCACATACAGTGTCGAGGATAGTAGCGATTGACTTTGTAGCATCGTCATTTGCAGGGATAACGTAATCAATGTCGGTTGGATCACAACAAGTATCTACCATTGCAAATACAGGGATGTTCAAACGCTTTGCCTCCTTAACTGCGTTCTGCTCCTTCTGAACGTCGATAACGAACAATGCAGCAGGAAGACGAGTAAGGTCTGCGATAGAACCGAGGTTCTTCTCCAACTTTGCACGCTGACGTGACAATTGGAGTTTCTCACGCTTGGAGAAATTGTCGAAAAGACCATCTGCTGTCATCTTGTCGATAGATGCCATCTTCTTAACGGCCTTTCGTATTGTAGGGAAGTTTGTCAACATACCGCCTGCCCAACGCTCAGTTACGTATGGCATGCCTACTGCTGACACCTTTTCGGCAACAATTTCCTTTGCTTGTTTCTTGGTTGCAACGAACAACACACGACGACCGCTCTTTGCAATCTGCTTGAGTGCTGCTGCTGCCTCATCCAACTTTACAACAGTCTTGTAAAGGTCGATGATATGGATGCCATTCTTCTCCATGAAGATATATGGAGCCATTTTAGGATTCCACTTGCGCTTCAAGTGACCGAAATGAACACCGGCTTCCAATAATGTATTAAAATCTGTACGAGACATTTTCGTTTTCGTTTTTTTGTTAAATTTTAATTCTCTTTACTTCAACTCCACAGTAGCAATCCTTGATTGGTCCGAGGAGTTTTCCGCGACAGGGCAATCGGAAAGTAGCACCTTATATAATATAAATAGGTAGTCGTACCGATTTGTAACCCTTGTCGTGCTTTGCCGAATAGTTGGTTGCGGTAAGGATTAACGCTTACTGAACTGGAACTTACGACGTGCACCAGGCTGACCAGGCTTCTTACGCTCAACCTCACGTGAGTCACGAGTAAGGAAACCGTTCTTCTTCAAAACGGCACGATACTCTGGGTTAATCTCGCACAATGCACGTGCGATACCCATACGTGCAGCCTCAGCCTGACCCTTGATACCGCCACCTACCAAGTTAACTACTACATCGTAGCTCTCACTGGTCTCGGTTACGAGCAACGGCTGCTTTACCTCATACTGAAGAATGTTCAGTGGGAAGTAAACTGCAAGTTCCTTCTGGTTGATTGTAATGTTACCTTTACCCGGCTTCACGAATACTCGAGCCACAGCTGCCTTACGGCGACCAACGGTGTTTACAACTTCCATAATGTTTACTTAATCTCGTTTAACTTAATTGACTTCGGGTTCTGTGCAACGTGCGGATGCTCTGCACCTGCATAAACCTTCAAATTCTTGATAATAGCATCGCCAAGACGGTTCTTTGGAAGCATTCCACGAACTGCCTCTTCGATAACTGCAGTAGGCTTACGGTTAAGGAGGTCAGCAGGAGTAGCGAAACGCTGACCACCAGGATAACCCGTGTGGCGTACATAGACCTTATCGGTCAACTTCTTACCTGTGAGCTTTACCTTCTCTGCGTTAACAACGATAACATAGTCACCGCAATCAACGTGTGGGGTATAGCTCGGCTTGTTTTTACCGCACAAAATCTTTGCGATCTGTGAGGCTAAACGTCCCAATACCTCGTTTGTTGCATCTATGACAACCCACTCCTTGTTGACAGTAGCTGCATTAGCCGAGATAGTTTTGTAGCTTAATGAATCCACTTTTTTTTACGTTTAATACTTGTTAATAAATAAATTGTAATCCAACCTCGCACATTGCGAGTGCGCAAAGGTACGAATAATTTTCCGAAAAATCCAATCTTTTTCGGAGCAAAATTAAAATTCTTTCAAATATAGTGGATTGAGAAGGGAATAATATATTATTCCGGCCAGAATTCGAGCATTTTCTCAGGCTCACTACATCCCAAAACAATCTTGCCACGGGTTGTAGTATTAATCAAAAAGAGGTTACTCTTCGAGGTGGCATAGAGCGAAAATTTTCCCAATTTCTTACTCCAATATTTACCCATATAGCCAAAGAGACCGTCGCAACCACAAAGGCGCAACACGCCCCTAAAATCTTTACTCGAAAGCGGTCGCACCGAGATAATCTCTGTTCGGTGGATAGTCACGCTAGCATATCGTCTTACGATAACGATACGGTCATCGCCAACTTCCAAATACTGAGGAGCATATCCTTCACATCCGATAATCAAGCCCAACAGTATGACCACCAGAGGCATTAGTGAATAGAGCAACCCATGATCCATCCCCTTAACGAAGCCATATATGAGGAACAATATCGTACCAACAAGTCCGACAAAGAGTGCGGATGTCACAATCCACACCTCTTTGTTCCACTTATAAGGAATTGTATATACCGGTTTTCTTGCCATATGCTATACTCCTGTTTAGTTATAGTCGATACGCCTAAAACTGCATCTTCACACCCACAGTGAAGTTCGCTCCATACTCTCGATAGAAAGCCCAACGATAGATATTCATATTTGCGAGGTTACCTCCCTCGGCAAATATCGTACACTTTTCCGAGACATACCAATCCAGATTCACACCCACATCAACAGTTGCAGGAACACGAACGCTCTGGTTAGCATCCACGATGGCCCGGAAGGTCTCGCCGCTGCCGTAATTCGTGATTGCCGTCCATTTTGACGCTCCGACAAGATCTGCACTTGCTCCGATAGAGAACTTCGGGTGTGTATATCTCACCGAGAAGGTTGCCTCGATATTTGGCCGTGCATTCTCGACCGTTGCAAAGGTTGTATAGAGCATACCCTTAACCTGCGCACCAAGCGCCACCGAAGTAACCGGCTTATACTCCACCGCACCATTTATTGAGAAAACATTACGGCGGGCAACCTCGACGCCAAAGAACGCTCTATCGACATTGTACCAATAGAGATCATTATCCACAAATGCCATATTGGCATATAGGCGATATATCAACTTATTATTTCGGGTATGGCCGGCAAAACCGAAGCGCACATTATACTGCGTTGTATTAGGTAGCGCCTCCTGCAAATTCATCATAGGCATACCCTCATAACCAAGCATTGCCACATACGGGTTGCGACGCTGCAACTCCTGATAGGAGTTATTAAAGAGTTTGCCATCTACCTCGATATACGGCACAAAACCTCCGTTATCACGAATATTCAACCCCAGATAGAGGTAAGGGAGTACATGGTGACGGGTTTTCAGCCCCGCAACATCATCGTAAAGATATGTAGCCCCAACCTTTATATCGAGCATTCGCATGGACTTATGCTCGTACTTTAACGTCGCCGAGACGATATTATTATGATAAGCGGACAAATCCCGCAAACCGTAGTAGCCCTGATAGTTAGCCCCTATTGAGAGTATTCCCGATTTGCCGATATTGCGGGTCGCACGAATGGCTGCATTTGCCGAAATCTGCTGGAACTTATCCGAGGTTATCGGAGTCACGTTATCCTCGAATCGTAACATATCCGACTTGTCGTTATAGAAGTCGAAGCCTGCCGTAACCTCGAAATTTATATGCGAGAGGTCGGCAAACGAATCTCCAAAGGAGAGGTCGAATGCCACATTCTCAAAATCGACACCACGAGGATCGTACTCATTGCTCTGCGCATAAGGGTATCTATTATATATATCCGACTGATAGTAAGCATCTCCCGACAATGTATAACGGCCGAAATATCGTCCCGCCGTGACTCCGGCACGGGTCTGCACCTTATGCGAGCGATTATGGTAATCACAATTAAAACCCGGATCGTGAACCTTAATCTTGGAGAAGTTCCCAAAGTGATTCAGGTATGCGGTAGCATATCCCACATCGGGGCGATGTGTCGTAGCGAAGAAATCTACCACGGTATTAACCGGATAACCCGCACCTGCTTTCAAGTAGAACGGATATTCACGATTATACTCCCAATAGGTCACCGCCGCAGGGCGAAAACGGTGAGTATTGAGGGTCGAGGTAAAAGAGTTAGGCGTGATTGTATAATCAATCTCCGGGCGTAACTTCACCGTATCGACCATATTTGGCGTTACACTCTTTTTCTGCGCACGAGCCACCTTTGGAGCAAAATCTCGCACCACCTCCACCTCTTTGGCAACCTGTGCCGACATAGTCTGCACTGCAAACAGGCCGACAACCATAAGAAATATATGACTAAATCTCTTCATCGTTCAAATTCTCTGCGTAAAATCACTATTTTTTCAGTGCATCGAGACGTTGCTTAGCCTCTGCAACCACACCGTCATCCGACGGCATATAACCATCTATGATACTCTGATATGTAGCCCTCGCCTGAAAATCGTCCCCCTTCTCGGCGTAGATATTTCCAAGCAGGATAAATGCCTTACCCAACCAATACGAGTGCGGCGTCTTGCTATCGGAGAAGGCGTATATCTGCTCCTCGGCTGAAACTGCATCGCCCTTCTGATAGAGCGAGAGAATAACCTTGTAGGCAGATTCTGCACCCACACTATCCGAAACGACCTCTCGCAACGTATTGTATATCTCCAAAGCCGCAGCACCATTCCCCTGACGCTCCAAGACGCCCGCCTTAGCGAACTGCGAGCGACGACGAGCATCCTGCGAAACATCGGCCAGCGTTGCCACCTCCTCGGCCATTGCAACAACGGCCTCGTCGTAACCATCAGCCAGCGTCGCATCGACATACTGCGTCGCAGCCATCTCTCGATATGCGCTATCCTCGCCCATATCGTAGAGTCTGCGCCAAGCCTTTGCTGCCTCGGCAAACATCTTATTATTACGAGTAACCTCTGCCAACTTCTCCAATACCGGTTTGGTATAACTATTTGCAGGGCGGTCAGCAAGCAACTTCATACGCTCCACAGCACGGTCAAGCGAATCACATTTAAGATAGCCATCGCTCAAACAGAAGAGCGCATCATTGATATAATATCCCTTCGGAAACTCATTTATATAACTCTCCAACTGAGGCAAAGCCTCCTCATTGCGTCCTGCAAGGTAGAGATTCTGAGCCGAACGGAACGAGAGCGAATCTCGTGTCATAACGCTCAAATCGCACTCTACTCCCGCACGCTCGGCGTATGCGAAGTACGAAGCAACATCTCCCTTTGCCACATATATCTCTCGCACGCTCTGCATTGCATCCTTCGAGGCCTTCGACTGTGGATCGGCAGTAATAACCTTGTCGTAGCATCGCAACGAACGTTCCCTATCGCCCAGATTGAGATAAATAAGACCCATATCGAGCATTGCTAGGATATAGTAAGGAGAGTTTGGTTGCTCTGCGGTAAAGGTTTCAAGCACCTTTGCACCCTCAGAATATCGTTCCAAACCCACAAAGGTACGTCCCAACTCATACGACGCATCGTCAACAAAGTCGCCCATACCATCCTTGACAATATCTTGCAGAGCGACAATCTTCGGAGCGCTCTTACCTTGAAGGCCAAGCGAGATTGCTCTCTGGAAACGAGCGTAGTGTCTATCCGCCGTATTCAACGACACGGCACCCTCGTAATTCTTCACAGCACCAGCATAATCCTTTTGCAGATAAAGCACATCACCCAAACGGTTGAAGGCATCGGCACGATAGCCATCTCTCTCTTTATAGAGCCATAGGAAGCCTTCGAACGAGCGTTTTGCTTGCGTCATATCCTCCAACGCTATATGCGAATAGCCGAGATTATAGAGCGCCATACCATACTCACGCTCGGTGCGTGGTGCACGCTTGACATAGTAGTTGTACTGCGACACCGCCTCATTATAATCGCCCTGCTTATAGGCTATTTCTCCCAGCCAGAAAGCACTCAAAGCCTTATACTTAGGACTGACACCCACCTCCTGCGACTCTTTCAGTGCACTACATGCCTTCTCCATATCGCCATCAGCAAAGGCCTCCAAGCCTTTGAAGTAGGTAATCTTCTGCAATGCCGTTCTGATATTTCCGTCAGGATTAGGGAAGTTGCGAATTGCCGTATATGCTGCATCGTAGTCGTGCGAATTAAAGTATGCAGCGATGAGCAGTTCTCGTGCCTCTGCCGTACGTGGCGAGGATGGGTAACGGGTCACATAACGTGTAAGTACATTTATCGACTCGTTAAAGGTTCCTCCACCCATCTCAAAGAGAAGTTTACCGTAATTAAACAGCGCATCCTCGGCAATCTCATTCGTATAGACATCGTTTGCAGCCATTGCAAACGAGTATATTGCCATGCGCTTATTACCCTGCTTCAAGTAGCAGTCCGCCAGGTGGTAAGAGGCATTCTGTCCCAACTCGTCATTCTCCGTACAGACCCTCTTAAACGACTCGATTGCCGTCTCATAGTCGGTCGTGCGATATGCCGAGTAACCGAGCAGATACTCCTCATCTCGCTCCATCGTTCCGCCACCAATCTTGTACATCGTGATATATTGCAGCGCATTTGCGTAGCCCTCCAAACGGTACCACGACTCAGAGGCTACACGCATCAACTCCAAACGCTCTGCCTCGGTCGAGGTACGAATCAGTGCATCACACTCACGCACAACGTAGCGATAGTTGCCACGAGAGAACTCTATCTGCAAAAGATAGTACGGAATAATCTTGGAGTAAGCATCGCTCTTACCCAACGAAGCAAAACCCTCATAGGCCTTATCGTACTCTCCACGAGAGTAGTGAATGTAGGATTTGTAATACACTGCGTGGTCGTAAAACTCACTCGTCGGTTTGATACGGCTGAAATATTCAAAAGCTTTATCCTCCTGCGAGGCCACAAACTCAACATAGCCCATACGAATATCGTAGCGCTCACGATCCTTCAAGCCAAGACCCTTGTACGCAACCTGCTCAAAAGCCTTGCGTGCCTTCTCAAACTCCTCCTGCTCGCAGTAATAAAGAGCAAGTTCAAAGTTAATCTCCGTGGCATACACCGAACCGGGATAGCGACGAATAAAATCGAGCATACGCTGCTCGGAGGCATTATCATCCAATTTCACGGCACAAAGCGTCAAGCCGTACTCGATATGCTGCACAGCCTCAACATCCTCCTGCGGCACGATTTTTCGAAGACGAAGATACTCGTGACGAGCATCGCTCCAACGCTTGTGTTCGAGCAAAGACTTCGCACGCTCAAAGATACTCTTTTGCGGAGCAGTCGTCATAGCCTCGGCACTCAACAGAGCAACTGCAACAAAGGCTATCGCTATAATCAATTTTCTCAACATAGGTTTCAATGCGCTATATATAGCGCAAAGTTAATATTTTTATTCGAATTTCGGCAATTTATCTCCCGCTAAATTCAATCTCGGCGCAATTATTGCAACCTCAGAGCAATAAACAACCAAAATTTCTGCACTATGAAACAAAAAGTCACTCTTTGCCTAACCAAAAACGGCGATTTCACGCTCGCCGACAACCAACACATCGACGACCTGAATCCCAAGGAGTTACTACTCTGTTCAGCCGCAAAATGCGCAAGTCTGACACTCTACGGGTTGCTCAAAAAGGAGCATATTCGACCCCTGAAATTGGAGATTACCGTATCGGGTGAACTCAACACCGACACGGTAATGGCACGCAGCGTATTCCTCTCGTTCAACATCAACTACAACGTCGAATGTCGAGCCATAAGCGAGCAGGCAAAAATCGGCCGCACAATCAATCTCTCGACCGAGAAGTATTGCGGTCTGCTCCAAATGTTACGACATATTGCACCGCTATCGCACGAGGTCTCAATCATGTCGATAGAGACCGTTGAGGCATAGTCGCCATATCTCAAAAAAGTTACCGTAACTATAAGGTTTAATCCCTATAATTACGGTAATTTTCACTTTGTCGGTACGCTTTTACAGATTTCGGCAGTTTACCTTATCAACTATCACTCCGTCAGAGAGTTTCACGAGTCCCTGACTCGAACGAATCATCGTACGCATAGTTTTGGAGTCCATATTGTAACAACGCACCGGCGCACTATCTCCAAACGTATGATATGCCGGTGACTCTACATATTCCGGTGTAAGACATATCACGGCAGCACCTTCGCTCTCTGCACGCTCGACGACACGTTCCATATTATGCTCGCACGTAGCACCCATCTCCTCAAAATTCTGCACACAGAGCATATAGAGATTACCCTTCACGGAGAGCAGGCTATCCGTAACATCTCGTCCACTGTCGCTCACGTTAAACTCCAAAATCATAGGTTCCACACTATCCGTATCTATCTCAACACGTGTCTCAACCCACTCCCAGCGCTTATTGTTACGCCAAGCATTATCTTTGAGCGAGAACTCCTTCAACTTTCCGTTTCGAGTATTACGATATACCAGAACAATCTCCTCCGAAGCCTGACGCTCTCGTGCCTTCTCCATTGCCTCGGCGATATTTACACCCTTCTTATACGGCAACAAATCGATTGGCGGCAGGTGGAGATAACTATACGTTCCTACGCTCATAGCCATAGTAAAGAAGGTACACATCAGACAGAACTCCAACTTCGAGAACGACAATATTCGGTCAGGGCGATAGCGCCACCAGAAACATATCACCATCGGCAGCAGCACAACATTCTTTGCGAAGGTCTGCCACGGCGTAAGTTTAAGCACCTCGCCAAAGCATCCGCAATCCTCAATCGGAATAAATGTAGCACTAAGGAAGGTTAGTATCGTAAAGAATGTCATTGAGAGCAGGGCAAAGATAGAAACAAGTCGTATGCGCACCTTAAACAACAACATACATCCCATCATAAGTTCCGCTCCGCAGAGCCATATAGAGAATATCATCACCAAAGGCTTCAATGACTCCAAGTTATAGGTTACCAGATAGTTATACACAGTAACCGCCGTGCCCCACGGGTCGATAGCCTTAAAGAATCCGGAGAAGATAAAGGTCAAAGCAAATAGTACCCTGCACACATGCGACAGGATTCTAAACCAGCGTCTATTTCGCAAAGACACTCCCATAGGCTACAATGTATTGAGTAGCGGAGCGATACTCTGCTCAATCTTGGCAAAAATACCGTCCGGAGTATCCATACCTCCCTCTGCATCGTTGCAGTCGATAACTTTAAGAGTTGCGTCGCTCTTGGCCGCCTCCAAATAGACACGACGTACCATCTGCTGCAAATCGAGCGATGCCTCATGAATATCAGTTGCACCATTCAGGTAGTTACGGTCGTCCCCACTGCGCTCAGCGGTCAGCGACTTGGCAGTAAATGCAAACGGAACATCAAGGAAGAGCGAGATATCGGGACGAGGGATTGCAAAATGCTCGTACTCGGTTTGCAGAATCCACTCTTTGAGTTGTTCTCTACCCTCCTCGGTCTGCATCTTGGCACACTGATAGCCGATATTCGAATAGACATATCTATCGACAATAACCACCTTGCCATCGGCCTCCCAAGCACGAATCTGTGCTGCCATATCCGCTCTGTCACCGGCAAAAAGCAGCGCTACGATATACGGATCGACCTGCTCGACGCTACCCAACTCACCACGCAGATAGCGTGCGATAAGTTCGCCATAAACAGGCGCATCAAAACGAGGAAAATGGACATATTCACTCTCAATCCCCCGTGCAGCAAAGAGTTCTCGCAGTTTACGGATTTGGGTCGATTTTCCGGCTCCGTCAAGCCCTTCAAGTACGATAAACATATTGTTCGGTTTCTTATTTATTCTCTTCTTTACCTCAACATTTTCACAGCACGTGCAACACCCTGTGCTAACGCATCTGCCTCCGCTTTCGTATTATAGAGAGCAAATGAGGCTCGACACATTCCGCTTACGCCGAAGCGCTGCATAACAGGCTCGGCACAATGGTGCCCCGTACGAATTGCGATACCCATCTTATCGAGTATCATTCCTATATCATAATGGCCGCATCCATCCACCGTAAAACTTATAATCGGAGCCTTATTCGGCATTGTTCCATATATACGCATACCGTCAATCTCCATCAGGCGCATCGTTGCATAGTCGAGCAACTCTCTCTCGTGCGCCAACAACTCCTCGGCAGGCAGACTCTCAACAAATGCGATAGCCTCGCCAAGACCCACTGCACCGATAAAGTTCGATGTTCCCGCCTCGAATTTCAGTGGCAGAGGTGCATAGGTCGTTCGCCCGAAGGTCACCTTATCGACCATATCTCCACCACCCATAAACGGTGGCATCTGCTCCAAAATCTCACGGCGACCATACAAGACTCCGACACCCGTCGGGCCATAGAGTTTATGGCCTGAGAAGGCGTAAAAATCACAATCTAACGCCCGCACATCAACTCCTCCATGCACAACACCCTGACATCCGTCAACCATCACGACCGCACCGACAACGTGTGCTGCATCAATTACAAGCCGCAGGTTCGGACAAGTACCCAACGTATTGGAAGCCTGCGTAATCGCTACGACACGGGTTTTTTCGTCGATTAATTCAGGTAATCGCTCAATCATCAACGCTCCGTCGTCGGCCACGGGCAGCACTCTAATTTCAGCCCCCTTACGCTCGGCAGCAAGTTGCCACGGAACAATATTCGAGTGATGCTCAATCTCGCTGACAAGGATATTATCCCCCTCATGAAGGAACTTATCGCACCATGCTCTCGCCACCAAATTGATAGAGGCGGTAGCACCTGCCGTGAAGATAATCTCCTCACGATGTGCAGCCCCAATAAAGGCTCTCACTCGCTCTCTTGCCTGCTCATACAACTCCGTCATCTGCTCCGAGAGGGTATGAACACCTCGATGAATATTAGCATTTGTCGTACGATGGAGCGAATCAAGGCACTCAATCACACGCAACGGTTTCTGCGCCGTAGCACCGCTGTCCAAATAGACTAACGGACGGCCATACAACTGCTGCGAGAGTATCGGGAACTGCTCACGTATCTTCTCCACCTCAAATGCCATAATATTATATCTTCAAGAGTTTCTTATCAATCTCCTCGCTCATAAGAGCACAGATGTGCGGCACGTCACAATGCTGTGCCACCTCCTGTACAAAGCCCTCCAACAGCAGTCTGCGAGCATCGCTCTCGTTAAGACCACGCTGACGCATATAGAATACAGCCTCCTCGTCTGCTCTGCCCACGGTAGAGCCGTGCGAACAACGAACATCGTCGGCATAAATCTCCAACTGCGGCAACGCAACGATATGCGACTCGTCGAGTTCCACATTACGGTTCTGCTGCTCAGCATCCGTGCGCTGTGCATCCTGAGCCACATAGACCAACCCACGGAATTCACCCGTAGCACGGCCTGCTGCAACACCCTTAATCATTGAGCGGCTCTTACAATCCGACACCTCGTGACGCACATTCAGCACGACCGAAGCATGCTCTCTATCGGCTGCGATATACAATCCGTCGAACTCGCTTGTAGCATACTCGCCCTGCAAACGTATATTGCACGAAAAGTTTGCATCCGAAAGCAGCGCCGTAGTAATATGTGATTCACTCTCTCCCTGCTGCTCCACATCCAGAGCAAGCACTCCGCTCGATAAACATACAACAGCAACCGAGACCTTTGCTCCCTTCGTCAAACGCAGAGTAACCTTCGAGGAGACAGGCTCGGTACAGAGCAATGCAAGCGACACCCTCTCCGTGGTCGCCACATCTACAACGGGCGACTTCGGATTGAGCATAAGCAACGGCTTCGAAAGATTAGTATCGTTGTCGATACGCTTACCTGCGAAACTCTGCAACAGCCCCTCATCTATGAGTTTTGTAACCTCCATCGTGCTACTCCTTGTAATCGTTAATCAGCCAATCGTAGCCCTCCTTTTCAAGGCGAAGAGCCAATGTTTTATCTCCTGTGTAGATGATTTGTCCCTTATAAAGAACATGCACCACATCAGGCACAATATAGTCAAGCAGACGCTGATAGTGTGTAATCACTACCGTAGCATTCTGCGGCGTATGCAATCGTGTAACACCTGTCGCTACGATGCGCAACGCATCAATATCAAGACCCGAATCGGTCTCATCCAGAACGGCCAACTTCGGATCGAGCATTGCCATCTGGAAAATCTCGTTCTTCTTCTTCTCACCACCCGAAAAACCCTCATTCACGGCACGTGAGGTCATCTTTGTATCGAGTTCCACGATGGCGCTCTTCTCACGCATCAGACGCAAGAACTCCGCAGCCGTAAGAGGCTCTTTACCCTCGGCCTTGCGACGCTCATTGACTGCCAACTTCATAAAGTTAGCCATCGTAACGCCCGGAATCTCGACAGGATACTGGAAGCCGAGAAACATTCCCTTATGCGCACGCTCCTCCACCGACATAGCAAGCATATCCTCTCCCTCGAAAGTTACCTCTCCTGCCGTAACAGTAAATTTATCGTTACCAGCCAATACCGAAGCGAGGGTACTCTTACCCGAGCCATTTGGTCCCATTATGGCGTGGACCTCGCCGGCCTTCACTTCAAGGTTGATACCTCGAAGAATCTCCTTATCCCCTACCGAGGCGTGCAAATTTGTTACTTTTAACATATCTTTTACTCTTTTTCTTCATTAACCAACACTACCCTCCAAACTGAGCGAGAGCAACTTCTGCGCCTCCACGGCAAACTCCATCGGCAACTTGGCAATAACCTCTCGGGCGTAGCCGTTCACAATAAGCCCTACGGCATCCTCCGTCGAGATTCCTCGCTGACGACAATAGAAGAGTTGCTCATCAGAGATTTTCGAGGTTGTAGCCTCGTGTTCAAGCATTGCCGAACGGTTGCGGCTATCGATATGCGGGAATGTATGTGCTCCGCACTTATCGCCAATGAGCAACGAATCGCACTGCGAGAAGTTACGAGCATTCTCCGCCTTCGGAGCAATCTTAACAAGACCTCGGTATGAGTTCTCGCTATGGCCTGCCGAGATACCCTTCGAAACAATACGGCTACGAGTATTACGACCCAGATGTATCATCTTTGTTCCCGTATCGGCCTGCTGATAGTTATTTGTCATAGCCACCGAGTAGAACTCTCCCACCGAATTATCTCCGGCAAGCACACAACTCGGATACTTCCACGTTATGGCCGAGCCTGTCTCCACCTGCGTCCACGACAGACGAGCATTTTCATGGCAGATACCTCGTTTTGTCACAAAGTTATAGATTCCGCCCTTACCCTCCTTGTCGCCAGGATACCAGTTCTGCACGGTCGAGTACTTAACCTCGGCATCCTTCTCCACAACAATCTCCACAACGGCTGCGTGAAGTTGATTCTCGTCACGGCGAGGCGCTGTACAGCCCTCCAAGTAACTCACATAGGCGCCCTCGTCTGCCACAATCAACGTACGCTCAAACTGACCCGTTCCCTCGGCATTGATGCGGAAGTAGGTGGACAACTCCATAGGACAACGCACCCCCTTCGGAATATAGCAAAACGAGCCATCCGAGAAGACCGCAGCATTAAGCGCCGCATAGAAGTTATCGGCATACGACACTACCGAGCCGAGATACTTACGCACCAAGTCCGGATACTCTCTTACAGCCTCCGAAATGGAGCAGAAGATAATACCCTTCTCCGCCAACGTCTCACGGAACGTGGTCTTAACAGACACGGAGTCCATAACGGCATCCACGGCAACACCCGCCAGAGCCATCTGCTCTTCGAGCGGAATACCGAGTTTATCGAACGTGCGCTTCAATTCCGGATCAATTTCATCCATCGACGAGAGTTTCTTGCGAGGCTTAGGCTCGGCGTAGTAGATTATATCCTGAAAATCAATCTCCGGAATACGCAGATGCGCCCACGTAGGCAGTGGCATCTTCTGCCAATGCCTAAATGCCTTCAATCTTGATTCGAGCATCCACTCCGGCTCGCCCTTCTTCTGCGATATAAGACGAATAATGCCCTCGTTAAGACCTTTGGGCAGAGTCTCTGTCTCTATATCGGAGGTAAAGCCGTATTGGTATTCGCTCGATTCGAGTTTTTTGAGTATATCTTCTTCCTGCTTTTTCATAAATCGTATTTGCACACATATATGCAAATGTAGCGCAAAAATAGTAAATTTTTCGGAATTATATCATTCTTTACAACTGAATAATTCTCTCTAATATTGCACCCCATCTTGTGTATCTCTCATAAAGTTAAATTTTTTAACTGATAGCTTGATATGCAACTTAATAGATTGAATGCTAACTGCTTGCAAATGTAGAGATTTTGTCTATCATTCTAGTTGAATATTAGACAATAAGTTAGAATATTTTAGTTGCAAACAAGAGTATAATAACTAAATTTTTCGGAATTATCAGCGATTTATACCTATTTATATAAAAGAAGAGATTATTCGGGTTTCACACCGAACAACCTCTTCTTCTCTATGGGTTATTATTCGTAAAAGCCTGACTACAAATAACCCTCATGAACAAGCCACTCTCTCACTCGCTCCCAATCTACGAAAGGGCGCTGGCTGGTAGCCGATGTTTTAAGAGGAATACCCAGGCCGCAATCATCTATATAGAGTTGTGCATAAGGCTTGACCGAGGAGGTCCAAGTCTTCTGATCGGGATTCTTATTCACACCATAAAGCGGGATATTGCGCTCCTTAAACCACTCAACAGCCTCCTTCTCCAACTTGCCGCTACGCATCGTGTAGAGAATTAGACGATAACCTGCATCGGACAACTCTCGCAACACCGGCTCTGCCCCTATATCCTGACCGATATAGGGATAGTCGTGCGTCACGCATGTGCCGTCAAAATCTACGGCAATAACCAACTCAGATGAAGCCATATATCAGACTACTCCTTTTTCTTAAATTTTCGCACCAGCTTACCGAAGCCCATCTTGCAAAGCACCTTCTCGAAACGAGTGTAAACAATCGCATTCTCATCGTCATAAGTATATCCGTAACGATGATTGCGCTCGCTCGATCCATTGAGGAGGATAGACATATTTCTGAGTTTATCCTGCTTATAAAGGCTGTCAATATCAGGCAACTGACGACGGTCAAGCAGACCTTCACGAACAATGTAGAGAGTCAAATCTGCCACACGGCTGGTGATAATAGCATCCGCAATAACCAATGCCGGTACGGAGTCGATAACCACATAATCATAGAGTTTACGACACTCTGCAATCAACTCATCCAGACGATTTGACATCAACTGCTCGGCAGGGTTTGGCGGCTGCAAACCTGCATAGATACAGTCGAAATTCTCGTGCAACTCGGTACGTGAGATAATATCTGCGACCTGCACGTTCTTATCGCTCATATATCGAGAGATTCCGACAGGATTGTTACGCTGACCCATATGCTTACTCATCGTACGACGACGAAGGTCAAGGTCTATCAACAGCACCTTATTTCCCGACATAGCGAGCGTCATGGCGAGGTTGGTAGAGACAAAGGTCTTACCGGCGTGCTGGTTCGATGAAGTTACGAGCAACACCTGTGAATCCTGACCTTCCGTATTCATAAAGGCCATATTGGTACGAACGATACGGAATGCCTCCGAAACCTTATCACGACCATTTGCACGTACAACAACACCACGTGCAGTACGAGGACCGCTATAAATAGGAATATCTCCGAGGTAAGGCACATTTGTAAACTTCGTAATATCGTGCTTGCTGCGCACTGTGGTGTCGAGCAACTCACGAAGATAGAGAATCACAAACGGCACTGCACATCCAAGCACCAAAGCGATAAGCAGAATGAACGACTTACGTGGAGCAATCGGACGCTGCGGGCCAAATGCCGAATCCACGATACGAGCCGTATTCTCCGTAATAGCCAACGAAATGGCATTCTCCTCACGCTTGTTGAGCAGGTAGAGGTACAACTCCTCCTTGATACGCTGCTGACGTGCAATAGAGAGATACTCTTGCTCCTGCAAAGGCACACTGCTGATACGTGCATCAGTCTTGCTCTGCTCACGACGCAAGTTTCTGAGTTGAATATCCAAAGTTGCGATGTTTGACTCCAACGAAGCCAAGATTGCATTCTTCAACGCTGCACGGTCACGATCCAACATCTGAATCACAGGGTTGTTGAGAGAACTGTTCAACAAGAACTTCTCACGACGCAACAACAACTCGTTATAATCCGCAATCTGCTTCGAGAGCGCACTCGACGACTGACCACGGCTCAAATCTGTAATCGGAATCAAGGCATAATCCTTGCTTGCATCGTTCAGATAATCCTTAACAAACTTCGACATCTCGATCTGGCTCTCCAACGACAAAACCTCAGTTTTGAGTTTAGCAGACTCTGTGATATTCTTTGTTGTCTCGGTCTCGATATCGACCATGCTGTTACGGGTCTTAAAGGTCTTAATATCGCTATCCACAGAACCCAACTCCTTGCTGATGATTGCCAAACGCACATCGATAAAGTCTGCCGTAGCCTCGGCAATCTGCTGCTTATCGTTGATTGCATCGTTGTTATAGACCTCAATCAGCGTATTGATAATATCCTCTGCACGACGTGGAACAATATCGTTGAGTGAGATGTTGATAATCGACGACATCTTATTCGCAACCGACGAGTGCATAGCATTGCGATAGTGTGTTGCGACAATCTCACGAGGGCGCTTCACAACACGAATCTCCTTACCCAAATAGTTCTCCTCCATGTAGAGGGTCTTATTGACTACAATCTCACCATATGGTGTAACGATGGTCTCTCCATAAGGAGATGTCACTAAGAAATCTTCATCCTCCTCCGAATCATCGGTACCATCCAGGCGAGAGCGAACAAACTCAGAGATGGTAATGTTATTCTCGTCCAACAACACGGTAAACGCACATACTCCGCTATTGACATCGTTGATAAACTGCACATCAATCGGAGAACGACGATAGAGGTCAATGTTACGCAAGCCTGAACGAGTGGTATAACCCACGGTCAATCCGAGTTTATCAACCACCTCGACCATCAAGCGGCGAGCCTGCAAAACAAAGAGTTCATTATCGACATTACGACGGGTATTAAGGCCTGTCAAATCGCCGAAGGCAGCAAGTTCCGAAGCACCACCACCCTTACGTGAGTCCTTTACGAGAATTGTTGCACTACGGGTATATACAGGCGAAGTTCTCATAATATAGAGAACGCTGACTCCCAAACAAAAAATGATTGATATTGCAAACCAATACCACTTTTTGAGTATCATATCCACAATATCCTTCAAACCAAACTGCGAAACCTCGTTCACAGCCTCCTCCACCGCAGAGTACTGCATCTGCGACGGCTGTAACGGATTGAAATTCTGTTCCATATCTATTTTCTTTCTTATTTTATACGATTAGTGAGCAACGGTAGATTTATTCCCGTGCCATTATCTTTTTGTATAACCTATAATCGACACAGCCAACGAGGTTGCAGTAAGCAGTGTTGATACGATAGAGATCCAGAATGTACGATTCTGGTTAATCTCCGAGGTTGCTGCACGATACTTGTTCGGCTGAACGTAAACCACGTCTCCCTGCTGCAAGTAGTAAGCAGGCGAGGTAAAGAGTTTCTTATCGAGCAGATTTACCACATAAGTCATAGTCTTATCTCCGGAAGCACGCACAACCGTAACATTTGCACGATTACCATAAATGGTAAGGTCGCCGGCCATTGCCAACGCCTCCAACAGCGTAATCTGGTCACGAGTAATATCGAACTGACCCGGACGAGTAACCTCACCCATCACGAAGACCTTCATATCGGCAAACTGTATATTTACCGAAGGGTCATTCAAGAAGCCGCCCTCGACAATCTTCTTGGCAATATCGGCAGCCAACTCCGAACGAGTCTTGCCCTCACAATATACATTACCGATGATTGGCATATAAAGCATACCGTTCTCATCGACCGTACGCACCTGCAAGGACTGCGCTCCATAAGAGGAGTTACCCATAGGATTTCCCGACAGGGAGTTATAAGAAGAGGTTGCATTAAACGGAGCAGCAAGTTCCGGATCCTTACTCGACACAACAACCGTAAGGCGGTCGTGCGGCTTAATACGAATCTGCTGCAACGCAGCCACCTCGAGCGTAGCGTTATGCTGAACATCCTGCATATAAACGGTACGCTCTACGGCAGAACATCCGACAAGTAGTGCCGAAAGCACAGCCAAAGTTAAAAATCTCAATGTTTTTTTCATTTTTAGTATTTTTAGTTTTTCAATCCCTTAATAAATATACCCTTATGACACGTACAATGTACACACGTGCGCACAAAGCGTCACAAAGATAACAATTAAAAGTGAATAGAAAAGAATAATTTCCATATTTTTTACTCGATTTTTTCAAGTCGGCACATTTTCACTACCTTTGTATCCAAATTTATTTTAGAAACCAACCGCTAACAACTAAAAAGATATGATACACCCTGCCTGGTGCTACGATGCTGTTCTCTACGAGATGAACGTTCGCCAAATGACCTCGGAAGGCACCCTGCGTGCTGCCATGAAACGACTCCCGCAACTGCGTCTGCTCGGAGTGGACGCCGTATGGCTGATGCCTATCTATCCGATAGGTATCGAGGGGCGAAAAGGCTCACTCGGTTCGTACTACTCCATACGTGACTATTGCGCTGTAAACGAAGCATTTGGAACAATGGAGGATTTAGATGCATTTGTGCAGGAGGCGCATCGTCTCGGCATGAAAGTAGTGCTGGATTGGGTAGCAAATCATACGGCTCGTGACGCTCGCTGGATAAGCGAAAAACCGGCAAATTGGTACGAGCGAGAGGCGAACGGCGAGGCAAAAATTCCATGGGATTGGAGCGACACCGCACAACTCAATTATGCCGAAAAAGAGGTTTGGCAAGGGCAAATCGACGCAATGAAATTCTGGGTTTCACAGCACGAAATAGATGGTTTTCGTTGCGATATGGCGATGCTTGTACCTATTGAATTTTGGCAGGAGGTACGCACTCAATTACAGAGCCTGAAACCAGATATTTTCCTGCTTGCAGAGGCAGAGGAGGACAACCTTTTCGACAACGCTTTCGACGCCTGCTACGCCTGGAAAATGCACCATATAATGTGCGATATTGCGCAAGGACAAAGTCGCACAAACACCCTGCGTGAACATCTATATTACGACATGCAACGTTTCGGCAAAAATGCCATACGAATGACCTTCACCTCCAACCACGACGAGAACTCGTGGAGCGGTAGCGAATTTACCCGTTTCGGCGAGGCCTTGGAGGCGATGTCTGCGCTCTCATTTTTGCTCCCGCATTCGATGCCTTTGATATACACGGGACAGGAGTTCGGTTACGACCATTCATTCTCGTTTTTCGATAAGGATTCAATGCCAGATTTCGATGAAAACAGTTACACCGAGCACTATCGCAACATGTGCCGTATCAAGCACTTGCACAACGCCTTACGCTCGGCCGAGCAATCCGGTTCGTTCATTGAAATCCGCAACAATGCCGAGGACTGCCTGATGACATTCGTAAGGGAGGCCGACGGCGACCGTATTGTGGCCATTTTCAACCTCTCGCCATACACTGTTTTTTCGGACTTCCACACCGGTATTTATGCCGGCGAATACAAGAACGAAATTACCGGTCATCAGGAGACTCTTCACGAACACACCTGGGGCGATATCGCTCCGTGGAGTTACAAGATTTTAAGTAAAAATCTCGAAAGAAATTTATAATTTATAAAATTATAATTACCTTTGCGCAGAAAAAACTTAAAATCAAATATAGAGAGATGAGAATTGCTCTTGCCCAACTAAACTACACAATCGGCGATATTGATGGTAATAGCGCCAAAATCATAGAGGCCGTCGAGCGTGCCAAATCGGAGGCCGCAGACGTAGTCATCTTTGCTGAGCAGGCCATCAGCGGCACTCCGGCATTTGACCTCTTGCGCAAAACGACATTCTTGGAGTTATGCGACGACGCATTGGAACGCATCGCCTCACACTGCGACACCATTAGCGCAGTAGTAGGCCTACCTTTGCTTACCACAGACGGAACATACAGCGCCGCAGCGGTCATTCAGGATCGCAAGGTAGTTCGCTACGTAACCAAAGCCAACATCTCGGCTCGCCGAGAGATGGGATTCCTCGACGGAGGAGATGGTTCCGAGGTTGTTACCATTGCCGGCGAGAAGGTTGAGATTATCGTGGGTGACGACTTCCGCCTTTCAAAGGGCTTCGACCGAAAGGCTTCGATGGTTATCAATATTAACGCACGTCGTTATGGTAAAGGCGTACTTTCAAACCGCTACCAAAATCTGCATGACGCTGCTTTCCTTAACTCAAAGGACATCGTCTTTATCAACCAGGTGGGCGGTTCCGGCGAGATTATCTACGACGGAAGTTCGGGCTTTATGGACAATCAGGGACACCTGACCCTGCTTATGAAGTCGTTTGAGGAGGATTTCGCAATATATGACACTGCTGCTGACAATAAGGAGTGTATCCTTCCGGAGGCTCTTTTCAGCCACGACCGCACGGCTACACACTACAAGGCTGCCGTATTGGGCTTGCGTGACTATTTCCACAAGAACGGCTACACAAAGGCCTGCGTAGGTTTGTCGGGAGGTATCGACTCTTCGGTTGTTGCCTGCATCGCTGCCGACGCATTGGGCAAGGAGAACGTTCGAGGTCTGCTTATGCCTTCGCAGTTCTCATCAGACCACTCTGTGGCAGATGCGAAACAGTTGGCCGAGAGGCTTGGTATTGAGTACAGCGTACTTCCGATATCCGAGGCCTACACATCGATGGTCAACACCTTGAAACCTGTCATCGGAGGCCGTGATTTCGACTCTACCGAGGAGAATATTCAGGCTCGTATTCGCACCGTGATGCTTATGGCTTTGCAGAACAAGACAGGATATATCTTACTCAACTCATCCAATAAGAGCGAAAATGCGCTCGGTCTTTGCACCCTCTATGGAGATACAGCCGGAGCATTCAGCGTCACAGGCGACCTCTACAAGACCGAGATGTATGACCTTGCTCGTTATATCAACCGTCATTTCAACGATGTAATTCCGGAGAATATTCTCGAAAAGGAGCCTTCGTCGGAGTTGCACCCCGACCAGAAGGATAGCGACATCCTGCCTCCATACGAGGTGGTGGATGCCATCTTGTTGCGTATGATTGAGCAGGGACAGCACCGTGAGGAGATTATCAATGCAGGTTTCGACTCGGAGGTTGTCGAGAAGATTCACGCAATGATTATGAAGAACGAGAAGAAACGTTATCAGTTCCCTCCTGTGCTTCGTCTTTCATCGTGCGCATTTGGTCACGAGCGACTAATGCCGCTTATCAACAAATACGGAGATTAAAATCCAAGGTTGTGAAACAGCCAAAGCACATAGAGCATAGCGGTATTGTTTCGCACGTAGGCAGAAACTACGTGAGTGTCACCGTCGAGGTAAACGAGGCTTGCGGCAGTTGTGCCTCACGCAAAGCGTGCGCTATGGGCAAGAACGAGAATCGAGATATTACAATCTATACGGACGAGGCGCAGAACTACACCGTTGGCGAGAATGTTACGGTATTGGCACAAAAGAGGGTCGGCATCATGGCTGTCGTACTCTGCTACGTAGTTCCGCTTATCGTACTTATGATGGCACTCATCCTGACAATATCTCTCGGAGGATCGGAGGGCGTAGCGGCAATGGCGGCTTTGCTCTGCACGGCAATATACTATGTCGGGCTCGGACTCTTTCACAAACGAATAGCAAAACGTGTTACATTTACAATAACAAAAAAAAGATAGATAAGAGATGAATACTCTGATTTTCACAATTATCACACTCTGCGTCATAGGCGTATTATCGGCCTTGATTCTCTACGTTGTAGCGCAAAAATTCAAGGTTGAGGAGGACCCTCGCATTGACGACGTAGAGAAGATGCTCCCCGGAGCGAACTGCGGAGGTTGCGGATTTCCGGGCTGTCGTGGCCTTGCTGCGGCACTCGTTGAAAATGACGACATCTCCTCACTCTACTGCTCAGTAGGCGGAGATTCATGCATGGGTAGTATTGCCACCTACCTCGGCAAGGTTGCACCAAAGAAGGAGCCGACAGTGGCTACCGTACGTTGTGGCGGCACCTGCGAGAAGCGTCCCCGCACCAACACCTATAACGGTGCATCATCGTGCGCCATCGCATCGTCACTCTACGTTGGCGAGAGCGGATGTGCATACGGATGTTTGGGCTATGGCGACTGTGCAGAGGCTTGTACTTTTGGCGCTATCAGCGTAAATCCGCAGACAGGCTTGGCTGAGGTTGACCCGGATAAGTGTACCGCCTGCGGTGCCTGCGTGAAGGCGTGTCCTAAGGGCATCATCGAGTTGCGCAAGCGTTGGCCGAAGAATCGTGCAATATACGTATCATGCGTAAGCAAAGACAAGGGTGCAGTGACTATGAAGGCTTGCAAGGCGGGCTGCATCGGTTGCAGCAAGTGTCTTAAAGTCTGTGAATTTGGCGCTATCACCGTCGAGAATGGTTTGGCATACATCGACCACACCAAGTGTCGCCTGTGCCGCAAGTGCGTTGGCGAGTGTCCTACGGGCGCAATCAAAATGATAGGTCTGGCTCCGCTGGTAAAGAAGGAGGAGGCTCCAAAAGTTGAAAACAAAGAAGCATAACAGATATGAAAACCTTTCCAATCGGCGGAGTACATCCGTCGGATAATAAACAGTGGAGCAAAGGTAGCGCCATAGAGACGATGGAGTTGCCTGATGTTGTCTCCATTCCGCTTGCGCAACATATCGGCGCTCCTGCTACGGCTATCGTCGCCAAAGGCGACAAGGTTGTCACCGGACAACTTATTGCCGAGGCCACAGGATTTATGTCGGCTAACATTCACGCTCCAATCTCAGGTACTGTGACTGCTGTGGATATGCAGCCTAACGGCCAGGGTATGCGTCAGATGATGATTACCATCAAACGTGAGGGCGACGAATGGGCAGAGGGTATTGATCGCTCAACGGAGATCATTACCGAGTGTAACCTCGACTCGCAGGAGATTATCTCTCGCATCAAGGCTGCCGGTATCGTAGGTATGGGTGGTGCGACATTCCCTACCCACGTAAAACTCTCTATTCCTGAGGGAAAGAGGGCGGAGTTGCTCATTATCAACGGCGTAGAGTGCGAGCCTTACCTTACATCGGACTATCGTACGATGTTGGAGCGTGGCGAGTTACTCATTGTCGGCACACGAATCTTGATGCGTGCAATAGGCGTAGAGCGTGCCGTAATCGGCGTAGAGGCCAACAAGCCTGATGCAGTGAAGCACCTGCGCTCAATACTTGGTCAAGACAAGAGCATCGAGGTTATGATGCTCAAAACTCAATATCCGCAGGGTGGCGAGAAGCAACTTATCGCTGCAGTAATGAACCGTGAGGTTCCTGCACCACCGGCACTCCCTATTGATGTGGGTGCAGTGGTATGCAATGCTTCGACTGCCGTGGCTGTTTATGAGGCCGTGCAGAAGAACAAGCCCCTCATTGAGCGTGTCGTAACGGTTACGGGCAAGAACATAAAGGAACCAAAGAACCTGCTCACACGTTTTGGAACTCCGGTATCGGCTCTTATCGAGAAGTGCGGAGGTCTGCCTGAGGGCGACGTACGAGTGCTGAATGGTGGTCCAATGATGGGTCGTGCGCTCTGCAACGTGGCAATGCCCGTTATGAAGGGTTGTTCGGGTATCACAATCATCAACGGCTCGGAGGCTCTACGAGGCGAGGAAAGCGCTTGTATCAAGTGCGCCAAGTGCGTCGAGGCCTGTCCTATGGGTTTGGAGCCATACCTGCTCTCTAAGCAGGCTCGCAAGAAGGCTTGGGATGCAATGGAGCAGAACGACATCACCTCTTGTATCGAGTGTGGCTGTTGCCAATTTACCTGTCCTGCAAATATTCCGCTCTTGGACTACGTTCGTCTGGGCAAGCAGACAGTAATGGGTATCATTCGCTCACGTAACGCTAAAAAGTAAAATTATAAAGTATAAATAATATGGCTAACAGATTTTTAGTAGCACCCGCACCGCACGTGCATGGCCACCTCTCGACCCAGCGTCTGATGGGCGACGTGATTATAGCGCTGCTGCCTGCACTCATCGTGTCGGTAAGGGTATTCGGCTGGAACGTCCTCGCCATTACTGCCGTATCGGTAGCGAGTTGTGTCCTGCTCGAATTTTTGGTACAGAAGTTCCTCGTCAAGGGTCCTCTGACCGTGAATAACCTCTCGGCTGTGCTGACAGGTTTGTTGTTGGCATTCAACCTGCCGGCAAATATTCCGTTGTGGATTGTCGTAATTGGTGCCGTAGTGGCTATATGTGTTGCGAAGATGCCGTTTGGCGGTCTGGGCAAGAACCTCTTCAACCCTGCACTCGCCGCTCGTGTCTTCCTGCTTATTGCCTACCCTGTGCAGATGACCTCATTCCCAACACCTGCTATCGAGGGCTTTACCGACGCATACTCAGGTGCAACTCCGCTGGGCGCAGCAAAGGGAGCTCTTGTTGACTTTGCCTCGTTTGACACGATGGGCATGTTCACGGGTGCAATGGGAGGTTCGTTCGGCGAGATTTCGACACTCGCACTGCTCTTAGGTTTTGCTTACTTACTCATGCGCCGTGTAATCACTTGGCATATTCCGGTAAGCGTACTCGGAACTATCGCCGCTTTTGCTGCAATCTATGCCGTTGCGACAAATGGTGTAGGCAATATCGTATGGCAGATGCCGCTCTTCCACCTTTTGGCCGGAGGTGCAATTCTTGGTGCTGTATATATGGCGACCGACTATGTAACCTCTCCTATGACTAACAAGGGTATGATTATCTATGGTATCGGTATCGGAGCAATCACAATGTGTATCCGTCTATGGGGTGCATACCCAGAGGGTATGTCATTTGCCATCCTGATTATGAACAGCGTTGTACCTCTGATCAACAAGTATGTTAAACCAAAGCGTTTCGGCGCACGATAGAGGAGGAGTGAGTATGAAGAGTTCATTGAAGAATATGGTCCTAGTGCTTGGCACTATAACCCTCATATCATCGGCCTGCGTAGGTTTGGTATATATGATTACGGCGGAGCCTATCGCTGCGGCAAAGGAGCAGGCGGTAAATGATGCCTTGGCACAAGTACTGCCCACATACGAGAACATCGAGAGCGAAACATCCGAAAGCGACGGCTTGCAGATTAAGACCTATACGGCTCTCGATGCAGGCGAGGTTGTCGGCTACGCAATCGAGAGCGCATCGAAGAGTGGCTTTGGCGGCGCCGTTCGCCTTATGGTCGGCTTCGATAAGGCGGGCACAATCATAAACATCAACGTCTTGGAGCAGAAGGAGACCCCCGGGCTCGGTACAAAGATGTGCGATGCAGAGAATCCTCTCCTGGCAAGTTTTAAGGAGAAGTCGGCTGCTGAGGTTGCGATGAAGGTTCGCAAAGACGGTGGTGATGTAGATGCTCTCACCGCTGCAACAATCTCTTCACGTGCATATACCGAGGCTGTGGCTCGTGCATACGAGGCCTACAAAGTAGCAAGCGGATTGCAGAGTGAAGCAAATGCCGTAAGCGGCGCAACACCACAACAAAGAGAGGAAGGAGGATACGATGGAAAATAATGTAACGACACAGGCTCAGCCTTCAAAGTTGGCAGTTCTGCTCCAAAAGTGGGCGATTGTCTGGAAGGGTGTAATCAAGGAAAACCCAACCTTTGTACTCGTACTCGGTATGTGCCCTACATTGGGTACTACTACCAGCGCAACCAACGGTCTGGGTATGGGTGTAGCCACCATGGCGGTACTCATCATGTCGAATATGGTTATTTCGCTCATCAAGAATGTTATTCCCGACAAGGTGCGCATCCCTGCATTTATCGTTGTCATCGCATCGTTCGTGACCGTGATAGATATGCTTATGCAGGCATACGTTCCTTCGCTCTATTCGGCACTCGGCGTATTCATTCCACTGATTGTCGTGAACTGCATCATCCTCGGTCGTGCCGAGGCCTTTGCATCGAAGAACGGCATCCTCGACTCGGCGCTCGACGGCATCGGTATCGGTTTGGGCTTTACCCTCTCGCTGACAGCAATCGGTGCAGTGCGTGAGGTACTCGGTAGCGGTGCAATATTCGGCATATCACTTGGCGTGGAGGAGTATATGCCGTTGGTATTCATCTTGGCTCCGGGAGGATTCCTCGTACTCGGATTCTTGATGGTTTTGTTCAACAAATTCTTGAAGAAGTAATAAAGGGAGGTGATTTATATGGAGTATTTTGCAATTATTATCGGCGCAATATTCGTAAATAATGTTGTGCTTGCACAGTTCCTCGGTATCTGCCCGTTCCTCGGCGTATCATCAAAGGTAGAGACCTCGATGGGTATGGGTGCTGCCGTAACCTTCGTTATGGCTCTCTCGTCAATCGTCGTATGGCTCATTCAGCAATATATCCTCATTCCGTTAGGTATCGAGTATATGCAGACGATTGTCTTTATCTTGGTGATTGCAGCGCTGGTCCAGATGGTAGAGATTGTCTTGAAGAAGGTCTCGCCATCGCTCTATCAGGCTCTGGGAATCTTCCTACCCCTCATCACAACCAACTGCGCTGTGCTGGGTGTGGCAATTCTTATGATTCAGAAGGAGTACGGGCTACTCGAAGGTCTTGTATATAGCGTTTCAACCGCTCTGGGCTTCGCCTTAGCATTGGTTATCTTTGCAGGTCTGCGTGAGCGTATGGAGTTCGAGGATGTGCCGAAGGCTTTTCAGGGTGTACCTATCGCACTGATTACTGCATCGTTGCTTGCAATGGCGTTCATGGGATTTTCGGGCTTGGTATAACCCAGGGATACACAGAAAATATATCGGGCAGTCAGGGAAACTTGACTGCCCGATATATTATATATTATAAGGTATATACCTTTACGCCTGCTTGCGACACTCGAACCACGGATTGTGCAAATCCTCCTTGTTATATCTCAACGGCTCATAGTCCGGCAGTGAGCGTGTCACTCCGCCCGCCTCGGCAAGAATCAACTCCGCAGCAGCCGTATCCCACTCATAGGTATGCGTCGTGCGAGGATAGTAGTCGATAGCGCCCTCCGCCAACAAGCAGAACTTATAAGAACTACCCTGCTCAACAATCTCCAAGTCTGGATATTGTTCACGCACCCTCTCGATATACTCCATAGTCTCTGCGGTCTGGTGCGAACGTGACACAGCAACACGGAAGCCATCGTGCGACTGCTCATCAAGCGGCAGACGACGACGCTGCGCACAAATCTCCTCGTATGTATAGAGAGCATCTGCACTCGGAGCAATCCCTGTAAGCAGATACGAGCCAAGTCCCTGGCTTGCCACATAAGCCTTTTGCAGATATGGAACATAGACAACCGAGCAGATACATATCCCCTCCGACATAAGGGCAATATTTACAGTAAACTCATTATTTCCCTTAATAAACTCAACGGTTCCATCCAGCGGGTCAACCAACCAGAAGAGTTCCCAATTACGGCGCTCCTCATAGAGCATCTCTCGACCCTCCTCCGAGAGAATCGGAATACGGGTCTCGCCAAGCATCTCTTTGATGCGATTATGCGCCAGACGGTCGGCGATGGTTATCGGTGTATGGTCACTCTTAACAGCGATGTCATAATCATCGCTATTTTTATAGACAGTCATAATCTCCCAACCGGCACGCACGGCGGCATTGAATGCTCGTGGAAGAAGATAGGCTCTGATGTCGTCGTTTAATCTCATTAGTTTTAAGGTTTTATCAAAGATACAAACTTTTTTCTATATTTCATAATCTTAAACAATAAAATATCGTAAAAATTATATGTCCGCATCTGGCTGAACACAAAAAAGTCTCTTTCGGACAGCGCCTCTATTGGCAGGGCGACAAGATGCCGAACCGAGAGCGTTCGAGCCTTATAATGTGCGGAGTTATTCGCTTTACAATCCCTCAACAGAGGTCCAAATCCGCCACATGCGGCAACTTTGTCTCTGGACACCACGCTCAACGACCCTGTGTAGGTCGAGACGCTATCTATACGTGGAGTCTCGGACGAGGCTATCTCTACAACCAAACGACACACGGCATCAGGCAGCAACCTGAAATTGGGCGGTATAGGCAACAAGTAGTCATATGAACTGACCGAGGCTGCCACGTCGAGCATAGAAGCCTTTGTCGAAACAAAACCATCCACGACAACCAACCGACGAAAGGCCTTATGACGTGAACGATAGAGCGCACGGATGGTGGTTCTGTCGCAACGGACATCGCACAAGACGTATCGTTGCCGCAGCAGGGCAAACAGTTCGCTCGCCGAATCGAGCATAACCACCACCTCGGAGGCGGGATAACGAGAGGCAAGCATAGCCTCAACCACCCGCACATCGCTCGGATGCAGACATAACATTGAGACCCCGATATTACCCACCACATCCGTTTCGGGCGCAACCGATAGAGTCATTATGCGGTCACGCCACATATTTTCCCGAAGGCTACGCACGACACGCCCCATCTTCACGCCCAACACCGCAGCCACACATAACAACAAAAATATAGAGACCCAAACCATCATGCTATACGACATTTATAGGTATTTAACATCCGCTCCGCCTCGTTACACTCTTCGGCACCAAAAAGCGCTCGCAGAGTCCGTATCGAGTAGCCCGAACGCACAAAATGGCGACACAATGAGCGTCGTTCGTAACGTGGCGAGTTACAAATCCACCTTCTCAACGATACTCCTGAGATATTACCTCGCAGCGAGACCAGGACATATACCGCCTCCAAGCGCAGAGTTCCAGCACCCTCAACGACCAGTCGGCGTAACTCCCTCTCCGCCTCAACGGCATCCATTCGTCGCACAACACTTATACCGAGCATACAGAGATTATAATTCTGCGACCGCACAAGTGGTGTATATGCCACAGCGCACATATCACGACAGAGCAGTGTCACCAACTCCGCCATTTCGTAGCGGGTCAATCGTGGTTTAAAGGCCGATATATGACCGACGAAATCCCTATCCCCCGCCACGGCACACATCATAGCATAGAACTGCACTTGACGATCGGCATCTTCCCCAAAGCGGGCCTCGATAATCTCCGAAACCTCCTTACCGAGCGGCATACGGGCGAGCAGTGCAAGCATATAGGCTCGCTCCGCACCTCTACTTCGCACAGCACGAGCAAGGAGTTTGCGCTCCAAGTCATAATATATCATAATCTCCCGCAAGGAATCGACTGCTGTACCACACACTCGCTCCGAAACGTAGGCCACCGCCTCGGCCAAAAGCACAATATTGGTCGAGGGGGCTATATTTTGTAGCGAGAAGGCTCCGAAGTCATACCCCACCGAGACATAGATTGATATACGGCGTATGCACTCCGCACGGCGCATTGTTCGATGGCGACGAGGTATCATCAGCAACAACAATGAGCCGAGAATCAGACTCAACAAGGTGATAATCATACTCCAAAGACTTTGCGCCGCAGACGTGTTGGCGCTGCCGGCAATGAGACATATTGATTTACACCGCTCTCCAATAGCGAGACCACGCACTCCTCCGTAATATCTGGAGCAAAGACCAAAATCTGTGGCTCACGTACCCCGCACAGACGAAGTCGCTCAACCGTATCGCACCCCTCTACAAAGAGAGATATATCGCCAACAACCACCTTATCGAACCGTTCGGCGGCACAGCGTTCAAAGAGATTCTGTCGGGAGGTTGCTACGCAGACCTCCGCTCCGCAATCGTAGAGCAGACCTTCGAGCAGCGCCTGCATACAGAGCGACGACGAGTATATAATAATCTTTTGCATATAGTCCCTATCATTTTAGATATATTTAACAAAGACGGCAGTTGACCCAATCCAAAAATATGCCAAAAACTCCCTCTGTATCATTGTTTGCATAAGTATATCATCAATGAGTATTTTTTACACAGAATATGCAACGAAATGCATAAAATATTGGGGTTTTTAATTTTTCTTATTATATTTGTAAATCGTTTTCTCTCGAAAGAGAGGTGGCAAATATTGATTTGATAACAATTTTAAACTAAACTAAATTATCTAAATTAAAAGATTACTATTATGAAGAAGTTTTTATTATCATTCGCAACTTTTGCGTTGGCAGTAGGCTTCGTAGGTTGTAACCAGGGTCCGGATCCTGAGGACAATAAGCCAAACGGCGATAATGGCGGAGACACTCCAACTCCTACCGAGTTGGCAGTATCTGTAACGGCCGGAGATTGCACTGTTTCATCAGTCGCTTTCAGCGTAGATGCTGACAATGCAAGTGAGGTTAAATATTTGGTAACTCTCGCCGACGGCACTTTGTTGGCCGATGAGGCAAATAATCCAGACAGACTCAACGACAAGATGCCGGGAGCGGCAGCAGCAGCGGACGAGGAGTCCGAGCCAGAGTTGACAGCCGAGTATGTATATGAGAATGGTACTGTCGTCAGCGATGTTCCTACAAAGGTTACCGTTAATGACCTTACCCCTTATACCGAGTATAACGTATGGGCTGTGGCTAAGGATAGCGACAACAAACTGCTCCTTTCTGAGAAGGTTGTAATGAAAACAAAGCAGGGAGAGTTGGCACTTACAGGTTTGGGCAACTATGACAGTTTCACCGTATCACCAAGTGGTGCTACCGCAGACTGGATCGTACAGGATGTAAGTCAGTCAATGTCTTGGTGTCTGTCGTTCCACAACGTCGCATCTTTGGATGAGCTCAACGGCAAGTGTTACTTCTGCACCTCGCAGGAGAAGGCTAACGAGTTGACCGGCAAGGATAATGCGCCTTGGATTGATGTTAACGGCTCCGTTCTCATTTGCAACGGCGTAACCGTACACTTTGCGGCAGACTCTGCAGATAACTACTTGGAGGCCCTCAAATCAACCGAGAGCAACTCTACTTCATACAGCCTGTATGCTCTCTCTTACTCCGGCAAATATCTCCTCTCTGCACTCTACCTTAAAGGTGGCAAGGCTGAGCCTGAGAACACAAAGGCTGGCCGTGAGATGGATAGTTACACAACCTTGGAGATTGTCAAGAAGGGTAATCAGTACACTTTGGCATTCACAGCCTTCTCTGGTACATTTACCTGCGTTGTAGAGACTGCTGACGGCGTACTCGGAAAGGACGGCTTCACCAAATACGAACTCTTGGAGGACGGCTCCGGCAACTGGAAGAGCGCTACAATCCGTGAGGATATGTACAACTTCACCCTTAATAGCGGTACCCTCCACATTCGCAAGATGAGCGAGTCTGTATATCGTTTCATCGTAGATGCAAGCGGCATCGATGCAAGCGGCATCGAGGTAACCGTATCTTGCAAGGCCGCAAATGGTTGGGATGCAACCGTAAAGAGTTTCACCGATGAGGAGAAGCCTGCCGAGAAGATTGCTTTGAACATCACTAACGTAAATGTTCCTATGCCGGAACTCGACAGCAACGGCAACTACACCATGACCTTCACAGGTACTGATGCCGAGGGCAACGAGGTTGTTCTTTACTGCCACAGTGCAAAGGACTATCTCTTGTACAACTCTTATATCGCTACCGATGCAACAGAGGCTGCAAAACTTAATAGCAACGTTCCTCATCTCTATTGGGTTGAGGTAGGCAAGAGCCACGTAAAATATCAGGGCGTAGAGTACAAGTTGCAGGCAAACAATCCTAATGCATACTTCAAGGTAACAAACCAGAATATGCCTTACGAGGATAACAATACCGTATCTTTCTTGGCTTGGGACGAGGCTAATGAGAAGGAGTTCAGCTTCTCTTACAATGGTCCGTTCAACTATCCTCACGTTCTTCAACAGTTGGCATTCAACCTCACTTCGTTGAGTTACGTTAAGGAGGATACCTCACACGTATTCGACGGTGTCGACACAAACAACAACAACAAGTTACACTTGGTTCTCGGTACCGACCCTAAATACAACGATTTGAACTATGCTCGCAAGGCGAAGTACTTCTTCCGCTCTGCATACGACAGCACTCAGTCAAACAAGCACTGGGCAGATGCAACTAAGTCGTACATCGAGTACGAGGGTACCAAGTATATGTTGTCAACCGCATTCACCGACTGCTTCGCACAGGTTGCCGACACAGCAATGCCTGAGACCAACTCTGCAACTATCAAGGTTATTGCAGTAAGCACAACCGGCTACAAGAAGTTCACCGTAGAGTACTCTGGCTCTGTCAATGGTTACACAGGTAAGGCTATTGAGATGAGAAGCATCGCTATTAACGGATGGACACCATCGGGCATGGCCCCAGATCCAAACAACTCATCATTCTCGACTTTCCTCGCACTCACTGAGGTAGCGACTGCAACTTACCAGGTTAAGTTCAACGTTGCATACTCGGCAGGCGACCTGAAAGTAGGCAAGCACTATGTAGCCTCTTCACAGGCTCAGGCTAACGAGTTTGCAGGCACTACTGAGAATGCTCTGTGGTTGGATGCTGCAACAAGTGCATTCTACTACAACAACACCCTCTACTCGTTGATGGCAGACAAGGATAGTTTCCTTGTGGTTAAGGCAGATGGTACTTTCGAGTACTCTGTTAAGACAAGCAACGGTCTCTACAACTTCCACGGCAAGGGTTCTGCGGAGGTTCCAGAGGCTAACGAGGAGGTTGGTCAGTAATCACTATCCATACAAAAATAACCGCTTCTGCTCGGCAGGGGCGGTTATTTTATGTAAATCTTTTTGGCAGGGGTATTGCAGATTCCGAAAAGTATTCTTATCTTTGCAGGCCGATTGAAGTAGAAATCGGCGAAACAAATTAATTTTATAGTATAAATGTTTGTAATTGTAGAGATTGCAGGTCAGCAGTTCAAGGCTGAAAAAGGTCGAAAACTCTATGTTCACCGTCTTGAGGGAGAGGTTGACTCTACCCTGAGTTTCGACAAAGTCCTGCTCGTAGAGAACGGCGGTCAGGTTAAGGTAGGTGCACCTGTTGTAAAAGGCGCCTCAGTAAAGGTAAAGATTCTTAAACACTTGAAGGACGACAAAGTTCTCGTGTTCAAGAAGAAGCGCAGAACCGGTTATCAGAAATGCAACGGTCACCGTCAGTATCTGTCGCAGATTTTAGTAGAAGACATTGTTGCATAACCTAAAAAACTGTAAAGAAGTATGGCACACAAAAAAGGTGTAGGTAGTTCGAAGAACGGTCGTGAGTCAGAGAGCAAACGACTCGGCGTTAAACTTTACGGTGGTCAGGTTGCTAAGGCAGGCAACATCATCGTACGTCAGCGTGGTACTGTACACAACGCAGGCGAGAATGTAGGTATGGGTAAAGACCACACCCTCTTCGCTTTGGTTAACGGTACTGTTGTCTTCACAAAGAAGGCTTCCGGCAAGTCATATGTAAGCGTTACTCCGCTCGCATAAGGCAATCCGATTGCTAAACACACGCAACCCAATCTTTCGAGATTGGGTTGTTTTTTTTATATATATTACATAGGTATCCGCACATTTTCTCGTCCCAACCGTAAAAATTTCATATCTTTTTACTATTTTTGTTAATTGGAAACAAATGTAACTATAAAAACATAGCCTAATTATGAAAAAACTTATTTTAACGATGTTATTGTGCCTCGCTGTGGCAAGTAACTCGTGGGCTTGGGACAATCGAGGCCATGCAACCATCGCACGCATCGCCGAGCGTCACCTCACCCCTCGTGCAAAAGCCAACATCGAGAAGTATCTGAACGGCCAGTCTATAATCTACTACGCTTCGTGGATGGACCTAAACCGTCACAAGCCGCCATTCGACATTACCCGTGATTGGCACGTCGATTATTGGACTAACGACCTACGTACCGACGCTGAGGGGAACCCTGCACCTCCAATCTCGGTAAGCCAGGTTAAACGTATCGTTGACGAGATGGCAAACTACCGTGAGTTGAGCGACTCGTTGGTTACGCTCAACATCAAATTCCTCGTACACTTGGTAGGCGACATGCACAGCCCTGTACACATCGACTTCCCTACGACCCGTCCTGTAAAGATTCAGTACAAGGGCAAGGAGATCAAGTTCCACAAGTTCTGGGACGGCTCGGTTATCGCCTCAAAGCACTATGGCTGCTCACCACTCTCATTGGCTGAGGAACTTGACCGTGCGACAGATGCTCAACGTGAGGAGTTGATGTCAGGAACACCTGACTCTTGGCACGCCGAGGCTTCGACCTTCTCAAAGGCCGCTTATGCTCTTATCGCCGAGAGCAAGGTAGCAGATGAGAAATATATGGAGAAGGCATACGAGATGGTTAACCACCTCGTTCCTGCCGCAGGCTACCGCTTGGCTAAAATCCTTAACTCAATATTTGACAAATAATAACTCGCAATTATGAAGAAAATTCTGTTATCAATCATAGCAATCGTTGCTCTTGCACCGGCAGTACAGGCGTGGAATGGCCATCTGCACACAGCCGTAGCCGCTATTGCAAATGCCAACCTGACAGCGGAGGCTCGCCAGAACATTGAGAAGGCATTGGGCAACCACAGTATCGCCTACTACGCTTACTGGATGCAGGAGGTATCCAAACAGCCAGAGTATAAGCACACCGAGAATTGGCACAATGTTGCCTTGACTCCAAAGGGTAAAATTCTTCCGGGCAAGAAGGCTGACAAGTCGGATTCGGAGGCTGTTCGTCGTGCAGACGCACTTGATGGCTTGGCAAAGGCTGTTGCTGCACTCGAAAATCGTCAGAACCTCTCAGAGAAGGAGGTTGCCGACAACATCCGCTACGTAGTACACATCATGGGAGATTTGCACTGTGCATCTCACTATGTCTTCACAGACCTGTTGGAGGCTCGCAAGATTAAGTACTACTACGGCAAGGAGACCAAAGGCCGCTCGTACATGAAGTTCTGGGAGGGCGAGGTTGTTACCGCTACCTTCGGCTGGAAGGTCAACGAGTTCGTTCACCAGCTCAATCGCCTCTCTGCTGAGAAGGTTGCAGAGTTGACCGCCGGAAGCGTATATGATTGGGTTACATCGAATGCAAAGGAGTATCGCCCAATCTACTCGTACGTTACAAACAACCAAAAATTTAACTCCAAGAACTATCGTCCATGGCTCAATAAGAGTTACATCATGGCTACCGACCACATCGGCGTTGCAGGCTATCGCTTGGCAGCATTGCTGAACGGTCTGTTTGACGAGAACGCACCTAAGAAGAGTGTAAAATAGGTTACCACATAAGGAGAAACAGTTATGAAATCAAGACTTATTATATTGACAGCGTTGCTCTCACTCTTTATCGGAGGTAACGCATTTGGCTGGGGACGTGACATTCACGCAACAATCGCCTACATCGCCGAGCGACACCTCACACCGGAGGCAAAGCAGAATATCGAAGCCTGCATCGAAGGTCGCTCAATCGTATATTTCGCATCGTGGATGGACAACTACCGTGAGGAGACCAGCCACTGGCGACACTCGGCATATTACGATGTAAACACCGGCAAACCTGTCGGCACAGCATATCCGGAGTTGAGTTCCACAATCGAGAAACTCAAAAACTACAAGGAGATGAAGGAGGATGATTTGAAATTGCATATCTACCACCTTCTGCACGCCCTGGGCGACTTCCACTGTCCGGGACACACCTACTTCCAGAACGAGGACCGCAGTTGGAAGTTGAACTCACACTACGACATCGTATTTGTTGACGGCAAGGTAACATCATTCCACAAGGTCTGGGACACACCTCTTATGAGATACCCACGTTCGGCTTTCGGATATATGGACTTTGCCCACTCGCTCGACTGCAATATTTCTCAGGAGTACATCGACAAGGTTACTGCCGGAGATTTGTACGAGTGGCTTTGTGAGATGGCCCAGGAGAGCCGCTACATCTATGATGTAATGAAGAAGATGCCAAAGGGAACACCGAAGGAGGAGTTGAGCCGTATGGACCTCGAAATTTTGCAAAATTTTGGAGAGTTGGCTGATAGACAAATTCTCAAAGGCGGCCTGCGTATGGCAAAGGTTATCAACGATATCTTTGGCAAATAATAAATAATATAAGGGATGAAACTCAGAGCATCAATCATTGCTATCGCCCTCGCTCTCTTGACAAGTTTTGAAGTTGCAGCATGGGGAGGTCTCGGACACCGTACTATTGCGGAGATTGCCGAGCGTAACCTCACGCCACAGGCAAAGGCTAACATTGAAAAATACACAAACGGCACCCCATTGGCGGATTATGCCGTATGGTTAGACCAAGTACGCAATACGCCGGAGTACAAGAAGGTTACCGCAGGTTGGCACGCCTCCATTGTGAATGAGAGATGTCGCACAAGCCAGCAGTTGCGAAACGAGTACCGCAAGGGACGTGATGCTGTGACCGCCACCATTAAACTCTCCGAGCAGTTGAAGAACCGCCAAGAGTTGAGCGACTCGACCGTTATGTTCGCTATCAAGTGCTTGGTACATATGGTTGGAGACTTCCACTGTCCATCACACTTGCGTTATACCGACCGTAGCAATAAGGGTAACGAGGAGATTACCTATCTTGGCAAGGAGATGACTTTGCACAAGGCGTGGGATACGGCAGTCATTGCATACAGCCACAAGAAGTGGACATATAAGCAGTATGCCGACAAACTCGACTGCTACACTGAAAAGCAGATCAAGGCCGTAACAAAAGGCTGGGTAGAGGAGTGGTTAGAGGATGCCGCACGTGACATTCGCCCATCAATCTACTGGGTCAAGGAGGGTGATGTCCTGAACGACAATTTCACAAAGAAGGCTCTCCCTTTGGCAGAATTGGAGATTCAGAAGGCTGGCTACCGACTTGCAAAGGTGTTTAATACTATATTCGAATAATAGAACTAAAAACAACCTAACAAATGAAAAGAGTACTATTTTGTGCATTGTTTCTACTCGGCTCAACCGCAGCCTATGCACAATACCACAATAAGGATATTATCCACACCGAAGTATCAAAGACTGCCGCTCCGCATCGTGTCGGCATCATCCTACCGCAGGTAAATGGTTATACTCCTTACAAAGCCGACCTCCACACCCACTCTATCTACTCGGATGCAGATGTAACGGTTGCTTACCGTGTACGTGAGGCGTGGTCTGATGGTCTGGATGTAATGGCCGTAACAGAGCATATTGAGTATCGCCGCATCGAGCCTTCGATGCTCAAATTCCTCAAAGGTTACACCAACGGAGAGGTTCAGAAACCTATCAACAACGATGTAATCCGAAAGGCGGCAGATAAGCGTGGCATACTTGCTGACCTGAACCACCCTATTGCAGAGGCGCAAAAGGAGGCAGAGAAGTTTGGCCTTCTCATTATTCCGGGAGCAGAGATTACTCGTACTCCGGAGACCATTGGCCACTTCAACGCTCTCTTTACAACGGATAACAACACCATATACGCTGAGGATCCGATGCAGTCTATTCGCAATGCACGTGCGCAGGGTGCTCTCATTATGCACAATCATCCGGGATGGCGTTGCAAGAGCGTTGAGATGCTCGACTTCCAGAAGAAGGTATATGCCGAGAATCTGATTGATGGCGTAGAGATTATGAACGGCGGACAGTTCTATCCAAAGTTGATTGAGCGTGCAAAGGATCGCAAACTCTTTATGAGCGCTACAACCGACATTCACACCACAATCAACGAGGTTTACCGACTTCGTGGCATGCACCGCAATATGACCCTTGTATTTGCCAAGGAGAAGAGTTTGGAGAGCATCCGTGAGGCACTCGATGCACGACGCACATTGGCTTACAGCGCAGGACAGTTGGCAGGCGAGGAGCAACTCCTTTCAGACTTCTTCAAGGCTTCAATCGAGGTTAAACTCATCTATGTTGATAAGAAAAAGAAGGTTCAGCGTGTAGAGGTACGAAACCTCTCATCTATCCCGTTTGTAGTTCGTCACGGTGGCGACATCTCTCGTGACATTCAGGGCTTAGGCTCAACCATCCTCAACGTAAGAAACGGCTCGACAGCCAAGTTCATCGTCGAGAACATGTGGACAGGCGACCACGTTCATCCAACCATCGAGGTTGAGATTAAGAAATAGCCGATGACATAAATAGAGTAGCCTGCTAATCGAGAGTTTAGCAGGCTACTCTATTTATAGTTATGCGTGATACCTACTCCTTGTGAGCCTCGGCAATCAACTGACCGAGTACCTCGATGCTATCGCAGATAAGGTGTGGCTGCTTTGGTGCGGCATCGGCAATTTCAAGCGTTGTCTCACCGGAGAGAACAAGCACACCGAATGCTCCTGCATTGTGAGCCATCTCAATGTCGGTATAGATACGGTCGCCCACCATTGCAACCTCATCAGGCTCCATGCCGTAGCGATTCAAGATACCTGAAAGCATATTTGGGTCCGGCTTTCCGAGCGTAATATCCGGAGTGCGACCTGTTGCGTGAGTCAAACAAGCGCAGATAGAGCCACAATCCACTAATACTGTCGGCTGGTCGGTAGGACAAACCTTATCAGGATTTGTTGCAATGTATGGCACACCTTGCGAGATCCACCACGCCGCACGACACAAGCGGTCGTAAGCAAGTGTCTTATCGAAGGCCACCACCAATACGTCAGGACGGTCTGCTGCATCATCTGCTGCCGACTCGAAACCTGCCTTCTCGAACTCCGAAATCATCGAAGGAGTGCCGAGCATAAAGAGACGCTTTGCCTCCGGATAGTGGGTCTTGATGTAGTCGATGGTTGCCAACGCTGTGGTGTACATCTCCTCCTCGGTAGCATTCACGCCCAGACGTGTCAACTTTGCCAAATAGTCGGCAATACTTGCAGATGGGTTGTTGGTCAGGAATGAGTAGCGGATACCACCATCCTTCAAGCCTGCCAAGAAAGGTTTTGTGTACGGGAAGAGGGTTGCACCCATATAGATTGTGCCATCCATATCGAGAGCCACGTGCTTCAAACGACGCAGACGTGCCATCAGTTCCTCGTGAGAGTAGATTGAGCGATACTTGTCAAATTGTGCCATAATATTTTCGTTATTATTCATTTCGTTTACCTAATGCGGATAGTAAAATTTATCAAAAGTAGTAACAAATTGTGAGGATTGCAAATTTGCCTCATCGATTTCTCGCTTATGGCACAATATATGTTATTTTTTTACAAATTTATTTGCGCAAATAAAAAATTGTACATATCTTTGCACCGCTATTGAGAAAGATAGCGGCGTAATGCCCAGGTGGTGGAATTGGTAGACACGCTACTTTGAGGGGGTAGTGACCGTTAGGTCGTGTGAGTTCGAGTCTCGTCCTGGGCACAAAATTTGAAAGACTGCTTAACAAAATGTTAAGCAGTCTTTTTATTTCCTCAAATCTTTAATTTGAAATTTAACTTTTTATCCTTACCTTTATCTTATAATAAAACAAAATTAACCGACGGGAGATATGGGATTAAAGGTTTACTCTTCGACTCTCGACATTTGTAACCTCTGCTCAAATGGCATTAAGACGGCCTTGGAGAGTGTTGCGAGCGACAGAATCTGCGGAGTAGTCCTCTGCGGCACAACCACTGCTGTGCCATATCACAATCTGTTGGAGAGGTTAAAATCCATCATCTGCGACTCTCTGGGTCGTAATGTTCCCGTAACACTCATTCCGCAATATCTGCTGCCGCAGGGCGGATTATCGCTCGAAATATACACCCTTGACGGAGATTCCGAGATAAAAATAGGGGTGCAGAACGGCATCTGCTACGCACATATCGAAAACGACGAAGAATCCGCACTAATCGTCGAGGGCATTCCATCCTCCGACTTCTCGAAGAGCGTTCATCAGCAGAGCGAGGAGGTCTTCGGCAAGTTGAACGGCATGTTATCCTCGTTCGGCTTTGCGATTGATGATATTGTACGCCAATGGAACTATATCGGCAATATTGTATCATGCCGAGATGGCAAGCAGAACTATCAGGAGTTCAACGATGCACGTTCCCGCTACTACTCGCAAGGAGAGTGGCGCAACGGCTACCCTGCCGCCACGGGAATAGGCATCAGTGGTGAGGGCATAATTGTTGGTGGCATAGCCTTCAAGAGGGCTGAGCACCTATCCAACGGCGTATTCCCGATTGATAACCCGCTACAAGTGGCGGCACACATATACTCGAAGAGTGTACTTATCGACAACGACCTCAACGCCGTGAAAAGTACCCCGAAATTCGAGCGTGCGAAGTTAATCGAGACCAAAGCAGGTGCATACTGCTTTGTATCGGGTACGGCTGCAATTCGAGGTGAGCAGAGCATAAACTCCACCTCGGCACGTCAGCAAACGATTATGACAATCGAAAATATCGAGCATCTTGTATCGTCGCAGAATTTAATCAATCACGGATGCAGGGGCTACGATCTGAAATACACCAAACTGCATATCTTCATCAAAAATCCAAAGGACTACGAGCAAGTCAAATCGGTAGCCGAGCAGGCATATCCACATCTGCCTATTGTATATACGGTTGCCGATGTATGCAGGGATGAATTATTAGTTGAAATAGAGGGTATTTTAATATCTTAATAGTATGAAAACTATTCTAATCTTACTTGTTTGTCTGCTATTGCCGACAATGAAGGCAAGCGCTGCGGAGGAGTGCCAGGATGAGGTGTTCCTGCGAAGAGTCTATCTTACTGTGACAGGCGCACTGCCATCACCTCAAACTTGTGTAAAGTTTCTTGATGACGAAGATCCTGACAAACGAAAAAAATTAGTCAACAGGATCATAAAGAACGAACTCGCCCTCAAATATATGCAGATGCACTGGGGCGATATTCTGCGCATCAAGTCAGAGTTTCCGAGCAACCTCTGGCCTAATGGCGTACAAGCCTACAATCGATGGATATACGAGCAACTGCTAAACAATGTGCCTTACGATAAAATGGTACGTGACCTGCTCCTCTCAGAGGGTAGCAACTTCCGCTCGCCGGCAGCCAACTTCTACCGTGGTTTCCAGACAAGAAGCCCGGAGAACTTCTATGCGAACATAAATCTGCTATTCTTGGGCAACAGACATTGCACCGACAATGGTCATTTGTGCTTCTCACAAATAAAGTTCAAATCAACCAAGGAATGGAAGGAGGAGATTATATATCTCGACTTTCATAAGCCGCTGCCTCGACAGCGAATAATCCTGAACGACGGCACTATCCTCGCCCCTCAACCCGACACCGATTGGCGTGAGGCATACGTAAATTGGCTCACTTCGTCGGATAATCGCCGCTTTGCTGAGGTGATGGTAAACCGAATGTGGTACTGGGTATTCGGCAAGGGTTTGGTACACGAGCCTGATGATTGGCGTGCCGACAACAAGCCATCAAACCCGAAACTCCTGAACGAACTTACCGACTATTTCATAAGCAAGGGCTTCGACATGAGGGCCTTGCTGAGAAAAATCCTCCTATCAAAGGAGTTTAATTCGGAGATGGCTCCCGAAGGTTTCTTCACTGCGCAAAGGCTCCCTGCCGAGGTGATAATCGATGCGTTGGGCTACTCTACCGGCGTTTGGGAGAAGTATAGCAGCCGTGTACCCGAACCATTCACATTCTACCCGCCTGCAACAAGAGCAACACATCTGGGCGATGCAACGGTATCATCCTCAGAGTTGGAACTCTTTGGCAAGGTATCCAGAGATGTATCGTTGGAGAGTCAGCGAAACAACTCGCTCACATCCCGACAGTTGCTCTACCTGATGAACTCCTCGGCACTTGAAAAGCGAATAAGGAAGAGTCCTGTTTTGAAGAAGATTTGCGAAGAGCATACCGAACTTCCGCAGGTTGCAAATGCAATTACGCTCCGTGTGCTATCCAGACGTGCAACTGCGCAGGAGATAGAACTCTACAAAACGTATATGGAGCAAAACGAATTACCACTCTCGGAGATGGCATTCGATATTCTGTGGATGCAGATAAACAGCAACGAGTTCCTCTATAACCACTAACATTTACACTATGAGAACGATATATCTGACCCTGATACTACTATTATCCATCGGATTCAGCGCCACGGCTCAACGGGCGAAGTCCGTGATTTTGATATATTTGGATGGTGGTCCTGCACAAACCGACACATTCGACCCCAAGCCGGAGGCGGGCAGAAACTACTGCGGAAACTATAAGAAGGTCTGTAAGACCAACGTCGAGGGGGTATATGTTGGCGAAAAACTACCGCTGCTTGCCGGTATGGCCGACAAATATTCGCTTATCCGAAGCATGACACACGGCAGCAATGCACATGAGACGGGACATTACGCAATGATTACAGGCGACAGTTCGGGCGGAGCAGTTGTCTATCCATCCTTCGGAGCTGTAATATCCTATATGAAGAGGGATAGTTACAAAGGCATTTTGCCATGCTACATCTCCCTGACAAGTGCCAACAGCCGTTTCAATGAGGGAGGCTTCCTTGGCAATGCATACAAATCTTTCGACACGGGCGGCAAACCTGAATCGCAGGTTTACGAAGTGGAGGGCGTAGTGAACAAGTTTATCGACCGTGAACGAATGGAGAAGAGAATGGGACTACTCCATGAGTTTGAGAACAAACCGATGGGCAAGGAGCAGATAGACTCACTACGAGAGATAAATATGGAGTTCATTTGGGGCGAGAGTCGAGAGGTCTTCAACCTCGCCAACGAGCCTGACTCGATAAGGGAGCGTTACGGAAAATCTCGACTCGGACAATCGTGCCTCGTTGCAAGAAAACTCGTCGAGGCGGGCGTACCGTTTGTAAACGTTCGTACAACGGGATGGGACACCCACAAGAAGCACTTCCAGAAGATGAACTCGATGTTGCCGAGTTTAGATAAGGCACTCTCTGCCCTACTTGCAGATTTGGACGAGCGTGGACTCTTGGACAGCACCATAGTTCTCTGTGGCGGCGAGTTCGGAAGAACACCAAGGGTATTGTGGGAGGCTCCGTGGAATGGCGGCAGAGCCCACTTCGGCACAGCGTTCAGTTACCTGGTAGCCGGCGGAGGTTTTCACGGTGGCAAGGTGGTCGGCAAGACCGACAAAACAGGAGAGAAGGTTACCGAACGCCCCGTATATCCGTGCGACCTGATTGGCACAATATACCTCCTAATGGGAGTTGACCCGTACGGCACCCTGCCACACGTATCCGAGGGAGAGTTGCCGATACTTCCTTCGCTGCTCAACAAGAAGCAGAGTAACGGACTGCTCTATGAAATAATCGATATAAAATAGCCATATTATGAAGCGTAAAAATATAATATTATTGGTTATCTGCACCCTCATAACGACAAACCTCTACGCACAGAAGTTGTCGCTGGGATACCTCTACCCCGCAGGTGGCGAGGTAGGCTCAACGGTAGAGATTGAGGCGGGCGGACTCAATATCAACAAGGCCACAAAGGTCATGTTCAGCCACCCAGGCATACGAGGCGAGTTGCATCCTTTCGTAGAGGAGGCTACCGTAAAGAAGAAGCGCAAAAGATTGAACGACCAGAGCAGTCCGCAACTTGCCGACAAGATAAAGATTGAGATTACGATTTCGGGCGATGTCCCGTGCGGTTTGTACGACCTTCGTCTGCAAGGCCCTGCCGGTGTATCGAATATGCTTCCATTTGAGGTTGCATCGTATCCCAACATCCTCGAAAATGGCAAATCTACGCTCAAAAAGCCGAACATCGTGGAGTCTCTCCCTGCGGTATTGTGCGGACAGGTCACTCCCGGGGGTGTCGATTACTTCAAGTTCTCCGGTTGCAAGGGCGACTCTATCGTGGCTTCGGTCAAGGGCCGACAACTTGTGCCATATATCGCAGACGCTGTTCCGGGTTGGTTTCAGCCGGTCTTGAAACTTATGGATTCACGTGGCAGAGAGGTTGCCTACTCGGATGACAACCACCATAATGTGGATCCGCTGATTATTACTACGCTGCCAAAAGATGGCGATTATACGCTAATGATACACGATGCAATCTATCGAGGACGACAAGATTTCACATACCGAATCCAGGTCGGACAGATTCCTTACGTGACAGGGCGTTACCCTGCCTATGGTGTAGCAGGCAAGAAGATTAAGCAGGAGTTAGAGGGTGTTAATCTTGGCTCGACAAAGGCAAGCGTAAAGGTCAAAAAGGCGGGATACCACCACCTGACATACACCAACGACACCGGCACATCGAATGCCGTTCCGTTCTACGCATTGCCTAAAAAGACAAAACTTATCCACTCGCCCAAAGAGGGTACGATGCTCAACTTGACATCCGCCATTACCGACTCTCTCACCTCGACATCGAAGATTAAACGATACAAAGTATATCTTGAAGAGAAGAAGCCTCTCTTTGTTGAACTCATCGGCAGACGCAACGGTTCGAGAATAGACGGCGTAATGAGGCTGATAAACCGTTTCGGCAAGGTGGTTGCAGAGGTTGACGACACAGAAGACCCTACACAGGGCCTTATGACCTTCCACGCCGACCCAATACTGAAATTTACGTCTAAAAGAAGTGACGAGTATATCCTTGAAGTAGAGGACCGCCACCGAGGATACGGCAAGGATTACCACTATCTGTTGGTGCGTCACCGCTATATGCCGCCATTCAATGCATTTGCCTCGCCGGCAAACATTACAATTCCGTCAGGTGGCACATCATGGTTCCGTGTCGATATTGACGGCAAGGTCAAGAGACCTGCACAATTGGTAGTCGAAGGTCTTCCGAGAGGATATACTACCAGCAGTTTGAAAATCCAAAACGGCAAAAGGTGGGATGTCTCGATAACGGCTCCAAAGGGTGCAGAGAGCGCTCGTTTCCCAATAGAGGTAAAACTCGACTATCCGGGAGCGGAGGGTCGTGAGCAGACCGATGTATTACCAGCCGACAATATGATGCAGGCCTTCTACTACACCCACCACATACCTGCGGCAGAGTTGGCAATCGATCTGACAGAACCTTCTCCTTATCGAATGTCATTAGCATTTGATATAAACGAGGAGTTGCTCTTCTCATTCAATGATGAGGTCATCCCTGTAAAAATTCTAATTGACAAAGATCCCGGATTCAACGACCCTGTGGAGTTGATATTGGGCAAGAAAAACGGACTCTTCTCGCTCGACCCAATCTCGATAATGCCGGAAGAGAGGGAGAAGACTATATATATCAAACTAAACGATACAGCATTACAGAAACTGAGAAACAAGAAATCAAGACCTACCTGGCAGATGAATATCATCGGCACGGTCAAGGGCGAGATTGTAAGGCAAGGAAAGCGCACCTTCCAGAATGCGAAGTATCGTGAAATGACTCCGTTCTTCCTGATAAAACTCAACAGATAACATAGGAACAGACTACACACAAAAAAGGTCGAAAAGCGTAAACTTTTCGACCTTTCAGTGACTCCGCCAGGATTCAAACCTGGAACCGCTTGATCCGTAGTCAAGTACTCTATTCAGTTGAGCTACGGAGCCATTTGCTGATTGCGAGTGCAAATATAGGGTGTTTTTTCTTTACCACCAAATATTTTGAAGAAAAATTAAAAATATTTTTCGTTTATCCCGACTTCCTATTTCTTCAACTCTCGCTCCGGATTCTCACGCAGAAACTGCTCCCAGGACTGTGTGCCACGTTTGCGAGCCTGTTTATTTCCGCCTAACCCCTTGACTCTCTGCTCTCCAAGCGCTGCCTCGATAGGACTTGTAGAGGTGTAATAATGGCACAGAGCGACCGCCATTCCATCCGTAGCATCCAGACGACGTGGTTGCTCCTTAATCCCGAGCGTTCGCATCACAATACCTGACACCTGTTCCTTTGAAGCGCCTCCCGTACCCGTGATTGCCTGCTTAATTCGGCTTGGCGCATACTCAAAAACCTCCTTATTCCGGCTCAAAGCCGCCGCCATCGCCACGCCTTGCGCACGACCGAGTTTGAGCATACTCTGCACATTCTGTCCGAAAAATGGCGACTCCAAGGCCACATCTCTCGGCTCATAGTCGGCAATCAGTTGGCAAACTCTATCGAAGATACAACGGAGTTTGGCATACGGACTCTCAATCTTGTGCAAATCTATATCCCCAAGTGCAACAGGGCGGATGCTTCTGCCCTCCACCTCCAAGATACCATAACCGGTATAGTTTGTACCTGGGTCTATGCCCAAAATTCTATAAATAGCCATCGGTATAAAAACAATAAGGGTCGGGCAAGAGTTCTGCCCAACCCTTAATTATATCTCTATTTCAACAACTCTGCGAGTTTCTCCTCGACCTGCTCGCCACGAAGGTTTTTCGCCACGATAATGCCTGTTGCACAGTCGATAAGGAAGTTCGTAGGGATAGACTCCACAACATAATCCTCGCCTGCGGTGCCACCGAAGCCCTCCAATGTGCTTACATTGACCCAAGTCATCTTCTGGCGCTCCATTGCTGCCTTCCAACCCTCTGCCTTGCTATCGAACGAAACACCAAAGATTTCGAAACCCTTCTTGTGGTACTTCTTGTAGGCCTCACGCAGATATGGCATCTCACCCATGCAAGGGCCGCACCAAGAAGCCCAGAAATCGAGCAACACGTAACGGTTACCCTCCTTCTCAACTACCGACTTCAACGAAACGTTGTTACCATTCACATCAGGCTGCTCAATGTCGATATAGATAGGAACGATGTCGCTACCCTCGACCTGAGGCTCGGTACGCATCTTGCGCTCCGCACGAGCCAAAGCATCCTTAACAATCTGCAACTCGGCCATATCGCCCTCCAAAGCGCTCAACGTAGCCTTCATCTCGGCTGCCGACAACTGATGACCCTTAACATCCAACAAGAGGGTTACACCAAATACATTACCGAGGTTTTGCTCGATTGCACCATCAAGCATCGCATCATACTCCTCACGCAGAGCCAAACGTGCCTCGTCATCCGCCGCCTGAGCATAACGCTGGTTAAGAAGAGTCATATCGGCATTAAATGCATTATAAGCCTCGTTCGCAAGAGTTCCCTCTATGGTTACCACCTCTGCAACACTACCACTAATCTTTACCTTACCATTCTCGGTGAATATCATAGCAACCGTATCCTCACCAACATTTACGGCGCACAACTGCGGCTCGACATCCTCCAAAACGAAACGGAACTTGCCGTTCTCCATCTGAGTCTCCGCCAAAACCTCTCCTCCACGCTGTGGCTCCGACAGAGTCACAACACCATCCTCGATGCCTGTAATATTACCCTCTACAACACACTTTTTACCACTATTGCAGGCAACCATTGCGACTGCCATAGCCATAATCAAAAAAATCTTCTTCATATTCTCTTATTTTTATTTTTCAATACTCTTTTCAAGTTGCTCGATACGCTTCTTCAAATCCGGCAACATCTTAAATACCGCAAACGAGCGATGGTAACCCATACCCGGCATTGCAGGGTATCCGAAGCGAATCTCTCCGTCGGCAACATCCTTGTCGATACCCGACTTCGAGCCAATCTTCACGTAGTCGCCGATATTTACGTGATCGGCAATACCCACCTGACCTGCCAGGAAGCAGTTACGTCCGACCTTCGACGTGCCGGCAATACCCATTTGTGCCGACGAAACGGTATTTTCGCCAATCTGCACGTTATGGCCAATTTGGATAAGGTTATCCAATTTAACACCACGGCGGATAATTGTAGAGTCGGTTTTTGCACGGTCGATACATGTGTTAGCACCAATCTCCACATCGTCCTCGATAATAACATTACCCAACTGCGGAATCTTATCGAAACCGCCCTCTGCATTCGGTGCAAAGCCAAATCCATCAGCACCAATCACTGCTCCGGAGTGGATAATACAGCGGCTGCCGATAACGCAACCTTCGTAAATCTTCACACCTGCATACAACTTTGTCTGCGCACCGATACGCACGCCATCGCCCACGTAGCACTGCGGATAGATCTTTGCGCCATCCTCGATAACTGCACCATCCTCGACTACTGCAAAGTCGCCAATATAGCAATCATTGCCCACCTTTGCCTTCTCCGAAACCGATGCACGTGGCGAGATGCCCATCTTCTGCGGCTTCATAGCATTGTACATTTCAAGGAGTTGAAGAACGCACGCTCCGACATTATCAACCTTAATCAACGTGGTCGAAGACTCCTGTTTCGGCTCGAAACTCTTATCGACCAAAACAATTGAGCATGCTGTCGTATATACATACTGCTCATATTTCGGGTTGGTCAGATAACTCAAACCGCCCTCCTTGCCACCCTCGATAGAGGATACCGTATGTACGGCTGCATCTTTATTTCCGACGATCTCGCCCCCAAGAAGGCCGGCAATCATCTCTGCTGTAAACTGCATATCTTTATCTTTTTGTATTACAAATATCTCTTTATATCTACCCCGTCAGGCATAAAATCCGAAACCTCACGGCCAAACGAAAGCAACTCTCGCACGATACTCGACGAGATATGGGCATACTCGTCAGGTGTCACCAACATAACGGTGGTTAAATCAGGGAACAGACGACGATTGGTTGCCTCTATAGAACGTTCAAAGTTGAAATCTGTTGTGTTGCGAATACCTCGAATCATCGCCACCGCCCCAACTTCGTGAGCAAAATCGCCCGTCAATGTCGAGTACTTCGCAACTCTTACACGAGGCTCATTGCAATAAAGATCCTCAATCAATCGCAAACGATTCTCAACCGAGAGCAAACCGCTCTTTGACACATTCTCCCCGACGGCAATCACTACCTCGTCGAACAGGCGCAACGCACCCTCGACAAGCGACTCGTGACCTCTGGTAAAAGGATCGAATGACCCTGGAAATAACACAATTCGTTTCATCTTTCAATCGTTTATCTTACAAAGATAACATTTTATTTTGGATTTCAAATCTTACTCACACAAAGAGTCATCATAAAAACTTTTTTACGTAAAACTATTGACTTTTGTGTTCAAATTTTGTATATTTGCATATCACTTTCAAAATCCACATAAACATATGAGTAAATATCTATTTCTTTACTCCGTCATTGCGACAGCAGTGGCGGTTGCCCTATTTGGTGGCACAGGTCGTATATTCAAAGAAAACAAACGCCTCAAAGAGAATCAAATCACACTCTCAAACAACGTAGAACGCTATCGCACCGCTGCCGACGAGGCTGCGGCATCAGTGCAGGCACTCCGCCTTCGTTGCGGAGAATACGAGCAGATGCGAGCCAAAGATGCCCAATACATTCGTGACTTGGGGATCAAAATCCGAAGATTGGAGTCCGTTGCAACCACCCATTCCGAGAGTGCTTTGCAGATAACTACACCCCTACGAGATACAATTATTGAACGTGATACAATCATACTCTGCGACACCATACTTTTGCGTGACACCATCCGTCTGTTTCGATGGGAGGATAGTTGGGTCAAAATCGAAGGTAGTATTGCCGACGACGAGATAATGTGCAAGGTCAGGAGTTTTGACACATTACGCCAGATAGTCCACCGCATTCCTCGTCGCTTTCTCTTCATCCGCTATGGCACAAAGGCGATACAGCAGGAGATTATCTCTTCAAATCCACACACCCAAATCGTATATACCGAGTATATAGAACTCCCTCGCCGCCGCAAAAGATAGAATATCTCCCTGCCTGATATTTGATTTCAGATAAAAATTACATATATTTGTAGAGTCGTACACGAAAAATGTATCGACAGACATATTATTAAAGAGGCGTTATGCTAATCTTGTAGTCGAGAACCTAGGAAATTCAAAGACGTTGCACAAGGATTGCATAATAGTTCCACGTTGCTTGGCGTGGGCTGTTATTTCCATATTTGTGCATCAGGTTTTCCTAGGACCTTCGACTTAAAGTGTGGCATACGGCACCACGCTCTCTTTTTATGTACACTGCAATATGGTGTCGTTGCAACAAACTTAAATATTATGATTAGATCATTCGTAAAACTCGCCGTAAGCGGTCTTGTTTTATGCTCAGCAACCTCTTGTGCCTCAATCTTCTGCGGCTCTAAGGCAAAAGTAACATTTGATTGCAACATCCAAGAGAATGTATCTCTAACTATCGACGGGATTAAATATTACAACGTAACATTCCCATTCACTACAAAGATTAAACGAGGCTTCGACGATACTATCGTAATGGCCGAGGCAGATTCCTATCACAAGGAGACCATCGTCATTGACAAAACCTTCAATCCTGTTTCAATTATTAACTTGTGCGATGCCCTCAGTTGGGCTATCGATGCCGCTACCGGTGCAATCACCAAACCGGAAAGAGAATACTACCAGATTGAATTGAAACAGAAATAGTAGAGAGAATTAAGAAAATCCATACATCTATGAAAAAGTTTTTTATCATAATCACAGCAATTCTAGTTGGATGCTCAGTTGCCTCAGCGCAACAAAAAGGTGACAAGTATTTCGGTGGCATGGCAGGCATCATTATGGAGGCAAGCGATGGTGGCTTTGGTTTAGGCTTTGCAGTACAGCCAGAATTCGGAGGGTTCGTTGCTGACAACTGCAAATTAGGTGCAAGCATCGGCTACTCTTTAACTAACGGAATGCATATATTGACAGTTGCACCTAACTTTGCATACTATGTCCGTCTCTGCGATGGTATGTACTACACTCCGGGAATTGATGCTGGCTTTGTTATGGCTATCAGCGGTGGTGCATATCCAGGTTTAGGGATATCTCTAAATATGTTTTCGGTAGAATTCCGCCCAACCAAACATTTCGGATTTACAGCAAATCTGGCATCACTTAACTTCATTGTACTCGCAAAAGCAGGTGTGGCCACTACTGTCAATATTGGTGTTAATCCTACTATCGGCGTAAAATATTATTTCTAACAAAAGGATTTTACGTAGTCAAGGCAGCGATCTTCGGGTCGCTGCTTTTTTTTATAGAATGTCTTGTGTGAAATAATGTATTCCTCTTGACTTCAATCGACCCTACCAGTATTTACGGACCTTACCCGACCTTAAAATTCTCGCACCTCCACACACTGGTATTGTTCTCAGTGTCCACAAGAGAAACCAGAACTCGTAAGTGTTAGGTTATCTTTTATACCCCTGGGTATCGAAAACGATACCCAGCAGTCGGGGTGAGAAAAGTGTCTATGAGGGTTAGTGGCAGAACTTTCAGCACAAGTATTATCCCCCCACCATAATAAAAGCCCCCCCTTACAGAACTGATGCAGCGAAGCGAGGGGGAGTACTCTTGTAAGACATCGCTACCGATTAAACTTGTCCGAAACCCACCAAACTAAATACAAATAAAAAAGCCCCCTTTACAGAGCCCGACGCTGCGGAACGAGGGCATAGCGAGCTCGCTCGCTTTGCCGAGTCGCAAGGAGGAAGACAAAGTCATGGAGGTTTGGGGGATAGGTAACATACTTCTCTTTAAGACCAGCCTTGCAACAAGGGTTCAAAAGGTTCTAAGAGTAAGTATTCGTATATAGACAAAAAAAAGACCAACCTTATTGGCTGGTCTTAAAGAGGCGGCTACCTACTCTCC